>NZ_JBFUIM010000018.1:0-113225 GCF_056401875.1 Roseateles sp. P4_D2 | reverse complement strand
GCGCCGGCCGACGGGCTGGCGCCGCGAGCGCGCGCGCCGCGGCCCGCGCGCGAGGCCTTCTGGGTGCTGCCGGCGAACTTGGCGACCTCGGCGGCGGCCTTGTCGAAGCTGGCGGTGTTGTTGAGGCGTTTGCGCAGGTCATTGAGCTTTTTGAACAGGTCGAGCTCGCGGAACAGCGTGTCGGGATGGAAGGAGTCCAGGTCGGCGAGCGGGATCTCGACCGGCGCGCCGTCGGTGCCCACCGGAAGGTTCAGCGTGATGTTCTGCTGGCCCAACCAATCTTCGAGCGAATCGAATTCGACGGCGCGCGGCTTGCGGCGGGTGAGCTCATCGCCGGTGTCCAGGCGGCCGGCCGCGGCGCCCGCGCCGAAGTCGCCCAGCAGCGCGATGCGGATCGGCCGCTTGGCAGCCCAGGCAGGAGCGGGGGCCGAAAGTTGGCCGTAATTGGGGGTCCAGTCGCTCATGGTGTCCAGAAGCTGTGAATGGGCTCGGCGCGGCCGAGCAGACCGTTGCGGCGGCGCCAATCAAGGCGCAAAGCGCAGCCGTGGCGTGGGCTACGGCGAGCATTTGCAACGCCGAGTGGCGGCGTTGCGGCGGGATGAGCGGCTGTGCGGAGTCCGTTCACAGCTTCTCAAGGTCTGAAAAGGGCGGCGAAGGCCGCGCCTTGGGGGAGGGCGGGCTGCACGCTCGGGCCGCCACCGGCATGCAGCCACAGGCTGCAGCCTTGCAGGCCGTCCCAGGCGGCCTGGCTGAGCAAGGCGGCCAGTGCCGGCGGCAGGCCGTTGTCGGGCAGGGAGGTCGGAGGCGGAACATCGGCCAGGGCCGCATCCAGCGTCTCCGCACTCCAGTCGTCATGCAGCGCGTTGACGGCGATCTCCTCGATCTGGCCGGCCCATTGCCACAGCGCGGCCACCTGGGCGCCGTCGTTGGGGCGCGGCAGGGGCGGGCTGATGACGACCAGGGGGAAGTAGCGGCCCACCCGGTCCACCGAAGGGATCATCACGCCGACGCGCAGGCCTTCACCCGAACCGTCAGGCAAGGCGCCGGGCAGCAGCGCGAAGCGCCAGGCAGGGCTGGCGAGGTAGTCGTTCAGCCAGGTATCGGGCGCGTCCACGCGCAACTGGTGCAGGCCGGCGGCCAGCCAGCCATCCCACTGCGCGATCCATTCCGGAGTCAGCCGGCGCGACGCGAAATCGCCGAGCGCCGGCAACTTGCCATACCAACCGGCAACGCCGCTCACAACGCCCCCGGGCAGCGGAACTGCTGCAGCTCGCGCAGCCGGAACGGATTGAAGACGCTGCTGGCCGTGACCTCCAGCCGGGCGCGATGGCCGTCGAGGTTGATGACGACGACGAAGCGCTCGGGCTGTTGCGGCGAGCCCTGCACCTCGAAGCGGTCGAAGAGGCGGAACAGCGCCCAGGGGCCGTCGAAGGTCACCGGCGTGCCGCCCGGCTGGCCGCTGAGCTTGATCTGCGAACTCAGGCGCGCGCCCGGCCATTGCAGGCTGACGGCCTGGTTGCTGCCGGCGGTGAACTTGCTGACCTGGCCGTCGATGTCCAGCGTCAGCTCCTTCAGGCCGTCATTGAGCTCCAGCACGCGCACGTCGACGCGGAAGGCCGGGGCCTTGCCGCCGCCGCGGAAGAAGACCTCGCGAATACGGGTGGCGCGCTGGAAGTCGGCCAGGGCGGCCGGCGACACCGGCTTCGCTCCATCACCCGTGGGCCGGAAGCTCCAGGGGTTGGTGCCGACATCGACCAGGGGGCTGAGCTTGCGCGTGAAGAAGTCATCCATCATGCCGCCGGGGGCAAAGAACTGGCCGAAGTCTTCCGGCAGCACGTCGACCTTGGAGCCCTGTGCGACCGGATAGCGGCCGGCGATGGCGCGGCTGCAGAACTCGCTGACCGGTTGCAGTTCGCCGGTCAGGCTCTGGCGCTCCACCAGGCGGCTCTGGTTGTCGGCGGCTTCGGCCAGCGTCTCCAGCGCACCGCGCAGCGGCTCGGGCTGTTGGCCGGCGGCGGCCTTGAGCTTGCCGCCACCACCCCCCGCGGGCGGCGGCGATTTGCTCTTCAAGGCTTCCTGCACGGCGCTGAGCTGCACATAGACCTCGTTGAACATCTTCATCACATCGTCCAGCGGCGGCGGCGTGCCGGTCACGAGGCGGCGCAGCGCGGCGAAGTGGTCGTCGACGATCTTCTCCAACGGGCCGTCGCGCGAGATGGACGTCGGTGCCTTGGCCTGGTTGCCGGCCAGGCGGGCCAGTTCGCCACCCTTGGCGAAGACGGCGTCGTCGGCGCGCTTGTTCAACTCCTTGTTGATGCTGTTGTCGTTGCTGACCGGGTCGATCAGCGTCGTCTCCTTGGACGCGGCGCGCAGGAAGGCGGCCAGCGGCGAATCCACCGCCGACACCAGGCGCGACACGGCAATGCCGCGGTCCAGGCCGTTGAGCTTCACGAGGCGCACGTCGGCCAGGTAGGCGTCCCAGACCTTGACGTATTCCTCCAGGTAGAGGCGGCGCACGCGCTCCACCAGGGTCTTGTCGGCCGCCTGCCGCTTGGCCGTGGCCGCGTTGGTGCCCAGCACCCAGGCCTCCTCGTCGGCGAGCTGCTTGGCCGTCTTGTCCACCGAGGTCTGGAAGGCCTTCTTGTAGCCGTCCTTGGTGAACATGCCCGGGATGCCATGGGTCAGCGGCTGGCCGCTGGCACGCACGAAGACGTTAGGGCTCTGCGGGCCGGCCGCGGCCGCCACCGTGAAGGGCGGCAGGTCGCCGTCGATCTGGGCGCGGCGCAGGCGGCTGAAGATGCGGTACTCCAGCGGGTAGGCGCCCAGCATCTCGCGCACGCTGGCCACCAGCGTCTTGTCCATCGGCTGGGCCACTTCAAACGCGCCGCGCGACAGCAGGGCGTCGAGGTGGTTCTTCAGCAGGGCCACCTTCTCGGCGCCCAGGCTGCCTTCGAGGTTGGCGTCCCAGTCCAGGCCCACCCAGGCCTGCAGGCCTGGAGCGTCCAGATGCTCGGGCGTGTAGAGCATCAGATAAGCCTTCAGCGACTCGTAGGCGAACTCGAGGTTGTCGCGGTTGGCGGTGCGCAGGCGCTCCTCCAGGCGCGCTGCGACGCGTGGTGCCAAGCCGCGTTGCAGCAGGCGGTGGTAGGACACCTGGGCGCCGGCGTCGAGCTTGTCGCCCTGGAAGAGGCCGAAGCCCAGGGACAGCGGCGGGTTGTCGAGTGCGAAGCCGGGCGGCTGGGCCGCGTCGCGGATGGCAGCCAAGGCCTCGGGCAGTGCCGAGGGGTCGCTGCCGCTGGTCGGCGGCAGGGCCTTGATGGTGTCCTGCAGGGCCGGCAGCTTGGCCTCGATGTCGGTGATGTAGCGCTGGTTGCCGAAGTAGCTGAAGCCCCAGCCGACCAGCAACGTCAGCGTGACGAGGCCCAGGGTCGCCAGGCCGGCCAGTCGCAAGCGCGCGCTACGGCGCTCGACCTGGGCGTTCTGGCCCACCAGCCCTTGCTCGACGAACACCACCTTGCGAAGCAGGTGGTTCAGGAAATAGCTGCGGCCCTTGGCCGCGGCGGGTGGCGTCAGGCGCCGCTCGACGCCGAAGGTGCGGGCCAGCGCGCCGAGCACGCGGTCGATGGGCGTGCCCTCCTGCGTGCCGCTGGTGAAGTAGACGCCGCGCAGGCGCGGGGCTTCGTCGAGCGCACCGCTGCCGCCGAAGACGGTCTCCAGGTAGCCGCCCAGCAAGCCCTTGAGCCCGCCGAACTGCTGCGGGAAGGCGAACAGGGTGGCGCGCTTGAGGGTGTCGCTCTCGGCTTCCATGCGTTCGATGAGGCGCTCGCGCAGGCGCTTCTCCAGCGACGCGAACTCGCTGCCGAAGTTGGCCAGCGTCTCCTCGCCGGGCGCCATGGACACCGGGAAACTGAAGCCGAAGACCTGGTCGCGTTCCTCCTTGCCCATGGGGCCGAAGGTCTCGTTGAAGCCGGCCAGCAGGTCGCACTTGGTGACCATCACATAGACCGGTGCGCGTACACCCAGGCGCTGCTGCAGCTCCTGCATGCGGCCGCGCACGCGCGAGGCCTGCTCCTTGCGCTGGTCGGGCGGCAGGGCCAGCAGATCCTGCACGCTGATGGTCAGCAGCACGCCGTTGATGGGGCGGCGCGGGCGTGCCTTGCGCAGCAGGTCCAGGAAGGTGTTCCAGGCCGCGGCGTCCGTTTCCTTGTCGGAGTCCTGTGTGGCGTAGCGGCCGGCGGTGTCGATGAGGACGGCCTCGTCGCTGAACCACCACTCGCAGTTGCGCGTGCCGCCGACGCCGCGCACGCTGGCCTGGCCTAGCTTCTCGGTCAGCGGGAAGTTGAGGCCTGCATTCAGCAGCGCCGTCGTCTTGCCCGAGCCCGGTGCGCCGACAAAGATGTACCAGGGCAGGTCATACAGCGAGCTGCCGCCGAACAGGCCCTTCTTGGCGCCCGGGGCCTTCTTCAACAGGCTGAGGGCCTGCGTGAAGCGCTCCTGCAGCACCGCCTCTTCCTTGGCGGAAGCGGAAGGGCCGGAGCCCATGCCCTTGACGAGGGCAGCGTTGATGCGGCGGCGCCGCATCTGCGTCCACACCAGCCGCAGGCCGCCCAGCAGCCAGACGATGGCCAGAGCAATCCAGCGCGAGAGGCTGGTGTCCAGCGGCCGGTGCTCGCCGAAGGCGATCAGCGGGCCGACCCACCAGACCAGGGCCGAGATGACGAGCAGGCCGAACACGCCGAGCGTGACGGGATGGAACAGGAAGGACAGGACTTTTTTCATGATCAACGGCCGTCCTGCACCATCAGGGTCACTTCAACGCGGCGGTTTTTCGAGCGGCCGGCCGGTGTGCTGTTGTCAGCCACCGCCTCGGCGTCGGCGCGCCCTTCGGCGCGCAGGCGGCCGATCTCGACGCGCTCGGCCAGCAGGTTGCGGAAGGCCTCGGCGCGGGCCTGCGACAGATGCCAGTTGGACGGGAAGCGCAGCGAGCGGATGGGCTGGTTGTCGGTGTGGCCGGTGATCTGCACCTGGCCCTTCATGCGCTGCAGGGCCTCGGCGATGCGCAGCACCAGCGGCCGCAGCTCCGATGACACCTCGGCGCTGCCGGGGTTGAACAGGCCATCGCCCTTGATGATGACGATGGAGCGGTCGGCCAGGTCGTTGACCTGCACCAGGCCGGCCTTGACGTCGAGGTCCAGCAGGCCGGCCAGGCGCGGCGCTGCGGGTGGCGGCGTGGGTGCGGCGACGGCGGCGGTCTTCACATCGAAGCCGCGCAACGTGGCGAAAACGGTGTCCGATGCGCCGTTGATGCTGAAGCGCAAGCCGATGTAGACCAGCAGCAGCACCAGGGCCGTGGCGGCCCAGATCACCCACAGCGGCAGCTTCTGGCGCAGGCCACCCTCGCCGGGTTCGGCACCCTGCCAGCGAGGTGACAGCGCCGGGTCGGGGTTGAGGCCTTGGCGCAGCATCTGCGCCAGGCGGGCGCGCACGCCGTCGAGCTGGGCGCGGCCGTTGTCGACGACGCGGTAGCGGCCCTCGAAACCGAAGGCCAGGCAGACGTAGAGCAGCTCCAGCAGGTTGCGGTTGGCCGGCACGTTCTCGGCCAGCTTGGCCATCAGTGCGAAGACCTTCTCGCCGCCCCAGGATTCGTTGTGGAACTGCACCAGCAGGCTCTGCGCCGCCCAGGCGCCCGAGCCGCCCCAGGGCGTGCTGGCGGCCGATTCGTCGAGCAGGGTGCACAGGATGTAGCGGCCGGCAATGACCTGCTCGTTGGGCAGGCCTTCCGCACGCGCCTTGGCCTCGAAGGCGCGGATGCCTTCGGCCAGGGCCTCCTTCAGCCCGGCGGGGTTGGGATGCTGGGCGCTGTGGCGCACGCGCGGCGCTGCTGACAGCAGCGGCATGGCGGCGGCCACCAGCGGGTTGAGGCTGGCGGTGGTGAGTGCCTCCAGCGCCATCGGGGCCTCTTTCCCGATCGGGCCGGCGGGAATGCCGGCTGGCGCGTGGCCTGGGGCCGCGGCCGGCCGGACCGGCGGCTGGGGCGCCGTCGTCGCCGCCCGGCCCGCGCTGGGCTTGATGACGGTGCGGTCCTGCCCGAAGGCGGCGAAGGGGTCGTCGTTGTTGGGATCGCTCATGGGGCGGACCGATCAGGGATCAGGGTGAGAGGGGGTCAGGCACGGATGGCCCAGAACTCCAGCTCAAGGCCGGGGAACTCGCCGGCGATGTGCATGGCCAGGCCGCCCGAGCTTTCGAGCTGCTTCCACAGCTCGTTGCCGCGGGTCTCCAGCTCGAAGTAGTTGTGGCCCGCGTGATAGGGGATCTGGCGCGGCGCGACCGGCAGCGGGCGCAGCGTGACGCCGGGCAGCTGCAGGTTGACGAGGTCGCGGATGCGCTCGACCGGGCCGATCTTGACCTGGGTGGGGAAGCGCGCCCGCAGCGCGTCGCCGGGCAGCTGGGCCGACACGGCCAGCACGAAGGTGGCGCTGCGCTGCAATTGCACGTCGGGGATGAGGGCGACGCGCACGCCGTAGGCGCGGTCCTGCAGCTCGATGGGGATGGCGGTCTGCTCCATCACCATCGACAGCGACTGGCGCAGGTCGTCGATGACCGGGCGGAAGGTGGCGGCGAGGTCGTCGTGCACATACTCGGCGTATTGGGCCGGGCGGCGGCTGTCGCGGAAGGTGGCGAGGTCGCCGGCCAGCGTCAGGCAGTCGCTGTAAAGCCGCTCCGGGTGCAGCAGCGAGACTGAGCGCAGGTGGTTGAACAGGGCCTGGTTGCGGTTGACGGCTTCCAGCAGCAGGAAGTCCGAGATCTCGCCGACACCGCCGCGGCCGGGAGCGGCCAGGCGGGCGGCAAGCGCTTCACCGCGCTGGTTCAGCAGGCCGCAGAGTTCGCGCACATAACCGTCCAGCACCGGGTGGGCCGGCGCATGCAGCAGCGGCGGCACGAAGCTGGGGTCCAGCACGACGCGGTTGTCGGCACGGCGCTCGACGACGCGGGCCACGCCCAACGTGGCGTAGCCCTCACCGGCATCGCGTTGCAGCATCAGGCGCAGGTTGAGCCGGCCGATCTGCAAGGCGGCGTCGCGGTCGAGCTGGGAATTGCTGTCGCCGACATTGACCTCGGCGGCCATGAAGCGCGGGCCCATGGCGCCGGCGGCCTGTTCGGCATCGGTCTCGACGACGCCCGGGCGCTGCAGCGTGACGGCCAGCACGACGATCTCGTTGCGGGCATCGGCCGGGATGTCCAGGGCCGCGGGTGCGGCATCGCCGCCGGGGGCGGAGAAGGCCGTGCCGTCGGGCAGCAGGCCCTGTGCCGAAGCCAGGCCCACCTTCCCCAGTGTCAACGAGGCCTCGTCCAGGCTCAGGGCACCGAAGCCCCAGGCATAGGCCACGGCCTGCTGCAGGCGTTGGCGCCACTGGTGCTCCCAGTGGCGGTCGTGCTGCTGGAAGTGCTGCGGCTGGAGGAACATGCCCTCCGTCCAGATCACTCGGTCACGCCAGGTCATGGATGGGATCGCCTCAATGGAGCAGAAAAACAGACGGTAAGCAGCCACGGCGGCCTGCGATCAGGCACTGAGTGACTGTGGGGCGCGCTTGGTTCCCCGCTCCATCGGGAACCAATCGGCAGCGACGGTCACTCAGACAGCGGTTCATTCCGCCACACGAGTACCCGTCATGAAGAAGTTTCGCCCCCTCCTGATCCTTTCCTTGTGCGGTCTCACCCTGAGTGCGGCAGCCCAGACGCCGGAGATTCCCCCTCCGGCGGCGTCCGCTGCCGACGCGGTCGACCTGGGCAAGACCGTGCCCACGGCAGAGTCCATCGCCGAAGGCCTGTTCCCTGACGACAAGTGCAAGGAACTGGAGGCTTCGGGCTTCAAGTGCATGGGCTTCAAGCCGGCCATCAAGTACTCGCTGCCGGCCACGGCCTTCAAGGTGGGCTCGGCCGAACTGCCGCCTGTGCTGAAGAAACAGCTCGACGTCTTCGCCGACGTGCTCAAGACCAAGAAGAACAGCGACCGCAAGGTGCGCGTCATCGGCCACGCCGACGCCTCGGGCACGCCGCAGGCCAATCAGGCCCTGTCCATCAAGCGAGCCGAGTCGGTGCGCGACTATCTCGTCAGCAAGGGCACCGATCCGGCCTTGCTGGTCATCGAAGGCGTGGGCTCCAAGGACCCGAAGAATCCCGCCAAGCCCAACGCCGACGAGAACCGGCGCGTCGAAATTGGCCGCAAGTGAGCTGACACCGACGCCAACAGAAAAGCCGCCCGAGGGCGGCTTTCTCTTTGCGCTTGCCGGTTCAGGGCACCATCTCGGTCATCTGACCGGGTGACACGATGCTGACGACGCCGGCATAGGCGCACATCAGCTTGGAGGTGTTGTTCAGCACCGGCATATTGGCCAGCATGACGGTCGGGGCGCCTGGCACCCAGGGCGCGGGAAAGACCGGCACGCAGGGCATGGGCGTCAGCGTGAACACGCCCTGCGCCGCCGCCGTGGCGGCCGCGGTGGCTGCGGCGACCGTCGGGTTGGCCATGCTCTTGCACGGGCCGAAGGGCTGGATGTTCACCATGGGCTTGTTGTCCATGATGTTGGCCGCAAACTGGTTGCTGGTCTTCATCTTGTTCAGCGGCAGCACTTCCAGCGCGCTGGGCTTGGAGCCGAAGGTGCACATCAGCTGGGCACCCTTGCAGACGTGTTGAGGCATGACGGTCTCCTCAATCGGGCCTGAGCCAGAGGGCCAGGCCGGTGAAGTTGTCGTGGTTGGGCTTGTCGGCCGCGGCCAGCCGCACGCGCTGGCCGAGGTCGTTCAGCCAGGCTTGCGGCTCTGCCGCAAAGGACAGCGCGATGGCGATCTCGTCGTCGGTCAGCCATTCCCACAGGCCGTCGGTGCACAGCATCAGGGCCTCGCGACCCTCCAACGGCCAGGGTTGGGGCGCGACGCTGATGTGCAGATCCTCGCCCTGGGTGCCCAGGGCCGAGTAGAGCTCGCTGCGCTTGGGATGTACCCGAGCACCGGCCTCGTCAAGCAGGCCGCCGTCGATGAGGGACTGCACCAGGCTGTGGTCGCGCGTGCGCTGGGCGAGAACGCCATCGCGGAAGGCATAGAAGCGCGAGTCGCCGCAGTGGCCCCACAGCGCGGTGCGCTCCTGCAGGTCGATGGACAGCACGACCACCGTGGAATGCATATTGCGCAGCTGCGGGTTGGCGGCGCGCTGGGCGAGCAGCTCGCGGTTGGTGTCCGCCAGCAGGGCTTCCAGCGCCTGCGGGTGGTGGGCGGGCAGGCTGGCATAGCCCTGCAGCACATGGCTGACGGCGAGCTTGGACGCGATGTCGCCGCCGCCATGGCCGCCAGCGCCATCGGCCAGCACACAGCACAGGTAGCGCTCGGAATGCCAGTGGCCGCAGGCGTCCTCGTTGTAGTCGCGGCCGCCCTGTTCCGACATCAATGCGAGCTCGATTTGCACGGGGCTCCTTCTATCGTTGTTCTTGCTCAAGCGCGTCGAGCTGCGCTTCATAGGCGCGCAGGAACTCGCGCCCGAAGACCTGGTGGAAGTCGTCCGACAGTTCACCGGCGATCTGCTGGTATTCGTTCTGGAACACCGACCAGAGCTGGGCCTTGCGCGCCGCGGGCAGCAGGCTGGACAGCACCGACTTCTGCGTCAGCCGCGATTCCAGCTGGGCGGGGTCGAAGCGCTGCAGCAGGCCTTCGAGCGCCGCGCGCATGCCTGCCAGGAAGGCGAGCTGGTGAGCGCGCAGGTCGTCGAAGGCGTCGCGCAGGGCGCGATGGGGTTCGATGAAGCCGCGCACCGACGGCCCAAGCAGGTGGCCGAGCGCCACCTCGGCCGTGGGTGAGAACTTCAGCGGGTTGTTCTCCTTGGCGACGATCATGGTGGCCTCGGCGCGTACTTCGCGCTTCAGGGCCGCACGAGCGACCAGCAGATCCACCGTGCCGCGCGCCGACTCGTGGACGAGCTGGCCCAGCAACCGCATGAACTCGGGCGTGAGACCACCGGCCGGCAGGTTGGGAATCCCCAGACCTTCACGGAAGGCGGCCAACAGGGCGGCTTGATCGGCGGGCATGCCTGGAGCCATGGGTGTGGGCTGGGCGACCGGTGCTGCCATGGCCGGCGGAGGGGGCGGCGGCATCAGCGGTGCGGCGGGCGCGGCCACGGGCGCGGCGGCTTCGGGCTTCTTGCCCGCCCGGATGATGGTGCGGCCCTCGCCGGCGCTGTCGTTCCAGGACACGACGGCGCCCGACAGCGTGCCGGATGGGTCGAGTGCGTTCAGCGCGGCCATCGAGGCAGCAGAAGGCCGCGGGTGCTGGGCCGACGAGGAGGGTGACGCGGCCGGCTTGGTGGGCGGCAGGAAGGGCCGGTTCAGCTCCGAGGTCGTGTCCGGCAGCGCCTGCCCGGCCGCGGCGGGCAGCATGCCCAGGGCCTGCATCGGGTCGGCATGGCCCGCCATATTGGGCTGGGCGACGGCCTCGCCGAGCAGGGATTGGGCCAGCGGGTTGTTGCTGGCGGGCGTGGGCGCGCCCAGGCCGAACAGCATGTCCAGCGAATCGCCGCCGGCACCGCGGCCACTGCTGGCGCCGGGCAGGTCGGGGATCAACGGTGCGGGTGCGCCGGCGCCCAGGTCCAGGCCAAGGGCACGTGCGCCGGCCGAAGGCGCCGGGGCGGCTGCCTGCCTGGGTGCGGCCACCGGCGCGAAGGGGTCCCAATCGGCCGGGATGCCACCCATCGCCGCGGGCGGTGGCGGTGCGGTGAAAGACGGCGCAGGCGCGGGCGGGGCGGGAGGGTTGGGGCCGCCGAAAAGGCCGAGTGGGTCGGCGGCCGCCACGTCACGCCGAATGCCGGGCTGGGTCAAGGCCGTGGCCGGTGCCATGCCGAAGAAGTCGGCAAAGGGGTCCGCCGCTGCGCCGCTGGGATTGCCGGCTTCGACGACGAGGACATAGCCGCCGATCTGGATCTGGTCGCCCGGCTTGATGGCGGCCTCGCGGCCCTTGCCAAGCTGGATGCCGTTCACGCTGATGGCATTGCTGCCCTGGTCGACGATGCCGAAACCGCTGCTGGCGCGGAACAGCACACGGGCGTGCACGCGTGAGATCGTGCGCTCGGGGTCGGGCAGCACCAGCTGGTTGGTGTCCGCGCGGCCGATGTCGCCGCCGAGTTCGTCGAACTGGGCGGACAGCGGCTGGCTCACGGGCAGCCCGTTGAAGGTGGTGACGTTGAGGCGAATCATGGTGAGCGATTCTCAGCGCGGCATGGGTCTGCGACGACCCCTGCAAAGCGGGTATGGATGCTCATCTGAGCACATAAACCTTGCCTTCGATCAGGGTCAGCCGCAGCGGCCAGGCGATGTTGCCGAGCGTGGCATCGTCGTTCTGGCTGCTGAGCACCGGGGCGCCCAGGGGATTGAGGCATTCCAGCAGGCGCCCGCCGGCCACCACGCGCAGCAGCAGGTTCTCCGTCATGGGCGGCTGCAGCGTCGCCAGAGCTCCCGCCTGCCAAAGCTGCTGCACCTGCTCGCGCAAGGCGGTGACGCCCTGGCCGGCAGGGCGCTGGTAGGCCTGGTCGACCTCCTCCAGCTTGAGGCGGCATGCGGCGAGAAAGCTGTCGGGGTTGCCGCGTGACAGGTCGAAAGCGAGGCGCTGCACGGCGGCGAGCACGGTCTGGCGGTCCTGCGGGCCGGGGTTGAGCACGGGGGCGTCCAGCCAGCGCCAGCGCGGGAAGCCAACCGGCAGCTCCAGGTCCTGGTGCACGACGGTGGGCGCCTCGAAGCCCTGACCCTCCTCGATGCCCCAGGCCACCTCCGCCAGCACGCGCACGGCCTCGTCGGCCAGGCTCTTGCCCTGGCGCAACAGCACGAGGCGGGCACGCGCCTGGGCGGCGCGCGCGGCCATGCGGGGCTGGGCGGGTGCGTTCGGCGCGGCCACGGCCTGCGCGATGGGCGGCGGCGCGACGACCAGCGTGATGCGGTTGCTGCCGTTCTGCAGGTATTCGTGCACCGTCACCGACTGACTGCCCGCGCCGGCCGGCAGGCTGAGCACGGGCACGCCGTTGACCTGCACCTCGACGGGCTCGCCGCTGGTCTGCACGTGCAGGCACATCAGGCGGTCCATGTCAGCGCCGCCCGGCCGCCCGAAGGCGCTGACGCGCCCCCTCGGGGGGCAGTGAATGGAATGAGCGTGGGGGCCTCATATCAGCCTCCACTCCAGTCGATGAGGGTCAGAGCCGGGATCAGCTCGCGCTGCTGGCGCTGCGCGCCGCCGAGCGGGTCCTGGCGCAGCAGGCAGACGTTCACCGGCTCGATCGCCAGGCGGTAGAACCATTGCTGGCCACGTCCGTCCGGGCGCGGACGCAGGCCGCATTCGCCGACGATGGCGCCGCGCAGCGGCTCGGCCAGCGGGCCGGCCGACAGCAGGGCCGGCTGGCCGTTGGCAATCGCGTCGAGGCTCAGCGTGAAGGGGTGGCGCCAGGACGCCTTGGCTTGCTCCAACGCGGCGCCGTCAGCGAGGCTCATGCGCCACTCGCTGCGGCCCTGGGCGCGCAGGCTGACACGGGCTCGGCTGCCGAGCCAGTCGAGTTCGCCGCTCAGGCGCAGGTCCAGCACCAGGGCGGCAAAGTCGATGGCGCCCTGCACGCGCAGCGCGACGGCGCCGTCTTTTTCGTGTTGCCAACCCCAGGTGATGCCGGCCTGGCCGACGAGGGGCGCCAATTCGGCCTCCATGCGGCCGCTGCTGCCGGCCATGTGGCGAGACCAGGCGATGAAGAGTTTTTCGAGCCCGGCGCGGCTCAACGGCTGGAGCGTCTGCCAGGCCTTCAGCCAGGCCGGTGCGGGTTCGGTATGGCCATCGGCTTCGAGATGGCAGGCGGTACCTGCCGCGTTCAGCAGCGGGGCTTCGCCTTCGACGGGCCAGGCCTGGGCGGGCAGTGCGCCATGCCTGACTTCGACAAGGCGCTGCGTGGCGGCATGCACCTGCAGGCCGAGCTCGATGCGGCCCAGTGGCGCGCCCGCGTTGCGGATGCCGCAGCTGCTGATGCTGACGCTCTGCACATCGGGCGGCTCGCCGTGGGCGATGCCGGCGGGGCCGAGCTTGGGGTCGGGCGGCGGGCTGGGCGGTGCATGCAGCGTCAGGCTCAGGCGGGCAGTGTCGGCGCCGCGCCAGGTCAGGCGGCCGGCGCCGGTTGCGTGCAGCACCTCGGGGTGGTGGGCATCACAGGTGGCTTCGGTGCTGACCGCGAGCTGCAGCCGCGCGCTCGCGCCTGCGCCCACGGCGCGGCTGAGCACCGGCAGCAGGCGGGGTTCTTCCAGCGGTGTGGACAAGGTTTCTGGCTGCGGCGCCCAGGGCGCCAGGTCGACGCGCCGCCAGCTGCCGTCCTGGCCCTGGTAGGCCTGCAGCGGTTTTGGCTCGGCGACGGCGAAGGTGATGGCGGCGAGATCGCAGGCCTTGGGCCGGGGCGGCGGCGGCTGGTCGAGAAAGATGGCTCGGCCACGCGCTGCACGGCCGAGCCCCGCTTCAACGGCGGCCAGGGCCTTGTCGTAGCCGGCGGGTGTCATCGCGTCGCCGGTTGGGGCGGCCTTGGCGGCGCGGCGCACCAGTTCCTCGCGGGAGCGATGGGTGAGCTGGTGAAGGCGCAGCGTCGGGCTCAGCGTGGCGTCGGCAGCAATGGCCGCTGCCCATTCGAAGCGCGGCTTGGCCTCGAAGCCCGCGCCCCACAGGCAGCACAGCGAGGCATAACGGGCCAGCTCAGCGACATGGCGCAAGCCGATTTGCTGTGCATGTTCCAGCGCCACTTCGATGAAGGCTGGCCAGCGGGCGTGGAGCTGTTCGGCGACCTCGGGCCAGGCGCTGCCCAGCAGTTGCAGCAGCTCGCGCGAGTCGCGCTTGAGCTGCAGGGCCTCGACTTTTTCCAGCTGATCCGCGTTGAGTTGGAGCATCAGTTCACCCGCTCCCGGACTTGGCTGTCCAGCACGCCGTTCAGGCGCTGCCACCAGGTCCAGCGCTTCGCGGCCGGGCAGACAAGCTGCTGCCCGGCCGCGAAGAAGGCGTCGAGCTGCGACGGCGCGAGGCCGGGTAGCAGCAGGGCCAGCAGCTCGGGGTCCCACCAGCGCCAGGGCCGGCGGCGGCCCTCGGGCGTGCGCACCTCCGCGAGGTCACGGCTGTGCTCGCGCATGGCGAGCAGCGGCCGGTTGGACGTCATCAGCACACCCCATCCCTCGAAGGCGGTGCAGGCTTCACCGAGCAACCAACGGGTGAGATCGGCCTCGGGTTGCAGCTCGACGATGTAGGCCGCCTGCGCGGCGGCCTCGGGCTTGAGGGCGCCGCGCTGCAGGCAGTCCCAGCCGACGGACTGCCCGGCCTGCAGCCGTTCCAGCAGGCCGGGGATGACACCACCGTCGACGACGGCATGCACGCGCCCGTCCGGCCGGTCCCACAGTGCTGATCGGATCTGGGCCGTGGCCAGAGCGGCAGCGTTCAAGCCGGCCCTCCGCCGCCCTCGGGGCCTGCGGCGTCGTCGGGAGGTGGGGCGGCTGCGTCGGCGTTTTTCGCGTCGTCCTCGTTGTCCTCCGCCCCGCCTCCGCCGCCGGCCGCGGCCGCGGCCAAGGCGGCCGCTGCAGCGCCTCCTGCTGCAAGGGCGGCGGCTGCGCCGGCAAGGCCGGCAGCGCGGATCTTCGCCGCACGGGCTGCAGCGGCCGCGGCGGCAGCAGCGGTATCTGCGGCGGCCTTGGCCGCTGCTGCGGCGTCCGCGCTCGCATTGGCCGCGGCGGCGGTGTTTGGCGCCTCTTGGCCGACGGTCAAGGGGTCTTCAAAAAGCTTGTCGTAGTCCGTGGCCTTGGCGGACGTCAGCAGTTCCTGGTTCATGGCGTCTTCCGGCGCCTTGGGCTCGGCCGCGGCCGCGCTCTCGGCTGCGCCGGCGGAGCCGCCGCCACCGCCACAGTTGACCTTGACGAGGGGGCCGTCGATGGTGACGCCCGCCGGGCCCAGCGTGATGACCGAGCCGCCGCAGACGATCTTGATGCCGGCCGTGGCCTCCAGCACGATCTCGGCGCTGCCCTTGGCCTTGATGTTGACGGCTTGCATCAACAGGTCGGCTGTGGCCTTCAGCGACAGCTTGGCACCGGCCTCGCCGACCAGGTTGCCGGTCGTCTTGAAGTTGCCCGCGCCGCCGCTTTGCAGGTTGATGTCGCCGCCGGCCTTGACGGCCGTCTTGCCGGTGACGTCAAGCCCGTAGTCGGCACCGACCTTGGCGTTGAAGTCTTTCTCAAGCTTGAGCTGGTAGGTGGCCGCACCCGTGGTGAAGATGTCGCCGGCGACCTTGGTGTGCAAGTCCTTGCCGAGGTCGTGCATGACGTCCTTGCCGACGTTGACATACCAGTTCTCGCCGACGACCTCCTTGCGCGTGAGCTTGACCTTCTTGGTCTCGTTCATCTCGATCCAGTCGAAGGCGTCTTCCTTCACGTGGCGATGGAAGTTCTTCTGCGACTGCAGCCAGACGTATTCCTTGCCCGTCTTGTCGTCGAAACGCAGTTCATGGCGAGCGTCGGCCGCGCCGTTCTTGGTCGAGTGGGTGCGCCAGCCGCTGATGTCGGAATTGGCGGGCAGGGGATAGATGGGCGTGTTGATGTCGTTGTGCACCGAGCCCGTGATGAGGGGCCGGTCGGGGTCGCCGCCGATGAAGCTGACGACCACTTCGTGGCCGACGCGCGGGATCATCCACAGCCCCATGCCCTTGCCCGCCCAGGGCTGGGACAGGCGCACGAAGCAGGAGCTGTTTTCGTTGTTCTCGCCCAGGCGGTCCCAGTGGAACTGCACCTTGATGCGGCCGTGCTTGTCGGTCTCCACCTCGTTGCCCGAGGCGCCGACGACGATGGCCGTCTGCGGCCCGTACATGATGGGCCGCGGCGTGCGGCGCTGCGGGCGGAAGGCATTGCCGCCCGTGCTGATGCACATGAGATTGGCGATCACGCCGTCGCGGCGGCGCGGCAGGGACCTGAGATCGTCGATGGCCTCGTGGTCGGCGAACTCGGCGTGGAAGTTCATGCCGACGATCAGGTAGCTGTCGTCGTCGGCCGCATTCAGGGCGTCTTCGAGATCGAAGGTGGCGCCCACCGTGATGTCGTTGCAGTTGGTGGTGCCGGTGTAGATCTGCTGCAGCGACTGCAGCTCTTCCAGCCGCATCTTGGCGACGCGAATGGCGGCCGCCGCGGTCGGCTGCGCGTCGGGCTTGACCTGGTTTTGCACCGCACGCGCCGGGAACTCATAGACCTCGGCGTCGCCGAGCTTGGCGGTCGCCGCCGTGGGCAGCGCGCTGTGCTCCTGCTGGATGGCAGACGCCGTCGCGAGGTAGTCGTAGTCGCGCACCACGGCCTTGACCGAATGCACTTCCTCGACCATCTTCCAGTCGACGAGGGTGGGCTTGGTGGCATCGAGCTTGTGGGACCATTTGACGGTCTTGTCGCCCGTCTTGGCCTTGTGCTTGCCCATCGAGTCGATCAGCACCAGGGTGTGGGTGGTGCTGGTGTGCTCGAAGAAATAGTAGATGCCGAACTCTTCCAGCAAACGGCTGACGAAGTCGAAGTCCGATTCCTGGTACTGCACGCAATACTCGAGCGGCTTGTAGACCGCGGCGTCCTGCAGCCGCCAGGCGAAGTCGGCGCTGTAGGGCGTGAGGACGGCGGTGACGATGTCCTTCACGCTCTTGTTCTGGAACACCTTGGAGTTGCGCGTGCGCGTGGCGAACCAGGTCCAGGGCCGCATGGTGATGCGGAAGGAGTCAAAGCGGCCATGGCGTTCACCGCGCTGGACTTCGGTGATGAAGCCATTGAAGTGACGCTTGGCACCATGCTCGATGCTGACATTGGCACGCGAGCCCAGCAGGGCGTGCAGGTCGATGGACTCGCGCACGCCCAGCAGGCTGACGTTGCCGACCAGGTCGACCTGCCACTCGGGCAGCGCGCCGAGCTGCTCCCGACCCTCCATGCGCAAGACCAGCAACTTTTCACCACCCAGCTTGGTGGTGATGGACATCACACTAGACATGTGTCGGCCCCTCGTCCGATGAGTACATCGACCGGTCCCCCGAGGGGACGGCGATGCTTGCGGCGTTGAGCCGCAAGCACATCGCCCGGCGGGCCGGCTTGGGAGCGGCCCGGCGCTCGGCCCGGGAAGTCACTACGGCCTTCATCTGCGGCCTCAATCGAACGCGTAGGAGAAATCCCCGTCCGCCACGCCCAGGGCGACGCGTGCCAGCGGCTGACCCGAGGCCGTGCGCGACAGGTACTCGATCGACACCTTGGGCAGCACCGTGTTGGTCAGGATGGCGTCGATGATGCGGCCGCCCGACTCCGCGTTGTTGCAGCGCTTGACGATGAGCTCCACCGCCGCGTCGCTGTACTCGAACGGGATGCGGTGGTTCTCGGCGACGCGCTTGACGATGCGGCCGAGCTGCAGGCGCACGATGCGGGCCAGCATCTCATCGCTCAGCGGGTAGTACGGGATCGTGACGATGCGGCCCAGCAGCGCCGGCGGGAAAACCTTCTGCAGCGGCTCGGTCAGGGCCGTGGCCAGCGACTCGGGGTCGGGCAGCAGCTCGGGGTCGCGGCACATGTTCATGATGAGCTCGGAACCCACATTGCTGGTCAGCAGGATGATGGTGTTCTTGAAGTCGATCATGCGGCCTTCGCCGTCCTCCATCCAGCCCTTGTCGAAGACCTGGAAGAAGAGTTCGTGCACGTCGGGGTGGGCCTTCTCGACCTCGTCCAGCAGCACGACGCTGTAGGGCCGGCGGCGCACGGCCTCGGTCAGCACGCCGCCCTCGCCGTAGCCCACGTAGCCCGGAGGCGCGCCCTTGAGCGTGGAGACGGTGTGCGACTCCTGGTACTCGCTCATGTTGATGGTGATGACGTTCTGCTCGCCGCCGTACAGCGATTCGGCCAGCGCCAGCGCCGTCTCGGTCTTGCCCACACCCGAGGTGCCGCACAGCATGAAGACGCCGATGGGTTTGTTGGGGTTGTCCAGCTTGGCGCGCGAGGTCTGGATGCGCCGGGCGATCATGTCCAGGCCATGCTGCTGGCCGATGACGCGCTGGCCTAGCGTGGCGCCCAGGCGCAGCACGGCTTCCAGCTCGTTCTTGACCATGCGGCCGACGGGGATGCCGGTCCAGTCGGCGACGACGCTGGCCACGGCCTGCGCGTCGACCGAGGGCAGGATCAGCGGGGCGTCGCCTTGCAGCTCGGCTAGCTGGGCCTGGGCGGCGTGCATCTCGCCCAGCAGGCCGTCGCGGTCGGGTTGGGCTGAAGCTGCTTCGTCCACCGGCTGGCCATCACCGCGCAACTTGGCGCGCAGCTCCAGGATCTTGGCGACGACATCCTTCTCCTGCTGCCAGCGCACTTCCAGCGTCGCGAGGCGCGCGCGCTCGTTGGCCAGCTTCTCTTCCACCGACACGCCGCGGTCGCCGATATGCACGCCCACCTGGGCCTCGCGGCCGATGATGCCCTGCTCGATCTCCAGCGATTCGATGCGACGCTTGCAGTCCTCGACCTCGGCCGGCATCGCGTGCTGGCTGACGGCCACGCGGGCGCAGGCGGTGTCCAGCAGGCTGACGGCCTTGTCGGGCAGCTGACGGGCCGGGATGTAGCGGTGCGACAGCTTGACGGCGGCCTCGATGGCCTCGTCCAGCAGCTGGACCTTGTGGTGCTTCTCCAGCACGGTGGCCACGCCGCGCAGCATCAGGATGGCCTTCTTCTCGTCGGGCTCCTCGACCTGCACGGTCTGGAAGCGGCGGGTCAGGGCCGGGTCCTTCTCGATGTACTTCTTGTACTCCGCCCAGGTCGTGGCGCCGACGGTGCGCAGGTTGCCGCGCGCCAGAGCGGGCTTGAGCAGGTTGGCCGCGTCGCCCGTGCCGGCGGCGCCACCCGCGCCGACGAGGGTGTGGATCTCGTCGATGAACAGGATGATGGGCGTGGGGCTGCCCTGCACCTCGTCGATGACCTGGCGCAGGCGCTGCTCGAACTCTCCCTTCATCGACGCGCCGGCCTGCAGCAGGCCGATGTCGAGCGTCAGCAGCGTCACGCCCTGCATGGGCGGAGGCACGTCGCCGCGCGCCAGGCGCAGCGCAAAGCCCTCCACCACGGCCGTCTTGCCGACGCCGGCCTCGCCGGTCAGCAGCGGGTTGTTCTGGCGGCGGCGCATCAAGATGTCGACGATCTGGCGGATCTCGTCGTCGCGGCCCGTCACCGGATCGATCTCGCCCTTGCGCGCCTTCTCGGTCAGGTCGACGGTGAACTTCTTCAGCGCCTCCTGGCGGCCCATGGCGGCGGGAGCCATCGCGCCCTCGGCTTGGCCGGGTTGCGCGCTGTTCAACGCGCTGCCGTCGGTGGCGCCCAGGCCCGCTTCGCCGGTCTTGCCGACCAGGCTTTGCAGCTTGTCGGCCAGGTCATCGGCCTTGATTTTCTCGAACTGGCGCGAGATGCCGAACAGCGCTTCACGCAGCGTGCGCGTGGACAGCAGCGCCAGCAGCAGGTGGCCGCTGCGCACCTGGGCGTCGCCATACATCAGCGTGGCATAGACCCAGCCCTGCTGAATGGCGTGGGTGATGTGCTCGGAGAAGTCGCTGATGGCGGTGGAGCCGCGCGGCAGGCGGTCCAGCGCCGTTGTCACGTCACGCGCAAGCGCGGCGGCGTCCAGCCCGTAGTGGCGCACGATGGCGCTGACGTCGGACTCGTTGTTCTCCAGCAGCTGGGTGATCCAGTGCACCAGCTCGACATAAGGGTTGCCCCTGAGCTTGCAGAAGACGGTGGCGCCTTCGATGGATTTGTAGGCCAGCGGGTTGAGCTTGCCGAACAGGGCTTGGCGGCTGATGTCAGTCATTTCCAGTTCTCCTCGGTGCTAAGTGACCAAGGGCGCCGTTCGGTTCCGCTCTGAGCGCGCTACATCTGATGCTTGGGGGCAAGCGAGGGTTTCAGCGCCCCCCGGCAGATGCTCTCGACGTTCATCAGCAGCTGGTCGGCACGCTTGCGCGGGCGCTGGCTGTTGAGCCAGGCGCTGCGGCCCAGCATGCCGACGCCGGGACGCTTGCCCAGCGGCCAGGCCGGCACCTCGGCGGGCTTGAGGCGCAGGCGCACATCCCAGGCGAACTCCTGGCCGACGTATTGCCTCACCATGGCCTGCAGGGCCGGCAGATGCGGGCCCGACGGCAGGAAGGCCTGGAATGCCTCCCAGCCCAGGGGGCCGATCTCGATGCGGAACTTGTGCTGCACATCCCAGACCTGGCGGCCCAGCACGGCACCGCGACCCAGGGCCACGCCGTCGTGCTTGACGAGACGGGTGCGCTCCTCGAGCCCCAGCGGCATCCAGTGGCCGCTGAACTGCTGCACCAGGGCCGGCACGCGAAAGCGCAGCGCGATCCAGCTCTGCAGGCCATCGGCGTCGCGCGCCGAGCGAGCCAGGCGGCCGGCGAAATAGAGCTTGGGGAAGTCGCCCAGGGCGTCGCGCTCGCGCAGCGACGGCTCGGCCAGGCCGATGAGGGCGCCCACATGGCGCACGATGGGCGCGTCGCGGCTGCGATCCATGCCCACCACCGGGTTGGCGCGCGCCCAGGCCCGGTAGAAGAGCAGGCCGAAGCGATGCAGCAGCATGTCGGCAAAGGCCGCGAAGGTGCGGTCGCCGTGGTGCATGGCCCGCTCGCGGGCGTATTCGGTCAGGTGCGTGGGCAGGGCACCATTGGGGCCGAACAGGCTCAGCACCCGCTGCACCAGGCGTGGCGGTCCGTGGTCGTTGGCTGCCAGTTTGGTGATGGCCGTCGGCGCGAAGTTCAGCGCCGGTTCGCTGGCAAAGCGCACCGGCTCGTCGCCTGGGCGCAGCGCGTCGCCCAGGCGCGGCTTGTCGGCGTGGGCGGCCTCGATGCGGCGCAGGGCCTGGAAGAGGTCGAAGCGGCCCGGGCGCGCGGCCAGCGCGTCGAAGATCGATGGCTCAGGCTTTGCGCTCACAACACTGCCCTGGCGCCCGGCAGCGGTTGCCAGCGCTTCAACTCGCCGCGGGTGCGCGAGACCAGCAGCGTCTGGACAAAGCTGTTCATCGACACGTGGCGGCTGAAGTAGTGGTGCAGCACGGCGCCCAGCAGCGTCGCGCTGCCACCTTCGAAGGAGAGCTCGTCCACCGTCAGCTGCACCTCCAACCCGCGGCCGAAGGCGATGGGGCCTGGCGCTGGATGGCGGCGCACGATGGGCAGTGTGGTGACGGAGCGCACGCCTTCGATCTGCCGCAGCAGGCCGGCGCCGGAGCTTTGGCCGAACAGGCCGAGCAGTTCGCGCAGGGCCAGCGCACCGCGCTCGGGGTCCTCGTCGACAAGGGACAGGTAGTTCAGCGATAGCAGGGACAGCAGCCGCCAGGCCAGTGCGCCTTCGCGCGCCGCGCTGCCGGGCCGCGACGGGCCGGCCACGACGGCGACATGGTCGACGGGCGCACGGGTCTCCAGCGTCAGGCCACCATGATCGCGGCCGGCGGGCATGAAGAGCGGCAGGTCGCGGTTGGTGCAGCGGATCTTGGCGGCCAGCTGGCGCAGATCGGCCCGGTAGGGCGCGCGCTGCAGGTCGACCAGGGACAAAAAGACCTCGCTGCCGACATAGGCCGAGCGCGGCCCCTCGCGCTTGGCGCGGTCGCTGGCCAGACGCGGCTCGCGCAGCAGGCTGAAATAGCCGGAGGCGCCGGCTGGGTCGGCATGGGGCACGTCGAACAGCGGCAGGAACTGCAGCTCGTCGGTGTCGCTGGAGAAGCCGGTGACCGAGGCGACGTCGAACACCTCGAAGTCGGCGCCGGCCAGTCGGTCGGGAATGACCTGGAAGGCGGTAGCGCTGTCGTCGACCGTGATGCGTTCGGCGCGGCGCTCGAAGAGGTTGATGGCCGGCACGCAGTTCAGGCTGAAGTTGGCCGGCTCGCCGCCGCCCTCCAGGCTGGCTTCGTAGCGGTCGAACAGCAGCACCAGCTCGAAGCTGTTGCCCGTGCAGGCAGCGAAGCTGGGCTTGAGGCCAGCAACGTCGATGAACAGGAAGCGCTGCGGGAAGGCGAAGTACTCCTGCATCAGCCGCGTGCCGGACAGGCCGCGCAGTGTCACCGGCAGCATGGCCTCGTCATCGGCCAGGCCGACGTGGCGCACGCGGTTGGCCGGGATGAACTGGCGCTTGGCCGCAGCCTCCTTGCCACCAGGCCCGGCCAGCACGCCCACGCAGCGGCAGGTGGCGAGCTCGTGCAGCTTCAGCGCCACGTCCTGCAGCCCGCCCATGAAGAAGCGCAGGCTGTCCAGCGGCAGCCGCGAGAAGCTCATGCCGCTGGGCAGCTCCATGCGCACACGCACGCCGCTCTTGGGTCGCTCGCGCAGCGGCAGGCCGCTGAAATTGATGTCGGTGGCGCTGAGGAAGTACTCGACCTGGCTGACCCGGATGGGCGTCAGCGTGACCGGCTGGGCGGTGCGGAACTCGCAGCGCGTCGGCCCCAGCGGCGTCTTGGCGCCCATCAGCGCGCTGCCGCGCGGCAGCGTGAAGCCGGCGATCAGGTTGGGGTCCTGAGCGGGCTCGAGCTGAGCCACCAACATAGACGGGATCGGTGCGCCAAGGTTGGGGCAGACCATGTCCAGCAGCGCCTGGGCGAGCTGGGGGAACTCGGCATCCTGCTTGAGCTGCACGCGCGCGGCCAAGAAGGCCGTGCCTTCGAGCAGGCGTTCCACATAGGGGTCGGCAACCTCCAGGCCCTCCATGCCCAAGCGCCCGGCGATCTTGGGAAACTCGCGCGCGAACTCACCACCCATCTCGCGGAGATAGCGCAGTTCCTGGTTGTAGTAGCGAAGGAGGCGGGGGTCCATCAGGGGTTCCGACGCAGCCGGGAAACACAGCCACAGAGGCACAGAGGCACGGAGGAATACGAGACTCTTCCTTCAGTTTCTCTGTGCCTCTGTGTCTCTGTGGCCATGTTCATTGTTTCAGCCGCGCATATCACGCACGGCGGCTTGACCAGTATCCACGTCTACGTCAGCGCTGAGCAGCAACTCCAGCGGCACTGGCTGGTTCCACATCTGGCCCTTGATGGTCAGGCGCAGGCTGGTGGGGCGCAGGCCGGTGCTCATGTCGTTGGCGATGCGCACCTCCACCGTGTCCGGGTCCAGTCGCGGCTCGAAGCGGATGATGGCCTGGCGCACCTGGGCCTCGATGAGGGGGAACTGGTGGATGGTCATGGTCTGCCCGGTCAGGGGCAGGATGCCGAAATTCAGCACCGAGTCGCGGGCATGCGGCAGGCTCTTCCATAGCGCCGTGCGTTCGGGGTCGTTGCGGTTGCCGATGTCCGGCTCTTCACACACCGCGTTGAACAGCCAGGAGAGGTCGCGCAGCACGGCCTCACGCAGCTGCTTGCGGCTCAGTACGCGGGCCTCGAGGGCCTCGACCTTGGAGCTGGCATCGTTGTCGGTGAGCCGGTCCAGCAGCGAGGGTTGGAGGCGGTCCTGGGCACCGAAGCTGGCCATCAGTTGCCTTCGGTCTGCGTGGCCTCGCTGGCGTCGAAGAGAATTTCTCTGACGGCCATCAGGTCGTGGTCGCCGATGTCGCTGGTCAGCACGCGCTGGCCCAGGCCGGCATAGCGGTCCTCGCCTGGCAGTGCTTGCCATTCGGTCTTGCGCGCCAGGTTGATGAGGCCATCCTCGCTCTTCTCGGAGCCCGGGTAGCGCGTGGGCACCAGGGCAACGCTGTTGCCGCCATTGGTGAAGCTCAGCTGCGCCGGCATCCAGACGCAGTCGCGCAGGTCCTCGGGCGCGTCGAAATGGATCTTGGCCAGGTGCTGGAAGGGCACCCAGGTGTAGTGGCCGTTGAGGCAGACCTCGAGCACCGGGCCGAGGCGTGAATCGGCGTCGGCGAGCCACTCGAAGCGCTGGCCGTCGATGCTGCCCGCACTCGTCGGCGCGGCCTCGAAGGCCTTGGTGGCGAGGTCGGCCGCGAGCTGGTGGTTGCCCTCGGCCTGCTGCTTGAGGGACTCGATCAACTGGGCCACCCAGGCCTCGGGCTGGCCGAAGACAACCGGCGTGCGCTTGCCGGCAAACACCTGGGCGCGCAGCAGCTCGCAGCGGATGGCGTGGCCGACGGTCTCGCGCATCGGGATGGCCAGCTTGTCCATGTCGGCGACGACATTGAGCTGGGTGTGGGCGCGTTCCCACTGGCCGAGCACGCTGAGCAGCTGGGACATGAAGGTGCGCAGCTTGGGATCGGCCGGCTTGGCGCGCACGGCCTCGGTCAGCTTGGCGAGTGCGGCGCGCGGGTCGCCGGCGCGGAGTAGCTCTTCGGCGGCTTGTTGGGGAGAGAGATCAGAAGCCATGGCCGCAGTCCGTGCAGAAGCGGGCTTGCCGCGAGAGGGTGATGCCGCAGGCCGGGCAGCTCTTGTGCGTGCTGGCCATGTCGAAGCCGCATTCGTGGCAGAAGCGCCCGCCCTGGCTGGGCGTCTGGCAGTTCGGGCAGGCCGAGCCGCCGCCGCTGGCAGCGCCCTGGCTGGCCGAACCCGCATCCAGCGCGGAACGGGCGGCGCAATCGCGGCAGCTGTTGCTGCTGCTGTTCCAGCATTCGCGGCCCACCCATTTGCGGCAGCCGGTGCATTTCTCGTACAGCGGTGCCGCGGCGGCCATGGCTTCGGCCAGGGCCTCGGCCTTGGCACTGCCACCACCGGCTTCGGCAAACGCACCGGTGGCGCGGCTGGCCTTGTTCAGGTCGTAGAACATGAATGCGAAACGGCTCAGCCAGCCCGTGATCTGGCCCTTGCGATAGGGCCTGAAGGCCGAGCGCGAGCTCTCGCCGCATTTCTCGCAGAAGAACTCGAACTGGAAGCCGGCCGACACGTCGCTCATCGACGTGCTGACGTCCCGGTAATTGGTCAGGGCCATGGGGGCTTAGATTGGAGAACCGATGTTCTTCATCGTGAAGGCGCGCGTCGTGTTCTGCGACGCGGTCTTGGCGACGGCCTGGCCGGTGTTGCTGTGCGAATAGTGAGATGGCGGGTTCTTGTAGACGTAGGCGAGCGAACCGAATTCGCAGGTCCACTTCTCCATCATCTCCGTCATGGTCTCGTTCACGACCACGTCCAACTCGTATTCCAGCAGGCGGATCTTCTGGATGGTGAAAATCAGCGAAGTGCCGTCCAGGAACGTCGCCGAGCGCCGGTGGATGGTCAGCGTGCCCGAGGGGAAGATGTTGCCCGCCTTCATCGAGTTCAGCATCTGGGTGCTGGCGATGTCGACCCGCTTGGTGAACGTGAACTCGAAATTGCGGTTGCGTTCGAGGTCCGCGTACTGCTTCTCCCGCTCGCCTTGCAGCGTGGCCGCCTTTTCGGCTTTTTGCGGGTCGGAAGGCGCGAAGGCGTTGGGATCCCTGGCGATGCTTTCGAGCTTCTTGTTGAAAGCCGCCCCGAGGGCATCGCGCTGGTCCTGGTGGGCTTTCCAGTCCGCCTCGGAAAAATTGCCGCCACGCTGGGCTTTCGCGAAGGACTCCTGCAGCCTCTTGTCCCGCTTCTGGTAATCGTCGCTGGCCGCATGCATCGCGCGCAACTCGTTGCTGCCTTGCTTGTCTGCTCTGCCGCTCGCGAGGGTGAAGGCCGCTGCCGCCTTGCTGGCGCTCTTGCGCTCGTCCTCGTTGTGCAGCTTCCAGTTGAGCGTCTCCACCAGGATCTGCCCCTGGAAGCCTTCGGACGCTGCTTCGCCCACGACCGGCACGCGGGTGGGGCGCAGCAGAACCAGGAAGATGTCGGCGCCGTTGTTGGACATCAGAGGGCCAATGGGTGGAAGAAGGGGGCCGTGGGCAGGTTGTCCTTGCCGAGGGTCTTCAGATACATCATCTTGATGTTCTTGAAGTTGAGGGTCCAGCTTTCCCTCACCTCCTTGGACAGGCCATCGTCTGACACCTCCAGGGTGCAGTCGGCAAAGTAGCCCTGGGTACAGACGACGGTGAAGCCAGGTTGATGGATGGCCCGGCCTTGCTGCTTGATGTGCAGCACCGTGATGGACGCGCTGAGCACGGGCAGGTGGTTGTCCAGGCAGAAATGCATCTGCGAGGAGCCGACGTCAAACCGCTTCTTGAAGGTCAGCGGCTGCATCTTGATGCTGACGGGCGTACCCAGCCCTGCCATCGAGGCTGCAGCGGCGGCAGCCGCTGCGGCCAGGCCGCTGGCTTTGCTCTTGGGGTCCTTGAGGGCCTGCATGCCCCAGCCGAACTCCAGCAGCTCGATCGAGCCTTCCCAGCCTTCGAGCAGGCCCTCGCCCACCACCGGCCCGGCGCCGGTGATGAGTTGCATAAAAATATTTGAACGGCTCATGGTGCCGGGCGCCGCTCAGGGGATCACGCCGACGGCGAAGCCGTGCCGGCCGGGATGTCCCAGTTGTAGGTCTTGGGCGCGCCGAGCTTGCCGGTCTTGTTGTCCTGCGGCTTGTATTCGATCTTGACGGTCTTGAAGACCATTTCGACCTTCTGCGTGACGTTGCCTTCCTCGGTGCCGCTCTGGTTGACCTTGGTGATGAAGCAACCTTCCATCGTCATCGTGAAGTAGGTCTCGGGCGTGGCACTGCCCGTGGTCTTCATCATCTGCAGCTCGACCTTGGGGAAGGCCTTGCCGGTGCAGATATAGCCCAGGATCACGGTCGACGAGGTGTCGAAGTAGTGCTCCCAGTTCATCTTGCCGGGGTTGGGCTTGCCGACGGAAGCGCCGCCGCCCTTGGTCCAGCTGGTCTCGGCTTCGACTTCCCAGTCCCAGCCCTGGATCTCGATCCACTTTTCCTTGCCCTTCTGGATGGACTCGCCATCGGCCTTGTCGAAGAAGGTGAGGAATGCATTGACTGCCATGTTGATATCTCCTTAGGGGTTCAAAGCGCGGGTGTTGTGGTGGTGGTGAGAGATGACCCGTCCTGCTCCCGCGCCGGCGAGTTCTCCCAACTGTCTTAGGCGGACTTCTCGGACGGCAGCTTGGACACCAGCCGCAGCGACACGGTCAGGCCTTCGAGCTGGTAGTGCGGCTTCAGGTAGAACTTGGACTGGTAGTAGCCCGGTGCGCCTTCCACTTCCGAGACCTCGACCTGGGCGGCCGCGAGCGGGCGGCTGGCCTTGGTCTCTTCCGACGAGTTCATCGGGTCACCGTCGACGTAGTTCAGGATCCAGCTGTTGAGCCAGTCTTCCATCGCGTCGCGCGACTTGAAGGAGCCGACCTTGTCGCGCACGATGCACTTCAGGTAGTGGGCGAAGCGATTGCAGGCGAACAGATAGGGCAGGCGGGCCGCGAGTGCGGCATTGGCGGTCGCGTCGGCGTCGTCGTACTCGGCGGGCTTTTGCAGCGACTGGCCGCTGATGAAGGCCGCGAAGTCACTGTTCTTGCGGTGCACCATCGACAGGAAGCCGTTCTTGCTCAGCTCGGCCTCGCGGCGGTCGGAGATGGCGATCTCGGTCGGGCACTTCATGTCCACGCCGCCGTCGTCGGTCGGGAAGGTGTGCGTGGGCAGGCCGGTCACCGCGCCGCCGGATTCGATGCCGCGGATGCGCGAGCACCAGCCGTACTGCTTGAACGAACTGTTGATGTTCACCGCCATCGCATAGGCGGCGTTGGACCAGGTGTACTTGCTGTGGTCGGCGCCCTCGGTGTCTTCCTCGAAGGCAAACTCGTCGACCGGGCTGGTCTTGGCGCCATAGGGCACGCGCGACAGGAAGCGCGGCATGCACAGGGCCAGGTAGCGGGCGTCGTCGGACTCGCGCAGGGACCGCCAGGCGGCGTACTCCGGCGTTGTGAAGATCTTGGTCAGGTCGCGCGGGTTGGCGAGTTCCTGCCAGCTTTCCATCTGCATGACGCTCGGCGCGGCACCGGTCACCAGCGGCGCGTGGGCGGCGGCGGCGATCTTGGACAGTTCGCCGAGCAGCTCGACGTCGGGGGGCGTGTGGTCGAAGTGGTAGTCGCCCACCAGGCAGCCATAGGGCTCGCCGCCGAACTGGCCGTATTCCTCTTCGTACAGGCGCTTGAACAGCGGCGACTGGTCCCAGGCCGTGCCCTTGAAGCGCTTGAGCGTCTTGCCAAGGTCGGTCTTGGAGACATTCATCACGCGGATCTTGAGCTGCTCGTCCGTCTCGGTGTTGTTGACGAGGTAGTGCAGGCCGCGCCAGGCGGATTCCAGCTTCTGGAAGTCCTCGTGGTGCATGATCTTGTTGATCTGCTCGGTGAGCTTGCTGTCGATGGCCGCGATCATGGCCTCGATGGTCTTGACGGCGTCGTCGCTGAGCAGCGTGGTGTTGCTCAGCGCCTGCTGGGCCAGCGTCTGCACGGCCTGCGCCACGGCGCCGCGCGCCTCCTCGGTCTTGGGCTTGAATTCCTTGTTCAGCAGTGCCGCGAAGTCATTGCCTTCGAAGGTCACGCCCGCCAGGGCCGATGCTGACTGTTCCGCTTGGGTCATGTTTGAAACTCCGGTCGTTTCAGGGTGTTCTTGTGGGCTGCGGCTTACTCAGCCTTGGGCGCGTCGGTCAGTGTCTTCAGCAGCGTGGGGTCGGCCAACACCTTGGCGATCAGGTCGCCGGCGCCGCTCTTGCCGTCCATGTAGGTGATCAGGTTGGACAGTTGCTGGCGGGCCTCGAGCAGCTTGTTCAGGCCTTCGACCTTGCGCGCCACGGCGGCGGGCGAGAAGTCGTCCATGCTCTCGAAGGTGATGTCCACCGGCAGGTTGCCCTCGCCGGTCAGCGTGTTCTCGACCTGGAAGGCGACGCGCGGCTTCATGGACTTCATGCGCGAGTCGAAGTTGTCGACATCGATCTCGAGGAACTTGCGGTCGGCCACCGGCGGCAGCGGATCCTCGGGCTTGCCGGACAGGTCGGCCATCACGCCCATCACGAAGGGCAGCTGCACCTTCTTCTCGGCGCCGTAGAGCTCGACGTCGTACTCGATCTGCACCCGCGGGGCCCGGTTGCGGGCGATGAATTTCTGGCTGCTCTTGCTCATGTCATTGCTCCTTGCGGATGGGATTCAGGGATTCAAAAGGCGGTGCGCCACGACGGACTGCAGGAGGGGCTTTGATGAAGACGACATCGCGGCGTTCCTTGCGACTACTGCAGGCTTTCAGGGTCCACGCCCAGCATACGGGCCACCTCGCCGACGGCCTCGGGGGCAAACTCTCGTACCAGCTGCAGGAAGTTGCGGTCGATGAGACGTTGCGCACGGCGCAGCAGATCGGCCGCGGGGTTGGTGGGTTCGTTCTTCTCGAGGTAGGCGCAGACCAGGTCAATGGCACGCACGGCATCGGCGCGGCTCTCGATCGCGCCCAGGCCGCCACCGCCGCCGCTGCGGCCGCGGCGGGCAGGCGCGGGCGAGTCGCCACCGCCGTCCTGGCCCTGGGCGATGCCCAGGTCGTTGAGCATGCCGGCGAGGTCGTCCGCTGAAGCGTCGATGCTGACCGGGCGCGGCGAGACGGCGATGACGGCGTCCAGCATCGCGCGCAGCGCCGAGAAGTCGGGCACGTCGCCATAGTTGAGGCGCACGGACAGGCAGGCCACCAGCGAATCCAGCGCCGCAACGGCGGCGGGCGCCTGGGTGGCGAGCAGCGGATAGCCGGCCACGGCGTCGGCCAGCATGTTCTCGATCTGGCTGCGCGAGGGTGTCGATTCGTCGTCGCGCGCCGCCAGGTCGCCCATGGCGATCTCGATGTCGCGCACACTGATCTGGCCGATGCCGCGGTCGTTCAGCACCAGGCTGGCGCGGACGTCGCCCAGCGTGGTGTCCAGGCTGGCCAGCTCGTTGAGGACATTGACCCGCGCAAACGCGTCGCCATCCTCGGGGCGGGGGTGGAGTTCGTCCCACCAGCGCGTCAGCAGCTCTTCGAACAGGCGCAGGCCCGGGGCCAGCACCGCGAAGCCTTCCAGGCGCAGCCGGGCGCGCAGCAGCAGGTTGGCCACGCGCAGGTCGCGGGTGCGGGTGTTGATGTCGTCGGCCAGGCTGCGCACGGTTCGCCAGTCGGGCGGCTCGGCGGACGCGAACTGGGTTTCGGGTTTGCCCGCAGCCGCCTGGGTCAAGGCCAGGAAGTCGTTGTCGTATTCCAGGTCGGGGCCGCAGACCTCATCCTCGGACACGGGCTGCAGCCACGGCGCCAGCGCGGGGTCGCTGCTGAGCGACTGTGCGGTGTCGGGCGACGGGTCGAAGGGATTGCTGTCCATGGTGGTCCGGGTGAGCTTGCCGATCAGGGCAGGCAGGAGTTCGGGCGGTAAGTAACTGGGGCCGCCGCTTAGTTCCCTGCGGCAGCTCTGTCTGCCGGCAAGGGGAACGGAATGGCGTGTGGCGTCACTCAGCAGGTTGGACGTCCCGCCTGAACGATGAACTCCTCCAGCGACCCGGAAGACAACGACGCGACCATCATCCGGCCCAGTGCCGCCACCGGCCCCGTCGCCGCGGCGCCTGTTCCTGACGAAGCCGTGCCCGCCGTGATGGCAGGCGGCCCGGCTACGCCCGGGGCACCACCTGCGAGCCTCGACCGGCTGGACGGCGGCAACGCCTTGCCCGTCGGCAGCCGCCAGGGCGAGTTCGAGGTCATCCGCGTGCTCGGCGAGGGCGGCTTCGGCATCGTCTACCTGGCCCGCGACCACGCGCTGGAGCGCACGGTGGCGCTCAAGGAATACATGCCCGCCGCCCTGGCCTTGCGCGGCGACAGCTCCCAGGTGCGCGTGCGCTCGGAACGCCACCGCGATACCTTCGAGGCCGGCCTGAAGAGCTTCATCAACGAGGCGAAGCTGCTGGCGCAGTTCGACCACCCGTCCCTCGTCAAGGTCTACCGGTTCTGGGAGGCCAACGGCACTGCCTTCATGGTCATGCCCTTCATCGAAGGCAAGACGCTGAAGGAGACGCTGAAGGAAATGCCCGAGCCGCCCGGTGAAGCCTGGCTCATGGACATGCTGGCCTCGCTGACCGAGGCCCTGCTGGTGCTGCACGGCGAGCATTGCTACCACCGCGACATCGCACCCGACAACATCATCCTGGTGGCCGGCAGCGGCCGCCCCCTGTTGCTGGACTTCGGTGCTGCGCGCCGCGTCATCGGCGACATGACGCAGGCGCTGACCGTCATCCTCAAGCCCGGCTATGCGCCCATCGAGCAGTACGCCGAGGTGCCCAGCATGAAGCAGGGGCCGTGGACCGATGTCTACGCCCTGGCCGCCGTCGTCTACTGCGCCATCACCGGCCGCACGCCGCCACCCAGCGTCGGCCGCATCGTCAAGGACGACTACGTGCCGCTGGCCCGGCAGGGTGAACTCACGAAGGGCCGCTACAGCGAGCGCCTCGTCAAGGCCGTGGACCGCGCCTTGCAGGTGTTGCCCGACCAGCGCACCCAGTCCATGGCCGAGTTCCGTGAGGACCTGGGCCTGGCAGGCCACTACGCGCCCAAGCCGGGCCAGATGGCGACGCTGATCCAGGCGCCCGCTGCAGCGGCGCCGGCTCCAGCCGCCGTCAAGCGGGCCGCGAGCCGCGGGCCACTGTGGCTTGGCCTGGGCTTGGCCGGCCTGGCGGCTGCCGGTGCAGCGGCCTGGTTCGCGACGCGGCCTGCAGGGCCAGCCGAACCGATTGCCGCGGCGCCGGTGTCGGTCCCGGCAGTCGCTCCGGCTCCCGCGCCTGCGCAGGCCGAACCCGTTGCGCGAGATCTGCCCAGCCAGTTCCGGTCCCTCGTGGCGCGGCACAGCGACGGCTTCGACGTGCAGGCGCAGGCGGAGCGCGCCAGCCTGCGCATCGACCGCGACGAGCTGCGCTTCAGCGTCAGTGCCTCGCGCGAGGGCTATGTCTATGTGCTGCTTGCCGGCCCCGACGGCAGCCTGGTCCAGCTCTACCCCAACGACAAGGCCAAGAACAACCACATCGGTGCTGGCGAGACGCTGCGCCTGCCCGGTGCCAGCTGGCCGCTCAAGGCCAGCGACCCACCGGGCCCGGAGCACTTCTTCGTCCTCGTTGCCGCCGAGCCGCGCAGCTTCGCGCCCTGGTCCACCGAGAAGGAGCCGAGCTACGGCTTCCTGACATTGCCGGCCCAGGGTCCGGCCGGTGGCACGGCGCCGGGCACATCGAGCTGGCTGCTGGGCCAGCCGGATTGCGGCCACCCCAATTGCGCGGCTGACTATGGCGCCGCGGTGTTCAGCGTGGAAGCCGTCAAGTAGCCGATGTTGCGGAACCCGGCCGCGGTCGCGGTTACCTATGGTGTGCCGGCCGCTTCTGCTGCCGACGCCCTTCGCCGACCTCTGGACCGTGTTCTGAACCCCACCCAAGCCCAGGTCGCCCAGCTGCTGGCGACGCCTCAAGCCCCTCAGTTGGGCGCATTCGTGAGCGCCGCGGCCGTCGGGCAACTGCTTTGGGCCAGCCCGGTGGAAGGTCGGCTCGAAGTCTGCAGTGGCGCCACGCCGTCGGGCGCGGTTTCCGCTGACATCGGCCGCCTCTTCGTCGCGGCGCTGCGCGAGCATTTCGGCGACGCGGCCAGCGCCATCGCTGAGCGCGAATGGCGCCTCAGCCAGCGACCGCGCCGCCTGCTGCCGGCGCGCACCGTCAAACGGGCCGTGGCTTGCGCGGAGTCAGCCCTGGGCCTGCTGATGGCCCAGTCCTATCTTTTGCAGATCGAGTTCTCGGCCGTCATGCTGGGCTGGCGCTTTCGTCGCGTCGCCGACGGCCTGGGCCTGGATCCCGCCAGCCTCGCCATCGAGCGCCGTCGAGCTTTGGACCAGGCCCTGGCCCCCGACTTCAGCCTGCCGCCACCCGCCGATGCCGACGCGCTCGCCGCGCGGCTGCGAACCCTGCTCAACCAGCTTTCGCATTGACTTCGTGATGTAGTTCACGGCCTCAGGGGTTAACCCATGCCCGTAAATGTGGGGTAGGGCGGGTCTGCCTTGTCGCAAGCTTTGCTGCGACGGCGTCTGATCAGACAGGGCGGCCACTTCGGCCGCTTCATCCGCTCGGAGCCCGTCATGCAGCCCCAGTGTCAACCGATTCGCCACCCCGCAGCAGCCGACCCCAACGTCATCTTCTCGGAGCTGTTCGGCGAACACCGTGACCGCCTCTACCGCTTCGTGCTGCGCCATATCGGTGACAGCACCGAAGCCGAGGAACTGGCCCAGCAGGCGTTTGTCGAGGCGGCGCGCACCTATGAGCACTTCCGCGGCGAGTCGCAGTTGTCGACCTGGCTCTACGGCATTGCGATGAACCTGGTGCGCAACCACCTGTCTCGTGCGCCGTCGCGGCTCTACCGCTTTGAGGACGAGTCAGCGTTGGAGGCCACGGCCTGCCTGCACGCCAACCCGGAGCAGCAATGCCATCTGAACCAGTTGATGGCCTTGCTGCAGATCGAACTGGACGGCCTCATGCCCGAGATGCGCGAGGTATTGCTGCTCGTCGCCATGGACGACATGAGCTACGAAGACGCCGCCGCCCTGCTTTCCGTGCCCATCGGCACCGTGCGCAGCCGCGTGTCGCGCGCCCGCTCGCACCTGCGCACCCGCCTGCAGGCCCGCGGCGCCCAGCTGCCCTTCTGATTGCGGGTCATTTCATCGATCGCGGGTGACGTGCCGCTGCGGTTCGCTGGAAGCACCGCCACGGGATTTGCCTCAACGGCCGAATCTCGTATATACTGCTAGCTTCAGTCGCGGGGTGGAGCAGTCTGGTAGCTCGTTGGGCTCATAACCCAAAGGTCGTAGGTTCAAATCCTGCCCCCGCAACCAAGAAATAAAGAGTCCTGTGAAGGACTTAGCAAAGCCCGCCAAGTGCGGGCTTTGTCGTTTCTGGCTGGCTTTTGACGGGTCTTGTGGCGTCCCAAGATGGGATTCGGTCGAACAGGCCGTTGTCATCTCGTCGGCATCGCAGGCGCAGCGGGACGCTTCCTTGGTTGTGTGGCCGGTGCGGTTCAGGTGCCGCAAAAGGTGCGGAATCGCGCAGTCACCTCGGTGGGCGCCGGCACCGCATAGCGCGTCAGCAGCGCAGCCTCTTCCCAGGGGTTGAGCAGCGCGCCCAGCAGCGCGTTGAAGGGCTGCAGATTGCCCTCGGTCGCGGCGGCCAGGGCTTCCTCGACGAGGTGGTTGCGCGGAATGACCGCAGGGCTGGCGCGGCGCATGCGCGCGACGCGCTCGACGACATCGACCTCGCCATCACGGACGCAACGCTCGCGCCAGCGGGACAGCCAGGCGTCCAGCGCCGCGCGGTCGGCGAAGAGGTCGCGCAGCGGCTCGGGGCGGCCTTCGGCTGCCGAGGCCAGATGGCGCCAGGCGAGCGTGAAGTCGACCGCTTGCATGTGCAGCAACTTCAGCCAGTCGTCCGCCAGCGTGGCATCGGCCTCGTCGTCCGCTGGCGTGGCAGCGAGCAAGCCCAGTTTTTGCCGCTGGCCCCGCAGCAGTTCGCCGGCCAGCAGCGCGGGAAATTCGTCGATGACGGCCGTCGCTTCGGCCACGGCGCGCTCGATGCCCGGCTCGTCGTCGGCGCTCGCCATCAGCGGCAGCAAGGTTTCCGCGAAGCGCGCCAGGTTCCAGCGCGCGATGCCGGGCTGGTTGCCATAGGCGTAGCGGCCGGCGTGGTCAATGCTGCTGAAGACGGCTTGCGGGTCATAGGCCTCCATGAAGGCGCAAGGGCCGTAGTCGATGGTCTCGCCGGACAGCGCCATGTTGTCGGTGTTCATCACGCCATGGATGAAGCCCACGTTCAGCCACTGCGCCACCAGCCTGGCCTGGCGCTCCGCGACGGCGCGCAGCAGCCCGAGGTGGCGGTCGGGCGCTCCGGCGAGCGCGGGGTCATGGCGGGCGATGGTGTAGTCGGCCAGGCGGCGCAAGGTGTCCAGGTCACCACGCGACGCGAAGAACTGAAAGGTACCCACGCGCAGATGGCTGGCGGCCACACGGGTCAGCACCGCGCCGGGCAAGGGCGTCTCGCGGTACACCGGCTCGCCGGTTGCCACCACGGCAAGGGCGCGCGTGGTGGGGATGCCCAACGCATGCATGGCCTCGCCGATCAGTACCTCGCGCAGCATCGGGCCGACGGCCGCCTTGCCGTCGCCGCCGCGCGAAAATGGTGTGCGGCCCGAGCCTTTGAAGGCGATGTCGCGGCGCCGGCCCGACGTGTCGACCACCTCGCCGAGCAGCAGCGCGCGGCCGTCGCCGAGTTGCGGTGAGAACCCGCCGAACTGATGACCCGCATAGGCTTGCGCGATGGGCTCGGCATCGTCTGGCAGCAGATTGCCGGCGAAGAGTGCTGCAGCGACCGGGCCGCTCAACACTTCGGCCGGCAGGCCCAGCTCTTCGGCCAATTCAGGATTGGCGAACAGCAGGCGCGGCTCTGGAACCACGTCAGGCTTCCAGGCCACGGCGGCGCCGGGCAGTTCGCGGGCGTAGGTATGGGTGAAACCGAAGCGATGCATCTGGACCCTGATATGTCGGACGCCAGTGTGCCCGGCAAACAGTGGGCCTTTGCGGCGGAGGTTTAAGCAGGCTCGCCTGCCTGCCCGCAGAAGGCGCAATCTCGTTCAAAGGCGAAATGACCTGCGCAAAGGACCGCGTTCTCTGGGCTGCCAGGGTTGTTTTGCCAAGCCCGCGATGAACGCCTGCGACCTGCGGCCGCGCACCGACGATGTAACAAATTGCGTCAATCGCTAAACCGAAGCGAAGCGGTCTGGATAACCGTCTCTGGTATCCAAACTCCAAAGAGCAGGGAAGCAGCATGGTTTCGGTCGTGACGGGTAGTGGCAACGGTTTGGTCAACACGTCCAAGGACGTGTTGGGCGGGGCGGGCGGGATAGGGCAGGCCGTCACGGGGCGCGCCGGTGAACAGATCACCGTCAATGCGGCCAACGGCAACCTGGTCATCCAGGACCGCGACGAATATCTGGTGGGCGTCGGCCCGGACGTCGACCTGCTCCGTACCTACAACAGCCAGGGCGGCTGGGACGGCGACAACAACGACGGCTGGCGGATCGGCTACTACCGCCAGGTCACGCTGACCAGCGGCTCGTTCAACGCGGACGGCAGCGTGGCCAAGCGCGTCGAGGCTGACGGCACGGAGCGCAGCTACACCTGCAACGCCGGGGTCTACGTCAGCAAGGAAGGCGGTGGGCAATACGACACGCTGAGCTACGCCGGCGGCGTCTGGACCTGGACGGACGGCGACAGCGGCGTCAAGGAAACCTACGCACTGGGCAACGGCATCTACCGCCTCACCCAGGTCACGCAGCCCGAAGGTCATTTCGTGGCGGTGACCTACAACGCCAGCGGCCTGATCGACACCCTGGGCACCTACAAGGCCGGCAGCGTCGTGGGCACCAACGCGCCGGACGAGAAGGTCACGCTCACCTACAGCGGCAACCAGCTCGGCAGCATCACCACCAGCTACCTGGAAGCGGGGCAGAGCAAGACCCGCAGCGTCACCAGCTACACCTACTACCCGGCCGGCTCGGGCATCAAAACAGGCAAGTTGCAGGCCGTCACGACCGACCTGACGCCGACGGACACAACCGACGCCAAGGCCTACACCGTCACCTACGACTACGACGCCAACGGCCGGCTCAGCAGCCTGCAGCAAACCGACGGCAGCCGCTTCACCGTCGAGTACTACGGAGATGGCCGCGTCAAGTCGCTCAAGGACGACCAGAACCGCCTGACCAGCTTCAGCTACGACGCCGCCAACGGCACCACCACCGTCACCGACCCGCTGAGCCAGGCCACCACGCTCAAATACGGCGCGGCGGGCCAGTTGCTGGAAGTGGCGGGGGCGGCCCTGGGCGGGGCCAGCTTCAAGCAAAGCTACACCTACAACGCCAGCGGCGACCTGCTCACCAGTACCAACGCCAAGAATGAGACCACCACCTACGCCTACGACGGCACGGGCGGGGGCAACGGCGCCTGGACGCGCCGCACTGACGCGGCCGGCAACGTCACCGAGCGCAGCTACGACGCCACCAGCAAGCTGCTGCTGAGCGAGACCGTCTACAGCGTGGCCGACGCCGATGGTCCGGGCGGGCCTGCCCCTATCGGCGGGAGCACCACCCGCTACATCTACGGCAGCAACATCGCCAAACGCCAGCTGGCCTATGTGGTGGGCCCCGGCGGGCAGGCCACCAGCTACACCTACGACGCCAAAGACCAGCTCCAGCGCCGCACGACCTACACCGCGGCCTACTACACCTCCACCTCCTTCACGCTCAGCTCGCTGTCCAGCTGGGTGGCAAGCCAACCCGCCAGCGCCGCCCGCCAAGTCACCGACTACGCCTACGACCTGCGCGGCCAGGTGACGCAGGAGACCCGCTACGCCACCGGCAGCAGCGGCGAGGCCAGCATCGCCCAGACCACCTACAACGCCTTCGGCCAGTTGCTCAGCCGCCAGGACGGCTCCGGCGTCAAGCTGAGCTACGAATACGACGGCCTCGGCCGCGTCACGAAGACGACGGACACCAACGGCGTCCAGACCCTCTACAGCTACGACGACCAGAGCCGCAAGACCAGCGTCCAACTCGACAACGGCCAGACCACCGTCCAGCTCTTCGACACCCAAGGCAACCTCGTCAGCAGCGATGTGCTCGGTGCGGGAAACACAGCCGGCAACCCGAAGGCCCTGGGCCAGACCCTCTACAGCTACGACGCCCTGGGCCGCCTGTGGCGCGTGCAGGATGCCACCGGCGTCGCCAGCTACAGCCTCTACGACGTGAGCGGCCGCAAGAGCGCCGACATCGCGCCCAACGGCCAGCTTACCGAGTACTTCTACGACGGCGCCGGCCGCCTCATCCAGAGCATCGCCTATGCCAGGCTGCTGGACAGCACCAAATTGCAGGGGCTCGGCGCCTCCAGCACCATCGCCGGCGCGCGCCCGGCGGCCGACACCGTCAACGACCGCATCACCACCTACTACTACGACACCGCCGGCCGCCTGCAAGGCCGGCTCGATGCCGACGGCTACCTCGTCGAGAACCAATACGACGGCGCCTCCAACCTCGTCAAGGAGACCCGCTACGCCACGGCCCAGGCCGTGGTGCGCCTGGACCCTGCCAACGGAACCACCCAAAGCACCGCCCCGTTGCTCACCCGCCCTGCGTTGGATGCCGTCAACGACCGCGTCACCCGCAACCTCTACAACGGCTCGGGCCAACTGGCCGCGCAGATCAACGGCGAAAACGTCCTGACCGTCTGGACTTATGACGGTGCAGGCAACAAGCTCAGCCAGCTGCGCCGCTCCGCGCCCCTCAGCGCCACCGAGCAGACCTACTCTCTCAGCCAACTGCAGACCCGCAACTTCATGCGGAACGAGAACCTCCAGGGCCTTAATCCGCTGGCCGACGATGAGTTCACGCAGTGGATCTATGACGACAAGGGCCAGCTCATCGCCCAACTCGACGCTGAAGGCGCCCTCACCGAATACAGCTACGACGGTGCCGGCCGCCTGCAGGACACCTTGCAATATCTCAAGCAGGGTGCGAAACCCATCGGGATCGCTTTAGTCAACGTGTTGCCCCCGCCCATTGATCCGGTAACACACGTCCCGACAGGACAACCTACCCCGGTCTACGGCCCCGCGTGCTTCACCTTCGTCCGCTCCGGAAGTGGCAGCGCGACTGTGCCACTGGACACCCTGCGCGCAGGCCTCGGCACCCCCCTCAAGACCAGCCGCAGCTACAACACCCTCGGCCTGCTGCTGCGCGAGACGGCGGTCGACGGCACCCAGACCCTCTACCAATACGACAACCTCCAACGCCTGCAAAGCGTCACGCGGGCCGAAAGCCAGCCCGACGCCCGCACCCAGCTCATCGGCTACGACGACTGGGGCCGCGTGCAGACCACCAGCCTGCAAGGCGATGCGACGGGCGTCACCGCCACCTACGACGCCGCCGGCCGCAAGACCAGCACCACCGACGCGCGCGGCACCAAGACCGTCTACTACTACGACGCCCAGGGCCGCCAGCAATACGCCATCCTCATCGACCCCCTGCTCGGCGGCGAGGTGAGCGAGACGATCTACAGCAACTTCAACGAACTCGCCGTCACGGTCACACACGCGCAGCGCCTGGGCACGGCCATCGCCAACGGGCTGGCCGGCGGCGCCTCCACCGCCACCCTCGCCGGGCAAGTGGGTGCGCTGGCCAGCGGGGTCAAGGACAACAAGCAAACCGTCCTCTACAACCGCCGCGGCCTCATCCAGCAAGCCATCGACGCGCTGGGCTACAAGACCGACACCAGCTACAACGCCTTCGGCCAGGTCGACAACACCATCACCGACACGGGCACGGCGGCGTCAGGCCTGCGGCGCCTGACCACGACCTACACCTACGACCGTCGCGGCGACGCCGTGCGGCGTGAGTTCAGCGGCACGGGTGTGAGCAACGTCGCCACACAGGCCTACTTCGACGCCCTGGGCCGCCTGCAGTACAGCATCGACGAGCGCAACCAGACCACCAACTACACCTACCTGCGCGACACCGGCAATGGCCGGCAAGTGACGGTGAGCGATCCGGCGGGAGACGTCACCACCACCTACGACGCGCTGGAGCGTGTTGTCAGCCGCAAGGATCGCAACAACCACACGGTCAGCTACACCTACGACGCCGTCGCTCGCACGATGACGATGACGACCGAGGAGGGCGTGCAGGTGGTGACCGAGACCACGCGCCACGGCCAGGTCTACAAGGTCACAGATGCCTTTGGCACCACCACCTACGCCTACGACACCCACGGCAACCTGTTGACTACGACAGACGCAGCCGGCAATGTCACCAAGAACACCTACGACCTCAACGACAACCTCACCCAGGTCATCCATGGCCTGAAGTCCAACGGTACGGCGCTGCCGACCGACGACGGCAGCGCCGTCACCACGGGCTACAGCTACGACGCGGCCGACCGGATGCTCACGCAGACCGTGAACCCCGGGGCGCAGCAGCTTGTGACCACCTACAAGTACGACGGCCAGGGCCGCCGGGTCGAGATCACGGACCCGCGGGGTACCGTCACGACGCAATCGTTCAACGCCAAAGGGGAGCTTCAAGAGGTCGTCATTGACCCCGTCAACGCCACTGACTCGCCTGAAGTCGCCGCAAAGCGGCTCAAGCTCAGGACCAGCTACAGCTACGACGCCCAAAGCCGCGTGCTCACCGTCATCGAAGGCGACGGCACGGCAGCGGCACGCCGGACCGACTACAAATACGACGCGCTGGGGAACCGCACAGAAGAGATCGTCGACCTCAATGGCATCGCGCTGCGCACCCGCTACGAGTACGACGCGGCCGGCCATGTGCTCATCAAGCGCAACAATCTCAACGAAGTGGTGAGCCGCTACCGCTATGACGGCGCGGGCCGGTTGCTGGACAGCATCGACGGCACGGGCGCCGTGACTCGCAACGTCTACGACAAGGGCCAGCTCAAGGCCATGCTGGCACTGCCCACCCGCCTGGGCGCGGGATGGGCGACCGACCTCGACAGTGCGCTCAGCGCCAATCTCAATGCATTGATCGACGGTGGAGAGGCTGTCAACCTTTTCGTCTACGACAAGGACGGGCGGCTCACCTACAGCGTGAATGCGGCCGGCGAAGTGAGCCGGCGCATCTACGACAAGGCCAACCGGGTCGTGGAGACGGTGCGCTACGAAACCAAGCTCAGTAGCCCAACGGCAGCGACCGTGGACGCGTTGGCCGCGCAGGCAGCTGGCCTTACCGAAAAACCGCTCAATCAGCACAGCTACGCCCGCTACGACGCCATCGGCCGCCTGACCTACAGCGTCGATGCGACGGGTGCCGTCAGCCGCTTCGAGTACGACCGCAACGGCCACGTCGTCAAGCAAAGCCGCTACGCCAACCGAATCACCTTGCCGCTGGCCGACGGTGTTGACCCCAGCGTCACGCTTGCGCCGAGCAGCGATCGCATCGACTACTTCCTCTACGACCCCACGGGCCGCGAGCAGTTCCACGTCGATGCTGAAGGCTACGTCACTGAGACGCTCTACGACGACGCTAACGGCACCACCACCACCCGACGGTATGTAGATCGCCTTTCGTTCAGCGGCACGCCCACGGCCAGCGCGATCGCGGCCATGAATCGGACGGGTGTCGCCACCTTCGGCCGTCAGGTCGACCGGGCCGGCCGCCTCAGCGTCGAATCCGACAATGGCGTGAGGACCGTCACCGCCTACGACGAAGCTGGGCGGGTCAAGAGCGTGACTCAGGCGGAGGGTCTGGCTGAACAGACCATCACCAGCTACAGCTACAACACTGCAGGCCAGCGCACCGAGATGACGGTCGCATCGGGCAGCGCTGCTGCGGCCACGACGAAGTATCGGTACGACGGACGCGGCAATTTGCAGTGGGTTGTCGATCCGCGCGTCGTGCCGCTCACCACAGGCGATACGGCCTGGGAGCGCGCGGAGCGCAAACGCCTGGGCTATATGGAGGCCCTCAGCGACGTCTCGGAGGGCGCGAAAGAAACGCTGAGGAACATCTATTCCACTGAGTTCACCTTCGACCTGATGGGTCGCGTGATTCAGTCCAAGCAGTACCTGGATACCTACAACCAGGTCATTACCGCCACTGAATACGACGCCTTCGGCAACGCATCGGTCATCACCGACCCGCGCGGCAACAAGAGCTACCAGGTCTTCGACAAGGCCAACCGCCTGGTCCAGAGCATCGACGCTGAAAGCTATCTCACCGTCTACTCCTACGACGCCTTCGGCAACCTTCAGAGTTCCCGGCACGTGGACGCCAAGGTGTCAGGCACCGTGGCGGGCAAGCCTGTGGCCTATGCCGCCAACGACGCCCTGGACAGCGTCTCGTCCGCCAGCTACGACAAGGCCAACCGGCTGCTGACGCGGACCGAATGGGCCAACAGCGACAACGAGACCTATACCGAGGGCGCGTCCGGCCCGCTCAACGCCTTCGGCGAGCGCGACGCGGCGATCAACAAGCTGGGCGGCGTCACGAGCTACAGCTACGACAAGCTCGGCCGCCTGACCCAGGAGATCCTGCCTGTCACCTCGACCAACGAGGAAGGCGTGGAGGCCAAGAACGGGCAGGGGGAGGCGATCAAGGTCACCAACGCCTACGAGTACGACAGCCGTGGCAACCGCATCAAGGCCACCGAGGCCGTCGGTCTGCCTGAAGAGCGCGTCACGGAAATGCGCTACGACGAAGCTAACCGCCTCGTCTACCGCATCGGCCGCTCCTACACCGCCACCAAGGCAGATGGCAGCGCCGTCACCGTCACGCCGGTGGACTACACCGGCTACGACCACCTCGGCCGCGTTGTCGAAGTCGTGCGGCGCGGCAACTGGTCGGGAAGCGGCGTCGTCAGCGGCACCGGTAGCCGCAGCCTGAGCTATTACAACGCGCGCGGCGACGTCGTGGCTCGCGTCGCGCCGGACGGCGCCTACACCACCTACACACTGGACGCGGTCGGCAACGTCTTCACCGAGACGGCTCTGGCCCAGGTCGTGACCATGCCCGCTGCAACGGGCACCCCACCGGCGGCGGTCACGACTGCTGGCAAGGACCGCACCACGCTGCGCCTGTACGACCAGCTCAACCGCATGGTCGAAGTCCAGGTCGTCGGCATGCGCTACTGGGAATCCACCGGCAGCGACGACAGCAACTTCACGACCGCCCTGCAAACGCCGGGTGTCGTCAAGGTGCGCAAGCTGGCCTACGACGCCAGCGGCAACATCGTGCAGGACACGGATGCGCGCGGCAATTCGGTGTACCGGTACTACGACAAGCTGGGCCGCCAGACCCTGAGCATCGACCAGGAAGGCTACGCCACTGCCTGGGACTATGGCCGCCACTTCATGGCCGCCACGAGCCAGACTCGCTACGCCGGAGCCTTGACCTCAACGCAATACGTGCGCCAGGATGACTTCGCCAGGAATGCTGCGCTGCGCGACCCGGTGGGCATCCTGGGGTACCTGAGCCCGATCGACCGCCGCAAGACGGAATATGACCTGGACCGCCTGGGCCGGGTCACCGAGCAGCGCGTGCTGGACGTCGCTGCGAGCGTCGTCGACGCCAACGGCAACATCAGCACCAGCTCGCAGACGGCCCGCACGCAATACTTCTATAACGGCCTGGACGCAGTGCGCTTGACGCGCGAGTATGTGGGGGCTGGCACGGGCGGCACCGGCTGGAACGAGACCACCGTCAAGTTTGACCTGCTGGGCCGCGAGACCCAGCGTATCGCGCCCGCCTTCAAGGACTACCGGGGCACCGATGTCCAGCCGACGACGGACACCAAGTACGACGGCTTGGGCGCCGTCACTCGCATCATCAAGCTCGGCGAGACGTCCTCCCAGGACCGCGTCACCAAATACCGCTACGACCACCGCAACGGCGACCTCGCTGGCATCGTCGATGCCAACGGCAACCTGACGAGCTACGCCATCGGCACCAACGGCCAGCCCAGCCGCGTCACGATCAATGTGAGCGACGCGAATGGCGCGACCCACAACGTCATCAAGACCTATGTCTACGACGCCATGGGGCGCGTGACCACGGCCAGCGACATCGGCACCGGCGAGGTGCGGCGCACGCGCTACAGCGCCTTCGGCGAGGTCGAGGCCCGGGGGCTGGGCACTGCGGACGTATGGCAGGAACGCATCGACTACAACGCGCTCGGCAAGATCGAGCGCAGCAACAGCGGCGACGGTGTCACGCGGTTGTACATCTACGACCGCAACGGCAATGCCACGCGCCAGATCACGAGCACGGGCGTCGATCTGCGCACCGCGTCGCTGGATACGGCGGCGGTAGACGCCACGCTCATCCACGCCTTCAGCGCCTACAACAATCGCAACCTGCTCATCAAGACGGCCGACATCAAGATCAGCTACTTGAAGGACCAGACCACGCTGTCGGCCGCCTTCGTCAAGCAGATGACCGACCTGTACGGCGCGATCACGGTGGCGCCGCCCGATCCGTTGAAGAACCTCCCGACCGAGATCACGGGCACGGGCGGCGCCTTCTACGCCAATCCCAATACCGGCGGGGCGGCCAGTTCGCTGTATCCAGCGAGTTCCGGCGTAGCCCAGATGGATCGACTCTTCGTCCTGGCGCCCGCCAAGCGAACCGCCCAGGTGAATCAGGCGAATGACGTCGTGAAGGACCCAGGCAGCGGTGGCAATGCGACGTACCTGCTCTTTTCAAGGGATCTGCTTCCCGGCCAAAGCGGGGTTGTCTATGTCCGCAAGGTGGGCATTGGCGATTGGGCGACTGTGGGTATTGCCGCACAAGGTGGCCAGTCCGTGTCTGGCGCATTGCCGGCGGGCGAAGGCCAATGGGCCATCGTCGTTGCTTCTTCGGATGGCAAGCTCTATCGGACCAGCTACACGGTGACCAATGGCGTCGCGGTCGTGGATAGCGCGATGACGACCGTCATGACGATGGTCGCTCCGATCCCAAGCCTGAACATCCCGCTCGCGTATTCCACGGCGCTGTCGAGTCAGGCGGTGATCACCATGGACGTGCGACTGAATGGCTCGACGTTCAAGGCAGTGCTGGACGGTTCAACGCTGACCTTCCCGTATGGCTTGACCGCCAAGTATGAGAGTGGCAAGTTGTCCATCCCCTGGGTAACGCTCAAAGCTCTTGTGCCGGGGCTCGACGAATTCTCGACGCGCTCGATCAACTACGACATCACGGTTTACGGGGCGCCAACCATCACGACGGACAGGCGCAACATCCTGGGCAATGCCAGTGGTACTTGCGAGGCAGGATTTGACGGTACAGAGAACGTCGCCAGCACGGTCACTACGCAGACCAAGTATTTCCCGTGGGTCCAGCTGCCATTTCTCAACACCAGCATCCCGGGCTGGATCGATCTCAAGGATGAGGGCCAAGGCCCCAATGGCCAGTACTCCGGTCTGCCGGATCGGGACCTGCGGCGCTACGACGCTGGCTCCAATACGCTGATCAACCTGCAGGATTTCGTTCCTGCCAGCGGCATGCGCACGATCACGGTGAGCTTCACCGCCAACGCATACGGCAGCTCGGTCGCGTACAAAGGCCATATCGACCTGTATGCGAATGGGTACGCGTCGCTTCGCGATCTGAATGTGCCGGCACCCGGCGTGATCCTCACGCTGCCCGGTGGCGCCAAGACACTTTCGGTGTTGCGCCTGCTTCAGCCTGGACAGGGGGACCCGCGCTACGTCGGGGGCAACCTGACGCAATGGTGTCCGCCAGGTGCAGCGCCGGGGACTTGGACCTGGCCGGTCTACACCAACCAGACCGGCGAGTGGAACATGTACTACGAGGCCCTAGGGGCCGATGGCAGCATTGTGGCCAAAGGGACGGGTTGGTACGAGTTCAAAACTGACGGCACGATGAGATCCGCTACGGTCGCGCCGGATGTCATTCCGGACTACCTGACGCTCACGCCGCCGGCCAATTCGGCGGACTTCACGCTGAAGTACCGGCTGAAGAACTCCACCGGTGCCTGGACCCCGGTCAGTCGCGGCAACGGCCTGGTCATTGACGGCAGCCGCCTGAAGTTGTCCTCGGCGAACTTGCTGCCGCCCAACGGCGGCTCCATGGTGGAGTACGAGTACACCTACGAAGCCAAGACGGCCAGCGGCGGCATTTTGAGCAAGGGTGGTGGCGAGTTCCAGGTGATGAAGTACGGGGCCGTGGTACCCACCAAGATGTATCAAGACCGCGTGCCGCTGCAGCCCATTGTCTTCAAGGGCTCGCCCGGTCGCGGGGACGCGAAATTCATGCGGCTCACCTACACATCGACGGCGACCGGCCTTGCCGTTACCCCGCCGGACATGGAGGGCGCCTGGGTGGGCGATCAGGTCACCGGTTATTACCAGTACACCTGGACCACGCCCTTTGACAGCCGATCGATCGCCGCAGAGGAAACCTACAACATCGAACTTGCGCTGCTGAACGCCTCGAAGGCGGCGGTGATGGACGAAGCCGGCAACGCCATCGTCACGCACGGCACCATGAAGGTGGGTGGCTCCTCCGAGAAGCCCTGGGAGATCAAGCAGAACGTGGTGTCCATCACCAAGGACGCCCAAGTCAAGCGCTTCCAGACCTGGAATGCCTTTGGTGAGATCGCCTCGGAATTTGACGAACGCGTGCTGGAGCGCGCCCAGGCCCAGGTCGCCTTCTACAACAGTACCGCCAGCGGCCTCAAGGGTGCCAGCCCGTATGTTGTCGACGCCAGCGCGGTGAAGACCGAGTTCGTCTACAACACCCTCGGCAAGCTGATCAAGAAAACGGATCCGCAGACGTTTGAGACGATGGAAAACGGCTTCATCCGCCGTATCCGCCCGGTCACCGAGTATGGATACGACCTGCTTGGGCGCCTGACCGTCAGCACCGACGCCAACAAGCATCAGAGCAAGGTCCACTACGACGGCGATGGCGATGCCAATCGCATCCAATGGGCTGCTGACAATGGCCAAAGCAAGCAGCTCACCGACATTTTCGGGGACGTGCGCCTGCTCGAGAACGCACTCCACGCGCAGACCGAACAGGGCTACGACGCGCTTGGTCACCTCACCTCGGTGCATCGCAAAGGCGTGTCCCGGGTGCAGGAATTTGGCGCGACTGAGTTCTCCGGCACCGCACCGGTCACCGCCGATACGTTCACCTACTACGCCTATGACGCGCTGGGCCGGCGAATCAGCCACACCGACGCCCTCGGTCAAGTCGACAAGACCTGGTACGACGACCTGGGTCGCATCACCAAGGCACGGAGTGCCGCTGGCCTGGAAACCGGCCACCGCTACGACTACGTCGAAGCCAGCACCACCGGCGCTGGCGCCGTGTTGGGTGTGGGCGGAATCAGCGTCGGCGGGTACAAGCTCACTACCACTGGCGCCGATGGCCGCACCACGGTCGACAAGGCGGACTACTTTGGCCGCACCACGTGGCACGCCGACCTGAAGGGCAGGGACTTCACCTACAGCTACAACATGGCCGGCCAACTGTGGAAACAGACCAGCACCGCCAGTGGACAGAACATTGAGTACAGCTACCTGCAAAACGGCCTTATCGCTGAGGCGCGTGACCAGGCCACGCACGTATTGAGCCGCTATGGATACGACGACGCAGGCAACCGCACCAGCGAGTCCTACGTTCAACTGCTTGACGACAACACAACCGTCAGCAGCAGCTACCAGACCAGCACGATCGCCTACGACGAACTCGGTCGCATCGCCCGCGTGTGGGACGGCGTTGTAGAAGGCACCGGCTACGACTTGTCCCGTACCCATGACGTGCGCTACGAGTACGACGCCGTGGGCAACCGCCGCGCCGTTCACGCTTTCTACTGGAATCCGCTGGACCGCAGCGTGCGTGGTGAAGACGTCTTCTACTACACCTACGACGAAGCCGACCGATTCACCACCACCAAAGGCATGCTTAACCGCCGCGGCACGTCCGAAACCGACGATGGCGCCAGCATCGGTTTAGGTTTTGCTGGCTCTCAGGCCGTCAAGATCGGCTATGACAAGGCCGGCCAGCGCACCTCGGCCACCACGGTCGATGGCACCGTCGAGACCTACACCTACAGCTCCGACGGCTATCTCGAAGACACCTACATCAAGACCGCGGCCATCACCGCCCCGCAACTGCGCGCGCGCCGCCGTGTCGATGCCATTGGCCGCACCGTCGAGTACAAGGAATGGAGTGCCGACAACCGCACGATTCAGTCCACCTCCAGCAGCTACGACAACGACAACCGGCTGCTCACGCAGAAGTTTGTCAGCAGCAATAGCCTCAATCCCACGGACACCAGCAACAACTACACCCTCAGCTATCGCTACTACCAAAAGTTCGATGCGGCAAAAGGCACGAACGACGTCCTGACCGACGCCAACCAGACCGGCGCGGGACAGCTGGCGAGCATTCTCCAGACGCCAGCCCCCCAGCCTGGCCAACCCCTGACGGTCAGCACCACCACGACCTACGCCTATGACTACTGGGATGACGCCAAGCAATCGGTCATCACCAAGTACATGCTCAACCAGAACACGACCAGCACGCTTGGTTACGACGTCAACGGTCACCTCAAGAGCAACACCGATACGGGCACCGGCGTGACCCAGATCTACGTCAACAACGCCAATGGCCAGGTGTTGCAGCGCACCAGCACCGGTATGGCCCACTACTTCTACTATGCGGATGGGCACCGTATCGGCGACGTGGGTAACACCCCCGACGACAAGCTGCGCGTGAGCTACGCCGAGCAGCTTGCCCACCGGGGGGCTGAAGACGCCGAGGCGCGCCGTGAGCGCTACAAACACCCCAATCCCGTCACCAGCGCCGACTTCGATCAAAACTACGAGCCCATCAACGCCAGCTATCCCGGTGCTGCCGCTGGCGTCTACACCGTGCGCCGCAACGGCGAGACGCTGCGCACCATTGCGCAGGCCTTGTGGGGTGACTCGAGCCTCTGGTACGTCCTCGCCGAGGCCAACGGCATGCTCAATGACAGCTCGCTGATTGCGGGGCAGGTGGTCGTGATCCCTAACAAGGTCACCAACATCCACAACAACAGCCAGACCTGGCGGCCCTACAACCCCGGTGAGGCCATCGGCAACGTGGACCCGAACTGGTCCGAGGCCAACACGGCGGGGTTCAAGAAGCTGGGCGAGGACATCCAGCGCTCGATCGGCAGTGCTATGAACAACTTGGCCACGGGCAATTGGATGATGCAGATGAGCGAGCAAATCGTCGCTTCTCAGGCCATGTTCTCCATGACGATGTATCAGCAGAGTGCGGCTTTGTCATTGTGCAACCAGGCAGCCGAGGCGCAGAAGAACAACGCACCGCCACCACCGCCCAAGCCCACGGGAGACCCGGCCAAGGATCGGCAACTCCTCAAGGATTTGTTCAACGACCCGCGCTACCGCAACGACGTGAAGGACGCGGTCTACGCCGTCACAGGCGGGGGCTCGGTAACGTTGGCCCAGCACATGTCAACGTTGGGCGAGGGTGTGCGCTTGGGAGCAGTGAATGTCGACGCGTTCTGGTGGCGCGAGACGGCGCTGGGCGCGTTTGGCAATGCGATTGGGGACAGCATTGCGCAGTCCTCGCGACCTGAAACCCAGGGCGTTGGCCCGTACTCGGCGGCGGACTACCGCAACGGCTCCGATATCGAGAGCGACAACTACTCGCCACCGAGCCGGCCGTACACGGGTGGACAAGCGTGGGCTTCGGACGTGGCTGCGCGCAAAGCGGGCGCGAGTGCGCAACAGCTCGACGAGCTGCTAGCTGGCGTGGGTTCTGGTGGCGGCGTCGATACCCGGCCGGGCAGCATCTACGTGCAGCCGGGGGACAGCCTTAGCAAGATTGCTGCGAGGTTCTCGGAGTACGGCGGCGTCAACGACCTGAAGAACCAGCTCATCGCGGCTAACCCACAACTACGCGACCCGAACGTGCTGACCGAGGGGATGGCGCTGAACTTCCCGAGTGCCGGAACGGTCGTTGATAGGGCCGCGATGGGGCGTGCCGTTGGAGCGGATGGGCGATATCAGATGGCCTTGGCTCTGAAGGAGTCAGCGGCGCGCGCGGAGATGCTGGGGCTGAGCGGTGGCGTGGATGCGGTGCCGGCCGACCCCGATGCTCTGCGTTACGCTGCCGAATATCAGGCGCGCATAGACAGAGGCCCACAGGCTTCGGCATTCGATGCGTCGGCAGCGCGGGCACGGCAAGAGGCGCAGCAGAAAGCTGCGACTTCCATAGGCTTGGCGGCGGGAGGGCTTCTTACAGGCTGGGCAGCTGGTGCTCAGCTGGTAGGCGCGCCGGACAACGTTGTGAACGACATCGGTGTTGCGCAGGCTGGTTTGGTAATGTCCCTAGCACCGGCATTGGCCAATCAAGGCACCGTTATTGCGAAACCAGTTGACCCGAGGTTCGACCCGTCAATTGACGCGTTCATCAACCCAGGCAAGCAATCGCGTCATGTGCTTGGGGAGAAGGACTATGAAAGTCCACGCGGCGGAAAGAGCTACTTCGGTCAAATGAGTGATGCACAGGATGTGCTATCTGCCTACCAGAGTAGGCAGGCTGTTGTCGTTGGTAGGGGTAGCGATGGAGGGCCGATTGTCCGCTTCGACGCGGGTGTCGGCTTCAACCACAACCCGGGCGCCGGTTACCCCAATCAGCCAACGAACATCTTCTGGATTAAGGGAAGCTCCAGCGTGAGTGTCGTTCCCCTGTCGCCAACAAAGGGTCAATAGCATGGTCGATGTCCATTTGAAGAACAAGGCGTTCGTCAACTTCGCGGCGGCTTGCCTTGGTCAGGTGAGCAGAAACGTCCGACGAATAGACTTTGCAATGGATTCCCCTGGGGCCTATCGCGTTCGAGTCGTCCTGCGGGAAGAGTCGTCTGAAGATAGGACTGCGCTGGGGGAGGTTCTGGAAGACTTCGAGGGGACCCGTGAACCGCCATACGAAGGGCAATTTGAGATTGCCTTGGAGGTTCGAATTGAAGCAGGACAAATCAGCAGGCCTGCAATTGACGCCGGATACCTTGGGCTGTACTGCGAGAGGCCGGTTGACGAGAAGCCGCGTTCTTGACGGCTGGTTCAGGTGGCCGCGCGAATTGCTTGGCCAGCCGCTGCCGCAGGACAGCGGTCAGTCCCGGCCGGCGCCGGGGCTGACCCGAAGGAGCGCCTGCCCCAGCAGGCCGACGCAGGGCCGGGGGAGCCGTCATCCTCGAAGCCCCGGTCCAAGGGGCTGGTGCGGCCCCAGCCGCACGAGGGTGACGGGACCGCATCTTTGCCGACGAAACCGACCGCGATCGCTTCCACTCATTGCGGGGCGCGACGGCCGCGCACAGGTCTTGTGGCTACGTGCCCGTGGTCGCCACGCGCGACACGCTCCAACCCCATCTGGCTCGCGCTGCGGGCGCTGCGAACTCCTTCAACTCCAGGGTGGGATCGACGCGGGCAGGCATTCAGGTCTCATGGTTGTTCCAACCCCAATTCGGCCTTGCCCGCGCCGTCCCTTCTGCGAGCGCTGCCCGGCACTCCAACGCATGCTGACGCGGCCCACCCCTCATTCAGGGCGTCCGGCGATGACGCTCGATCGCCGCACAATCTCGCGCCTAGCTTCAGCCTCAACCGCCCCCGCTCTCCATGTCGGACGTTTTCCTCAACTTGACCCAAGCCGAACTCCTCGCCTTGGCCCTGGACGCTTCCCGCCGCAAAGACGCAGGGCACGCACTGGCTTATCTGAAGGAAGCCGCCAGCCGTGCCGACGTCTCGGCCAGGGCGCTGTTCATGCTGGGCAGCGAGTACGCCCAGATCGGCCTGGTGCAGGAGGCCAAGGCCAGCATGGCCAGGGCCGTGGAGCGAGGAGCGGACTTCCCGCTGGCGCGGTTCCAACTCGGCATGCTGCATGTGACGACCCAGGAGCATGAGGCTGCCAAGGCGGTCTGGCAGCCGCTGGCCGAGTTGGGAGAGCGGCACCCGCAGGCCTATCTGGCGACGTTCGAGCGCGGCATGCGGCATCTCATCGCTGACGAGTTCGATGCGGCGATCCAGGTCCTGGGTGAAGGGGTCGCCAAAAACCAGGAGAACGCGCCGCTGAACGCGGAGATGCGCCGCATCATCGATGCCATCGAACACCTGCCGGGCCGTGTGAACCCGCCCTTGGCAAGTGCAACACCGGCGTCCGCCGAAACGCCACCCGCGCCGGTTGCTGAAGTGCAAGGCCCAGAAGCGGACTCGGACCCGAGCCATCTCTTCATTTCGGCCTATACCCAGAGCGGCAAGCCACACTGACACCCGCTAAGGGCTGACAGCTTCGGCTGGAAATTCGAGTCGCTCAGAGCGTCGGCGGAGCTGCCGGCATCCACGCGCAACCCCTCCTCGCAGGCACGGCGTTCGCGTAACCGTTTACATGGTGTGAACCCGCGGCATACCCACCCCCTGCCTAGGTGCCCGCCCCCTGAAGCACGGGGCCCTAACCGCTAAATCGAACGCGGATTCGCCGGAACAATCGCGCCTCGCAAGATCGGCAAAACAAAACCGCCGACGTACGAAAAACAAGCGGGGCACGCTTTGGGGAGGGTGGCGCTGTGACGCCAGATGTTTCGCTGCAGCTATTCGCGCAGCTGATGTGGAAGGCCGTGATGGTCTCCGCGCCGCTGCTGTTGACCGTCTTGATCGTGGGTTTGGGCGTGAGCATCTTCCAGGTGGTCACGCAGATCCAGGAGATGTCGCTCACCTTCATCCCCAAGCTGCTGGCCAGCGTGGCGGTGCTGGTGCTGGCGGGACCGTGGATGCTGGGCCAGTTGGTGGCCTACAGCAGCGCCCTGATCCGCGCGATTCCCCGACTGGTGTAACGGCAATGCCCTGGATCGACCCCGCTTGGGCGGTGGCCGTGCTCCTGTTGTGGGCGCGGCTCGGCGCCCTGTTGACCCTGAGCCCGCTGGCTCAGGCCGTCAAAGCGCCGCCCATCTTCTGGGTGCTGTTCACGCTCGCGCTGTCTGGCAGCTTATGTGCCGCACTCGGCTTGCGCACTGCGGTGCCGGCGGGGTTGGGCGGGCTATTCCTGTTGTTGCTGAGTGAAGCCGCCTTGGGCGCGCTCCTTGGCCTGTCCTTGCATGCCGCCTTTGCCGCACTCGCCATGGCGGGGCGCCTGCTGGACTTGCAGATGGGCTTTGGCATGGCGACGGTGCTGGACCCCGTGACGCGCGCCAACGTGCCCGTGATGGGCGTCGCGCTGACCCTGGTGGGCATGAGCGTGTTCTTCGGTGTCGACGGGCACCATGCGCTGCTGCGTGGCATCGCGCAGGTGGCGCAATGGGTGCCACCTGGCGCGCTTTGGCGCTTGCCCGATGCCTCGGCCCTGGCGCGCGCCATGGGTGCGATGTTCAGCATGACGGTCGTCCTGGTCGCGCCTGCGATGTTCATGCTGCTGCTGATCGAGCTGGTGCTGGACTTCGTTTCTCGGGTGCTGCCGCAGATGAATGTGCTGTTCATCGGCATGCCGGTGAAAGCTCTGGTGGGTCTGTCGACTCTTGCCATTGCAGCGCCTGGTATGGCGCCTGCGCTCAGGAAGCTCTACGCCGGCGTGTTCGACTTCTGGCAAGTGGTGCAACCATGAGCCGAGAGCAGGACCTCGACCGCAATGAGCAGGCCACGCCTCACAAGCTCGACGAGGCGCGCAAGCGCGGCCAGGTGGCGCGCAGCCAGGACGCAGCGAGCTTTGCGGTGCTGGTCACGGCGATGCTGGCCTGCTACGCCATGCTGTCGCCGGCCGTCAAAGGGCTGGCCGGGCTGTTGGCGCGCGGGTTGGCGTCGGCACCCAGCCTGATGGACGATCCCGCCGCTGCCTCGCAACTGATCGGGAAAGAGCTGCACGAAGCCATGCTCGTGCTGGCGCCTCTGCTGTTCGCGGTGGCCGTCGTGGCGCTGATGGCAGGGCTGCTTCAAAGCGGTGGGCTGGTGTTCTCGTCGTCGCCGATCACGCCGGACTTCACGCGGCTGAACCCGGCGCAGGGCTTCAAGAAGCTGTTCTCGATGCGCGTGGTCTATGAGGCTTTCAAGAGCACGTTCAAGCTGGCGGCGCTGATCGGCACGGCCTATCTGGCGCTCCAGGCCTTGATGCCGGGCGCCTTGAAGCTGCTGGGGCTGCCGGGCAAGGCGCTGCTCTTCCGTGTGATGGAGTCCTCCGGCGGCCTGATGGCCAAGCTGTGCGCGGTGCTGCTCGTTTTCGTGCTGGTGGACCTGCTGTTCGTGCGTTGGGACTTCCTGCGCAACCTGCGCATGAGCAAGCGCGAGATCGAGGACGAGCACAAGAACCGCGAAGGTGACCCGCGCATCCGCAACCGCCAGCGCGAAATCCGCATGCAGTTCCTGAAGGCCGCCAGCTCGGTGCGCAAGGTGCCCGATGCGCAGGTGGTCGTCACCAACCCCACGCACGTGGCCGTGGCGCTCCGCTACGAGCATGGCGTGACGCCTGCGCCGCTGGTCGTGGCCAAGGGCGCGGGCATGTTGGCGCGGCAGATCCGCCGCGCCGCCAACAAGGCCGGCGTGCCCATCGTGCACAGCCCGCGCCTGGCCCGGGCCCTCTACAAGGAGGTGCCGCAGGATGCCTATGTGCCGGAGCAGTGGTACCCGCCGGTGGCGCGCATCCTGGTGTGGCTGCGCAGCCTGCGCGAAGCCCGCAACGGCATGAGGCCGGCATGAACAGCTTGCGCCAGGCGTTCGGCCGCCATTCCGACGTGTTGCTCGTCGTGCTGGTGCTGGGTGTGCTCACGATACTGTTCGCGCCCATCCCCGCGGGCCTGCTGGACTTCCTGATCCTGGCCAACGTCGGCTTCGCGCTGACGCTGCTGATGCTGACCTTCTACATGCATCGGCCGGTGGAGTTCTCGACCTTCCCGTCGCTGCTGCTGATCGCCACGCTGTTCCGGCTGTCTCTGAACGTCGCCGCCACGCGCCTGATCCTGACGGACGCTGGCGCCGGCCAGGTGATTGGGGCGGTGGGCTCCTATGTCGTCGCGGGCAACTTCGTCATTGGCCTGATCGTCTTCCTGATCCTGGTCGTCGTGCAGTACGTCGTCGTGACCAGTGGCGCGCAGCGTGTGTCGGAGGTGGCGGCGCGCTTCACGCTGGACAGCATGCCCGGCCAGCAGATGAGCATCGATGCCGACCTGAACATGGGCTTCATCGACCAGGCCGAAGCTCAAGCGCGCCGCAAGACGCTGGAGCGCCAGGCAGCCTTCTACGGTGCCATGGACGGCGCCAGCAAGTTCGTCAAGGGCGATGCCGTGGCCGGCATCATCATCCTGCTCATCAACATCGTCGGCGGCCTCGTCATCGGCGTGATGCAGCGCGGCATGGGCTGGAGCGAGGCGCTGCAGACCTTCACGCTGCTGACCGTGGGCGACGGCATCGTCACGCAGATTCCGGCGCTGGTCATTTCAGTCGGCACCGGCATCATCGTCACCCGCTCGGCCTCGGACAGCAACCTCAGCGGCGAGGTGCTCAAGCAGCTCACCAGCTTCCCAAAGGCGATCTGGCTGGTAGTGGGCGCGTTGATGGTGCTGTTGATGCTGCCGGGCATTCCCGCGCTGCCCGTGCTCACGGTGGCGGCTGTCCTTGCTCTGCTGGCCCTGATGGCCGGCCTTCGCGACCGCGACGCCAATGAGGCAGCAGCCGACACCTCGACAGAAGAACAGCCCAAGGGCGACGATCTGGTGCCGCGGGTCCATCCGGTCGAGGTGCGCATCGGCAGCGCGCTTTCCACGTTGGCCCAAGGCGAGGAATCGGCCTTCATGCAGCGCATCGCCGCGCTGCGCAAGCAGTTCGCCCAGGACTTCGGGCTGCTGCTGCCCGCTGTGCGCTTCATCAACGAAGCCCGCCTGGCGGCGAACGCCTACGAGCTGGCCATCTATGGCGTGGTCTATGGCCGCGGCGAGTTGCATGAGGACAAGCTGCTGGCCATCCATCCCAGCGGCGATACCAAGCACCTCAAGGGCATCGAGACGCGGGAGCCGACCTACGGGCTGCCGGCCGTGTGGATCGAAGAAAGTGAGCGCGAGAAGGCGCGCGCGGCGCGCTACACGCTGGTCGATACGCCCACGGTCTTCGTCACCCATCTGAGCGAGACGGTGCGCCAGCATTGCGCCAACCTGGTCACGCGTGCCGAGACGGACCGCCTGCTCAATCGGGTCAGAGAGGCCCAACCGGGCCTGGTCGAAGAACTGGTGCCCACGGTGCTGGGCGTCGTCGATGTGCAGAAGGTCTTCCAAGCCCTGCTGCGCGAAAAGGTCAGCCTGGTGCAGGTCGAGGGCATCATCGAGACGCTGGCCGACGCGGGCCGGGGCACCAAGGATGCGGCACTGCTCACTGAAGCGGTACGACAGCGGCTCGGGGCGTCGATCTGCCAGCAGCTCATGGGCGAGGCCCAGGCCCTGCACGTGCTGACGCTCGACCCGACCGTGGAGCAACGCCTGCGCCAGGGCACGCAGGACGCCACGCCGACCGACCCCCGTTTTGTCGAGCAGTTGCTGGCGCGGGCCATCGTGCTGGCCGAGCAGATGGTGCGCAGCAACTTGCTGCCCGTGCTGCTCTGCGCACCTGACCTGCGGCGCCATCTGCGCAGCCTCACGGAGCGTGCGCTGCCGCATATGCGCATCCTGGCAGTCACCGAGGTGCCCAACCTGATCTCGCTCAAGGCCTTTGGCAGCCTCAACCTGCCAGCCAACGAAAGCTCTACATGAACGCCATGGAAATTGCTGCTATCGGCTTGCAGCACGACCTGGATCGGCTCAAGCTGACCAGCCACAACGTCGCCAATCTTTCCACGCCAGGCTACAAGCGCCAGGTCGCGGTACAGATGCCGTTCGCCGACCTGATGAGCGCAACGAGCGAACTGCAAGTGCAGACAGACGCCCGCACAGGCAAGCTCAATGCGACCGGCCAGGCGCTGGATGTTGCCCTGCCGGACGGGCGCTATCTGCTGCTCGATGCCGATGACGGCAGCCAGGCATTGAGCCGCCAAGGCACGCTTCAGATCGACGCGCAAGGGCTGCTGCGCACGCTGGCAGGCCACAAGGTCATGGGCACCCGCGGAGCGATCAGTCTGCGCGCGGACCAACGCGCCGGCTTGGAGATCGATGCCCAGGGCCAGCTCAAGCAGCAGGGCCAGGTGCTCGACGCGCTGCGACTCATCGGCACCAAGGCCAATGTGGCCCTGCGTCCCTTGGGTGACGGGCTCTATGCCGCGGACAACAGCCAATGGGAAGCCGAGTCTGCAGCGATTGGCGTGCGCAGCGGGCACCTGGAGCAATCCAACGTTGTCCCCAGCCAGGAGATGGTGACCTTGATGAGCACCACCCGCCACGCCGAAACCATGGTGCGCCTGTTCCAGGCCGCCGACGACATGCAGGCGACCGCGATCCGTCGCTTCGGGGAGAACACATGAACGACGCCCTCTACATCGCCGCGACGGGGATGAAGGCCCAGACGGCCCAGCTCGACACGATTGCAAACAACGTCGCGAATGCCAGCACACCGGGCTTCAAGCGCAGCAACCTGCGCTTTGGCGACCTGGTCAGCGCCGGCCTCGATGGCCAGCAGTCGGCCGAGGTTTCGACGGTGTCGGCCGGCGTCAAGATCGGCGCCGTGCAGCGCTCCTTCGTGGCGGGCGAGCTGCGCCGCGTCGACGACACGATGTCCGTCGCCGTCCAGGGTGACGGCTTCCTTGAGGTGCAACTGCCCGACGGCAGCCCGGCGTTCACGCGCAGTGCCCGGCTTGAGATCAACGCCGACCGGTTGCTGGCGGCGTCTGAGGGCTTTGTGCTGCGCCAGCACATCCATGTGCCCACCGACGTTCGCAGCTTCAGCATTGGCGAAGACGGCCAGGTCACGGGGCGTGATGACGCCGGCCGCATCACGACCTTGGGGCGCATCGAGCTGGCCGTGTTCGCCAGCCCCTCCGCGCTGACGCCGACCGGCGAGGGCCTGTGGCGAGCCAGTGCGGGTTCAGGCGAGGCCACGTTGGCACCTCCCGGCGAAGCCGGAGCAGGGCGCGTGAAGCAGGGCTATCAGGAGGCATCCAACGTCCAGCTGGTGGAAGAGATGGTGCAGCTGATGGTGGCCCAACGCGCCTACGAAATGAACGTCAAGGTCATGCAGGCGGCCGATGAGATCGCCGGCATGACCAACAACCTGCGCAAATGAACCGCGCCGTCGTCCTTGCGATCTGCGGCATGACCCTTGCCGCTTGCGCTCAGGCCAATCCCTTGTGCGATGTGGCCGAGGCAGGCCTGCAGCGGTTTGCCCAAGCCCGCGGCCTGGCTGCCGACATGCGCTGCCGCGCCTCGGTGGGCCAACCCTTGCCGGCCGACGCTTCGTTGAGCGCCATGGACTGGCCCAAGGGGCAGGTGCCGCGCAGCGGGGCCTTGACCTGGCCCGTGCGTGTGCAGGTCGGCCAGGGGCGTTCCTATGTCCAGCAGGTGCCGTTGTCCGTGGCCTGGACGGCGCCGGCCTGGGTCGGTGTGCGCAATCTGGAGCCGGGAGCCGAACTTCAGCCGGGCGATCTGGAGTTGCAGTCGCGGCGCTGGCCCGAGGGAATGGCCGTGCAGGCCGCGGATGCGCAGGCCCAACCGCAGGGGCGACTGCGCAGCGCCGTGCGAGCCGGAGACATCCTGACCGCGGTCGCTTTGCTGCCTGCCGGCGCGCTGGTGCGGGGCGACCGCGTCACCGCCGTTCTGGCGCAGGGTGCGATGGAGATTCGTATGCCCGCGCAGCTGTTGGCACCCAGTCGCGTTGGTGAAGTTGCGAGAGCGCAGGCAACCGGCCGCACCACGCCGCTTGAAGGGCGGCTGGTCGATGCGCAAACCTTGATGGTGGTGAGCGAATGAAGATCCTTTTCGCCGCCTTGGCCTTGTTCTGCGCCGGGGCATGTGCCGACCAGTTCGATGCCCCGGCGCCCCAGGCTGAGAGCGTGGCCGCGCTGCCAGCAGCGGCATCGGCCAGCCCGGTCGCGCCAGCGGGGCCGGCGCCACGCCCGCGAGCACGGGGCAGCTTGTATTCCGACGCGCAGTTCCAGTCGCTCACCGCCGACCGGCGTCGCTTCGAGGTCGGCGAAGTGCTGACGATCATGGTCTACGAAAGCACGTCGGCCACGACGTCGGCCGATACCGGCACGAACCGCGATTCCAGCGTGGGCCTCGGCATCAGCCTGCCCAGCTGGAACAAGAGCGCGGGTGCCACGGCCAGCAACGACTTCAACGGCACCGGCCGCACGCAGCGTGCCGGCCGTGTGCTGGCGCAGATCACGGTGCTGGTTCGGGAGGTTTTGCCCAACGGCGACCTGCGTGTGGGGGGCGAGCAGCTGCTCGAGATCAATGGCGAGAAGCAGACGATCCGCGCCGAGGGCCGCGTGCGCCCGCGTGATGTCAGCGAGCAGAACGTCGTGCTGTCGAGCCGGCTGGCCGACGCCAGGCTGGCTTTCGTGGGCGACGGCGTGCTCGGCGACATGCAGCGCCCACGCTGGTGGCAGAAGCTGCTGAGCCTCTTCGGGATTTGACATGCGTGCGGCGATCTTTCTTTGCCTTGCTCTTGCTGCCGTGCTGCCCGCCCAGGCACAGTCTGTGCGGCTCAAGGACCTTGCTCGCGTCGGTGCCCAGCGCGAGAACGCCCTGGTGGGCTATGGCGTGGTGACCGGCCTGTCCGGGTCGGGCGACAGTTCGCGCAGCAAGGCGACGCGCGTCACGCTGTCCAACCTGCTGAATCGGTTCGATCTCAACATTGCGTCGGATGACATCGCCAGCCGCAACGTCGCGGTCGTGATGGTCACCGCGAGCCTGCCAGCCTTTGCCCGCCCGGGGGACCACGTCGACGTCTCGGTGAGCTCCGTGGGCGATGCGCGCAGCCTCGAGGGCGGCACCTTGCTGATGGCTCCGCTCAAGGGCGCGGACGGCCGTGTCTATGTGCTGGCCCAGGGAGCGATGACGGTGGGCGGCTTCCGGCACGACGCGCAAGGCAACCAGGTGCAGAAGAACCACCCGACGGCCGGGCTCATCAGCGGCGGCGGCACGGTCGAAGTGGCATTGCAGGAGGAGCCAGAAGCTCAGCCCGTGCTTTCGCTGGTGCTGAACCAGGCCGACTTCGGCACCGCCGGCCGCATGGCGGACCGCATCAACGAGAGCTTTGGTGCCGAGCTGGCTGAGGTGCGCGATGCCGGCGCCGTCGAAGTGCAGGTCCCGCGCGGCTATCGCGCCAAGGTGCCTGCCTTCGTGCGGCAGATCGAAGCGCTGGCCGTCGAGCCGGACCATCACGCGCGTGTCGTCATCAACGAGCGCACCGGCACCCTCGTCGCCGGTGGCGATGTGCGCATTTCGCCGGTGGCCGTCGTCGTGGGCGAGACCAAGGTGACCGTCACCGCCGAAACCGCGGTGTCCCAGCCCATGCTTTTGCGTGCGCCCGGCGCGGGCGTCAGGACCGAGGTCTATACGAACAGCCAGCTGCGGGTGCAGGAGCCGGTGGCACCCAAGTTCGTACCGGCCGGGCCGACACGGGTGTCCGATTTGGTTCAGTTGCTGGCCAAAGGCAAGACGGCGCCGCGCGACATGATTTCCATTCTTCAGGCGATCAAGGCGGCGGGTGCCCTGCATGCCGAGTTGATCGTTCAGTAAACCCAGGGAGCACTCTTGAACTTCATTGACCCTGCCACCTTGCAACTGGTGAGCCGTGCCCTGGATGCCGGCGCGATGAGGCACCAGGCCATTGCGCAGAACATCGCGAACGCCAACGTCACTGGCGCCAAGGCCCTGCGTGTGCAGTTCGAAGAGCTGCTCGGCGACGTCCAGACCGAACTGGCGGCGGGCCGCGGCTTCAAGGCCGAGAACGTTCCGGCGCCACAGGTTGTGGCCACGACTGACAGCGCTATCGCACTCGATGCCGAGATGGCTGCGCTGTCAAGCAACAGCTTGCAGTACCAGGCGCTCCTGAAGGCCATGGGCCGGCAGCTGAGCATCCTTTCCGTGGCCGTGCAGGAGGGTCGTCGCTGATGGACTACCGCGCCGTATTTCAGATTGCCGCCGCCGGCATGGACTTCGAGAAGCGCCGCGTCGATGTCGCCGCGCTCAATCTCGCGAACATGCACAGCAGTGCGCCCGCCGGTCAGGCGCCCTATGCGGTTCAAAAGGTTGTCGCCCAACCCCTGCAGGTGAACTTCAATCGCGCGCTGGGGCTTGCCGAGCCTGCGGTGCTGCCACGCGAAGTCAAGCTTGTTGCGGCGGATCTGGCTGCTCGCCTGGTGCATGACCCAGGGCATCCCCATGCCAATGCACAGGGGTTCGTGGCCTACGCCCCGGTCGATCAGGCCACCGAAATGGTCAGCGTGAGCACGGCGCTGCGGGCCTACGAAGCGAACGTGGCGGTGGCGAGTACCGCCAGGGCCATGGCCGCCAAGGCGCTGGATCTGGGAGGCCAGGGATGAGCTTTCAAGCGATCGAGGCCCTTGAGGCCATTCAGCCCCAGGCGCTGCAGACGCCGCAAGTTGGCGTCACGGGTGCTGCGGCACCGGGCTTTGCAAACTGGGTGGAGCGGGAGCTTGGCAGCCTGAACACGCAACTGGTCAGCGCTGAGCAAGGCATCAACAAGCTGGCGTCGGGCACGGCCGAAAACCTGCACGACGTGATGTTGCAACTGGAGCAGGCCCGGTTGGCGCTTCAAGTCGCCAGTCAGGTGCGGTCCCGAGTGTTGGAGGCGTATCAAGAAGTGATGCGCATGCAGGTGTAATTTGATGGCAACGCAATCTCGAACCGCGATGTTGGGCGGTTTCTTCGCTGGATGGTCGGCCCGCAAGAAGCTGGGCTTTGGCCTGGGCTTGGCAGCCATCCTTGCAATCGTCCTGGCTTTTGCATGGTGGGCCCAGCGCGCACCCAAGGCGGTCTTGTTCTCCGACCTGGCCGAGCGTGACGCGGCGGTGCTGACCGCCGAGCTGGACAAGCTCAAGCAACCCTACAGCCTGAGCGAGGATGGCCGCGCCATCCTCGTCGCGGCGGACAGCGTGCACCGCACGCGGCTGGCGGTGATGGGCAAGCAGCTGCCGTTGCATGGCGCCGTGGGGTTCGAGCTCTTCAACAACGCTGATTTCGGCGTCAGCGACTTTGTGCAGAAGGTCAACTACCAGCGCGCGCTGCAGGGTGAGTTGACGAGAACCATCCTCGCCATCGACCAGGTCCAGGACGCCCGGATTCACCTGGCGCTGCCTGATCAGACCCTGTTTCGCAAGGACGGCCCCAAGGCCAAGGCGTCGGTCAGCGTGTCTCTCAAGGGCGGCCAGTCCCTGCGTGCCGATCAGGTCGTGGGCATCCAACGCCTGATTGCGGCGTCTGTGCCTGAAATCAAGCCTGATGACGTCACGGTGCTGGACCAGCACGGTGTCGTGTTGTCGAAGGCCGGTGGTGAGGACACGACCCAGGCAGCCGGCCAGCTCGATGCGCGCCAGGGCCTGGAAGCGCATCTCTCGCGCAAGGCGGCGCGCCTGCTCGACCAGATGTTCCAGCCTGGCGAAGCGATGGTCGCGGTGGACGTGGTGCTCAATCACGAACAGTCGCGCGTGACGACGGAAGAAGTCTTGGGCGCGCCGCAAGGCGAGCGCGGAGGTCATCTCGCGGGTGTCATCACGCGTGAACGCACCGTGGTCAAGGAGCCTGCTGGCGACGCGAACGCGAATGGCGGCGCTTCCACGCAGGTGCAGACCCAGGAGACCGACTACCAGCCTGGCAAGCGCGTGGCTCAAACGGTGTCGCAGGGCGGCCAGATCTCGCGTCTCAACGTGGCGGTCGTGGTCAGGCGCAATCTGGGAGAAGCTGAGATTGCGCGCGTGCGCCAACTTGTCGCGACGGCCGTGGGCCTCCAACCTTCGCGTGGCGACGTGGTGGCGGTGCATTCGATGGCCGAACTGGGAGCGGCCGCATCTGTGCCGGTTGCGGCGGCCAGCCAGGTAGCTGTCACCACGCCCCAACCGCTCACTCCGCGCGCGCGTTCCAGCGAGCCTGTCGCCGAGCGGGCAGCGGCGCCAGTGGCGGTGGTTCTCACCGTCATGCTGGCCTTGACGCTGGTTGTCGTCGGCGTGCTGTGGTGGACCCGGCGTGCGCCGAAGGCTGCTGTCGGGCCCTCGCTCAGCGAGCGTGAGCGCGAGGCCATGCTGGCCAAGCTGAAGCAATGGCTGGAACCGCAGGCATGAACCTGGATTCGGACACTCCTGCAGGCTTGCGCCGCGCCGCGCTGGCCCTGCATGCGCTTGGCCAAGCGGATCGCGAATGGCTGCTGAATCAGCTGCCGGTGCCGTCTCGGCAGACGCTGGGCGAGCTTCTGGCCGAGTTGAGCGAGCTGGGCATACCGCCCGATGACGAGGTGATCCGGGTTGCGCTGAGCGAGGCTGCGCCGGACCATCCGATGTCGACGGGCGAGGCGCGAGCCCTTTGCTTGGTACTTGCAGACGAGGCCCCCGCGGTGCAGAGCCTGCTCCTCGCCGCACTGCCCGTGCCGCAACGGGACGCCGTCCTGCAGCATTGGCCTCATGAACTCCTGGCTCGCCCCAGTGCTGTCGCCGGGCCTGGCTGGACGCCCGCACTCCATGAGGCTGTGATGCAAAGCTGGCGTGAGCTGGCGCAGCTGCCGGAGGCCGCGTCGTGAAGGCCGTATCAGTGCTGAAGGCCGGCCACGCAATGGATGCCCTTGCGTCACGCGTCATCTTGCGCGGCGAGACGACGCAACCCGTCGAGCAGCCCACCGAGCCAGGCGTCTGGATCAGCCAGTCCGAGCTGGAGCTGCTGAAGACGCGTTGCATGGAGCAAGGCCGCAAGGAAGGCGAAGAGCAGGGCCGCCGGGCGGCTCAGCAGGCCGCGCAGCAACAGGCGGAGCGCGAGGCCAAGGCGCGGTTCGACCTGGAGCTCAAGGAGCGCCAGGACCGGCATGTCAAGGAACAGGCCGAGAAATGGCGGGGCCTGGCGACTGCCCTGGCCGGCCAGGCGCAGACGCTGCGTGAGCGGCTGGCGGCGGAGGTCACCGAGTGGACGTTCATCGCCATCGCACGCCTGCTGGGGCAGCAGGCGCCTGAAGACGTTGCCGCTGTCGTGCGGCGAGTCCTCGATGAGGCGCAGGTGGAGGGGCTCCTGACCGTCTTGCTGCATGCGCAGGACCTGGCCGGCCTCCAGGCCTGCCGGGCGACCGAAGCGGAAAACTGGCCGCAGGGATTGAGCTTCGCGGCCTCCGACCGCGTCAGCCTGGGCGGGTGCCTGATTCAATCCGACCTCCAGACTCTGGATGCGCGCCTTGAGGTGCAGCTCGCCCTGTTGCGCGAGACCCTGGACACTGCCCGGCGCGAACGCGCCGGGACCAAAGGCTGAGCTGTGTCTACCTGGCCCCAAGCGCTCGCTCGACTGCCGATGTACAGGCGCGTGGGACGGGTCACGCGCGTGACGGACCTCGGCGTCGAATCCTCGGGTCCGGCGGTGGCCCTTGGCGATATTTGCGAGCTGCGCACGCCTGAGGGCGACCGCATCGAGGCCGAGGTTGTCGCCATCCACGACCAACGTGTGACGCTGATGCCGTATGGGCACTGCAAGGGTTTGATCGTCGGAACCGAAGTGCTTGCTTTGGACGCTCAGCCCAGCGTGCATGTCGGCCCAGGCTTGCTGGGCCGAGTGGTCGACGCTTTTGCTCGCCCGCTGGAAATAGTTCCGGTGGGGCCAACGCTGGAGATGCCGCTACATCCGCCTCCCCTCAACCCGCTTGCCCGCGCCCCTATCAGCGAATCGCTGGAGACGGGCATCCGTGCCATCGACGCCATGCTGCCGCTGGGCAAGGGCCAGCGCATGGGCATCTTCGCGGGCAGCGGCGTTGGCAAGAGCTCCCTGCTGGGCATGCTGGCGCGCAACCTGACGGCGGATGTCGCCGTGATCGCTTTGATCGGCGAGCGTGGTCGCGAAGTGCAGGATTTCATCGAGAAGCGGCTCAGCCCCGAGGCGCTGGCGCGTACGGTGATCGTTGTCGCGACTGCCGAGCAACCCGCGGTCGTGCGTGCTCGCGCCGCGCAAACCGCGACCAGCATTGCCGAGTACTTCCGGGCCGAGGGACGGCATGTGTTGTTGATGATGGATTCGATCACCCGCTTCGCCATGGCCAGGCGCGAGATCGACCTCGCGGCAGGTCAGCCCCCTACCGCACGCGGCTACACGCCGTCGGTGTTCTCCGCAATTCCCTCTCTGTGCGAGCGCTGCGGCGGCCTGCAGGGAATGGGATCGATCACCGCGCTGTACACCGTGCTGGTGGAAGGCGACGACATGAATGAGCCCGTCGCGGATGCGCTGCGGGCCACGCTGGACGGGCACATCGTTCTGAGCCGCGAACTGGCCAGTGGTGGCCACTACCCGGCCATCGACGTCCTGAGCAGCGTCAGCCGCCTCGACGCGGATCTGCTGGACGCTGGTGATCACGAACTGGCTCAGCAGCTTCGCTCGCTGCTCGCGGTCCACAAGCGTCAGCATGAAATGGTGGACATGGGCCTGTACAAGGCCGGCAGCAATCCATCGTTGGATCACGCGCTTCAGAACTGGGACCGCATCAACGGTTTCCTGCGACAGGCGACGGCAGCCCGCTCCACCCTTCAAGAAACGCGCACGGCATTGGCTCATGCGCTCGCCAGGCAGGCCGCCTCATGAAGCCGCGCAAGACTTGGCTTCATACCGCGGTCCGGGCTCACCAGGCCAAGACCCTGGATCACCTCCAGCGCACCCGGCATGCATGGGACGAGCTGTTCGAGGCTGAGCAACTCAGGGACAGCGCGATGGGGGACCTCAAGTCGTTGCGCCAGGACTGGGCGAATCGGCGCCATGCTGCCGCCTCGAGCCGGGAAATCGATGCGGTGTACTTGCGCTTCCACGGCTTCCTGAGCGACGAGGCCGTGAAAGCCGAGCACGCTCAGCAGGCGTGTCGCGAGCAGGTGGATGCAGCGGTGGCTGAACTGAAACAAAGCCACGCCGTCCAGCGCACATTGGAAAAGATCGCCAGACAGTCGGCAGAGCAGTTGCGGCGCAGCGCGAGGGCCACCGAGCTTCAGAGCAATGCGGAAGCATGGCTGCTGGGACGGATTGCTGGCGGCGCCGCTCACGCTGAACGGAACGGGGCGGCTGGAGAGTCCTTCGACGTTGTCGACGGTAAAAAACGGAAAGCTTCTTTGTCGGAAGGTTGAAATGACTCAGATACATGGCAATGCCCCGCCGAAAGATCGGCTCGACGACAGCGCGGTCATGCAAAGGCGGCTGCTGCAGGACCTCGAACGCCAATGGTTGGACACCTGGGGACAGGCGCAGCAGCTTCAGCCCCAAGCCGGGTTCCAGATGGAGGCCTCGAACGCAGAGGCGGATTCCAGTGCCACCAGCTCCAGCGCCGCCGCTAGCGTCTCTGGCTTGGCTTCTCGCCCTGCTTCGCGTCAGGCCGGCACCCACGTTGAAGCAAAGGCCGGCACTCACGTTGAAGCGAAGGGCGGCGGCGCCCATGCAGATTACGCAGCCCCCGCCAGGATGGCGAAAGATGCAGCACGCATTTCGCAGGGCGCCGATGCCCGAACCGATGATCCCGGTTTCGCAGATGGTCCCCCGTCACGACCCGTCGCGATGGAATCACCGAGATCGGTCCACGCTCTTGGACGGCCTGGCGTCTTTGACGGCTCGCGCAGCACCGCGCTTGAGACCGCAGCAGCCATCACCGGTGCGCTGTCTGGCGCGCCGGGCCAGGGTGCCCGCACGGGGGATGGGAAGGTGGCAGACGCCAAGATCGCGGCGCCGACGGCGATCGATTCCATGCCATCGCTCGTGCAGTTTGACGCGGGCGTTGGCTCCGACATGAGCGCCTTGGAGATCAACGTCATGGCCGGCGCGGCCATCATGTCTCCCGGTCGCAACTGGGGTACGCAAACCCTGGCCGGCAGCGCTACCGCGGAAGAAGCCCCGGCATTGGCGACGGGTATGTCAACCGACGCTCGGTCGGCGCCTCTTGCTTTGCTCAGCAAAGGCCCGTCGGCCTTGCCATCTCCCATCGACGAAGGTGATGCGCAAGCTTTGGCCCGGGCGCGGCCTCGCTTTTCGGCCACCAATCCGGAGAGCGAGCCCGCGTCGCAGCACCTGATGCTGCGCGAATTGAACGAGCAGCAAGTCCTTGCGTCCATGAGAGATGCCCAACTGAACTCCCTCGAATCGCAGGTGGCGGCGCAGGAGCTTGCCAGGGCGCTGATGCAGGCCGGTTATGCGCGTGTGCAGGTTGTTGTCAACGGACACCAACGCAGGCATGGCGACGCTGCAGTGGAAGACGGCATGGCAAGCGATGGCAGCTCGTCCGCTGAGCCGGCCCCACAACAGACTTCCAACATTCAAACCACTCCCCATGGCAACTAGTACCGCCGCTGCAAACGCAGTCACTCAGATCGGCATCCAGGACTTTCTAAAGATCCTTGTCGCCCAGCTGGGCAACCAGGATCCGCTCAAGCCCATGGATAACCAGGAGTTCGTGACCCAGTTGGCGCAGTTCACATCGCTGCAGCAAACGCAGGAGATGAACGACAAGCTTGGCTCGTTGCTGACAGCACAGGCATCGATGCAGTCGGTGGGCCTGCTTGGAAAAACCGTGGATGTGACGACGGAAACCGGCGCCACATCCGGAACCGTCACCGCGCTGTCGTTCACCTCAGGAGCGCCGCGCCTCACCGTCAAAACCAGCAGCGGTGGCCTTGTCGCCGACATCAACCTGGCCAGCGTCACGGCCGTCCGTTAGACGAATCCAAAGGAATCACCATGCTCGACTCCATCTTCATCGGCACCAGCGGATTGCAGACCTTCTCTGCAGACCTCAAGGTCATCAGCAACAACATCGCGAACCTCAACACACCTGGGTTCAAGGCCAGCGACTCGCTGTTCGCTAGCCGCTATTACGCCAGTCCTGGCGACGGCTCGGGGCAGGCCACCGATGGCGCGACCCAGTTCGGCGGTGGCGTGGCGCTCAGCCACACCGTCGTGAACTTTCAGAGTGGTGAGCTCCGTCAGACGGGCAACCCGCTGGATCTGAACGTGAACGGTGAGGGGTTCTTCGTTACCCGTGAGAAGGACTCTGGCGAGGCGGTCTACACGCGTGCCGGTCAGTTTGAATTCGATCGCGACGGCGTGCTCGTCACACGCGGAACGAACAGGCAAGTGATCGGCCTGACGACCGCAAGCGCCCAGGCGCCCATCACGCTGGACGGCCTGCGCATCTACGCGCCGAAGGCGACGACGGCGGTGAAGATGACCGGCAATCTCTCGAGCAGCGCCACGGAGTTCAACCTGTCCAGCCTCAAGCTCGTGGACGCCGTCGGCGGCGAGCACACGCTCAAGGTCAACTTCACGCCCAAGGCCGGGGCGGCCGGTACCTGGGTGGTCAAGGTCACGGACGGGACCACCGATGTGGCAAGCGGAGAGATTCAGTTCGTCAGCGGCATTCCGTCGCCCATTGCAAACACGCTGAGCTTCACCTATACGCCCCCGGGCGTGGCCGGGACGAGCGTCACCCTCGATTTTTCGGGCAACGTCACCAGCTTCGATACCGGCTCCTCGTCGACCTTGGCCATTGGCAGCAGTGACGGCTATGCCGTAGGCACGCTCAGCCAGATCGCTTTCGAGGCCGACGGCACGATGAGCCTGACCTACTCGAACGGCCAGACTGCGAAAGGCTCCAAGGTCGCGCTGGCCAGGTTCGATGCCAACGCGGAGCTCAAGCCCCAAGGCGGCAGCGACTTCACCTACGACTCCCGGCAGGGCGTGCATGTCGGGCAGGCGAATCAGGCCGGCTTCGGCAGCATCGGCTCCAACCAGATCGAAGGCTCCAACGTCGACCTCGCGACCGAGTTCTCGGACCTCATCGTTGCCCAGCGCGGCTATCAGGCGTCTTCCCGGATCGTCTCGACGGCCAACGAGCTGCTGCAGGATCTCTTCGACATGAAGGGTCACCGTTGAGCACTGTTCGTCGCCTCTCCTGGCTGCCTGAGGCGATCTGCCAAGAGATCGCCAAGGAGGTGGACGGCCTGCTGTCGAGCTGGGCGGTCAGGTGGAACGTTCCTGCGCCGGGGCCGGTGCAATGCCGGCCGGTTGCCGCTGGCGCCACGGATGCGCTCGACTTTGTCGATCTGTTGGGCGAGCTGCCTCCGGCGTGGAAGCAGTCCCTGGCTCAGGCACTCTTCAGCTTCGACGCCCATGGATCGCCGCTGGTCGGCGTAGTCGTCCAGCGTGTGATCGCCTCATTGCAGCTTCAGGTCCGTGAGGTATTTGGGGTAAAGCCGGCGGCCGCAGAGGAGCATGGGCCCTTGGGTGACCAAGGCATTCGCATCGCGGTTGACATGCTCGGCCAACGCTGTGGATTTGTAATGACATGCGCGCAGTTGCGAGCGTCCGGGAGGCTGAAGTCGCCGGCGCCTGAGGCATTGCCCAAAGTGAACCTCGAACAAGCTCTCGCCGATACGCCTGTGCCCCTGATGGCCGAGCTGGGCAAAGCAGACATCAACGTCGAGGAGTTGATGCAGCTCGCGCCCGGTGATGTCCTGCTGCTGAAAGAGTCGCTTGATGCGCCGCTTCGTGTCCTGGCGCTCGGCAGCTCGCTTGAACTGTCCGGCCATCTCGGCACGATCGCCAACCCGCCCCAGCGTGCCTTGCGCTGGCTGGCTTCCTGATCTGGTTCCTACTGCCATGACGATCCAATCCGTTGAACTTCCCGCGCTTGCAGAGCAGCCCGGCTCCCAATCCGCCGCTCCCAGCCAGCGCCTTGCCGCCCTGGCAGGCGTCAAGGCCCAGCTGACCGTGGTTGCTGGTCATGCCAGCAGCAAGGTGGGCGAGATTCTTTCTCTGCGGGAGGGCGCGGTGCTGACGCTCGACCGAGCCCTCAATGCGCCCTTTGACGTGATGCTGGGCGGCAACGTGATCGCCCGGGGCGAGCTGGTCGCCGTGGGCGAGCAGTTCGGCATCCGCATCGTGCAGGTCGCACCCCACGAATCCCAGTCATGAACCCTCCGGGCACTTCAGCCAGCGCGGCCATTCCCTTCCGGGTAGCCGAGGACACAGGGCTTCCAAGCGGCTCCCAATGGGGTCTGGCGACCATGCTCTGCCTCGTTGCGCTCGTGGTGATCATCTGGGGCCTGCGTCGCCGCAGCCTGGTGTCGAAGGCATGGCCGCGAGGTCGGTCGACGTTGATTGATGTGCTGGAGAGCCGGAGCCTGAGCGGGCAGACCCAGCTCGTCGTCACGCGCTATGCCGGGAGGCGCCTGTTGCTCAGCGTCGGTCCTGCAGGGACGCAATGCCTGCGCGACGACCCAGAGGACGAGGTAAAGCAGGCATGAAGTTGCATCGTTTGTTCGCGGCGAGCCTGCTGCTCACTGCCGGCGTGGCATGGGCTGCGGGTACACCACCTTCGCCTTGGAACCTGGCCGAACAAGGGGCACAGTCTCCGGAGATGGCCTCGGCCCTGCGCATCTTCCTGGGGCTCACGGCACTCAGCTTCATTCCTGCTGCGCTGATTTGCATGACCTGCTTCGTGCGCATCGTCGTCGTGCTGTCCATGCTGCGCCATGCCATCGGGTTGATGGAGTCGCCGCCGAACGTCGTCATCATCACCCTGGCGCTGTTCCTGACGCTGTTCTCCATGCAGCCGGTGCTGCAGCGGCTCAACGACGAGGCGGTGCAGCCCTATCTTGCCGGCAAGGCCAAGATGGCGGTCGCCGCCGAGCGCGGCATCGAACCGCTGAAGGAGTTCATGGTCAGGCAGACCCGCGAGCAGGATCTTGGCCTGATGATCGAACTGGCCAAAGCCGAACGGCCCCAGAGCCTGGCCGATGTCAGCATGCTGCACCTCATCCCGGCCTTCATGCTGTCCGAGTTGCGCATGGCCTTTCAAATCGGCTTCATCATCTTCCTGCCCTTCCTGCTCATCGACCTCATCGTCGCGAGCGTGCTGATGGCACTGGGCATGATGATGGTGCCTCCGACCACCGTATCGGTGCCCCTCAAGCTGCTGCTGTTTGTGCTGATCGATGGCTGGAACATCGTCACCCGTTCCCTCCTCGGCACCATCCACTGAGCACGCTGCGAGCTGGGCCAGCCGCCAGTCTCCTGCGGAGCGAGCCAGGCTGGTGGATGCCTACACGCCCCTCGTCCGGCGCCTGGCCGCGCGCGTCTATGCGCGCAGGCTGGGCAACGAATTGGAGTTCGCAGACCTCGTGCAACTGGGTGTCGTGGGCCTGCTTGAGGCGATTGATCGCTACACGCCCGCACGTGGCGTGCGCTTCGAGACGTTTGCCACCTATCGAATCGAGGGGGCCATCCTCAATGGCCTGCCCAGCTACAGCGAATTCCAGCGGCAGTTTGCCGCCCGCCACGACCAGGCGCGAGAGCGAGCGGAGTCTTTGCGCCAAGAAGATGCCGAGGAAGATAGATCCGCGCTTGAGCGGCTGGGCGACCTAGCGATCGGGTTGGCTCTGGGTTTTGCACTTGAGGGCGAGTACGAGCAAGCGGGTGAGCCGGGTGAGCCCGATAACGCGTATGCACGTATTGAGTTTGCTCAACTGAGCCGGCAACTGGCCGAACTTGTCGAGCAGCTACCCGAGGCGGAACGGCGAGTGATCTTCAGACACTACTTCCAACAGCAGCCCTTCGACGAAATTGCACAGGGTCTCGCGCTGACCAAAGGCCGCATCTCGCAGATCCACCACGCTGCATTGCGACGACTGCGTGAGCGTTTGCGCGAGCTCAAGGCAGGCAATGTGTTGGGCTGATACCGAGTCGCCTTGATGCATCTGACGCTCAGCAGCCCCGAAGCCCTGGGCCTGCTGATGAGTGGTCGACTGTGTCGGACCGCGGGCTTGTCTTCCGGGGAATTCAGGACCGCCGCGGCCGTCCCTGGTCGCAGAGCCGGGCCGGATCTGCGCGCGTGAACTCGGCGGTCCAGTTGGTCTCCCAGGTCTTGCCGTCGTAGGAGAAGGCCTGCGCCCAGCGGGCGTGGTCGCGGTCCAGGTTCTCCCAGATGAAGCGCACCTTGACCGGTTTGTCGCCGTCCTTGTCTTCGCCATAGAACTCACCGCGGCCGCCCTGAAAGCCGCCGACGACGGGGATGGGATCGAGCCGACCCGACGGGCTGCTGACCCAGTAGATGGACCACTGGCGCTTTTGCGTGTCAAAGGCCCGCAGCGTCAGGCCACGGCGGCCCAGCGTGGGCATGTGGAGCTCGTCGACGTTGGCGATGCCGTCCAGATAGTGCGTCAGGCACAGGTTGGCCGGGAACTCCTCCCAGTCGCGGCTGCCGGTGTTGCGCGCCTTCAGGCGGCGCTGCACCGTGGTCCAGGCGCCGCCGAGGAAGTCGAAGTCGTGCATGTCGCCCTGGCGCGCCAGCGTGTAGCCGGGCGGGTCGGCAGCGGCTGCAGGAGTGCATGCCAGCGCGGTGAGCATCGCAAAGGCGGCGAGGTTTTGAGTCGATGATGTGGGCATGTGGCGGTCTCTTGCTGGTTGGAAACCCAGTCTAGGAATCTCTCCGGTGCCGCTCAAAACGATGAATCCTGCGCTTGATGTGAAGCCGCTCTTCAAATGGCCATGAACTCGCCCGCGCTGCCGCTTGAGTCGCTGCGCGTGCTTGCGGCCTGCGTGCGACATGGCAATTTCTCGCGCGCGGCCGACGAGCTGGCGATCACGCCGACCGCGGTCAGCCAGCGCATGCGCGCGCTCGAAGTTCAGCTGGGTGTCAAGCTCTTCGGCCGCCACGGCCCCAGGCTCATCGTGACGGCGCGCGCCGCGGCGCTGGCGGCCGGTGTGGAACAGGCGCTGGCGCTGATGCGCACGGCTGTCGACGCCTGCCGCCGCGCGCGGCCGCCGCTGCGCGTGACTTGCGCGCCCACCTTCGCTGCCTGCTGGCTGGTGCCGCGCCTGGCCAGCTACCAGGTGCTGGCCGGAGCAGACGCGATCGAGCTGGACGCCGGCCAGGGCTTGTCACCGGCCGGCAGCTTCGATGTCGCCGTCCGCAGCGGCAGCGGGCCCTGGCCCGGCTATCGCGCCACCCAGCTGCTGCCCGAGCAAGGCACGCCCATGCTCAGCCCGCGGCTGGCAGGGCAGAACAAGAGCTGGACGGTGGACGACCTGCTCGGCCTGCCACTGATCCCCGACCCGCGCTGGCCCGCCTGGTTCCAGGCGGCAGGCCGGCCTGGCGCGCGACCGAACTTTGTCGCGACGCGCTTTCCGAACTACGAGCTGGAGGCGCGGGCCGCCGTGCAGGGGCTGGGCGTTGCGCTGCTGTCGCCGGTGCTGTTCGGCGATCTGTGCGAGCGCGGCGAGCTGCTCGCGCCCTTTGCCACGCTGGTTCAAGGCCCCGACAGCTATTGGCTGCTGGCGCCCGCCGAGGCGCCGCCGTCGCATTTCGAGCAGTGGCTGGCGGCCCAGCTCGCCGCCGCTGCGCCGCCGCCGGGCGCAAGCAAAACTATCGTTTGAAGATGCCGGACAGCAGGTTTGGTTTGGGGTCTGTTAGCCCACACTGCCGGCCATGTTCAGCCCACCTTCCGCCGCCTCCTCGCGCGGCTTTCGCAGCAAGCTCTTCGTGCCCGGTGCGCGCCCGGAGCTGTTCGACAAGGCCTTGAGTGGCGCGGCCGATGCACTGTCCTTCGACCTGGAAGATGCCGTCCTGCCTGAGGCCAAGCAGCGGGCGCGCGCCGACGTTGCCGGGGCCCTGGCGCGCGCGGCGGCCCTGCGGCACCGGCCCCTCGTCATCGTGCGCGTCAATGCGCCGGGCACGCCCTGGTTCGAGGACGACCTGCGGGCGCTGATGCAGCCGGGCCTGGACTGGATCAACCTGCCCAAGGCCGAGTCGGCCGCCGACGTGCTGCACGCCGCCAAGCTGCTCGGCGACCTGGAGGCTGCCGCGAACCGCGCCACGCCGGTCGGCCTGCTCGTCAACATCGAAAGCGCCACCGCTCTGGCGCGTGCCGCCGACATCGGCGCCGCCCATCCATGCGTCACCGGCCTGCAACTCGGCCTGGCCGACCTCTACGAGCCCCTGGGCATCGCCCGTCACGACGGCGCCAATGTGCATGCAACGCTGCACGCGCTGCGCATGGGGGCGGCCGCTGCCGGCGTGCCGGCCTATGACGGCGCCTACCCGGACATCGCCGACCTCGACGGCTTTCGCGCCGAGGCTCAGATGGCGCGGCGCCTGGGCTTTGCCGGCAAGAGCTGCGTCCATCCGCGCCAGGTCGCGCTGGCCAACGAGGTCTTCGGTGCCAGCCCCGATGAGCTGGCCTGGGCCGAGCGCGTCGTCGCCGCGGCCGGTCAGGCCGCGGCCGAGGGTCGTGGCGTCGTCGTGCTGGATGGCCGCATGATCGATGCTCCTTTTGTCCAGCGTGCGCGCCATCTGCTGCAAGCTTCCCGCGGAGTGACCCCTTGACCGACCGATTCCTGGCCTGGGGCCGGCCGTTCTTCGTGTTGCTGCTGCTCGCCCTGCTGGCCGGCGCGGCGCGCGCCGACAGCCTCGTCAACCTGCGCCGCTCGGCGCTGCCAGCCTTGCCTGCGACCGCCCAGGTGCTGGCCGCCGTCGATGGCCGCGCGGTCGCCTTCAGCGGTGATGGCGCCTGGCTGCTGGACGTGGACGCGGCACGCTGGAGGCCGCAGGCCTGGACGCAACCGGTACTGGGCGCGGCGACGGCGGCAGGCCAGTCCGTGCTGCTGCTGGGCACAGCAGGCCAGACCACCGGCGTGGCCCGGCTGACGCTGCAGCAGCAGCGCCTGGTGCCGCAAGCCTTGCCGGCCCTGCCAACTCCCCTGCGCGCAGCCCGCACGGCGCTGACGGCCGACGAGCTGTGGCTGACCGGCCTGGACGGCCAGGGTCGCCCGGTGCTGCTGCAACTGCCCCTGCAAGCCGCCGATGCGCGCTGGCAGATCCATGCCGCCCGGCCTGGCGCCAACCCAGCGCGCGCCATGTTCGCGCAGACGCGCGCCGTCTTCGTCGTGGAGGAGGGCGCCACGCCCACGGCGCCCGACAGCCTGTGGCGCTGGACGCTTGAGGCCGGCTGGGAGGCGCGCGGGATGCTGCCCGGCCGCCTGGCTGGCCCCTGGGTGCGCGCAACCGGCCAGGCGCACAGCCTCTTCGTCATTCAGCCCCTGGCCGGCGGCGCGCCGCGGCTGATGAGCTGGCAGACCATCACCCAGTCCTGGGCCGAGCTGCCGGACAGCGCCTTGAGTGGCGTGGCCCAGGCCCTGCCCTGGCAGGACGGCTGGCTGTGGCTGGACGGCGCTGGCAAGGCAGCGACGCTGGAGGTCGAGTCCGGCAAGCTGCTGCTCAAGCCGCTGGACTGGGCCGTCATCGTCGTCTACCTCACCGCCATGCTCGGCATGGGCCTGTACTTCTATCTGCGCGAGAAACGCCAGTCGACGACCGAGTTCTTCGTCGGTGGCCGCAAGATCCCGTTCTGGGCCGCGGGCGTCAGCCTGTACGCGGCCAACACGAGCTCCATCAGCTACATCGCCATCCCCGCCAAGGCCTTCGAGACCAACTGGCAGTACATGACGAACAACCTCATCGCCGTGCTCGGCCTGATGTTCGTCGCCGTGTGGATCGTGCCGCTGTTGCGGCGCTTGGACCTGATGAGCGTGTTCTCCTACCTGGAGACGCGCTTTCACCCCGCCATCCGCATGCTGGCCAGCGGGCTGTTCATGCTGACCCAGCTCGGCAGCCGCATGAGCGTCATCCTCTACCTGCCGTCGCTGGCCATCGCCACCATCACCGGCGTCCCGGTGACGTGGAGCATCCTGATGATGGGCCTGTTCACCATCTGCTACACGGCGCTGGGCGGCATGAAGGCGGTGGTGTGGACCGACGTCGTGCAGCTCGTCGTCAAGATGGGCGGCGCGCTGTTCGCCATCGCCTTCATCGTCTGGTCGCTGGACGGCGGTATGGCCGAGTTCATGCGCACGGCCGCGGCCGAGAGCAAGACCCGCGTCTTCGACTTCAGCTTCGACCTCAGCAAGGCCACGGTCTGGGGCTTCCTCTTCCTGGTGCTGTTCGATGTGGTGCTGACCTTTCCCAAGGACCAGGTGCTGATGCAGCGCACGCTGTCCACCGCCAACGCCAAGGAGGCCGGCCGCTCGATCTGGGCCTTCGCGGCCATCATGATCCCCGGCGGCATCGTCTTCTACACCATCGGCACGGCGCTGTTTGTCTTCTACAAGGCCCACCCCGAGCGCATGAACCCGCTGCTCAGCATCGACGCGACCTTCCCCCTCTTCATCGCGGCTGAGCTGCCCACGGGCCTGACCGGGCTGATCATTGCCGGCATCTTTGCCGCGGCGATGGCGACGCTATCCAGCATCATCAACAGCGTGTCGACGCTGGCTTCGGTGGACTTCTACGAGAAGCTCGTGAAGAACCCCGACCCGGCCCGCAGCGTGCGCTTCGCGGAGTGGATGACGGTGGCCGCGGGCCTGCTGGGCATCGCCTTCGCGCTGCTGCTGTCGCGCTACGACATCCACTCGCTGTTCGACGTCTCCATCGAGCTGGCCGGCCTGCTCGGTGGTGGCTTCGCGGGCGCCTACACGCTGGGCATGTTCACGCGCCGCGCCAATTCGCCCGGCGTGGCCATCGGCGTCGCTGCGGCCATCCTGCTGACGACGGTGGCCTGGTATTTCAAGCTGCTGCACCCCTACCTGTATCTCGGCATGTCCATCATGCTGTGCATCGTCGTCGGCTACCTGGCCAGCCTGTTCTTCCCGGTGCCGACGCGCTCGCTGCGCGGGCTGACGATCTACCGGCAGGACGCCGTGGAGTAACCTCCCAGCCACAGGCAGCCGCCCAGAGCTGCATCAGGACACGCACGTTGGAGACCCAGTTCCTGCACACCTTCGTGGCCGTCGTCGACCACGGCTCGATGGCCGCCGCCGCGCGCGTGCTCAACATCACGCCAGCGGCGGTGGCCCAGCAGATCCGCACGCTGGAGCGCGAGATCGGCGCGCCGCTGATCGCCCGCGCCGGCCGCTCGGTGCACGTCACCGAGCCGGGTTCGCGCATCCTCGAGCGCACGCGCGAACTGCTGCGCGGCGTGGCCGACCTGAGCACCATCGCCACCGATGAGACGCCGGCCGGCGAGTTGCGCCTGGGTGCCGGCACCAATGCGCTGACCGGCCTGGTGCCCGACATCCTGGCCCGCCTGGTCGAACTGCATCCCAGGCTGAAGGTCTTCATCCGGCCAGGCTATTCGCCCGAGCTCTACCGCGCCGTCGAGGCGGGCGACCTGGACGCCGCTGTCGTGCTGGAGGCGCCCTTCCCGCTGCCCAAGACCTGCGGCTGGGAGCTGCTGCGCGAGGAGGAGCTCGTCGTGCTCGCGCCCCGCAAATGGGCCGGCCGCGACCCGCACGAGCTGCTGGCGAGCGAGCCGCTGGTGCGCTACGACCGCACGCAATGGGGCGGCCGCGTCGCCGACCAATACCTGCAGCGCGCCGGCATCGTGCCGCAGGAGCGCTTCGAGCTGAATGCACTCAACGCCATCGCCGTCATGGTGGACCGGGGCCTGGGTGTGTCGCTGGTGCCGGACTGGCTGCGCCCCTGGCCGGAAGGGCTGGATGTCGTCTGCCTGCCGCTGCCCCTGCCCAGCGAGCCGCGCCGCATTGGCGTCGTGTGGTCACGCGCGACGGTGCGGCACCGCCTTGTCACGGCCTTTCTGCGCGAAGCGCGTGCGGTGTCCGGCCTGGCCTGAGCCGGCCGCATCGGCACACAACAAATTCTTGGGCTTGAACATAGGCGGCAAGGGTGTGAGCTTGTCACGCCCTGGCTGAGACTGCGGCCACAGCGCCCGCCACGCCACGCCCAGCGGCGTCATGAGCTGCAAGCGCGCCCACAGATCGATGGAAAGCACAAAGATGACGAGACAAGCACCGGCCGGCCAGGGCCACACCCCGACTTCTTCCCGCCACGCCATCGCGTTGGCCGCTGTTGCCGCGCTGGCTGCGGCTGGCGCACAGGCCCAGCAGGCCGCCGCCGATGCCGACACCAATGCGGACGGCAGCGAGCTCCAGCGCGTCATCGTCACCGGCACGCGCGTGCCCAAGGCCGTCGACAAGATCCCGGGGGCCGTCACGCTGATCACCAAGGAAGAGATCGGCCACACGCTGAACATGACCGACGACATGACGGCCGTGCTGTCGCGCACGGTGCCGGGCTATGCGGAGTCATCTCAGGCCATGAGCAACACCGGCGAGAACCTGCGCGGCCGCATCGCGCTGCGCCTGTTCGATGGCGTGCCCCAGGGCTCGCCGCTGCGCGAGGGCACGCGCAACGCCAGCTTCACCGACATGGGCCTGGTCGGCCGCATCGAGGTCATCAACGGCCCGTCGGCGTCCGAAGGCATCGGCGCGGCAGGCGGCATCATCAACTACCTGTCCAAGTCGCCCACCAAGATGGGCAGCGAGGTCACGCTGACGGCGCGCTACACGACGGCCTTCGAGGACGACAGTGCCGGCTGGAAGCTCGGCGCCAACTACGCCTTCAAGGCCGAGGACTGGGACTTCATCGGCGCCGTTTCGCGCATCGACCGCGGCATGACCTACGACGGCCACGGCCGCCGCATCGGCTTGAACACCAGCGGCTCGGTCGCCGACTCCACGGCCAACAATGTCTACGCCAAGGCTGGCTTCAATTTCGGCGCCAATCGCGAGCAGCGCATCCAGGCCTCGCTGTCCAAGTTCAAGATCGAGGGCAAGGGCAACTACCACCTCGTCGACGGCGACCGCACGGCGGGCTCCACCAACACCTCCGAGCGGCCGGGCCTGTTCGGCACCCTCAGCGAGATCAACGACTTCTCGCAGAGCACGCTTTCCTACAAGCACAACGACCTGTGGGGCGGCTCGCTGTCGCTGGACGCCTACTACGCCGACCAGAAGATGCGCTACCCGGCCGAGAACGGCGCCGACCGCCAGGACCCGCTGATCGCGCCGCTGGGCACGCTGGTGGACCAGTCCGAGGTGCGCACACGCAAATACGGCCTGCGCAATGCCTACAGCCATGGCGATGTCTTCGGCGTCGAAGGACTGGAGGTGCGCGGGGGCGTCGACCTGACGCACGATACCGCCAGGCAGTGGCTGGCGCTGACCGATCGCCTGTGGGTGCCGCCGATGAACTACAGCAGCGTCGCGCCGTGGTTCCAGGCTTCCTATGACATCGGGCCGCTGACGATCTCCGGTGGCTTTCGCCGCGAGGACGGCGAGCTGGAGGTGGCCGACTACAAGACCACCTATTTCCGCAACCGCGTGGACGTCAAGGGCGGCACGCTGAACTACAAGGCCAACCTGCCCAATATCGGCGCGGTCTGGAAGATCGGCGGCGGCTGGTCGGCCTTCGTCTCCAGCGGCAAGGGCTTCACACTGCCCAATGTCGGCATCCCGCTGCGCAACATCAACTACCCCGGCCAGTCCGTCGCGGGCATCCTGGACCTGCAGGCCGTCATCGTGAAGAACAACGAGGTCGGCTTCAACTGGCGCGGCGCCATGGGCTCCTTTGGCGGCTCGTACTACAAGAGCAAGTCGGACTTCGGCCAGTCGCTGTCCATCGACCCCGTCACCAATGACTTCCTGCTAGCCCGCCAACCCGTCAACATCAGCGGCTACGAGCTGACCGGCGAGCTGCGCGCCACCCGTGACCTGAAGTTCACGGCGCTGTATTCGCACACCTCCGGCAAGACCTGGTTCACCAGCGGCGGCCCGCTGACCAAGCAGATGGGCGTGCTCGACATCAACCCCGACAAGCTCGGCGCTTCGGCCACCTGGCGCTTCCTGTCCCAGGCCGACGTGACGCTGGGCGCGACCAAGCTGAGCTCGCGCGACCTCAATGTCGGCACCAGCGCCGAGGAGCACACCAAGGGCTACACGCTGTTCGACTTCAGCGCCAACTGGGACTGGGGCCGCGGCGGCAAGAGCTCGCTGGGCATCGAGAACCTGACCAACAAGTTCTATGTGCTGAGCTGGTCGCAGGTGGTGGGATTTCGCAACTACACCTCCGGCCGCGGCCGTGTGGTGTCCGTGACGCACACGGTGACCTTCTGACCCTGCACGTCCGATCCGGCCCCACCCGCCGCCTGATGCTCGCCGGCGCTGCTGCTGCCGCATGGCCGGCGCGGGCCGAGCTGGGCTTGCCAAACTGCACGCCGGCCTCGGCCGGCTTCTCGGTCGAACGCCTGCGGCGGCTGGATGCCTTTTTGGACGCCGACACGCGTGCCGGACCGCGCGGCCCCGGCCACCTTGGCGCCGTCGTGCTGCTGGCGCGCGATGGCTGCGTGCTGCACCACCGGGCCCACGGCCACCGCGACCTGGGGCGCCACGAGGCCATGCCACTGGATGCGATCTTCCGCATCTACTCCATGACCAAGCCGATCGCGTCGGTGGCCGTGCTGATGCTGATGGAGGAGGGCGCACTGACGCTGGACGACCCCGTCGAGCGCCACCTGCCCGAGTTCGTCGGCCAGCACCTGCGTGACGGTGCCAAGCCACGCCGGCCGGTCACGCTGCGCCAACTGCTGACGCACACCTCGGGCTTGGACACCGCGGGCGCGGAGATCGACCCGCAGGCTGCGGCCGACCTGGCGACGTTCGCGCGCCGCGTCGCCGCCGTGCCGCTGGCCGTCGAGCCCGGCAGTCGCTTCCGCTACGACGGCATCAACACCGATGTGCTCTGCCGCGTTGTCGAAGTCGTGTCGGGTCGGCCCTTTGCGCAATTCCTGCGTGAACGCCTGTTCGAACTCCTGGGCATGGGCGATACCGGCTTCACGGTGCCCGCCGCGCAGCGCTACCGCGTCGCCGACATCACGAGCGTCACCGACGACGGCCGCCTCGTGCTCGCCAAGGCCCGCTCGGCCGACGCGCCGGGCGTGGCGCTGCGCGACTACGACGGCGGTGCTGGCGGCCTCTATTCAACGGCGAATGACTATCTGCGCTTCGCCCAGATGCTGCTCGACGAGGGCTGGTGGCGCGGCCGCCAGCTGCTGTCGCCCAGGACCGTGGCGCTGATGCGCATGAACCAGGTCGGCCACCTGGACGTCGGCAACGACCTCGGCCCCGGCGAGGGCTTTGGCCTGGGCGTGTCCATGGTGCTGGACGTCGCCCGCCGCGGCCGGCTGGGTTCCGAGGGCTCCTTCGGCTGGCCGGGTGCGGCGTCAACGTATTTCACCGTCGACCCGCGCGAGCGCCTCGTTGCCCTCCTGCTGATGCAGCATGTGCCGCGCGGCGTCGCCACCGACCCGCCGCGGCCGGCGGCCGCTTTCCACAACCTCGTCTACCAGGCCCTCGAGCGATGAAGCCTCCCGTCATCCTGGTCGCCGGCTCGGCCAATCTCGATTTCGTCGTGCGCGCGCCGCGCATCCCGGTGCCCGGCGAAACCGTGCTGGGCCGCGGCTTCCAGACCTTCCCCGGCGGCAAGGGCGCCAACCAGGCCGTGGCCTGTGCACGCGCCGGTGGCGTGGCGACGGACATGCTCGTCGCTCTCGGCCAGGACGCCTACGCCGCAGAGCTCGAAGCTTCGCTGCGCGCCGCTGGCGTGACGCCCCACATCGTCCGCCCCGAGGGCCTGGCCACGGGCAACGCCTTCATCTGCGTGTCCGACGACGCCGAGAACGCCATCACCGTCGCGCCCGGCGCCAATGCCGGCCTGGCGCCCGAACACCTGCCGCCGCTGAGCCACTACAGCCACCTGCTGCTGCAACTGGAGACGCCACTGGCCACCGTCACGGCCTGCGCGCGCGTCGCCCATGCCGCCGGGCTCAACGTGACGCTGAACGGCGCGCCTGCCCAACCCCTGCCGCGCGCGCTGCTGGGTGCGCTGGACCTGCTCGTCGTCAACGAAGGCGAGCTGGCCGCCATCAGCGGCATCCAGCACGACGTCGACGCGGCCATCGCCTCGCTGGACGTGCCCTGCGTCGTCGTCACGCTGGGCGCACGCGGCGTGCGGGCACGCTGCGGCGCGGCCTGGTTCGAGCAACCCGGCTTTGCCGTCGAGGTTGTCGACACGACCGCGGCCGGTGACACTTTCTGCGGCGCCCTGGTGGCCGAGCTGGCGAATGGCGCCCGCTGGCCCGAGGCGCTGCGCTTGGCCTGCGCCGCTGCGGCCCTGGCCTGCACGCGGCCAGGCGCGCAGAGCAGCATCCCCGCGCGTGCCGAGGTCGAGTCCTTTCTGCAGTCCCGATAAATCCATGGCCGAGTACAAGTTCTCCCACGTCACGACACAGCGCTACCTGCCCACGCCGGGCAAGGCACCGGGCTGGCCGTTCGCCGAGATCGGCCACTGGCAGATGGACGTCAACGGCACCGCCGACGACTGGCTGCGCGACCTGCGCGACTGGCGGCGCGAGCACCTGGTGCGCATCGGCTATGACGACGCCAACTACCGCCGCCCCGAGCTGCAATGGGCGCAGCGCAATTTCGTGCACGCGCAGATGATGGTCGAGGACCGCTTCTTCTTCGACGCGGCCACCGGCGAGTACACGGTGGACCGCTACCTGGACGACCTCGAGCAGCGTTTCGGCGGCCTGGACAGCGTGCTGATCTGGTACGTCTACCCCAACATCGGCATCGACGACCGCAACCAGACCGACCTCGCCCACGACCTGCCGGGTGGCCTGGCAGGGCTCAAGCGCGCGGTGGACGCCTTCCACCGCCGCGGTGTGCGCGTCTTCCTGCCCACCAAGCCCTGGGACCACGGCACCCGCGAGCACGCCGAGAGCGACTGGGAGGCCATCGCCGGCATCGTGCAGGCGGTCGGTGCCGATGGCATCAACGGCGACACCTATAACGGCGTGCCGCGCGCCTTCTTCGACGCCTGCGAGCGGCGTGGCCGCTACGTCGTGTTGCAGCCGGAGTCGACGATCTCCTGCGAGGAGCAGCTGATCTGGAATGTGCAGAGCTGGGGCAAGAAGGTGCCGCAGGATGTCGTACCTGTCGTCGCCAAGTTCAAGTGGCTGGAACCGCGCCACATGATCAACCTGGAGAACCGCTGGAGCCGCGACCGCAACAACGACTTCCAGTACTGCTTCTTCAACGGTGTGGGCTACAACGCCTGGGAGAACGTGTGGGGCATCTGGAACGGCTTCACCGGCCGGGATGCCGCCACGCTCAAGCGCATCGCGACGCTGTTCCGCGGGCTGGCACCGCTGCTGGTCAGCCGCGACTGGCGGCCCTATGCACCGACGCTGCATGCGGGTGTGTTTGCCAGCAGCTTTCCGCTCGATGGGCGGCGGCTGTGGACGATCGTCAACCGCAACGAGTATGTAGTCGATGGCGAGCAGCTCGCCGTTGAACACGAGACCGGCACGCGCTACTTTGATGTGTGGAACGGCGCGGAGGTGCAGCCGCGCGTGGACGGTGCTCAGGCGGTCTTCTCGGTGGCGCTGGAGGCGCGGGGCTTTGGCGCGCTGCTGGCCGTTGCGGCTGGTGAGTCGGTGGACGGGTCTTTGCTGGCTCGCATGGCCGAGCTGGCGCGCACGCCGCTGCAGTCTCTCGACAAGACCTGGCGGCCGCTGACGCAGCAGCTCGTCGCCATTGCACCCACGCCGCGCGTCGAAAAGGCACCTGAGAGCATGGTCGAGATCCCTGCCGGTGAGTTCGACTTCGCCGTCGGCGGCGTCGAGGTCGAGGGCCAGACCTGGGCGGGCCTGGACGTGCAATACCCATGGGAAGACAGCCCGCGCCGCCAGCATCGCCGTCGCATGGACATGCCGCGCTTCTTCATGGACCGCACGCCGGTGACCAACGCGCAGTTCCATGCCTTCGTGCTGGCCGCGCGCTATCAACCGGCGGATGCGCACAACTTCCTGCGCCATTGGGTGAACGGTGAGCCGCCCGCAGGCTGGGCCAACAAGCCGGTCACCTGGGTCGGCATCGAGGACGCCCGCGCCTATGCCGCCTGGGCGGGCAAGCGCCTGCCGCATGAATGGGAGTGGCAATACGCCGCCCAAGGCGGCGACGGCCGCGCCCATCCCTGGGGCGAGGCCTGGGACGCGAGCGCCGTGCCGCCGCCCAACACCGGTCGCACGCTGACCCCGCCCGCCGACGTCGACACCCACCTGCGCGGTGCCAGCCCGTTTGGCGTGCTCGACCTCGTCGGCAACGTCTGGCAGTGGACCGACGAGTACGCCGATAACCACACCCGCGCGGCCGTGCTGCGCGGCGGCAGCAGCTACCAGCCGCAGACCTCGCACTGGTACTTCCCGCAGGCCTACCGGCTGGACCAGCACGGCAAATACCTGCTGATGGCGCCGTGCAAGGACCGTTCCGGCATGCTGGGCTTTCGCTGTGTCGTCGATGCGCGCTGAGGTTCAACTGGGCGGCCTGCTCGGCGAGGCCATCGAGGCCAGCCGCCGCGGCCGGCTGCACCGCTTCATCGCCGGGCCCGATAGCCCGGCCATCGCGCTGTTCCTGCGCGCCGTCGCGGACAAGAACCTGGAGGGGGACTGGTACGGCGAGCATGCCGGCAAATGGCTGGTCGCTGCTTCCCGAGCTGCGGCCCGTAGCGGTGACGCCGAGCTGGAGTCTCACGTGCGCGCCGTCGCCGACTTCCTCTGCGCCCAGCAGGAAGCCGACGGCTATCTCGGCACCTATGCCGCGCCGCGCCGCTTCATGGTCAAGCAGCCGCCCAAGCCGCCGACCTGGGACGGCGCACCGAGCCTGCGCACCTGGGACATCTGGACACACAGCTATCTGATCCTGGGGCTGCTCGAAGCGCACCGCCATTTCGCGGAGCCGGCCTGGCTGGCAGCGGCCCGCCGCATCGGCGACCTCTGCGCGAGCGCGCTGGCGGAGATCGACATCACCGACCTTGGCAACCACCACGGCATGTCGGCCACGGTGCTGATGGACCCGGCTTGCGAGCTTTACTTCGTGACTGGCGAGCGCCGCTACCTGGACCTGGCCGAGCGCATCCTCGAACAGGCCGACCGCCACGCGCCACTGGCCCTGCTGAGCCGCGCGCTGGCCGGCGCCGACGCGGCCGACATCGGCACCGGCAAGGCCTACCAGCTGCTGTGGAACCTCGTCGGCCTGGCCAAGCTGCACCGTGCCACCGGCCGGCCCGAGCTGCTGGCTGCCGTGCATGCGCTGTGGGCCAGCATCCGCGACAAGCACCTGAGCCTGGGCAGCGGCCCCTGGGGTGGCGTGGCCCACCGCTCGCGCGAGGTCTTCAATGCGCCAGGCAGCTTTGTGCCCGAGGCCTATGTCGAGACCTGCTCGACGCTGGCCTGGGTCCAGCTCAATCGCGAGCTGCTGCTGCTCAGCGGTGATGCGCGCTATGCCGAGGAGATCGAGCGCGCGGCCTACAACGATCTCTTGGGCTCTATCGCGCCCAATGGCGAGGACTGGTGCTACTACAGCTTCCCCAATGGGCGGCGTGTGCACACCACGTATTGGCGCTGCTGCAAGAGCAGCGGCGCGATGGCGCTGGAGGAGCTGCCGGCGCTGGCCGTCAGCGGTGGCGAGGGCGAGCTGACGGTGCATCTGCACGGCCCGCTGACGGCGCGCGTCGGCGGCGTGGGCCTGCGCATCGAGACGGGCTATCCGTACGAAAGCGACGTGGCGCTGACCCTTGACCCTGATGCGCCGGCTCGCTTCACGCTGAAGCTGCGCTGCCCGTCCTGGGCCGAGGGTGCCCATGCGGAGGTCGGCGGCGAGCGCTTTGCCGGCCCGCCGGGCGGCTATCTGGCCATCGACCGCGTCTGGCAGCCCGGCGATACCGTCAGGCTGTGCCTGCCGATGAAGGCTGAACTGCACGAGCGCCGCAACCGCAACGTGCAGGAGTCGCGCGCGCCCGACGGCAGCGCCGTGCACCAGACGGTGCTCGATCTGGGCTATGTGGCGTTGACGCGAGGCCCCCTCGTCTTCTCGACTCCACTGATCGACGGCTTCAAGACGGCGGAGACCGTGCAACTGCCCGAGGCGCCGCTCGAACACTGGGTCAGCGAGGTGGCCGGCGCCGACGTGCCGACGCTGCGCATGACCCTGGGCTGCCGGGCGCCGCTGGACTTCCAGCCCTATTTCCTCGCCGGTGGCCGCGAGGACGGCGCCTGGCGCCTGACCTGGTTGTCGACTGCGCCGGCGACCACGACAACCAAGTTTCCGTGATGCCTGAGCGAACGCCAGCGCCCTTGGTTGCACCTGGCTTCTGGCCCAGACTGGCCGCCATCCTGACGAGCCCCCCGCCGTGAACGCCGCTGCCTTCCCTCCCTCTACCCGACCCGGCCCGCCGGGGCCACTGAGCGGCGTGCGCGTGCTCGACCTCAGTGCCTACATCGCCGGGCCCTATGGCTGCACGCTGCTGGCCGACCAGGGCGCCGACGTGCTCAAGGTCGAGCCGCCGGCCGGCGACAACCTGCGCAACTACCCATCCACGCTGGCTGCCGAGAGCCGCGCCTTCATCGGCGTGAACCGCAGCAAGCGTGGCGTCGTGCTGGACCTGAAGCAGCCCGCCGACCTCGCCGCCCTGCTGCGCCTGGTGCGCGAGGCCGACGTGCTGGTGCACAACTTCCGCCCTGGGGTCCCTAAGCGCCTGGGCATCGCCCACGAGCAGCTGGAGCTGCTGAACCCGCGCCTCATCTACTGCGCCGTGACCGGCTACGGCGAGACCGGGCCGCTGAAGGACAAGGCCGGCTACGACCAGGTGCTGCAGACGCTGACCGGCATGTGCGCCCTGCAGGGCAAGCGCGGCGGGCCGCCGGAGATCCTCTACGGCTCGGTGGTCGACTACTACGCGGCGGCCCTGGTCGCTTCAGGTGTCGCGTCGGCGCTGTTCGAGCGCGAGCGCAGCGGGCGCGGCCAGTACGTCGGTGTGTCGCTGCTGCGCAGCGCGTTGACGATGCAGTCGGCCCGCCTGGTCTGGGCCGGCGATGAGCCGCTGGACATCGGCCGCGACATGCGCTCGGGCGGCGTCACCGGTATCCACCCGGCGCGTGAGGGCCATATCTACATCTCGGCCAACACAGCGCGTTTCTGGGCGGCGCTGTGCCGCATCACTGGCCTGGATGATCTCGCCGCCGACGAGCGCTTCGACACCGTCAAGAAGCGCGCCGCCAACGCCGCCGGGCTGCTGACGAGGCTGCATGCGGCCCTGGCCACGCGCACGGCGCTGGAGTGGGAGGCCTTGTTCGGCGACGAGGTGCCTTGCGCAGCGGCCCGCCAGGTCGAGGACATGTTCCAGCATCCGCAGGTGCTGGCCGAGGGCATCGTCGGCGACCTCGAGCACGCGACCGTCGGCAGCTATCGCGGCGTCACGCGGCCCATCGTCTTCGGCAGGACGCCCGGGCCGGAGCCGTTCGCCGCGCCGACCCTCGGCCAGCACGACGACGAGCTCAAGCCTTAGGTCGCGTTCGTCAGCACCTCGATGCGATGGCCGTCGAGGTCATGGAACATCGCGCCGAAGTAGGTCTCGCTGATGTCGGGCCGGGGGCGTGGCGTGAAGATGTCGCGAGCCGCCGAGGCCAGCGCCACCTCATGTATGGCTGCAACGACGATGCGGTCCGGAGCGCCGAGAGCGATGTGGGCACCGCGCGCCGTTACCGGCTCGTCTTCGGGCACCGGGTAGAGGAAGAAGCACCAGCGCTCGGGCGTGCCGAAGGCGGCTTCGCTGCCGGTATCGCGCAGCAGCGCCAGGCCCAGCGGCGCCAGCACGCGGCTGTAGAAGGCCACCGACTCGGCGTAGCGGCGGGTGCCCAGGGACACGTGATCGATCATCGGGAAAAACTCCTGTGGGGACGCCTGTCATCCTAGAAAGGGTGTCGCGGCGAAATCCGGCAAGATGCGCGGCTCCCTTGCCGTTTGGCCGCAATTTCAGAACATGCCCGAGCTGGACCTGGACCGCTTTGACCGCCAGTTGCTGACCCTGGTGCAGCAGGACGCCGCGCTGACGGCCGAGCAGCTGGCCGAGCATGTCAGCCTGTCGGCCTCGGCCATCCAGCGGCGGCTGAAGCGGCTGCGCGAGCAGGGCGTCATCCAGCGCCAGATCGCCGTCGTCGATGCCGCCCAGATCGGCCGACCGACCACCTTCATCGCCGCCCTGCAGGTCGACAGCGAACGCCCTGAGCCGATGGCGCGGTTGCGCGCCTGGTTGGACGCCGAGGCCGCCGTGCAGCAGGCCTTCTATGTGACCGGCGAGAACGACTTCGTGCTTGTCGTCACCGCCCCCGACACGACCGCCTATGAAGCGCTGATGGCGCGGCTGCTGGCCGACAACCCGAACGTGCGCCGCTACACCACCCAGGTCGCCATGGGCGTGCTCAAGCGCGGCCTCAGCTTGCCGGTGCCCGAATGACGCGCCTGCGGTTTTCGGGCGCCGATGTCGGCACGTCGTAAAACACGTCATGCATTGACAGGTATGGCGGCGCAGACTGCACGGACCTTGAACTCCGTGGACTCTGAACCATGCCTCTGCCTCTCGAAACCACACCGCCCGTCGCGCCGGACTGTCAGGTCGTCGAACTGCGCCAGTACACCCTGCACCCGGGCAAACGCGACACGCTGATCGAGCTCTTCGACCGCGAGTTCGTCGCCGCGCAGGAGGCCGTCGGCATCCGCGTGCTGGGCCAGTTCCGCGACCTGGACGGGCCTGACCGCTTTGTCTGGCTGCGCGGCTTCGCCGACATGGCCGCGCGCGGCGACAGCCTGCCTGCCTTCTATGGCGGGCCGGTCTGGACACAGCACCGCAACACGGCCAACGCGACCATGATCGATTCCGACAACGTGTTGCTGCTGCGCCCGGCCTGGCATGGCGCCGCGCTGCCTGAGCCGGCGATGCCCCGCGCCGAACGCGGCGCGACGGCGCTGCCCTCGGGGTTGTTGCTGGCGACCGTCTTCCACCTGAAAGCGCCGGCCGGCCCTGAACTGCTGGGCCTTGCCCGCGGCCCGCTCAGCGATGCGCTGCGCGCCGCTGGTGCCCGACAGCTGGCCTGGTATGTCACCGAGGCCACGCCCAACAACTTCCCGCGCCTGCCGGTGCGCGAAGGCGAACACGTGCTGGTCTCTCTGGCTTTGTTCGATGACGCCAGGGCAGCCCTGTCGCGGGACTTCGCCGCATCACTTCAGCCCTGGCTGGCCAAGCCCACTCAGACCCTGCGCCTGGCGCCCACCGCCCGTTCCGCCCTTCACACCTGAACATCATGAACACGACTTCGACCCCGCAGGACTTCGACTTCTTCATCGGCCACTGGAAGGTCAGCCACCGCCGCCTCAAGGAACGCCTGCTCGGCTGCGAGGACTGGGAAAACTTCGAGGGAAGCTGCCGCATGTGGCCCCTGCTTGAGGGCAGCGGCAACATCGACGACAACGTGCTGGAGCTGCCCGCGGGCCCATACCGCGCCGCGTCGTTGCGCACCTTCGACCCCGTCAAGCGCCAGTGGGCCATCTGGTGGGTGGACGGCCGCAACCCGCAGCAACTCGACCCGCCCGTTGTCGGTGGCTTTGCCGATGGCGTGGGTGAGTTCCAGTGCGACGACGAGTTGCGCGGCCAGCCCATCCGCGTTCGCTACCGCTGGACGGATACCGCCACGCCCACCCCGCGCTGGCAACAGGCTTTCTCGGCCGATGGTGGCCAGACCTGGGAGACCAACTGGGTGATGGACTTCGAGCGGCTGGCGGCCTAACCCTGTTGCGCACGGACGGGTGGTGGCACCCAGGCCAGCAGGGTGCGTACCAACTGCCGCGGGTCGATGGGCTTGCTGACGTGGGCGTTCATTCCCGCGGCCAGGCAGTCCTGCACGTCGTGCTCCATCGCGCCGGCCGTCATCGCGATGATGGGCAGGCGAGCGTGCTGATGCATGGCACGGATCAGCCGCGTCGCCGTCGCGCCATCCATCTCGGGCATCTGCATGTCCATCAGCACGGCGTCGAAGGTCTCGTGCTTGAGGCGCTCCACCGCCTCCAGGCCGTTCTCGGCCACGTCCACTTCCAGTTTGGCCATGGCCAGGAAGGCACACGCCACCTGCTGGTTGACGGGGTTGTCCTCGACCAGCAGCACGCGCGCGCCGTGGATGGGGCGCATGGTCTCGGCCAGGTCAGCCATGCTGCTGCTTGCTGGCGCTGCAGCGGTGGGTTGCTCACCCTGCTGCAATTGCATGAGGGCGTCAAACAGCCGCGACGGCGTGACGGGTTTGACGAGGATCTGGGTACCGGCGCGGCCCTGCAGCTCCTCGGCGACGCGCTCGCTCGCATGCAGGCTGCTCAGCGCGATGACGGCCGGTGGCGGTGCGCCGCGCTCGACCGCGATGCGGCGGGCCATGTCGACGAAGTCCGCGCCGGCCGTCTTCCAGTCCAGCAGCAGCAGTTCGTAGGGGTGCTGCGGGTCGGCCTGACGCAGGCGGTACAGCGCCTCGTCGCCGAATGAAGCCACGCCGACCTGGAAGCGCCAGCTCTGCAGCATCTGTTGCAGGATGAGGCGCTCGGTGGGCTGAGCGTCGACGACCAGGGTGCGCATGCCGCGGATGCGGTGCAGGTCGATGCGCTCGGCGCCCGGTCTGGCCCTGCCGAAGTCGCAGGTGAAGGAGAAGGTGCTGCCCTGGTCGGGCAGGCTGCTGACCTCGAAGCTGCCATCCATCAACTCCACCAGCCGCTTGCAGATGGCCAGGCCCAGGCCGGTGCCACCGTAGCGGCGCGCGATGGAGGCATCGGTCTGGCCGAAGACCTGGAAGAGGCGATCCACCTGCTCGGGCGTCATGCCGATGCCGGTGTCGCGCACGCTGATGCGCAGCCGCATGCGGCCCTCATGCTCGCCCACAAGGTCTGCCCGCACGACGATCTCGCCGCGTGGCGTGAACTTGATGGCATTGCCGACGAGGTTGTTCAGCACCTGGGTCAGCCTCAGGCTGTCGCCCACCAGGCGGTGCGGCAGGCGCTCGTCGAACTCGAACAGCAGGTCCAGCCCGGCCTCATCCAGCCGTGCCGAGAACAGATGGCCGACGTTCTCGATCAGCTCCTCGGGGCTGAATTCCTCGGCCTCCAGCGTGATCTTGCCGGCCTCGGCCTTGGAGTAGTCCAGGATGTCGTTGAGCAGGGTCAGCAGGGCCTTGGAAGAGGTCTGCACCTTGCCGAGGTAGTCGCGCTGGCGCGGGTCCAGGCGCGTCTCCAGCACGAGGCTGGTCAGGCCGATGATGGCGTTCATCGGCGTGCGGATCTCGTGGCTCATGCTGGCCAGGAAGAGGCTCTTGGCGGCGTTGGCGGCCTCGGCCTGGTCGCGCGCCAAGGCCAGCGCCTCGCTTTGGGCGTGGTCGGCCTCATAGGCCTGGAACAGCCGCGCATACAGCGTGCTGTTCTCCAGCAGCAGCTCCATCAGCACGACCGAGCTGGCCAGCAGGCCGTAGATGCGGCCGGCGTAGAAGCCCAGGTCGAAGCGGGCTTCGTTCAGCATGGCCGACAGCGCGATGTCGAACAGCCAGGCCAGGCTGACCACCATCAGCCACAGATCCAGCACGGTCCGCGGCTGCTGGCGCCACAGCGCGGCCAGGGCGACGAGGCTGAAGGCCCAGACGCAGCCGACGGTGACCTGGAAGGCCAGCGAGTAGCGGCCGCCCACCAGCAGCTCGGGCAACCAGTCATGGCCCAGCGTGGTCATCGCGATGCAGCCGGCGCCGGCCAGCAGCGTGAGTGCGGGCCAGGTCAACGTCGGCACGGTGAACTGCGGCCTGCTCTTCAGCGCGACATAGCCGAGCACGAAGAGCGGAAAGCAACCATGCCACAGCATGTAGAGCCAGACGGTGGTTTGCGTCGTCGCACCGAGCAGGCCGTTGGCGCTGAACAGGCCCGGGAAGCTCAGCGCATGGGCCGTCGCCATCGCGGCCGTGAACAGATAGCCGCAGCCCAGCACCAGCAGGGCCTGGGAGCGCAGGATGCGGTACTGGCCGAACAGCAGCACGGCCGTGATGAGGTCGGTCAGCACCAGGGCCGACTCGTAGATGGGGATGAAGGCCGGCACCGCCGCCAGCTTGAGCTTGGCAAAGGGCAGCAGGGCCGCGAACACGGCCACCGACAGCAGCGCGACGATCAGCGCATGACGGCGCTCGCGCGGGCCGGCCGGCTGGTCCAGCAGAAAGGCCGGCCGAGCGTGCGCCGGCGCGGTTTCAGTGGGAACACCGCCCTCCCGGGGCAGGCTGCTTGATTCCAAGTCGGCTCCCTGAGGCGCCCGAGGCTGCCGGGCTTGCTAACAGGATAGTCGAACTGCGTGGCGGCTCGCGCGACGGGTGACGCCCGTTTACACCTTGAGCTGAAGCGCCGCCCTCACGGGATGGCGGCGTCGGCGTCCCGTGACGGGCAGGGTCATGGGGTCACCCCGTCAACGCGTCCAGCACTTTGGCGTCCAGCACGACGTTGCGGCTGCGATCCAGCAGCGAGCCCGTGTCCCAGTAGAACGGCACCAGGCCGAAGGCGCGGGCCCTCTGCGCCACGGTCTTGCAAAAGTAGGCGCGGCTGGCCTCGTGCAGCCGCAGCGCCTCGCCGGTCAGCGTGGTGCGGTGCTGGGCGCCGAACTCGCCGACGATGACGGGAATGCCCTTGTCGACGAAGCGCGTCTTCATCGAGCCGAGCAGGCTGTCCACCGCGTCCTCCTCGCCCCAGGTGGGGTTGTGGGCGGTATCGGTGGTGGAGTGGTTGCCCTGGCCCCAGTAGAAGAACTGGTTGCCCCAGGTTTCGTCCTTGGTCATGCCGGCGAAGTTCCACGGTGTGTAGTAGTGGATCTCCGCCATCAGCCGGCCGCTGGTCGTGTCCATCGGCCAGCCCGTCATCAGCTGTTTGGTGAGCTCCACATCGGTCGACGGCCCTTGCACGACCAGGTTGCGCCGGGCATTGCGGCCGCCGGTGGCGCGCACGGTGTCGATGAAGGTCTGGTGGTAGCTCATCAGCACGGCCATCTGTTCGGCCGTCTTGACGTTGGGCTCGTTGGCGCTGGCAAACAGCAGCCGCCCGTCGAAGTCGCGCAGTTGGGTCGCGATCTGCTGCCAGAAGGCCCGCTGCTTGTGGTTGTTGGCGACCTGCCTGTCGGGCGTGCAGTGCTCCTCCAGCCAGCCGCCGTCCCAGTGGATGTTGACGATGACGTGGAGGTCGGCGTCGATGCAGTACTGGACGACCTCCTTGACGCGGGCCAGCCAGGCAGGGTCGATCCTGGCGGTCGTCGCATCGGCGTACTGATCCCAGGAGGTCGGCAGCCGGACGGCGTTGAAGCCGCTGGTCTTGATGAACTGCACGAAGTCGCGCGTGATCTTGGGGTTGCCCCAATAGGTCTCGCTCTTGCCGCCCATCGCTTCCAGCGTGTTGCCGATGTTCAGGCCGGTGCGCATCTTCTGCGCGGCCTGCACGGCCGAGTCGGCCATGCCGGTGGTGTCGGCCGCCGCGGGCGCGATGTTGTAGTCGGGATAGGGCGAGCCGCCCGGGGCGGGGGCCGGCGCGGGTGCGGGTGCGGGTGACGGTGCCGCGCTCACCGCTGCGCCGCCACCTCCGCCGCAGCCCGCCAGGCCGGCCGCAAGGCCCAGTACGGCCTCGCGCCGCTTCATGGCGCCATCTTGCTCAGGCTCAGCAGCACGACGTCGTGGCTGCGGAGTTTCAGCGTCACCGTGGCCGAGCCATTGGCGCCGACCTGGAGTTCGCGCTGCACTTCCGGCTTGTCGGTCGTCAGCCCCTGCAGCGTGGCGAGCTGCTTGGCATCGAGGTTCTTCGGCGAGCCCATTTTCAGGTAGGCGGTGTGGGCGTCGTTGACCTCGAAACCGGTACGGCGCTGCGTGAGCTGGTAGCGGCCGGGTGCCAGATGGCGCAGTTCGACGGTCGCGCTGCCCGCGTCCCGGGCCGGCTGCGGCTTGCCGAAGAAGCTGCGGTTGCTGGCCGTCTGGTCGGGCTGGCGCCAGTCCCAGACGATGGCTTGCAGCTGGTCGCCGTCGGTCGCGGCCCAGGTGGAGGGGTCACTGGTCGGCACTTCCTTGCCCTGCAGTGCGGCGAGGTAGCGGTAGGCGAACCACACCGGCTTGCGGATGCCTTCACGCGTCATCAGGCCGAAGCCGCCGTGGAAGGGCGCGTCCGGCGGACCGGGTTCCTCGAACAGGTCGCTGTAGACCCAGTAGCTCATGTGCTGGGCGAGTCCTTGCGAAGCTTTCAGCTTGCTCAGCACATAGGGCGCGCTCATGTACGAGTCGTGCACCAGGTCGCGCGGGTTGTAGCTGCTGCTCCACTCGGTGAAGAACAGCGGCAGGCCCGGCAGGTGCGAGGCTTCGATCTCCTTGCGCACGCGCCGCACGTCACCGACGATGGCGTCGGGCGACTTTGACAGTTTCCGGTCTTCCTTGCCGAACTCGTCGAGGAAGCCTTCATCGACGCCATAGGTGTGCGTCGTGATGAAGTCCACCGGCGTGTTGGTGACCTTGGCGTGGGCCAGGAACTCGGGCACCCAGGCCGCGCCGGCCGTGGACGGGCCGCCCACGCGCAGCAGCGGGCTGACGGCCTTGATCGCCTTGGCGGTGCGGGTGTAGAGGTCGAAGTAGGCCTTTTGATCGGCCTTCTCCCAGAAGCCGTCGAGGTTGGGTTCGTTCCAGACCTCGAAGTACCAGTCGTGCACCTCAGCCGCGCCGTAGCGCTCCAGCAGGTGGCGGATGAAGGCGTCGATGAGCGCCACCCAACCGGCGGGCTCGGGGTGGGAGGTGTTGCCCTGCCAGTAGAAGATCTTGTTGTCCGAGGTCTTCAGCGCCAACGGCGTGAAGCCCAGTTCGACGAAGGGCTTGATGCGCCGGGCCAGCATCGCGTCGTAGAGCTTGTCGATGCCGGTGAAATCGAACACCAGCTTGCCCGCGGCGTCGCGTGTCACCGTCTTGAACGCGTCGTGGAAGATGGCGTGGAAGCGCAGGTAGCGGAATCCCAGTTCATCGACCGCGGTCTTCAGCTGCGCGAGCGCATCGGGGCGGTAAGTCGTGCCGGGGTAGTCGGCGCCGACGCAGTGGTCGAAGAAGCGGTCCAGCGGCTCCTTGGCCTGAGCCAAGTCGAGCACGATGCGGCGCTGTTGCGGTGCGGCAAGCGTCATGGGGGCAACCAGGGGCAGGGCGGTGGCGGCCAGCAACTGGCGGCGGCGCAGGGAGCGGAGTGAAGTCATGTCGGGAGTCCTCTGTAGACGAAGTTGCGGGCGCGCACCTCACCGGCGCCGGCGCTGAACAGCGCAGGCCGCAGGCTGACGAAGCCGCCGAACACGTTGTGATGCAGGCCGGAGACCTCCATCTGCCAGGAATGCTGTTTCCAGCTCTTGCCAGCGTCGTGCGAGGTGTGCCAAGTGATGACGTTCTCGCGGTTGACGAGGCGGATGTGCACATGGCGGGTGGCCATGTTCTCTCGCATCCACGAGTGCTCCTGGCCATAGCCATAGGTCAGCATCTGCGTGGTGCTGAAGCCGAGGCCGACGTGGCCGCGCTCCTCGTAGAACAGCGCCAGGCCACCATGGCCGTCGCCGATGATCTCCAGCTCAACACTGACCTCGTAGCTGCGGTCGCCGCAGGCACAGGTCAACGGCGAGGAGTCGGGCAGGGCCTTGCCTTTGCCGCGGATGGTCAGGGCCTTCTCATCAAAGCGCAGGCGCTTGGCTTCATCGGGCCCTGGCGCATGGAAGGCCCATTGCAGGCCCAGCTTGCCGCTGGAGAAATCGTCGGACAGCGCGAAGCCCGCGGGGCCGCGTTTGCCACCGCGCGGCTTGGGCAGGGGCTTGTCCAGCGTGCCGCCCTTGGCGCGCGGCCAGCCGTCCTGGGTCCACTCGACGGGCTCCAGCAGCGCCTGGCGGCCCAGCGTGCGCATGCCGTTCTCGTAGCCGTGATAGACCATCCACCAGTCCCCCGCCGGCCCTTCGACGAGGCTGGCGTGGCCGCGCGACCACCAGGGCTCGCCGGCGCTCTTCGTGCGCACGATAGGGTTTTGCGGGCAGTCCTCCCAGGGCCCGTGGACCGAGCGTGAGCGCGCCACGGTGACCATATGGCTGGTGGGCGGCCCCGCCGTGCCGCCGACGGCGGAGATCAGATAGAACCACTCGCCACGCCTGAGCAGCTTGGGCCCCTCGGGCGCGAACATCTCGACGACCCAGTCCTTGGGGTATTGCCAGGGTGTCCAGGCGTTGTTCTCCAACGCGCCGTCGGTGGCGAGGCCATCGTCCTTGAGCCGCACGCGGCGGCCGCCGTTGACGAAGAGGTAGCGCCGTCCGTCCTCACCCACGACATGGCCGGGGTCGATGCAGCCGGGGATTTTCAGATCGATGGGCGCGCTCCATGGCCCGCGGATGTCGTCGGCGTGGATGACATAGACGCCGGTGCCGGCGTCCTGCAGCACCGGGATGTAGATGAAGTAGCGGCCCTGATGTTTGATCAGGTCCATCGCCCAGACGGTGCCGATGGGCTGATGCAGGGCCGCGGTGACGGGCGTCCAGTTCACCAGGTCCTGGGAGTGCCAGATGACGGCGCCCGGATAGGACTGGAAGGACGAGAACGTCATCCAGTAGTCGGCACCGTCCTTCAGGATGGTCGGGTCGGCGTGGTCGCCTGGCACGATGGGATTCAGATAGGTCCCATTGCCCAGGTCGGCCTTGCGCTGACCTTCGATGCCAAAGGCGAAACTACGAGATCCGGGCGTGGCATCCGTCGTCGACGCGCGGGCAAGCGTGCTTGAGCCGGCCGCAGTGCCGGCCAGGATGGCGGGAAACGCACGGCGAGTCCACATCGATGTCTCCAGGAATGTTGTTCGAATCAGGCGCTTGCAGTGGGCGCGGCAACGCGGTCGTTCACTTCGAGCACATTGCGCTGATGGCATTCGGGGCCGTGGCGGTGATCAGCCCCAGCCGATAGGGCAGTTCGATGTAGTCGTACTTCTTGCCCTTTTCCATGTCCAGGCCCTGGAAGAGGAACTGCAGCGGCTTGCAGGGGTCGATGGTCAGCGTCTGGTCGACACCGTCGCGGATCATTTCTCCATGGGATACGCCTTCGGACCAGATCCGGCCGTTGAACTTGACGTTGTCAGCGCCGGCGAACCTGTTCATCTCGGCGCCGGGAACGGGCTGCCACTTGCCGTCCAGGCGATCAGCGGTCCAGGCCCGGAAATACCGGCCGCCTGGCCGCATGGCCTCGATCAGCGTCAGGTACTGGTTGGTGCCGGCGATCTTGTAGGTGTTGCTCGCCTCGAACATGTCGTCGCGCTTTTCTTTCATGACGACGACCGGCTCGGAGAAGCCCTGGGGGAAGCGCTCGATCGTCGTCTCGCCGCGGTAGAAGCTACCGTTGTCGCCTGTGAAGAAGAGGTGGCACTTCTTGTCGTCACAGATGTTCCAGAAGTCCAGCCAGGTCGCCTGGCCCTTGTCGTCCTTCACGCTCTCCGGGATGGTCTTGTAGAAGGGCTGCGGTGCCGTCCATGAGCGGGGATCGTTGATGTCCTTGGTCGTGGAATACAGCGGGTCGCCGCCCTGGTAGATCAGATACCAGAGCTTCTGCGGCGCGAAGTAGAAGACCTGGGGTGCGGCGCGGTAGCCAGGCCCGATGGGGGACTTGTCGAGCATGAACAGAGGCGCATTGGGTGCGTCCTCCCAGCGGGCAAAGCTCGCGTAGGCCATGCCCCAGCCATTCGTCCCCGCCGTGGTCATGAAGACGTGGTAGCGGCCGTCGTGATAGACGATGGAGGGGTCCTTGACGCCAAAGATGTGCTTTGCGTCGGCCGGCGGCCTGACCAGCGGCTCGCTGGATTTCCATTCGAAATCCTGAGCCCGATTCGTGGGTTCCGCCGCGTGAGCGAAGGTGCTCAATGCCAGACAGGAGGCAAACCAGAGTGCGTTGAAACCGTTCAAGGGAGATTTGTAGTTGCGCATGACTTCAGCGATGGATGTTTTCGGGCTTGATGTTTTCAGTGAATCGGTGCGTGCCGGCGTCATACGCGGCCCCGCGTGGCTTCCAGCTGCACGCGGATCTCGGCCATGCGCTGCTCGGTCAGCTCGAAGCGCAGCAGCGACACCAGGGCCAGCACCAGGCCGATGACCGGGATGCTGGACAGCAGGATGCGGATCATGAAGATGGCATTCGGGTCTTGTGCGCCCTCCAGCTTGGCGTCAAAGCCCGTGAACTGCAGGATCCAGCCCGACGCGCCCCAGCCGATGGCCATGCCGACCTTGGAGATCCACGACTGGCAGGCCGAGAACGAACCTTCGCGGCGTTGGCCGGTCTGGAGCTCGTCATAGTCGACCACGTCGCCGAGCGTGGCGTTGTAGAGCGTCCAGAAGCCCGCGCCCGTGAAGGCGACGAAGCCGCAGGCCAGCAGCTGCAGGTAAGGCAGCGCGGGGTTGTACAGCCACCAGTCGCCGATGAAGGCGCACATGGCCAGCAGCAGCACCGTCGCCAGGCCGGCACGCTTGCCGTGGCGGCGCGCGATCCACGCGAAGAAGGGGATGCCAGCAAAGCCGAAGGCCATGCCCGCCAGGCCCATGGCGGTGTTCCACTTGGCGCCCTGCACGATGTCGCCCTGGCAGACGTAGTAGATGGTGGCGTAGTAGCCCAGGGTGCCGACCATGGCCGTGCCCATGCCATAGGCCAGCATCATGCCCAGCACGTGGCGGAAGGGCTTGCAGCGCAGCGTGCGCCACAGCGTGTCGGCGAAGGGGATGTGGGTCTGCGTGCGCGCCACCAGCTTCTCGTAGTAGCGCTCGCGCACCAGCAGGAAGATGGCGATGGACACGGCCACCATGATGGCGCCAAGGATGGCGCAGTAGGTCTGGGCGCCGCGCAGGAGGTCGGGCTTGCCGGTGCTCGCGTCATTGAAGATCGCCAGCGTCGTGAACTGGGCGGCGAAGAACATCGCCAGCTCCGGACCCTTCTGGATGGCGTTGCGGATCGCCATGACGGTGGTGCGCTCGTGATAGTCCGGCGTCATCTCCGCGCCCAGGCTGCTCCAGGGCATGTTGAAGCAGCTCATCACCGGCACGTAGATCACCATGCTGACCAGCATGAAGATGAAGTACTGCGTGTCGGTCCAGCCCTTGCCGACGGCGAACATCAGCGGCAGGCCGATGCCGGCCAGGATGCCGCCGACGAGGATGAAGGGCCGCCGCCTACCGTAGCGGGTGCGCGTGTTGTCGGAGATCCAGCCGAATACCGCGTCCGAGCCGGCGTCGATGAAGATCTTGATCATCTGCACCGTCGAGATCAGGCCAGGGGCCACGCCGAGGAAGATGTTGAAGACTTGGTAGGCCAGCGACGGGTAGAGCCAGTGGCCCCACATGTCGAGGATGGAGCCCAGGCCGAAGCCGATCTTCTGCCGCATGGGCAGGCGGTCGGCAGGCGGTACGGCTTGCGCCACGTTCAGAGTCAGGGTTTGCGGATTCATTTCAGTGTCCAGAATTTGCGGACCGAGCGCCGGGCCGCTCCCAAGCCGGCCCGCGTTTGGCGATGTGCTCGCGGCTCAACGCCGCGAGCATCGCCGTCCCCGCGGGGGCTGAGGCCGGACACATCGCGCCCGGTGGGCGGGATGTGCCTGCCGAAGGGCTGCGGCGCAAGGCGCAGCGCGGTCTGCAAGACCGGCCAAGGTACGCCTTGGACGAGGGGCTCCATCTCACAGGATTCTTCTCGTCTTGATGACTTCGGCGTAATAGCGCGCCGACAGCTTGGGCGTGCGGACCTGCGTCTTGAAGTCGCAATGCACGATGCCGAAACGGCGCTGGTAGCCGTCTTCCCACTCGTAGTTGTCGATGAAGGACCACAGGAAGTAGCCCTTCAGCGGCACGCCGGCGGCGATGACGCGGTGGGCCTCGCGCAGGTGGCTGCGCAGGTAGTCGCGGCGATGCAGGTCCAGCACCTCGCCGTTGACGACCGGCTCCTCGTCGTAGCCGCAGCCGTTCTCGGTGATGTAGAGCGCCTGGTGGCCGTAGACCTCATGGCTGAAGCGCGTGCCCCAGTAGATGGACTGCGGCACCAGGCGCAGCCAGGTGCTGTCGGCGCGCGGGTAGTTGACGGGGTGGGGCAGGGCCTCGTAGGCGGCGCCGTTCTTGCCGGCGCGCACATAGGTGCCGCTGTAGATGTTCAGGCCCAGGAAGTCGGTCGGCAGGCTGATGAGGTCGAAGTCGCCGGGCCGCACGTCGGGCGCATCCGCACCGACGTGCGCCAGGAAGTTCGCGGTGTACTTGCCGGCATGGATGGCGCCCAGCACCTGGGCGTTCCGGTCGACGAACCAGGCCTTGGCGGCGGCGATGTCGGCCGGCGTTTCCGTCACGGGCACGGGCACGCCGCAGTTGTCGGTCAGGCCGACGACGGCGCCAGCGCCACCGAACTTGCGCACGGCACGCACGCCATGACCATGGCAGAGCAGCGCGTGGTGATAGGTCTGGTTGACGACCTTGGCGCTTTCCTTGCGGCCCGGAGCCTTGCCGCCGGTGCCGTAGCCAAACAAGGTGAAGCAGACGATCTCATTCAACGTGATCCAGTGCTTCACCTCCCCGGCGAAGGCCTTGACGACGGTGTCGGCATATTTCGCAAAGGCGTCGACGGTGACGCGGGAGGTCCAGCCGCCGCGGTCTTCCAGCGCTTGCGGCAGGTCCCAGTGGAAGAGCGTCACCCACGGCTCGATGCCGTGCTTCTTCATGCTGGCAAAGAGGCGGTGATAGAAGTCCAGCCCCTTCTGGTTGAGCGCGCCATCGCCGTTCGGGTAGATGCGTGGCCAGGCGATGGACAGGCGGTAGGTCTTGAACCCCAGCGAGGCCATCAGCGCGAAGTCCTCGTCGAAGCGGTGGTAGTGGTCGCAGGCGACGTCGGGCGTGTCGCCGTTGTGGACCTTGCCGGGGATGCGGCTGAAGCGGTCCCATACCGACTCGCCCTTGCCGTCCTCGAAGGCCGCACCCTCGAGCTGGGCGGAGGCCGCGGCGACGCCGAAGACGAAGTCGGCGGGGAAGGGGCTTTCGTAAGTCAGTACGCCTGGTGCGCTGCGGCGCTGTGGCGTGGCGGCCAGCGAAGCTGTGGCCAGCGCGGGCAACGCGGCGGCGGCGAAGAGTTGGCGGCGGCGCAGGGGGCGAAAGGAAGTCATCTGGATGGTCCTCGGTAGGCCGCACGTGGGGCGAAGGCCCGCCGCGGTGCGAGGGAATATAGGACCCGCTTCATTTCAGAGGATGCGACGTTCGCGGATCACATCGGCGTAATAGAGCGCCGACAGCTTCGGGGTGCGCACCTGCGTCTCGTAGTCGCAATGCACGATGCCAAAGCGCCGCTGGTAGCCGTCCTCCCACTCGTAGTTGTCGATGAAGCTCCACAGGAAGTAGCCCTTCAGCGGCACGCCGTCGCCGATGGCGCGGTGGGCTTCGCGCAGGTGGCTGCGCAGGAAGTCGCGGCGGTGCAGGTCCAGCACCTCGCCGTTCACGACCGGCTCGTCGTTGTAGCCGCAGCCGTTCTCGGTGATGTAGAGCGAGGTGTGGCCGTAGCACTCGGCGGCCAGGCGCGTCGCCCAGTAGATGGACTGCGGCACCAGTCGCAGCCAGGGGCTGTCGGCGCGCGGGTAGTTGACCGGGTTGGGCAGGGCCTCGAAAGCGGCGCCGTCCTTGCCGGCGCGCACATAGGTGCCGGTGTAGATGTTCAGGCCCAGGTGGTCGGTCGGCAGGCTGATGAGGTCGAAGTCACCGGGCTGGACCTGTGGGGCGTCGGCGCCGACGCGGTCGAGGTAGTCGGCCGAGTAATGGCCGGCATGCATGGCGCCCAGCACATGGGCGTTCTTCTCCAGGAACCAAGCCTTGGCCGCGGCGATGTCGGCCGGCGTCTCGGTGACGGGAATGCAGACGTCCAGGTTGTCCGTCAGGCCGACGACCGCACCCGCGCCGCCGAACTCGCGCACCGCGCGCACGCCGTGGCCGTGGCACAGCAGCGCGTGGTGGAAGGTCTGGTTGACGACAGCGGCACTCTCGGTGCGGCCCGGCGCCTTGGTGCCCCAGCGATAGGCCAGTTCGGTGAAGCAGCGGATCTCGTTCATCGTGATCCAGTGCTTGACGACGCCGCCGAAGGCCTTGACGACCGTGTCGGCATAGCGACCGAAGGCGTCCACTGTCACGCGCGACGTCCAGCCGCCGCGGTCTTCCAGCGCCTGCGGCAGGTCCCAGTGGAAGAGCGTCACCCAGGGCTCGATGCCGTGTTTCTTCATGCTGGCGAAGAGGCGGTGATAGAAGTCCAGGCCGGCCTGGTTCAGCTCACCGTCGCCGTTCGGGTAGATGCGCGGCCAGGCCAGGGACAGGCGGTAGTGCTTGAGCCCCAGCGACGCCATCAGCGCGAAGTCCGCGTCGAAGCGGTGGTAGTGGTCGCAGGCGACGTCCAGGGTGTCGCCGTCATGCACCTTGCCGGGCTGGCGGCAGAAGCGGTCCCAGATGGATTCGCCCTTGCCGTCCTCGAAGGCCGCGCCCTCGATCTGCGGCGCGGCGGCGGCAACGCCGAAGAGGAAGTCGGCAGGGAAGGGGCTGGAGTAGGTCAAGGTGAGGTTGTCTGTCAAGGAGCCATCCTGCGGCAATGGGGCGGTTGCGACGATGCCGCGGATGAAATCGGAGGAGCTAGAGGCAGTCATAGCGATCCAGGAGAGGGAGAGTGCTCGGCCGTCAGGGCGTCAGCCACGGGGTCAGGGTCGCTGTCAGGCTGCGAGCCCATATTTCATAGCCTTGCGGGCTGAGGTGCAGCCAGTCGGGCAGGATGTCTTTGGAGAGTGTGCCGTCCGGATTCGCGAGCGCGCGGCCGATGTCCAGGAAGACGATCCGGCGGCCATCGGCCAACGCGGGCAGCAGCGCATTGATCCTGTCGTTGTGCCTGCGGGTCAGGTCGTCGGGCTTCTCGCCGCGTGGGAACAGGGCCAGCAGCAGCACCTTGGCCAGGGGCTGGCGCTTGCGGATCTCGTCGAGGTTCTTCTGGATACCAGCCACCGTGAAGGCCGGGTCTTCCAGCCGGTCGCCGGTGTTGTTGGTGCCGATCATCATGACGACCGCCTTCGGCGCCATGCCGTCCAGCTCGCCATGCTGCAGTCGCCACAGCAGGTTTTCGGTGCGGTCGCCGCCAAAGCCTAGGGCGACGGCGTTGTGCTTCGCAAAATGCGTTGCCCACGCAGCCTTGCCTTCGTTCTCCCAACCCTGTGTGATGGAGTCGCCAAGGAAGACGAGGTCCACGCGCCGGCCCGCTTCGCGATGAGCCTTGATCTCGGCGAGCTTCTGTTCATGGCGCGGCAGCCACCAGTCCGCGGCCCAGGATTCCTGCAGCCGTTCGGGCGTGACGGACTGGGTGCGGTAGTCGGGGCAGGCGGTGGTCGCCTTGCCATTTTTGTTGATGCGCAGGTGGGCAATCTGCAGCTCGCCGTTGCCCGTGCCTTCCAGCGCGAAGGGCACGTTGACGGCGCTGAAATCGTCGCCCTCGCGCCAGAAGCACTTCAACGCAAAGGACAGGTGCTGACGGCCTTTGCCGATCAGCTCTCGGCCGGCGAACAGGAAGGGGATCTTGCGCTCGCAAGGAAACGCCGGGCCGTCCCAAGTTTCCTTGGCCCCCTCGGGGGGTGGGCTGGGCGCAGCCCGGCTTTGGGGGCGTCCACGGCCATTGCCGCAACCCAGCTTGAACTTCATGCCACCATGGGCGAGATCGATGACATTCAAGTCGAATTCGACGGTGCCTTCGGCCAGATAGGGCCGCAGGTCCAGCGGCGGGCCGTCCTGCCAGCGGGCCTGGGCGATCCAGGAGTTGCTGAACTGCAGCGTCAGCGCACCGTCAGCGCTACGGCGGGCCGCGACGTGGCTGTCCGGCACGCGTGGGTTGGCGGGCTTTGGCACGGTGACGCGGTCGCCGACGAGCTTGGCCTCGCCCTCGAAATCGGTGACGGCGATCTGCCAACCCTTGGCGGGGCGGCCGACGTCCAGATCCAATGACTGCGCTGTCATTGGGAGCAGGGCAGCGAAAGCGAGCAGGAAGCGATTCATCATCAGAGCAAGTCTTGGGACGACAGCGTGCGCGACTGGCCGGGCTTGAGCTTCAGTGCGACGACGCGCTCGCCGATGCGAACGCGGCCGCCGCCCGCGCCGGCCACCGAGCGTACGGTGGCGCTCTTGATGCGACCGTTTGCCCAGGCGATGTCGACCTCGAAGCCGCCGCGGGCGCGCAGGCCCTTGACCGAGCCTTGCGGCCAGGTCGCAGGCAACGCGGGCAGCAGGTCGATGACGCCGTCCTGCGATTGCACCAGCATCTCGGCGATCGCGGCGGTCGCGCCGAAATTGCCGTCGATCTGGAAGGGCGGGTGGGTGTCGAAGAGGTTGGGGTAGGTGCCGCCCTGGTTCACCTCACCACCGGCGCGGGCGGCCCGGGCACCCGGCGTGGCCAGCAGGCCGCGCAGCAGCGTGTGCGCATGGTCGCCGTCGCGCAACCGCGCCCAATAGGCCATCTTCCAGGCCATGGACCAGCCGGTGCTGACGTCGCCGCGGGCCTCCAGCGTCTTGCGCGCCGCTGCGGCCAGCTCGGGCGTGCGCGCCGGAGAAATCTGCCGGCCGGGGAAGAGCGCGAACAGGTGCGAGACGTGGCGGTGCGTGTCCTTGGGCGTGTCCAGCACAGCGTCCTTGAGCTCGGCCTGCCATTCCAGCAACTGGCCCCAGCTGCCCACACGCGGGCCGGCGAGGCGGTCGCGCAGCGAGGCGGCATGGTCGCGCGCGGCACGGTCGCCGAGCGCGTCGGCGGCCTGCACCATGTTGTCGAAGTGGTCCCACAGGATCTGCTGGTCGTAGGCGACGCCGTCCTGGATGGGGCCGTGCTCGGGCGACCAGCCGTTGGGTGCCACCAGCTTGCCGTCAGCCGTTGCCTTCAGCCGGTCTTCCCAGAACTCGCCGACTTCCTTCAGCACCGGCCAGGCCACGTCACGCAGGAAGGCCTTGTCCTGTGTGAAGGCGTAGTGCTCCCAGAAGTGGCGGGCATACCAGGCGTTGCCGGTCATGTTCCAGAGGTAGGTCTGGGCGCCGAAAGGATTGGTCGCGGTGCGCAGCGCCCAGCCGCGCATGGGCTTGCCCGCAGCCGTCACGAAGGTCTCGATGGGGGGCTGCACCGAGTTGTCCCACGGGGGTGTCTCGGGCGGCAGGGCCTTCGGGTCTTTCAGTGCCAGCGCGGCGCGTTCGGCGACAGGCCGGCGCCAGGCGGGGATCAGGTTCTGCACGAAACGGTGCAAGGGCTGCGCCGTCTCTGCCAGGTTGGTCGGCTCGGCCGGCCAGTAGTTCATCTGCAGGTTGATGTTGCTGTGATAGTCCGCATTCCATGGCGGCGTGAGGCTGTCGTTCCACAGGCCCTGCAGGTTGGCCGGCAGGGAATCGCGCGAGCTGGAGACCAGCAGGTAGCGGCCGTATTGGAAGTACAGCGCCTCCAGCTCGGGGTCGCCGCCGTCCCGGGTGTAGGCGGCCAGGCGGGCGTCGGTCGTCAGCGCCCGGCGCTCGGGCGGGCTGGTGCCGAGGTCCAACTGCACGCGGCCGAGCAGGCCTTTGACGTCGGCCTCGTGCTCCGCCTGCAGCGCCGGCCAGGATTTGGCGGCGGCCGCGGCGACCTGGGCCTGCACGCGTGGCAGCGGCGCCGGGCCGTCGACCCGGCCGTCGGCATGGCTGGTGCCGGCGCCGAGGACGACAGTCAGCGCGTCGCAGCCGCGGAACACCAGGGTGTTGCCGTCCACCGTCACCGAGCCGCCTTCCGGCACGACGCGCAGCTGGCTCGCATAGGCCAGGCCGTTGGGCAGGCGGCCGGTGGCGGTGAGGGCGGCGCCCGCCGCGGAGAGCGCCGCGCCGTGCCGGTCGGCCAGCGTGATGCGGCCGTTGTAGCGGCCCGGCTGGTCGGCGCTGAGGCGCCAGGCGATGACCTGGGCCGGCTGGCTGGCCAGGGTTTCGCGCGTGAAGCCGGCGCCGGCCTGGCGGTAGCTCAGGCGGTGCCGGGCGTGCTGCAGGTCGAGCTGGCGGCGGTAGTCGGCCACGGGCGCGTCGGCGCCGTCGAGTTCGAGCACCACGTCGCCAAACGCCTGATAGGCGCCCAGCGCCTGGGCATCACCCGTCCACAGCGTGATGTCGTTGAACTGCAGCCGGTCGCGGGCGACCTGGCCGAACAGCATGGCGCCGATGCGGCCGTTGCCGATCGGCAGGGCCTGCTGCTCCCAGCCCTGGGCCGTGTCGGCTGCGGGGCGGTCGTAGCGCAGCACCAGCTCGCCCGCCTGCAGCGGCAGGGCGAGGCAGCAGGCGAGCAGCGTTGCAGCGGCCCGCAGTGATCGGAGGCTCTGCTTCATAGGCTCAGCGCGGGCGGCCCATCTTGACCTTGAGCATGACGGGCTCGGCGGGGAGGTTCAGGCCGTAGTCGACCTGGTCGCCGTTCCAGACGCGCTCCATGACCCAGCGCCCCTGGTCGTCGAAGCGGCCCTGCTCGGTGCGCAGCATGAAGCCGTTCTGGCCCGGCGCCGCCTCCATCCGCACGCGGGTGCGTTGGCCGATGACGAGGAATTCGTCGTCGCCGATCTGCGCGATAGCGACGCCGCCGCCGGGTTGCTCGGTGCCAGCGGGGAACTTGTCGGTCATCTTCCAGCTGGTCTCGCCGAACTGCCATTCGCGATAGCTCAGCTTCGCGACCCAGCCGGGGAACTCCAGCAGCTGCGGCTTGCGGTCATCGCTCTCGGCGGCGCCACGCGTGCGGCCATCAAAGGCCCATTGCGCCCATTGCCGCTGGATCGGGGCGAACATCTTGAAGACGCGAGCGAAGGGCTCGACCATCTCGCGGTCGGTCGATGTGGAGCCGAGCGGGAAGTTGCTGTAGTTGAAGTAGTCGATGCCGAACGGCGCCACGCCGAGGGCGCCGTGCCCGAGGACGGGGTAGAGGTAGCGCGCGTAGATGGCCGCGTTGCCGATCTCGGGCACCCACAGCGCGTTGTCGACGCGCTGGAACAGGCGCAGGTTGGCGTTCACCTGCTCGGACTCGGGCCGATAGATGTCGGGCGCGACGATGTCGAGCGCGGGTGCCGCGGCCTTGTAGATGTCGATGACGTCCCAGGTCGGGCCGCCACTGGCGAAGTCCTTGTTCCAGGGCTTGGGCGGCTGGTCCAGCGGGTTGCGCAGCGCGTTGTTGACGTACATCGGCAGGTCGTAGACGGCTTTGCCGGCCGCGGCGATGTCGCCGATGTAGCGGGCGATGGCCCAGGCGTGGAAATACTCGTCGGCGTAGTCGCCGTAGACGGCGCGCCAGTTGCCGCTTGCAGCGCCCGGCACGGCGGCTTTCTTGCGTGCCAGCACGGCGGCGGGCACGGGCTGCGCGAAGGCCGCCTCGGCCACCTTGCCGAAGTCGCGCACCAGGCCATAGGTGCCGACTTCATTCTCGACCTGCACCATCAGCACGGTGCGCTCGGCCGAGTCGATCTTCTTGAGATGCGCCATCAGCGCGACGAAGGCGCGCTTGTCGGCCTTGAGCGTCTCGGTGCCGAAGGGGCTGAGGCTGTAGTTGGACTTGCCTTCGCGGTCGACGTTGAAGGGGAAGCGCTTGGGGTCGAGCTTGACCCAGGCGGGCGTGTACTGGGCGCTGGTGTTCTTCCAGGTGGCGAACCACAGGATCACCAGGCGCTGCTTCTGTCGGCGCGCCTCCTTGACGAGCGTGTCGACGAAGCTGAAGTCGAATTTTCCTTCCTCGGGCTCGACCTGCTCCCAGGCCACCGGCATCAGCACGGTGTTGGCCTTGACGTCCTTGGCCGCGTCCCAGACGGGCTTGAGCGCGCCGGGGTAGTTGCTGGAGTTGTGCGCCTGCGCGCCCAGCATCAGGAAGGGCTTGCCATCCACCAGCAGTGCGTGGCGGCCGTCGCGCTCGACGAGGCGGGGCGCCTCGGCGGCACCGGCGGCTTGCAGGAAGAGCAAGCCGGCCAGCACCGCCGAGAGAAGTGCGTTTCTTTTCATCGGGATTCCAGGCGCCCGGCGATCCTGCGGACCGCCGGGCGCAAACCAAGGTCAGAACGTGTAGCGCGCCGTGACCACGTAGCGAGGGCCGGTGTAGAACAGACCACGGGTCATGTAGCCGACATGCTGCTGCATCAGCTGGCGCTGGCGGGCGGAGTTGAGGTTCTGCGCCTCCAGGCCAAGTGACAGCTTGTCGTCGAGCAGCTTGTACGACACGCTGCCGTCCAGCTGGCCATAGCTTTCAGCCCAGACCGGCAGGCCCCAGGCCACGTTCCTCTGGCCGAGGTTGGGGCTGCTCGGGTCGGTCACCAGGCCGTCCGTGCCCTGCGTGCCGTTCACGTTGACGGCCTGCAGGTAGCGCGAGCGCCAGCTGTAGGCCAGGCGTGCGGACAGCGGGCCTTGGTCATACATCAGCTGGAGGTTGAAAGCCTTGCGCGACAGGCCTTGCAACGGCAGGTTGCCGAACTGGCGGCCGTCGGTGTCGCAGCCGTTCAGGTTCAGGACGAAGTTGTCCGCCGAGTTGCCACCGCTGCAATACATCGAGCTGACCGGGGTGTTCAACTTGCTCTTGCTGTCGACGTAGGTCACGTTGCCCTGCACGCCAAAGCCCGAGAGCCAGCCCGGCAGCTTGTCGAAGTAGGTCTGGAAGGCCAGCTCGATGCCGTTGATCTTGCCGTTGGCGCCGTTGACCGGGCTCGTGACCTGGAAGTCCTGCAGGTTGCCGCTGACATCGGGCAGGCGGAAGGTCGACGTCTTGTTGATGACGATGTCCTTCAGGTCCTTGTGGAAGACCGCCGCCGTCAGCGAGCCCACGCGGCTGAAGTACCACTCGCCCGTCAGGTCGGCCTGCGTCGAGCGGGTCGGCAGCAACATCGGATTGCCCTTGGCCGAGCCGGTCTGCGTGACGCTGGTGACCGTGGTGCCGGTGGTGTTGATCGTCTGGCCCAGCGTGGTGCTCGCCTGCAGCCTGTCGAAGTCGGGGCGCGAAATGGCCTTGGCGAGGGCGAAACGGAACTGCAGATCCTGCGCGGCCTGCAACTTCAGGTTCAGGCTGGGCAGAACGTCCGTGTAGCTGTTCTTGAAGGTCTCAAACTTCTGGTATGCCGGGATGTTGGACACCGGCACGCCGCCAAGGCCGAGCTTGGCCTGCTCGGTACCGGCAAAGGAGGTGTAGCCGAGGGCGCTGTTCTGCGTCCGCACGACCCGTACGCCCACGTTGCCGTCGACCGGCACATTCCATTCCTCGAAACCGAAGCGCAGCTGGCCGTAGGCAGCCTGGGTCTTCTCGCCCTGCTGGTTGCCGCTGCCGTTCTTGATGTCCTGGTTGAGGTCACTGCCCAGTCCTTCCGGTGTGAAGGCGAACGGCCACTGGCTGCAGGCGTCGGTGCTGAGGCCGGCCGCAGTCTGCTTGGCCACGCAATTGTCGGCGCCGTACTTGTGCAGCACGGAGTAGGAAGCCGGGAAGCCGGCGGCCTGGGCAACCGACGGGAAGACGACCGACGGCGGATTTGGTACTTTGCCGCCGAAGAAGTTGTTGAAGGTGTTGGTGGTGGTGCCGCCGGGGTAGTCGCTCAGGTACGCCGGGCCACCGGTCGTCCAGGGCGCGGAGATGGCCTGCCAGTGGTAGCCGGACGGGTTCGTCGAGCTCTTGGCCACGCGGTCCGTTAAGCGAAGGCCGAAGCGCAGGTCCTGTAGCACCGGGTGTTCGAAGCGGTACTTGGCATCGCCCTTCCAGCTCTTCTGCGTCCCGATGCCGCGGTCCAGGTGCTCCATCGTGAAGCTCCAGTAGTAGTTCTTCGGGTCCGCGAGGTAGGCACGGTCGGCCGCGTCGAAGCTCAGGCTGGGCGTGCTGCCGCTCAGGTCCAGGACTTCCTTCTGCATGCCGACGCCGGTCGCGACGGTGGAGTCCAGGCTGCGGGTGGAAGCCTTCACGTACTGCAGGTCGGACGTGAAGCTCCAGCGGTCATTCGCCTTCCAGTTCACGCGCCAGCCGAAGTCTTCCGTCTTGGAGTTGCGGGTGGCCGTGCGGGTGTCGTCGTTGAAGTTCAGCAGCGACCCGTCCCTGTTGGTCAGCGTGCCCGAGACCAGGGCGCCCTGGTCATTGAACTTGCCGTTGTTGACGACGATCAGGTAGGGGTCGGTGCCTGCAAAGATGGCCTGCTCGTCCCACTGCATGCGGTACTTGGACTGGAAGTACGTGAACGAGCTGTCGATGTCGCCCTTCTTCCACTGCAAGGCGCCGTACAGGCCGTCGCGCTTGCGTTCGAACTCCAGCGTGCGCCATTGCGCGCCCTTGGGCACCCACAGATAGGTGCCGGGCGGCTGGCCGGCCACGGCATCGGTGCGGGGGTAATAAGGTTCGATCTGGAAGAAGTCGGAGCGTGTCGCGCTCTTGGAGCTGGCGACGTTCAGCAATGCACCGAAACGGCCGAAGTCGGTGTCCCAGCTGTTGGCCAGCAGGCCGCTGGCGGACGGCTTCTTCTTGCGGTTGAGGCTGGTGTAGGCCTCCTGCACGGTGACCGAGCCCTTGAAGCCCTGGTAGTCGAAAGGCAGCGCCGTGCGCAGGTTGACGAGGCCGCCGACAGCGCCCTCGATCTGTTCGGCCGACGGGTTTTTGTAGACGTCGATGCCGGCCATCAGCTCGGGCGGCACGTCTTCGAAATTAAGTGCGCGGCCGCCGTTGGCGGAGAAGGTGTCCCGGCCGTTCATTTCGGAACGCACGTAGGACAGGCCGCGGATGTTGACGCCGGAACCTTCCACCGAGTAGTGCTCGGGGTCGTTGCGAGCCATGGTGCGCTCGATCGTCACGCCGACGATGCGCTGCAGCACTTCGGTGACGGAACGGTCGGGCAGCTTGCCGATGTCGTCGGCCACGATCGAATCGACGATCTCGTCGGAATTCTGTTTGATCTTCTGTGCCGATTCGAGCGCCGCTCGGCGGCCGCTGACGACGACGGTTTCCAGGTTGGTGGTGGGTGCGGATGCGGCGGCGGCGGGGGCCGGCGCGGTCTGCGCCATCGCCATGCCGCTGCAGAGCAGGGCGGCCTGGGCGGCGGCAAGGGATACAGCGGTTCGGCGGGGATGGTGATGTGTCACTTTGTCTCCTCTCGTTGTCGTAGGGCTCTAGGCCCGTGTCGTACTGCTGGTTCGGGGAAGCAAGGAAATCAACATCGCCCAGGTCGACAGGCGCATGGCTTTTGAGCGAGGGTGTTCGTCATGGGCAGCGTGTCGGCTCGGGTGTGTTGGGCGGGGGTGAATCGGTGATCGGCGGTCAGCCGCAGAAGCGGTTGACCAGGTTCTCGAAGACTTCCTGGCGGCCGGACACGGGCGCCACGTCGGTGTTGGCGGCGAGCACCTGGTCGGCGAGTTCGGTCAGCGAACGCCGGCCGTTGAGGATGTCCTGCCCGGCGGGCGCGTCCCAGCCGGCGTAGCGGCTGTCCACGGCGGCCTTCAGGCGGCCGTCGTTGACCATCTTCTCGGCGATCAGCAGCGCCTGCGCGCACACGTCCATGCCGCCGATGTGGCCGTGGAACAGGTCTTCGGCATCGATGGACTGGCGGCGCACCTTGGCGTCGAAGTTCAGCCCGCCCGAGCCCAGCCCGCCGGCCTGGATGACGTGGTACAGCGCGATGGCCGTCTCCGGCACGTTGTTGGGGAACTGGTCGGTGTCCCAGCCCAGCTGCGGGTCACCGCGGTTCATGTCCAGGCTGCCCAGGATGCCCAGCGCCCCGGCCGTGGCGATCTCATGCTCGAAGCTGTGGCCCGACAGCGTGGCGTGGTTGGCCTCGATGTTGACCTTCACTTCCTTCTCCAGGCCGTAGCGGACCAGGAAGCCGTAGACGGTCGCGGTATCGAAGTCGTACTGGTGCTTGGACGGCTCGCGCGGCTTGGGCTCGATGAGGATGGCGCCCTTGAAGCCGATCTTGTGCTTGTACTCAACCACCATGTTCAGGAAGCGGCCGAGCTGGTCCAGCTCCTGGCCCAGGCGCGTGTTCAAGAGCGTCTCATAGCCCTCGCGGCCGCCCCACAGCACGTAGTTCTCGCCGCCGAGCTTCAGCGTCGCGTCCATCGCGTCGCGCACCTGCAGCGCGGCCATGGCGAACAGCTCGGGGTTGGGGTTGCTGGCCGCGCCGCTCATGAAGCGGCGGTGGCTGAACAGATTGGCCGTGCCCCACAGCAGCTTCAAGCCCGTGGCCTGCTGCTTCTCGCCGAGCACGTCGACCATGCGCAGGAAGTTCTCGTGGCTCTCGCGCGGCGTGGCGCCTTCCGGGGCGACGTCGCGGTCATGGAAGCAGTAGTAGGGCGCGCCGAGCTTGGCAAAGAACTCGAAGGCCGCGTCGGCCTTGAGCTTGGCCAGCTCCATCGGGCTGCCGCCCTGGAACCAGGGGCGCTCGAAGGTGGCGCCGCCGAACGGGTCCAGGCCGGTCCAGACGAAGTTGTGCCAGTAGCACACGGCAAAGCGCAGGTGGTCCTCCATGCGCTGGCCCAGGACGATGCGGTCCTTGTCGTAGTGCTTGAAGGCCAGCTCGCTCTGGCTGTCGGCGCCCTCGAAACGGATGGGGGCGATGGCGTGGAAATAGCTCGTCATAACTCGGGGGTCAGGCACCGCGCAGGCGGCGGTAGAGGTCACGGAAACGCGCCAGGCGGGGRGCCAGGCGGGCATGGCGTTCGGGGTCGGGAGARAAGAGGGCCGCCACGGGCGGGCGGGTGCAGACGGTCTCGACAGCACCCCCGGTGGCCAACCAGCCCAGGCGTGCCGCGCCGAGCGCGCCGCCGGCTTCGCTGCCGGTGTGCAGGACGAYGTCGACCTGGAGTGCGTCGGCGATCAGCTGGGCCCAGAARYGGCTGCGYGAGCCGCCGCCCACCAGCGACAGCTGGTGSACCTSGGTGCCYGCSGCYCGCAGCGCGTCCAGCCCRTCGGCCAGCCCGAAGGCSACGCCYTCGAGCACGGCATAGGTGCAGTCGGCGCGATTCGTCTGCGCCTTCAGGCCATGGAAGACGCCGGCTGCAAACGGGTCGTTGTGCGGCGTGCGCTCGCCGGCCAGGTAGGGCAGGAAGATCGGCGCGTGGTCTGAGGTGCTGACTGCGCTGTCATTTGATGAAAGTTCAGCCAGCAAGGTGGTTTCATCGGCGCCGACGAGCTGGCAGAACCAGCGCAGGCAACTGGCGGCCGACAGCATCACGCTCATCTGGTGCCAGCGTGCGGGAAGCGCATGGCAGAAGGCATGCACGGCCGAGGCCGGGTTGGGCCGGTAGCGGTCGTTGACGACGAAGAGCACGCCCGAGGTGCCCAGCGAGATGAAGCCATCACCSGGCTGCGTGGCGCCGATGCCGATGGCGCTGGCCGCGTTGTCGCCGGCGCCACCGGCGACGACCACCTCCGCGCCCAGGCCCCAGGCCTTGGCGAGTTCGGGCTTGAGCACGCCGCTGGGCTGGCTGCTCTCGACCAGGCGCGGCATTTGCGCGCGCGTCAGGCCGCAGGCGCCGAGCAGTTCGTCGGACCAGTCGCGCCGKGCCACGTCCAGCCACAGGGTGCCGGCGGCGTCCGACGGGTCGGAGACCTTGTCGCCGGTCAGCTGCAGGCGCAGCCAGTCCTTGGGCAGCAGCACGCTGGACACGCGCTCGAAGACTTCGGGCTCGTGCTTCTTGACCCACAGCAGCTTCGGCGCGGTGAAGCCGGGCATGGCGAGGTTGCCGGCGATGTCGTGCAGGCGCGGCGCGGCGGCCGTCAGCTCGTCGCACTCGGCGTGGCTGCGGCCGTCGTTCCACAGGATGGCCGGGCGCAGCACGGCGTCGTCAGCGCCCAGCAGCAC
>NZ_JBFUIM010000017.1:0-137066 GCF_056401875.1 Roseateles sp. P4_D2 | reverse complement strand
GGGCTGTCGCGCCACCCGGTGGCGCAGGCGCTGGCCGACGGAAGTGCCGGCAGCTGGGCGGACGTGCGCGAAGTCGCCGGCCGCGGCGTGGAGGCGCGCGACGCGACCGGCCGGGTCTGGCGCCTGGGTGCGCCGGCCTGGGTCAGCGCGCGGCCCGACCCGGCTGCGCGGCTGGCGTTCGGCCCAGTGGGCTGCGGCGACTGCGTGCTGTGGCTGGACCTTGCCGAGGCACCACGTGCCGATGCCGCCGCAACGGTCAAGGCCTTGCGGGCTCAGGGCAAGCGCGTGCGCCTGCTGTCGGGCGACCAGCCGGCCGCGGTCGCGCGCATGGCGGCGTTGCTGGACATCGCCCACTGGCGCTCGGGCGCCACGCCCGAGTCCAAGCTTGCTGCGCTGCGTGACTGGCAGGCGCGCGGCGAGCGCGTGCTGATGGTCGGCGACGGCATCAACGACGCGCCGGTGCTGGCCGCGGCCGACGTGCGCATCGCCATGGGGCAGGGCGCCATGCTGGCGCGCGGTGCCGCAGATGCGCTGCTGGTGTCCAACCAGCTGATGGCCATCCCGCAGGCGCTCGCGCTGGCGCACAGGACGCGCCGCGTGCTGCGTCAGAACCTCGCCTGGGCGGCGCTCTACAACCTGGCGTGCGTGCCGCTGGCGCTGAGCGGTTGGCTGCCGCCACTGGCGGCGGGCCTGGGCATGGCAGCGAGCTCGCTGTTCGTCGTGCTCAATGCCCAGAGATTGGCGCGCTGATGGACATCCTGTATCTCCTCATCCCCTTCTCGGTCGTGCTGGTGCTGCTCATCGTGGCGGTGTTCGGCTGGGCTGTGCACTCCGGGCAACTGGACGGCTTCGAAAACGAGGCTGAACGCATCCTGCTTGACGAGGATCAAGGCGTCTAGGAGCCCCCGCGCGAAGAATCGTTTGCATCAGACTGAAGGAGTCGCGATGGCGAACGAAAAGGCGCTGGCCACCACGGGGGCGGTATACGAAGACGGACCGGTACGCGCATTTGCGCTGGCCGCCGTTCTCTGGGGCGTGGTGGGCATGCTGGTGGGCGTCATCATTGCGGCGCAACTGGCCTGGCCCGATCTCGGCGCAGGCGTCCCCTGGTTGAGCTACGGGCGGCTGCGGCCGCTGCATACCAACGCGGTCATCTTCGCGTTCGGTGGCTGCGCACTGATGGCGACCAGCTACCACGTCGTGCAGCGCACCGGCCAGACCCGCCTGTTCGCGCCGGGCCTGGCGTGGTTTCACTTCTGGTGCTGGCAGCTGGTCATCGTGGCTGCGGCCATCACGCTGCCGCTGGGCTTCACACGCGGCAAGGAATATGCCGAGCTGGAATGGCCCATCGGCGTGCTGATCACCATTGCCTGGGTGTCCTACGCCATCGTGTTCTTCGGCACCGTGGGGCGCCGCAAGATCCGTCACATCTACGTGGCCAACTGGTTCTTCGGTGCCTTCATCCTCGCTGTGGCCCTGCTGCACCTCGTCAACGGCGCGGTGATCCCGGTCAGCTTCTGGAAAAGCTATTCGGCCTACGCCGGTGTGCAGGACGCCATGGTGCAGTGGTGGTACGGCCATAACGCGGTGGGCTTCTTCCTGACCGCGGGCTTCCTCGGGATGATGTACTACTACATCCCCAAGCAGGCCGAGCGCCCCGTCTACAGCTACCGCCTGTCCATCGTCCACTTCTGGGCGCTGATCTTCACCTACATGTGGGCGGGCCCGCACCACCTGCACTACACAGCGCTGCCGGACTGGGCGCAGAGCGTCGGCATGATCTTCAGCCTGGTGCTGCTGGCGCCGAGCTGGGGCGGCATGATCAACGGCGTCATGACGTTGTCGGGTGCCTGGCACAAGCTGCGTGACGACCCCATCCTGAAGTTCCTCATCGTCGCGCTGTCGTTCTACGGCATGTCGACCTTCGAGGGGCCGATGATGTCCATCAAGACCGTCAACGCGCTGTCGCACTACACCGATTGGACGGTGGGCCACGTGCACAGCGGGGCGCTGGGCTGGGTGGGCCTCATCTCGATGGGCTCGCTCTACCACCTGATCCCGCGCATGTTCGGCCGCACGCAGATGTACTCCAAGCGTGCCATCGAGCTGCACTTCTGGATCGCGACGCTGGGCATCGTGCTCTACATCGCCGCGATGTGGATTGCCGGCGTCATGCAGGGCCTGATGTGGCGCGCGGTCAACCCCGACGGCACGCTGGTCTACACCTTCGTCGAAAGCGTCAAGGCGACCTGGCCCTTCTACGTGATCCGCCTCAGCGGCGGCCTGCTCTACCTCGGCGGCATGCTGGTCATGAGCTGGAACGTCATCAAGACCGTGCAGGCCGGCCGTACCCAGGCCGTGCGCATCCCTGTGCCTGCGCTGGCTCACGCCTGAACTGACATGCAGCCCCTCGTCCAACGAGTACGTTGGCCGGTCCCCCGCGGGGACGGCGATACCTGCCGGTTCGACCGGCAGGTACGTCGCCCAACGCGGGCCGGCTTGGGAGCGGCCCGGCGCTCGGCCCGCAAATTTCAAGCGCCGCTACACGCGGCGGAGCAAATGACATGAGCACACAAACTTCATCCGTCTCCGGCCACCAGCGCATCGAGACCAGCAACCTGCTGATGATCGTGCTGGTGCTGCTGACCGTGCTGGTTGGCGGCGTCGTCGAGATCGTGCCGCTGTTCTTCCAGCGCTCCACCACCGAGGCCGCGCCCGGCCTCAAGCCCTACACGGCGCTGCAGCTGGCCGGCCGCGACATCTATCTGCGCGAGGGTTGCTACAACTGCCACTCGCAGATGATCCGCCCGCTTGCCGCCGAGACGCTGCGTTATGGCAAGTACTCCACGGCGGGCGAGTTCGTCTATGACCACCCCTTCCAGTGGGGCAGCAAGCGCACCGGGCCCGACCTGCATCGCGTCGGCGCCAAGTACAGCGACGACTGGCACCGCATCCACCTGAACAACCCACGCGACCTGGTGCCCGAGTCCAACATGCCTGCCTACCCCTGGCTGGTGAATGCACCGGTGGACGCAGCCGGCATGCCGGCGCGCCTCGCGGCGATGCGCATGCTGGGCGTGCCCTACACCGAGGCGGAGGTGAAGGCCTCCTCCCAGGACGTGACGGGCAAGACCGAGCTCGACGCGCTGGTGGCCTATCTGCAGGTGCTTGGCACCGCGAACAAGTAAGGAGCCCGCACCATGGGCATCAACGAACTCCGTGTGGCCGTGACTCTCGTGTCGCTGGCCGTCTTCCTCGGCATCATCGCCTGGGCCTGGCGCGGCCGCTTCGACGACGCCGCCCGCCTGCCCCTCGAAGGAGATGAGCAATGAGCGACTTCTTCAACGGCGGCTGGTCCCTCTTCATCGCCATTGGCACCATTGGCGGCCTCATCTTCTGCGGCATTCTGCTCATCATCGCCAGCCGCCGCCAGGTGATGGCCTCGGACAACACGACGGGCCACGTCTGGGACGAGGATCTGCGCGAACTCAACAACCCGCTGCCGGCCTGGTGGATGGGCCTGTTCGTGCTGACCATCGTCTTCGCCGGCATCTACCTGGCGCTGTACCCGGGGCTGGGCAACCAGGCCGGCAAGCTGGGCTGGACGAGCCTGGGCGAGCACGCCAACGACCTGGCACAGGCGCGCGCCACCATGGCGCCGGTCTATGCCGCCTTCGCCGACAAGACGCCGGAGCAGCTCGCCAAGGATCCCAAGGCCCATGCCATTGGCGAGCGGCTGTTCGCCAACAACTGCGCGCAGTGCCACGGCGCCGACGCCAAGGGTTCCAAGGGCTTCCCCAACCTGACCGACACCGACTGGCTGTGGGGCGGCTCGCCCGAAACCATCACCGAGACCATCACCAAGGGCCGCGAGGGCAACATGCCCGTGATGGCGCCGGCAGTGGGCGCGGCGGAGGATGTGCGCAACGTCGCCCACTACGTGCTGTCGCTGTCGGGCAGCCCGCACAACGCGCTCTACGCCCAGCTCGGCAAGCCCAAGTTCACCGCCTGCGCGGCCTGCCACGGCCCCGGCGGCCAGGGCAACCCGGCCCTGGGGGCGCCCAACCTGAGCGACAAGGTCTGGCTGCATGGCTGGGGTGAGGAAGCCGTCACGGCCATGGTCAACAACGGCAAGCACAACGTGATGCCGGCCCATGGCGAGCGGCTGACGCCCGAGCAGATCCGCGTGCTGGCTTCCTATGTCTGGAGCCTGTCGCAATCACAAGGCGTCATCGCTGCCGCCCCCTGAGTCCCATGTCTGTTCCCTCCGCGCCCGGTTCGGGCGACGCCGTCCAGGTCATCCGCCTCTACAAGTCGGAGGACAAGATCCACCCGCGGTCGGTGGACGGCTTCTACGCCCGCTGGCGCTGGGCCATCGTCGCGCTGACCCAACTCGTGTTCTACGGCCTGCCCTGGCTCAGCTGGGGCGAGAGGCAGGCCGTGCTCTTCGACCTGGGCTCGCGGCGCTTCTACATCTTCGGCCTGGTGCTGTATCCGCAGGACTTCGTGTACCTCACGGGCTTGCTGATGATCTCGGCCTACGCGCTCTTCCTGTTCACCGCCGTGGCCGGGCGCCTGTGGTGCGGCTACGCCTGCCCACAGACGGTCTACACCGAGCTGTTCATGCTCATCGAGCGCTGGTTCGAGGGCGACCGCAACGCGCGGCTGCGGCTGCAAAAGGCGCCGTGGTCCTGGACCAAGCTCTGGCGCAAGGCGGGCAAGCAGTCCGCCTGGATCGCGCTGGGCCTGTGGACCGGCTTCACCTTCGTCGGCTACTTCACGCCCATCCAGACACTGGCGCGCGAGGTCCTCGCGTTCGGCATGGGACCGTGGGAAACCTTCTGGGTGCTGTTCTACGGCTTCGCCACCTACGGCAACGCCGGCTACATGCGCGAGCAGGTCTGCAAGTACATGTGCCCGTACGCGCGCTTCCAGAGCGCGATGTTCGACCGCGACACGCTGATCGTCAGCTATGACCCGGAGCGCGGCGAGCCGCGCGGCAAGAACGCGCAGCGCGGCAAGAAGGGCGAGGTGCGCAGCGCCGCCGCGCCCGTGGGCGACTGCATCGACTGCAACCTGTGCGTGCAGGTCTGCCCGACCGGCATCGACATCCGCGACGGCCTGCAGTACGAATGCATCGGCTGCGCGGCCTGCATCGACGTCTGCAACGGCGTCATGGACAAGATGGGCACCGAGCGCGGCCTCATCCGCTATGACACCGAGAACGGCCTGGAGCAGCGCCTGACGCGCGCGCAGCGCTGGCAGCATGTTTTGCGACCGCGCGTGCTGATCTACACCGCCGTGCTGATCGTCATCTGCACGGCCCTGATGTGGAGCCTGCTGTCGCGGCACAGCTTCCGCGTCGACATCGTGCGCGACCGCGCTTCGATGGCCCGCCTCGTCGAGGACGGCTGGATCGAGAACGTCTACCGCCTGCAGGTCATGAACGCGACCGAGTCGCCCCAGCACTACCGCATCGAAGCCGAGGGCCTGCCCGGCCTGGTGCTGACCCGGGCCACCACCGTGGACCTGGGCCCGGCCGAGGCACGCTGGGTGGCGGTGGCCCTGCGCGTGCCGCCCGGGACGGCGCAACAGCTCAAGGCTGGCGCCCATCCCATGCGCTGGCGCATCAGCCGTGTCGGCGATGGTGCCGGCGGATCGGCCGCCGAGACCGTCGTCGAGAAGTCCACTTTCGTGCTGCCGCGCTGACGGCGAGGAGAACCCCATGTCCGCCCTGAATCCCTCCTCCGCCTGGCGCGAGCCCATGGTCTGGCTCGTGGTCGGGGGCCCGGCGATCGTCGTCGTTGCCAGTTTCTTCACGCTGGCGCTGGCCATCCGCCACCCCGACCCGCCGCTGGAGCTGCACCGCACCGCCCAGGCTGCCGATGCCACCGAGCCCGCCGACCTGCGCGCCCGTGCCGGTGATGCGGTACCGGCCCTGGTCGCCCGCAACCATGCCGCCACGGGCACGGCGGGCCTGAAGAGATGAACGGCGCCGCCGGCCCCACGCGCATCAAGCGCTTTGCGATGGCCGTGGCCTGGTCGTCCTTCCTTGCGGCTGGCGTGCTGGAGGCCCTGGTGTTCGCCGTCGTCGACCCGGCCGACCTGCGCTGGTTTGGCACTGCGCCCGTGCAGTTGTCGACCCAGGCCGTCTACACCCTCAGCTTCCTGATCTTCTGGGCCGTCATCGCCTTGGGCGCCAGCCTGGCGTTGCTGCTGATCAGCCTGCCCGGCGACGAGGTCAAGCCTGGGCGTCACGCGCCGGGCTGGCCTCGCTGAGCCCGGCGCCTGCCACCACGCGTGCGTTGCGGTCATGCGTCCAGTAGGCCCAGGCCCAGTCCACCAGCACGACGAAGCGGTTGCGGAAGCCGATCAGGAAATAGACGTGGGCGAACAGCCAGAACAACCAGGCCGGCAGGCCCGAGAAGCGCAGCGACCCGGCCGGCGTGCCCAGGTCGACGACGGCGCTGTGGCGGCCGATGGTGGCGAGGTTGCCGTAGTCGCGGTAGCGAAAGGCCTGCGTCGCCTCGCCGCGCAGCCGGCGCTGGATGTTGGCGGCGGCGTGCCGGCCCATCTGCTTGGCGCCGGGTGACACGCCGGGCACGGGCTTCGGAGGCTGGCCGGGCGCGTGGCTTTGCGCGGCGGCGAGGTCGCCGATGACCTGGATATTGGCCTGGCCCTTCAAGCTCAGGTCAGGCTCGACGACCACACGGCCGGCGCGGTCCAGCGTGCAGCCGGTTGCATCGGCCAGCGCACGGCCCAGGGGCGAGGCCGCCACGCCGGCGGCCCAGACGACGCAGCGGCTGTGCAGGCGCTCCGGGCCGGTTGGCGTCGTGATGTCCAGCCCCTGGGCGTCGATACCGGTCACACGGGCGTTCAGGCGCACGTCCACGCCGAGCGCGCCCAGTTGCTCGCGGGCGCGTTCGCTCAAGCTCTCGGGCATGGCCTGCAGCACTCGCGGGCTGCCCTCCACCAGCAGCACACGTGCCTGTCGTGGGTCGATGCGGCGGAATTCACCGGGCAGGGTGTGGCGGGCGATCTCGGCAAAGGTGCCAGCCAGTTCGACCCCGGTCGGCCCGCCGCCGACGACGACGAACTGCAGCAGGGCGGCACGCTGGGCGGGATCGTCCTCGCCATTTGCTTCACGTTCGGCAGCCTCGAAGGCCAGCAGCACGCGGCGGCGAATCTCGAAGGCGTCGCTCAGCGTCTTCAGCCCCGGCGCGTGCTCGGCCCAGTCATCGCGGCCGAAATAGCTGTGCGTGGCGCCAGCGGCGACGATGAGGTGGTCCCAGCGCAGCGTGGCGCCATCCTTCAGCGTGGCGGTTCGCGCGGTAGCGTCGATGGCGACGATCTCGCCCATCAGCGTCGTCACATTGCGCTGGCCGCGGAAGAGGTGGCGGATGGGCGCCGCAATCGACGGCGCCGACAGGCCCGCCGTGGCCACCTGGTAGAGCAGGGGCTGGAAGAGGTGATGGTTGGTCTTGTCGACGAGGGTGATGTCGACGTCGGTGGTGCGCAGCGCGCGCGCCGCCTCCAGGCCGCCGAAGCCGCAGCCAATGATCAGGACTTGAGGACGCATGGACAGCCATCCTACGCTCGGTTTGTTGCGCCGCAGCATGACTGTTTTTCAAATGGCGGCAGGCTGGTTGCATCGTGATGCAAAGCCAGCCGGCAAGGTCCGATCACGTGCCGTTTGCGCACCTAGGATGCGGCGCCCAAGATGTCCTCCGCCACGCTGGCCGCTGCCTCCTCCGCACCCGAACCGACCTGGCAACGCCCGCGCGGCGGTGGCCTGCGCGGGCTGTCCTTCCACCAGTGCCTGCTGGCCGCCTTTTTGCTGATCACGGCGCTGCTGGGCGGCGCGGCGGCCCAGGCCATGTTCGCACTCGAGCATGTCGCCCTGCAGAGCCGCGAAGCCGCGCAGGACGCCGCCAGTCTGAGCGCCCAGGTGCAGCGGCTGTCCGAACGCACCGTGGCCATGGAGCGCAGTGCGCGGCAGTTCCTGGTGCTCGACGACGCCAGCCTGCGCGAACGCTTCCAGGCCGCCTGGGCAGACGCCAAGGCCACGCAGGCGACATTGGCCGGCACGCTGACCGAGCCGGCATCGAAGCAGCTGTTCGCCGACTGGGGCAGGCAGGCCGAGGCGGCCTGGGAGGTGCTGCAGAACCCAGGCCCGACCCGCACTCGCTCCACGGCACTGCGGCGGCTGACACCGGTATTCGCGCGCCTGCACGGCCTCAACGAGACCCTGACCGAGCAGAGCCAGCGCGCCGTGGACCGCCGCAGTGACGCGGTGCTGGCCGAACTGGAGCAGCAGCGCCGCCTCATCAGCGCCCTGGTGCTGGGCGCCATCGCGCTGGCCGTGCTGCTGGCGCTGGGTTTTGGACACTGGCTGCTGCGGCCGCTGGCCCATGTCGAGGCGGCCATCGGCCGGTTGGGCGACAACCGCTTCGACGAGCCCGTGGAGGTGCGCGGCCCGGCCGACCTGCGCCGGCTCGGGCGCCAGCTGGAGTGGCTGCGCCAACGCCTGGCCACGCTGGAGTCGGACAAGACGCGCTTCGTGCGCCACATCTCGCATGAGCTGAAAACGCCGATGGCCTCCATCCGCGAAGGCGCGGCCCTGCTGCGCGAGGGCGTTGCCGGCCCGCTGACGCCGGATCAGACCGAGATCGTGCGCATCCTCGGCGACAACAGCGCCGCCCTGCAAGGCCAGATCGAGGACCTGCTGCGCTACCAGACGCTGGCCTCCAACTCTCAGCAACTGCAGCGCCGCGCGACCGACCTCAAGGCGTTGCTGGCGCGTGTGGTGGATGAACAGCGCCTGCTCTGGCAGACCCGGGGCCTGCAGGTACGCATCGACGCCGCAGCCTGCAACGCCCTTGTCGACGACGCCAAGCTGGCCATCGTGCTGGCCAATCTGCTGGCCAACGCGCTGCGCTTCAGCCCGCCCGGGGGCGTCATCGTGCTGACCCTGGAGCAGGACGACCGCAAGTTTTGCATCGACTGCATCGACGCCGGTCCCGGCGTGGCAGCCGAGGATGCCGAGCGCATCTTCGACCCCTTCTACCAAGGCCGCAACCAGGCGCCCGGTGCGCGCCGCGGCAGTGGCATCGGCTTGTCCATCGTGCGCGAGATCGTGCAGGCCCACGGCGGCAGCTGCCGGCTGCTGGCCAGCGAAGGCGGTGCCCATTTCCGGATCGAGATACCCCATGCGAAGACTGCTTGAGATTGGCTCATTGCTGCTGCTGGCCGCCTGCCAGACGGCCCCGCCAGCGCCCGTGCCGGCTCCGCCGCCCCCTGCGCCTGTCTGCCCGGAGCTGCCCGCGCCACCGCCGCAGGTCGACGATCTGAAGGCGCTGGTCGGCTATGCCGAGGATCTGCGCAAGGCGCTGGCCCTGAACCAGGGGCGCAGCAGCGCAGACCAAGCCCAGGCTGCGGCGCAGCTCGACCTGATCGCCAATGCGACCGACGCGTCGGCCGAACCGATCAAGCCGCTGGCCGCGCTGATGGCCACCCGCCTGGCCGAGCAGCGGCGACTGCAGGACAACGTCGACAAGCTCAGCCAGCAACTGCGCGAGAGCCAGCGCCGCAACGAGCAGCTCAACGAGAAGCTCGAGGCCCTCAAGGCCATCGAGCAGACCCTGCCGGGCAAGCCTGGTGCTCCGCGATAAAGAGGCAGCGATGACCACACAAGCCGCAATCCTTCTAGTCGACGACGACGCCGACCTGCTGCGCCTGATGACGATGCGGCTGACCGCAGCCGGCCATGCCGTGCAGGCCGTGGCCAGCGCCGAAGCCGCGCTTGCCCACCTCGCCGTGCGGCTGCCGTCCCTCGTCATCACCGATGTGCGCCTGCCGGGGCTGGACGGCCTGGCCCTGTTCGACGAGGTGCGCGCCCGGCACCCGTCGCTGCCGGTCATCCTGCTGACCGCCCACGGCAACATCCCCGATGCCGTCGAGGCCACGACGCGGGGTGCCCATGCCTATCTGACCAAGCCCTTCGACGGCAAGGGGCTGCTGGACAAGATCAACCAGGCGCTGCGGGTGAACGTGACGGGGCCGGCGCCGCTTGACGGCGATGCTGCGTGGCGCAGCGAGATCATCAGCCGCAGCCCGCGCATGGCCGAGGTGCTGTCCGAGGCGCGGCTGGTGGCGGCGACCGACGCGAGCGTGCTGATCTCGGGCGACAGCGGCACCGGCAAGGAGCTGCTGGCGCGCGCCATCCACCGCGCCAGCCCGCGCGCAGCGAAGCCCTTCATCGCGGTGAACTGCGCCGCCATCCCCGAGGCACTGCTGGAATCCGAGCTGTTCGGCCATGTGAAGGGCGCCTTCACCGGCGCGCAGGCACAGCGCCAGGGGCTGATCCCCGCGGCGCAGGGCGGCACGGTCTTTCTGGACGAGATCGGCGACATGCCGCTGGCCTTGCAGGTGAAGTTGTTGCGTGTGCTGCAGGAGCGTGTCGTGCGGCCGGTGGGCAGCAACGAGGCGGTGGCGGTGGACGTGCGTGTGCTGTCCGCCACCCACCGCGACCTGGAGCTCGCCATGGCCGAGGGTCAGTTCCGCCCCGACCTCTATTACCGGCTCAATGTCGTGCAACTGCGCCTGCCCCCGCTGTCGGAGCGGCGCGAGGACATCGCACTGCTGGCCCAGCACTTCCTGCAGACCTTGGCCGAGCGGCACCGCCGGCCGGTCAAGGGTTTTGCGCCGGATGCGCTGGAGGCGTTGGTGACTGCGCCCTGGCCGGGTAATGCGCGCCAGCTCTACAACGTCGTCGAACAGGTCTGCGTGCTGGCCATGGCGCCGCTGGTGTCGCTGACCCAGGTGCAGCGCGCGCTGCAGACGCCGTCGCTGGAGGTGCTGAGCTACCAGCACGCCAAGCAGCGCTTCGAGCGCGACTACCTCAATCAGTTGCTGAAATTGACCTCGGGCCATGTGGCCGAGGCCGCACGCCTGGCCGACCGCAACCGCACCGAGTTTTATCGCCTGATGCAGAAGCACGGGCTGGATCCGCAGCTCTTTCGCGCTGACCCCCTAGCTGCCGCGTCGGATTCGGGCGACAGAAAACCGTCAGATGAATCAAGCACTTAGGCCGGCATCGCCATGCGGCGTCGCCGCCCGGCGACAAAATGGCCGGTGCTGAGGGTTGCTGAAGGGCCCCGTCGCGCCGGGTTTTGTCCTAAGTCGTTGATCTGCTGACGAAATTTGAAACTGGCACGGGCCTTGCGCTGAACCTGTTCGTGGTGCCCCCCGGTATCGCTTTCGATTCACGCATCCTCAGGAGATCTGCATGCGACAAACATCCACCTTCGCCCGACTGCTGTCTGCCGCCTTGATGGCTGGTAGTGCCACTGCAACCTTTGCCGCTGACCAAGCACCGGCGACGCCGGCCCCGGCCGAACAGGTTGCTCAGGCGCAAACCGCCGGCGACACGACGATTGCCAGCCAGGCCCAGGCCGTATTGCAGCAGGACAAGGATCTGGCAGCCCTGCCGCTGACCGTGAGCAGCAGCGCTGCTGGCGTGGTCGTGCTCAAGGGCGCGGCACCCAGCGCCGACCTGGCCCAGAAGGCCATCAAGCTGGTTCAGGCCGTGCCCGGCGTGAAGGAAGTGCGCAACGAGATCAAGGTCGGCTGACCGCCGTTTCCTTGATCTCGAGGCCCTGCGCGCCCCCGCAGGGCCTTTTTTCGTCTGGCTTCAGCAGCGGCTGTTGTTCACCAAGACCTGAAGCCCGGCCTGGTCGAGGATGCGCAGCTGGCGCTGCTTGACCTCCAGCAGCCCGTCCTCCTGGAATTTGGAGAAGGTGCGGCTGACGGTTTCCAGTTTCAGGCCGAGGTAGCTGCCGATCTCTTCGCGCGTCATGCGCAGCACGAGGCTGGATGCCGAGAAGCCGCGTGCCTGCAGGCGCTGGGTCAGGTTCAGCAGGAAGGCCGCCAGGCGCTCCTCGGCCCGCATATTGCCGAGCAGCAGCATGACGCCGTGGTCGCGCACGATCTCCCGGCTCATGATCTTGTGAAAGGAGTGCTGCAGCACGCTGAATTCGCGTGACAGCTCCTCCAGCTGGGAATAGTGGATGACGCAGACGGACGAGTCCTCCAGCGCGACGGCGTCGCAGTGGTGACGGTCGCTGCTGATGCCGTCCAGGCCGAGCAGCTCACCGGCCATCTGGAAGCCGGTGACCTGGTCGCGGCCATCCTCGCTGCYGACGCGGGTCTTGAAGAAGCCGGTGCGCACGGCGTACAACGCTTCAAAGCTCTCGCCGTTGCGAAACAGATACCCGCCGCGCGGCACGCTGCGTCGCATGGCGACGAGGCCATCCAGGCGGGTCAGGTCGGCAGCCTGCAAGCCCACAGGCAGGCAGAGTTCGCGCAGATTGCAGCTGGCGCAGGCGACCTTGAGCGGCTCGAGGGCGGCGGTGGGGCAGGGGAGACTCATGGGTTGGCATTCTTGGACCGGGCCGGCACTGCGCGCTTGACCTGGATCAAGGCCGGCGAGCCGCGGTATCGGCACAGTTGCCGCATGGCTGCTGTGACCGAAAGACCGCTGGACCCCGACCTCCTTGACGCCAACATCAGGCGCCACGACGTGGCCGGCCCGCGCTACACCTCCTACCCGACGGCCGACCGCTTCGTCGAGGCCTACCAGGCACCCCAGCACCTGCAGGCCCTGGCACAGCGCGGCGCGGCCCAGCCGCTGTCGGTCTATGTGCACATCCCGTTCTGTGAGCAGCTCTGCTACTACTGCGCCTGCAACAAGATCATCACCAAGCACCACGAGCGCGCCCAGCCCTATCTGGCCGCGTTGAACCTGGAGATGGACCTGGTGGCCGAGGCCCTGGGTGGCCACGCGCCCGTTTCGCAACTGCATCTGGGCGGTGGCTCGCCGACCTTTCTGTCGGACACTGAACTGAGCGTGCTGATGGATGCGTTGCGCCGGCGCTTCAAGCTGCTGCCTGGCGCCGAGTTGTCCATTGAGGTGGACCCGCGCACGGTCGACCTGGCGCGCCTGGCGCACCTGCGCCGGCTCGGGTTCAACCGCCTGTCCTTCGGCGTGCAGGACTTCGACCCGGCCGTGCAGAAGGCCGTGCACCGCGTGCAGCCGCTGGCCTCTGTCGCGGCCCTGATGCGCGGGGCGCGCGAGCTGGGTTTCGCCTCCATCAGCGTCGACCTGATCTATGGCCTGCCGCTGCAGACGCCGGCGTCCTTCGCGCGCACCATCGCCCAGGTCGCCGAGCTCCGGCCCGACCGCATCGCGATGTATGCCTATGCCCACCTGCCGAAGCGCTTCAAGCCGCAGCGCCGCATCGTCGCCGAGTTGCTGCCGCCGGCGGGTGACAAGCTGGCCATGCTGTCAGGCGCGATCAGCGCGCTGCTGGGCGAGGGCTATGCCTACATCGGCATGGACCATTTCGCGCTGCCCGACGACCCGCTGGCCGTGGCCAAGCGCCAGGGCCTGCTGCACCGCAACTTCCAGGGCTATTCGACGCAGCCTGATTGCGATCTCATCGGCCTGGGCGTTTCGGCCATCAGCCGCGTCGGCGCAACGTATGCGCAGAACGCCAAGACCCTGGCCGAGTATGAGGATGCGCTGAACCAGCGCCAGCTGCCCGTGCAGCGCGGCCTGGCATTGACGCGCGACGACCTGTTGCGCCGCGCCGTCATCATGGCGTTGATGTGCCAGGGCCGGCTGGAGTTCGAGTCCATCGCGGCGTCCTATCTCGTCGACGTTGCCACCTACTTCGCGCCGGAGCTGGAGCGCTTGTCCCGGCTGGCCGACCAAGGCCTGGTCGAGCGGCAACCCGACGCTTTGCAGGTCACGCCGCTGGGCTGGTATTTCGTGCGCGCCGTCGCGTCGGTTTTTGATCGCTACCTGCAGGCCGACGCCAGCCGCGAGCGCTTCTCCAAGATCATCTGATGGATGCGGCCCTGGTCCTGTCCGCCACGCTGATGGGGCTGGCAGGCATGCCGCACTGCGCGGCCATGTGCAGTGCGCCTTGCGCCCTCGCCGCGGGGCACCGGCCCGTGCGGCTGCTGGCCGGCCGACTGTTAGGTTATGCCGCCGGGGGTGCGGTGGCGGCAGCGTCCGTCCAGGCGCTCGCACGTGTCTCGCAGAGCGTGACGCTGCTGCAGCCCGCCTGGGCCTTGCTGCAGGCGGCACTGCTGCTGTTCGGCCTGACGCTGTTGGTGCGTGGCCGCGTGCCGGCGTGGCTGGGCGCCATGCGCTGGCGCCCTCAGCCGCGCCATGCCTTCGCTACCGGCATCGCCTGGGTGGCCATGCCCTGTGGGCTGCTGCATGCGGCGCTGCTGCTGGCCGGCTTGTCAGGCTCGCCCTTGAGCGGTGCCGCAGCGATGGCTGGCTTTGCGCTGGCCAGCACACCGGGCCTCGTCATCGCGCCGCTGTGGCGGGCGCGGCTGCTCAAGCAGGGTACGGGTGGTGAGGTGCTGGCGCTGCGCCTGGCCGGGCTCATGCTGGCCGCGGGGGCGGCGTGGGGGCTGGTGCACGGCGTGTGGCAGCGGCTCCTGCTGGCCTGCTGAGCCGGCCATAAACTCGCCGGGTTTCGTTTCCTAGTCTCGTCTCTTGCGCGGAGCCCACACGTCATGTCCCAACACATCAAGGTGCCTGAAGGCGGCCAGAAGATCACCGTCAACGCCGACTTCACGCTGAACGTGCCCGACCAGCCCATCATTCCCTACATCGAAGGCGACGGCACCGGCCTGGACATCACGCCCGTCATGCTCAAGGTGGTGGACGCGGCGGTGGCCAAGGCCTACGGCGGTGCGAAGAAGATCCACTGGATGGAGGTCTACGCCGGCGAGAAGAGCACTCGCGTGTACGGCCCCGATGTGTGGCTGCCCGAAGAGACGCTGCAGGCCGTGAAGGAATACGTTGTCTCCATCAAGGGGCCGCTGACCACGCCCGTCGGCGGTGGCATCCGCTCGCTGAACGTCGCCCTGCGCCAGGAGCTGGACCTGTACGTCTGCCTGCGCCCGGTGCAGTATTTCGACGGCGTGCCCAGCCCGGTGAAGGAGCCGCACAAGGTCGACATGGTCATCTTCCGCGAGAACTCGGAGGACATCTACGCCGGCATCGAATACGAGGCCGAGAGCGACAAGGCCAAGAAGCTCATCAAGTTCCTGCAGGACGAAATGGGCGTCAAGAAGATCCGCTTCCCAAACACCTCGGGCATCGGCATCAAGCCTGTCAGCCGGGAGGGCACCGAGCGCCTGGTGCGCAAGGCCATCCAGTACGCCATCGACAACAACAAGCCCAGCGTCACCATCGTGCACAAGGGCAACATCATGAAGTTCACGGAGGGCGGTTTCCGAGATTGGGCCTATGCGCTGGCTCAGAAGGAGTTCGGCGCCCAGCCCATCGATGGCGGCCCGTGGTGCAAGTTCAAGAACCCGAAGACGGGCAAGGACATCACCATCAAGGACAGCATCGCCGACGCCTTCCTGCAGCAGATCATCCTGCGCCCGGCCGAGTACAGCGTCATCGCCACGTTGAACCTGAACGGCGACTACATCTCCGACGCACTGGCCGCGCAGGTGGGCGGCATCGGCATCGCCCCGGGCGCCAACATGAGCGACTCCATCGCGATGTTCGAGGCCACGCACGGCACGGCGCCGAAGTACGCCGGCAAGGACTATGTGAACCCCGGCTCCGAGATCCTGTCGGCCGAAATGATGCTGCGCCACATGGGCTGGATAGCAGCCGCTGACCTCATCATCAGCGCGATGGAGAAGGCCGTCCTGAGCAAGAAGGTGACCTACGACTTCGCGCGCCTGATGGACGGCGCGACGCAGGTGTCGTGCTCCGGGTTCGGGCAGGTGATGATTGACCAGATGGAGTGACACGGTTTCGCCCCGAACGCCTAGACTTTGGGCATGCCGGACTACATCAACACCTACGTTGACGAAGATCAGCTCCTCATCTACGAGGGGGCGGACTTCGACGAGGTGTATCTGGCTGACCGTTCGGGTGAACGCGGTGCGCAGGTGTGGTGTTGGACCCGTCGTGAGACGGACCTCAACAAGGCCAGCTGGCTGCGGCTGATCGTGTCGGTCGATGACAAGGATTCCGCTGCCGCCGTGGAGCGGGTCCGTGGCGCGTTGAAGCCGAATCCTGTGCCGGATCCGTTTCGCAAGCCCGTGCCGCATTGAGGGCGCCGGCTTTTGTTGCCAGGGTGCACAAAAAGAAACCCCGGCGCTCAGGCCGGGGTTTGGGGCGACCCGTGGTGCTTCACGTGTCGCCTGTCAGAAGGCTTTGCAGGAGCAAACGCCTGGTATCAGACTGTAGTAAATATTTTGGTCGTTGGGCTTGCTGTTTCATTGCGGAATACCCGCCAACGTGAAATCGCAACGCGTCATGAGGCGTTGCAAGCAAAACGGGGCACCGATGGCGCCCCGTTTCTTCATTCAGCAGTCGATCAGCTGGCCAGCGATTGCAGCGCCGCATTGAACGTGGCGCTGGGACGCATGACCTTGTCGAGCTTGGCAACGTCCGGCAGGAAATAGCCGCCGATGTCGGTCGGCTTGCCTTGGACGGCCTTCAGTTCCTCGGCGATCTTGGCCTCGTTGGCGGTCAGCGTCTGGGCCAGTGGCTTGAAGCGGGCCGCCAGTTCGGCGTCCTCGGTCTGCTCGGCCAGGGCCTGGGCCCAGTACAGCGTCAGGTAGAAGTGGCTGCCGCGGTTGTCGAGCTCGCCGGTTTTGGGGCTGGGGCCCTTGCCGTTGTCCAGCAACTTGCCGGTGGCGGCGTCCAGGGCCTTGGCCAGCACCTTGGCCTTGGCGTTCTTGGTCTTGATGCCCACGTCTTCCAGGCTGACCGCCAGCGCCAGGAACTCGCCGAGCGAATCCCAGCGCAGGTGGTTTTCCTCCACCAACTGCTGCACGTGCTTGGGCGCCGAGCCACCGGCGCCGGTTTCGTACATGCCCCCGCCAGCCATCAACGGCACGATGGACAGCATCTTGGCCGAGGTGCCCAGTTCCATGATGGGGAAGAGGTCGGTCAGGTAGTCGCGCAGGATGTTGCCGGTGGCGCTGATGGTGTCCTGGCCGCGGATGACGCGCTCCAGCGTGTAACGCATCGCGCGCACCTGGCTCATGATCTGGATGTCCAGGCCGGTCGTGTTGTGCTCATGCAGGTACATCTTGACCTTGGTGATGAGCTGCGCCTCGTGGGGGCGGTAGGAGTCCAGCCAGAACACCACCGGCATGCCGGAGTTGCGGGCGCGCGTGACGGCCAGCTTGACCCAGTCGCGGACGGCGGCGTCCTTGCACTGGCACATGCGCCAGATGTCGCCCTGCTCGACGTCCTGGCTCATCAGCACCTCGCCGGTGGCGAGGTCGGTGATGTTGGCCACGCCGTCCTCCGGGATCTCGAAGGTCTTGTCGTGCGAGCCGTATTCCTCGGCCTGCTGAGCCATCAGGCCCACGTTGGGCACCGTGCCCATGGTGCGCGGGTCGAAGGCGCCATGCCATTTGCAGAAGTTGATGATCTCCTGGTAGATGCGGGCAAAGGTCGACTCCGGCATCACGGCCTTGACGTCCTTCAGGCGGCCATCGGCGCCGTACATCTTGCCGCCGCTGCGGATCATCGCGGGCATGGAGGCGTCCACGATGACGTCGTTGGGCGAATGGAAGTTGGTGATGCCCTTGGCCGAGTCCACCATCGCCAGTTCGGGGCGGTGTTCGTGGCAGGCGTGCAGGTCGCGCTTGATCTCGTCCTGCTTGGCGCTGGGCAGCGTGGCGATCTTGGTGTACAGGTCCACCATGCCGTTGTTGACGTTGATGCCCAGTTCGTCGAACAGCTTGGCGTGCTTCTCGAACGCGTCGCGGTAGAAGATGCGCACGCAGTGGCCGAACACGATGGGATGGGACACCTTCATCATGGTGGCCTTGACGTGCAGCGAGAACATCACGCCGGTCTTGCGCGCGTCCTCGATCTCCTTTTCATAGAAGGCCAGCAGGGCCTTCTTGCTCATGTACATCGAGTCGACCACTTCGCGGTCCAGCAGCGAGACCTTGGCCTTGAGCACAATGGCCTTGCCGCTCTTGGTGATGAGCTCCATCTTCACGTCGCGTGCGCGGTCCAGCGTGATCGACTTTTCACCGTGATAGAAGTCGCCGTCGTGCATGTGCGAGACGTGCGAGCGCGAGGCCTGGCTCCAGTCGTCCATGCGGTGCGGGTTCTTGCGGGCGTATTCCTTCACCGCCTTGGGCGCGCGGCGGTCGGAGTTGCCTTCGCGCAGCACCGGGTTCACGGCCGAGCCGATGCACTTGTTGTAGCGCGCGCGGATGTCCTTCTGCTCATCCGTCTCGGGCTTTTCGGGGTAGTCCGGGATCTTGTAGCCCTTGTCCTGCAGTTCCTTGATGGCGGCCTTCAACTGCGACACCGAGGCGCTGATATTGGGCAATTTGATGATGTTGGCTTCCGACTTCAACGTCAGCTTGCCCAGGGCGGCCAGGTTGTCGGGCACGCGCTGCTCTTCGGTCAGCAGTTCCGGGAACTGGCCCAGGATGCGGCTGGCCACCGAGATGTCGCTGCTGACGACGTCGATCCCAGCCGACGCCGCGAAGGCCTTGACGACCGGCAGCAGCGAGGCAGTGGCCAAGCGGGGGGCTTCGTCGGTCAACGTGTAAACAATCTGGGTCTTTTCGGCGGTCATGAGCGTGTTCCGGTAGATGGCAATCCGTGCTGCACACAGCGCCAGGAGGCGGCGCGCAACACGTAACTCTAGCAAGCCGGGCGCGCGCTTGCTGCGCGAGCCCGGCGGCGCCAATGCAAAAGCCCCGTGGCGTCAGGCCACGGGGCTTTTGATTTGTGAGCTCAGCTCAGGACGCCAGTTGCGGCTGTTGCTGCTGCTCGGCGGCGCGTGCGGCTTCCATCGGCGTGATGTTCTGCGCAAGCTGGCCTTTGGGGCCCTGCACCAGGTCGAACTGCACCTGGCTGCCCTGCTTCAGCGTCCGAAAGCCTTCCATCTGGATCGCTGAAAAATGGGCGAAGACATCATCTCCGCCAGCTTCCGGCTCGATGAATCCGAAGCCCTTGGCATCGTTGAACCACTTGACTTTGCCCAGTGCCATCATCTTGTCTCCATTCTTTGTGGCACCTCCTGGGGAGGCGGAGGCAGATTCTGGTAGCGCAATAAAAAGCGTCAATTCGGGACCTTCCCGGCCGGGTTCACCCTCAGAACCTTCCGCCCCGCGCTTGCAATTTCCAGGAGCGTCGCCAACTGCCCGCGGTCGGCGAGGGGAAGCCCCCGTCGATAGAATCCCGACATGCCTGTGCTCCCCGTCTTTTCACCGCGAAACCAGTCGCCCCCGCCCCCGCCCGCGCCCCCTCTGAAGCCGGGCAAGGACGAAGGCGAGGGCGCGGTCGTCGTCGAGCGGCAGACCCAGAAAACCGAGCCCCCCCGGCTCTACCAGGTCCTGCTGCTGAACGACGATTTCACGCCGATGGAGTTTGTTGTCATGGTTCTGCAGGAATTTTTCCGGCATGACCTCGATACGGCGACGCAGATCATGCTCAAAATCCACCACGAGGGTCGCGGGGTCTGCGGTGTGTTCACCAAGGACGTCGCCGCGACCAAGGTGGAGTTGGTTCTGGCCGCCTCACGGCGTGCCGGCCACCCCCTGCAGTGCATTATGGAGGCCGCATGATTGCGCAAGAGCTTGAAGTCAGTTTGCACATGGCGTTCGTCGAAGCACGCCAGCAGCGGCACGAATTCATCACCGTCGAGCACCTGCTGCTCGCTTTGCTCGACAACCCCAGCGCCGCGGAGGTGCTGCGCGCCTGCGCGGCCAACCTGGACGACCTGCGCAAGAGCCTGACGCAGTTCATCAAGGAAAACACGCCGATGGTGGGCGGCAGCGACGAGGTGGACACCCAGCCCACGCTGGGCTTCCAACGTGTCATCCAGCGCGCCATCATGCACGTGCAGAGCACCGGCAGCGGCAAGAAGGAAGTGACCGGCGCCAACGTGCTCGTCGCCATCTTCGGCGAGAAGGATTCGCACGCCGTCTACTACCTGCACCAGCAGGGCGTCACGCGCCTGGACGTCGTCAATTTCATCGCCCACGGCATCAAGAAGACCGATCCCGAGCCGCCCAAGAACCCCGAGGGCCAGGCCCCCGGCAGCCAGGAAGGCGAGCGCGAGGAAGGCGAGGGCGGCAGCGCCAAGGCGTCGCCGCTGGAGCAGTTCACGCAGAACCTGAACCAGCTGGCCAAGGACGGCAAGATCGACCCGCTGATCGGTCGCGAGTCCGAGGTCGAGCGCGTCGTGCAGGTGCTGTGCCGCCGGCGCAAGAACAACCCGCTGCTGGTCGGCGAGGCCGGCGTGGGCAAGACGGCCATCGCTGAAGGCCTGGCCTGGAGGATCACCGAAGGCGAAGTCCCTGAGGTCCTCGCCGACGCCGTCGTCTACTCGCTGGACATGGGCGCGCTGCTGGCGGGCACCAAGTACCGCGGCGACTTCGAGCAGCGCCTGAAGGCGGTTCTGAAGGCGCTGAAGGACCAACCCAGCGCCATCCTCTTCATCGACGAGATCCACACGCTGATCGGCGCCGGTGCGGCCTCGGGCGGCACGCTGGACGCGAGCAACCTGCTCAAGCCGGCGCTGTCCAGCGGCGCGATGAAGTGCATCGGCGCGACCACCTTCACCGAGTACCGCGGCATCTTCGAGAAGGACGCGGCGCTGAGCCGGCGCTTCCAGAAGATCGATGTCGCCGAGCCTTCGGTCGAGCAGACCATCGAGATCCTGAAGGGGCTCAAGAGCCGCTTCGAGGAGCATCACTCGGTCAAGTACGCCCTGGGCGCGCTGCAGGCGGCCGCCGAGCTGTCGGCCAAGTACATCAATGATCGCCACCTGCCGGACAAGGCCATCGACGTCATCGACGAGGCCGGTGCTGCCCAGCGCATCCTGCCCAAGAGCAAGCAGAAGAAGACCATCACGCGCGTCGAGGTCGAGGACATCGTCGCCAAGATCGCGCGCATCCCGCCCGCATCGGTCAACAGCGATGACCGCAGCAAGCTCAAGACGCTGGACCGCGACCTGAAGAGCGTCGTGTTCGGGCAGGACCCGGCGGTCGACGCGCTCGCCGCCGCCATCAAGATGGCGCGCTCGGGCCTGGGCCGGCCCGAGAAGCCGGTGGGCTCCTTCCTGTTCAGCGGCCCCACGGGTGTCGGCAAGACGGAGGTCGCCAAGCAGCTTGCCTACATCCTGGGCATCGAGTTGATCCGCTTCGACATGTCGGAGTACATGGAGCGCCATGCCGTCAGCCGCCTGATCGGTGCGCCTCCGGGCTATGTCGGTTTTGACCAGGGCGGCCTGCTGACCGAGGCGGTCACAAAGAAGCCGCACTCGGTGCTGCTGCTCGATGAAATCGAGAAAGCGCACCCGGATGTCTTCAACGTGCTGCTGCAGGTCATGGACCACGGCACGCTGACCGACAACAACGGGCGCAAGGCCGACTTCCGCAACGTCATCATCATCATGACGACCAACGCGGGTGCCGAGGCGCTGAACAAGGCCACCATCGGCTTCACCAACTCGCGCCAGCAGGGCGACGAGATGGCCGACATCAAGCGCCTGTTCACGCCGGAGTTCCGCAACCGCCTGGACGCCATCGTGTCCTTCCGCCCGCTGGACGAGGAAATCATCCTGCGTGTGGTCGACAAGTTCCTGCTGCAACTGGAGAGCCAGCTGCAGGAGAAGAAGGTCGAGGTCAGCTTCTCCGACGCGCTGCGCAAGCATCTGGCCAAGAAGGGCTTCGACCCGCTGATGGGCGCGCGGCCGATGCAGCGCCTCATCCAGGACACCATCCGCCGCGCGCTGGCCGACGAACTGCTGTTCGGCAAGCTGGTCGATGGCGGGCGCCTGAGCGTGGACGTGGACGACAAGGGCGAGACGGTGCTGGACATCCAGCCCACGCCGCCCAAGCCGGCCAAGGACAACAAGCCCAAGGCGGAGCCGGCGACGGCTTGAGTTTCAGCGCTCAGACGGAAAGGGACGCTGCGGCGTCCCCTTTTTAGTTCAACCAGCCGGGTCCTGTTTGAAGAAGCCGGCCAGCAGCTCGTACATCGCCGGCTCCTCCGCCCGCATGGCGGCCGGGGCGACGAAGAAGGCCTCCACGGCGACGGCGAAGAATTCCTCGACGGCCTCGCCGCCGTAGGGGTCGATCAGCGTCTCCTCGCCGGCATCGACGCGCTGGCAGAACTTCTCCCATTCGGCGTCGATGACCGTGGTCCAGCGCTCGCGTTCGTCGGCGTCCAGCGGGGGCGCGCCGTCAGCCAGCCCATCTCGCATGTCGATGACGTGGGCGAACTCGTGGATGACGACGTTGAAGACCGCGTCCGCGCCGAACTCGGCCGGGTCGTCGCTGACGGCGATGGCATTCCAGGTCAGCATCAGCGGGCCGCCTTCCATGGCTTCGCCGGCCAGCTCCTCGTCGTACTCGTGGACGACACCGTCCTCGTCCTCGAAGCGCCGCTGCGCCACGACTTCGCCCTCGTGCATGACGATGCCGACGAAACCGTCGTACCAGGACAGGCCCAGCCGCAGCACGGGCAGGCAGGCCTGGGCCGCGACAGCGACGGCAACTTCGTCGCTCACCTCGAAGCCGCCGACACCGTGGAACTCCTTGGTCGACAGGAAAAGGCTCGACAGCCGGCGCAGCTCGGTCAGGTCGTCCTCGCCGCGCTGGGCCAGGAAGGGGTAGCGCAGCAGGGTCAGCTGCCATAGCGCATCTGGAATCGCATGGCGTTCGACGGCGCGTTGCTCACGCCAGTTGCGCAAAGCTTTCAGGATCACAGGGAAAGGCGTTGCAGGCCGGCTGCGGACAGGCGGATGACGTCGCCGCGCGGTGGGGTGCCATCGAGGTCCCAGTCCGACAGCACGACGCGCCTGAGCCCGTCGCCCAGATCGTGCTCGGCAGGGCGGTGTGTGTGGCCGTGGATCATCGTCGTCGCGCTGGCTTCGTTCAGCAGCGCGCGGCAAGCCTCGGCGTCAAGGTCGGTGGCCATCAGTTGCGCGGCTTGCGCCGCGCGGCTGCCTTCGCGCATCTGGCGCCCCAGCGCCTGGCGAGCTTCGAGCGGCTGCGCCAGCACCTGGGCCTGCCATTCGGGCGAGCGCACCTGGCGGCGGAAGGCCTGGTAGGCGGTGTCGGCAAGGCATTGCGCATCGCCATGCACCAGCAGCCAGCGCTGGCCAAAGGCATCGAGCACCGTGGGATCGGGCAGGGCGGTCATGCCGGCGTCCGCCAGCAACTCCGCGCCGACAAGGAAGTCGCGGTTGCCGTGCATGAAGAAGAGATCCAGGCGCCGCGACGCATCGTGCAGCAGGCGTACGACGCCGGCCTCGAAGGGCTCGTTCCGGGCGTCGTCGCCGACCCAGACCTCGAAGATGTCGCCGAGCAGCAGCACCGCTTGCGCGGGCGTCTGCGCAAGGTGCTGCTCAAGCCGGGCCAGCGTGCCCGGCGTGTCCGGCCCGAGGTGCAAGTCCGACAGCAGATCGATCTGCCGCCACTGCGCCGGGGCCGTCAGCGTGTGGATCAAACCTCGACGGCTTTCTCGATGATGACGTCTTCGACCGGCACGTCACCATGGCCGCCACGCGTGGCGGTCTTGGACTTCTCGATCTTGTCGACGACGTCCTTGCCCTCGATGACCTTGCCGAAGACGGCATAGCCCCAGCCCGACGGGCTCTCGGACTTGAAGTCCAGGAAGCCGTTGTTGGTCGTGTTGATGAAGAACTGCGCCGTGGCCGAGTGCGGTGCGTTGGTGCGCGCCATGGCCAGCGTGTAGTGGGCGTTCTTCAGGCCGTTGTTGGCCTCGTTCTGGATGGCCGCCTCGGTGGGCTTTTGATTCATGCCGACCTCAAAGCCGCCGCCCTGGACCATGAAGCCCTTGATGACGCGGTGGAACACCGTGCCGTCGTAGTGGCCCTTGCGGACGTAGTTCAGGAAGTTGGCGACCGACAGCGGCGCCTTCTCGGCATCCAGCTCAATGAGGATGTCGCCGTGGTTGGTGGTGAGTTTGACTTGGCTCATTTTTTGACGGGCTCAACGAGAGCCTTGGTGATGAAGATGGGCTTGACCGGGAAATGCTGGTGCATGCCGTGCGGCGTGACCTCGACGGCGCGGATCTTGTCGACGACGTCCATGCCCTCGATGACCTGGCCGAAGACGGCATAGCCCGACGCCGGATTGTCCGGTTCGCCGTCGAGCATGGGGTTGTCCACCACGTTGACGAAGAACTGCGAGGTCGCCGAGTTCGGGTCGTTGGTGCGCGCCATGGCGATGCTGCCGCGCACATTGGTCAGGCCGTTGTGTGACTCCAGCGGGATGGGCGGCTTGGTCGGCTTCTGGTTCAGCTTGGCGTCGTAACCGCCGCCCTGGATCATGAAGGTTGCCATGACGCGGTGGAAGACCGTGCCGTTGTAGTGGCCGGCCTTCACGTATTGCAGGAAGTTGGCGACTGACTTGGGGGCCTTCTGGGCGTTCAGCTCGATGCGGATGTCGCCTTCGGTGGTCTGCAGCTTGACGGTCTGGGCCTCGGCGCCCAGCGTGGCCAGCAGGCCGGCGAGAAGGAGAGGAAGGATTTTGGTCATGGGAGGCGAGTGGTTAGCGGGTGCGCAATTCGCGGGTCAGGGCCAGCGTGCGGTTGATCTTGCCGGCCAGCGTGTCGCTGGGCATCAGGGCCGACTTCTGGGCACGCTGGTAGGCGCGCAGAGCCAGGCGTACCAACACATCGCCCAGATTTTCCTGGGCCTGGGCATGGTCGGGATGCAGGCGCAGGGCCTGCTCCAGCGCGGCCTTGGCTTCGTCGAGTTCGCCGGCGGCTGCGTGCAGTACGGCGAGATTGTTGTAGGGGTCGGCCAGGTCGGGGAAGTCCTGCGTGAGGCGGGTGAAGATGGCCGTCGCCTTGGCAGGCTCGCCCAGTTCCATGCGCATGACACCCAGGGCGAAGCGCAGTTGCAGATCATCAGGTTGACGGGTCAGGGCCTGCTCGACCTGCTCGACGGCCTGGCTCTTCTGTCCGGCCAGCCAAAGCCGCTGGGCGCTGGCAAGGTCGTCGGCGCGAACCGGCGTGGTTGCCAGCGCCAGGATCAGCAGGCAGGGCAACGCGAGGGTGGGGAAGGGCAGGCGCATGAGGGTTGTAGCGGGGGGCGGCGTCAGGGTCGGCCGCTATACTGAATTCATTCTATGAGCCCCGCCTGGGCGGACCCGGTGCGGGGCTTCTTGTTGGTGGCTGCTGCCCTCGTTTTTCATGTCCCTGCGCGTTCACAACTCCCTCAGCCGAGATCTCGAAGACTTCCAACCGCTCGTGCCTGGCCAAGTGCGCATGTACGTTTGCGGCATCACGGTCTACGACCTCTGCCACATGGGGCATCTGCGCATGAACATGGCGTTCGACGTCATCTACCGCTGGCTGCGTGCCAGTGGTTACGGCGTCACCTATGTGCGCAACATCACCGACATCGACGACAAGATCATCAAGCGTGCCGTCGAGCGCGGCATCACCATCCGCCAGCTCACCGAAGAGATGAGCGCGGCGATGCACGAGGACTTTGCAGCTGTCGGCCTGCTGCGCCCGGACCACGAACCGCGCGCGACCGAGTACGTGCCGCAGATGCTGTCGCTGATCGAGCGCCTGGAAGAGCGTGGCCTGGCCTACCGTTCTGATACTGGCGACGTGAACTACGCGGTGCGCAAGTTCGAAGGCTACGGCAAGCTCAGCGGCAAGAGCATCGATGACCTGCGCGCCGGCGAACGCGTGGCCGTGGACGACGGCAAGCTGGACCCGCTGGACTTTGTGCTCTGGAAGGCCGCCAAGGCCGAGGAGCCGGCGGACGCCAAGTGGGCAGCTCCCTTCGGCGAGGGCCGCCCGGGTTGGCACATCGAGTGCTCGGCAATGAGCTGCGCGCTGCTCGGCGAAAGCTTTGACATCCACGGTGGTGGCACCGATCTGCAGTTCCCTCACCACGAGAACGAGATCGCCCAGAGCGAGGGTGCGGGCTACCCCTTCGCGCGCTACTGGCTGCACAACGGCTTCCTGAACGTCGATGGCGAAAAGATGTCCAAGAGCCTGGGCAACTTCTTCACCATCCGCGACGTGCTGCAGAAGTTCGACGGCGAGACGCTGCGCTTCTTCATGCTGCGCACCCACTATCGCCGGCCGTTCAACTTCAGCGATGCCCACCTCGAAGACGCCCGAGCCGCGCTGACGCGGCTGTACACGGCGCTGGACGCCGTGCCGCCGTCCGAAGTCGCCATCGACTGGAGCGAGCCCAGCGCCGCTGCCTTCAAGACAGCGATGGACGAGGACTTCGGCACGCCCGGCGCCATCGCCGTGCTGTTTGACCTCGTCAACGAAGTCAACCGTGATCGCTCACCCCAGCGTGCCGGCTTGCTGAAGGCGCTGGCCGGCGTGCTCGGCGTCCTGCAGCAGGAGCCGCGCGCCTATCTGCAGGGCGGCTCGGGCATTGACGACGCGGCCTGGATCGAGGCGCGCATCGCGGCCCGCGCTGCCGCCAAGGCCGCCAAGGACTTTGCGGGTGCCGACGCGATCCGCGCCGAGTTGACGGCCAAGGGCATCATGCTGAAGGACGGTGCCGACGGCACGACCTGGGTGAAGAGCTGATGCCGCCCGAAGTGATCCCGGCCTATTGGGACGAGGCCTGCAAGCACCTGGTCAAGCGCGACCGGGTCATGAAGAAGCTCATCCCGCAGTTCGGCGAGGCCCGGTTGCAGAGCCGCGGCGACGCCTTCGCGACGCTGGCCCGCTCCATCGTCGGCCAGCAGATCTCGGTCAAGGCCGCCCAATCGGTCTGGAACCGCTGGATCGCGCTGATGACCAAATTCCAGCCGACCGCCGTGCTGGGCCTGGGTGTGGATGAGCAGCGCGCTGCCGGCCTGTCCGCCCGCAAGGTCGAATACCTGCGCGACCTGGCGGAACATTTCGACACTGGCCAGGTTCATGTGCGCCAATGGGCGCAGATGGACGACGAAGCCATCATCGAAGAGCTCGTTGCCATTCGCGGCATCGGCCGGTGGACGGCCGAGATGTTCTTGATTTTTCACTTGATGCGCCCCAATGTGATGCCCCTGGATGACATCGGCTTGTTGAAGGGCATCAGCCAGAATTACTTTTCGGGCGAACCTGTCTCCCGCGCCGAGGCGCGCGAAGTCGGCGACGCCTGGGCACCGTACCGTTCGGTAGCGGTTTGGTACATTTGGCGCAGCCTCGACCCGCTGCCTGTGGACTATTGAGGTCATTGTTCAACCACCCAGAGCGGGCCGCACGCCGGGACGCTCCAAAGCCGACAGACACCCGTCAAGGGATCAGCCGGCGTACTCACCGGACGAGGGGATCCATTGAGCAAAAAACATTTTCTGGAATTCGAGCAGCCCATCGCCGAGCTCGAGACCAAGATCGAAGAACTGCGCTATGTGCAGAGCGAGTCTGCGGTCGACATCTCCGAGGAGATCGATCGCCTCTCCAAGAAAAGCCAGCAGCTGACCAAGGAGGTCTACGCCAACGTCCTGCCCTGGCAGGTCTACCAGATCGCCCGCCACCCGCAGCGCCCGCAGACGCTGGACTACTGCTCGGAAGTTTTCACCGAGTTCCAGGAACTGCACGGTGACCGTCACTTCGCCGACGACGCAGCCATCGTGGGCGGCATCGCGCGCTTCAACGGCCAGGCCTGCATGGTCATCGGCCACCAGCGCGGCAGCGACGCCAAGGAGCGCACGCTGCGCAACTTCGGCATGCCGCGCCCCGAGGGCTACCGCAAGGCGCTGCGCCTGCTGAAGCTGGCCGAGAAGTTCGGCCTACCGGTCTTCACCTTCATCGACACCATGGGCGCCTATCCTGGCATCGGTGCCGAGGAGCGCAGCCAGAGCGAGGCCATCGGCCGCAACATCCTCGAGATGGCGCAGCTCGAAGTGCCCATCATCGCCACCGTCATCGGCGAGGGCGGCTCGGGTGGTGCGCTGGCCATCGGCGTGGCCGACCAGGTGCTGATGCTGCAGTTCGCGGCCTATTCCGTCATCTCGCCGGAGGGCTGCGCGTCCATCCTGTGGAAGAGCAGCGAACGCGCCTCCGAGGCGGCCGAGGCCCTGGGCATCACGGCTCACCGCCTGAAAGCGCTCGGCCTGATCGACAAGATCGTCAGCGAGCCGGTGGGTGGCGCGCACCGCGACGCCAAGCAGATGGCGTCCAACCTGAAGCGCGCGCTGAGCGACGCACTGCGCCAGGTCAGCGACCTCAAGACTCGTGAACTGGTGGACCGCCGCTACGAGCGCCTGCAGGCCTATGGCCGATTCGGCGACACCAAGAACAGGTGATGCGGTCGCCGTCGCCTTCAGCGGCGGCCTGGATTCCACGGCCCTGTTGCATGCGACCGCTCGCGCGGCGCAAGGCAGCAGGGTCGTTGCCCTTCATGTCCACCACGGCCTGCAGCCGCAGGCCGACGACTGGGTCGCGCATTGCGAGCGCGCGGCGCATGAGTTCGGAGCGGCCTATGTCTGCACGCGGCTGAGCGGATCGCCGGCGCGCGGCGACAGCGTGGAGGCCTGGGCTCATGCGGGCCGGCATCGCGCCCTGCACGACATGGCTGTTGCGGCGGGGGCCGACCTGCTGCTGCTGGCCCATCACCGACAGGACCAGGCCGAGACCTTCGTGCTGCAGGCTTTGCGCGGCGCCGGCACGGCGGGCCTTGCTGGCATGCCCAGGGCGCAATGGCGCGACGGCGTCTGCTGGGCACGGCCCTGGCTTGATCAGCCGCGCGACCTCATCCGCGCTTACGCCGAGCAGCATGGGCTCAGCTGGATAGAAGATCCGAGCAATGCCGATGCGCGCCATGCCCGCAACCGACTGCGCCAGACGCTGTGGCCGGCCTTTGCGGCGGCCGAGGCGGGCCTGGCCCAGTCGGCGCGCTGGGCGCAGCAGGCTGAGGAACTGGCTGCGGAAGTCGCGGCATCCGACCTTGCGGAGCTCGCGACCGCCGAGCGGCTGGATCTGGCCGCCGTGTTCCGCCTGTCGCCCGCCCGCGCAAGCAACGCGCTACGCGCCTGGCTGTCGCGGTACGCGAGCGTGCCGGCCAGCCTGGTCGAGCGCCTGCGGTCTGAATGGCATTCGGGCGCCACGCTGTCCTGGCCCGCGCCCGGTGGTGCCGTGCACGCCTATCGCGACGGCCTTTACTGGGCCGCCGAATCGGCCGCCCCGCCGCCTGCGTCGATGCTGAACCTGAGTCGCCCCGGCCTGCATCCTCAGCCGGCCTGGCAGGGCGCATGGCTCGTCGAGCCGGCCTCGCCCGGCATCGCGGTGGCGCGACTCGCCCAACTGACCCAGCGCGCTCGCGCCGGCGGTGAGCAATTCCAACGGGCCCCGGCCTCCGTGCAGCGTGCCCTCAAGAAGGCCTGCCAGGAAGCCGGCCTGCCGCCGTGGCGGCGCGGCGGGCCTCTGCTTTTTGACGCGCAGCAGCGCCTCATTGCCGTCGCCGGGCTTGGCATGGACGCCCGTGCCTTCGCCGATCAAGATGAGCCGAAGCTGTCCTTGCGCTGGCTGGAGGACGCAGCCTTGCCGCAGAGCGAAGGCGAGGGCGGGACTGCCGCATAAAATCGGGGGTTTGCGAGCATCCGTCCCGGCAGCTCACTCTTCCAGCCTTCGCTCAAACACATGGCTCTGATCGTCCACAAGTACGGCGGCACCTCGATGGGGTCCACCGATCGCATCCGCAACGTGGCCAAACGCGTCGCCAAATGGGTGCGCGCCGGCCACCAGATGGTGGTCGTGCCCTCGGCGATGAGCGGTGAAACCAACCGCCTGCTCGGTCTGGCCAAGGAACTGTCACCGGCCAGCATGACGCCGGCCGTGATGCGCGAGATGGACGCCATCGCCGCCACCGGCGAGCAGGTCTCCGTCGGTCTGCTGGCCATTGCGCTGCAGGCCGAAGGGCTGGAAGCGGTCAGCTATGCCGGCTGGCAGGTGCCGGTGGCCACCGACTCGTCCTTCACCAAGGCCCGCATCGAGAGCATCGACGATGTCCGCGTGCGTGCTGACCTGACCGCTGGGAAGGTGGTTGTCATCACCGGCTTCCAGGGCATCGACCCGGAAGGCCACATCACGACGCTGGGCCGCGGGGGTTCCGACACGTCGGCCGTGGCGATTGCTGCGGCGATGAAGGCTGCCGAATGTCTGATCTACACCGACGTGGACGGCGTCTACACGACCGACCCGCGCGTGGTGCCCGAGGCGCGGCGCCTGAGCACCATCACGTTCGAGGAAATGCTGGAGATGGCCTCGCTCGGCTCCAAGATCCTGCAGATCCGCTCCGTGGAGTTCGCGGGCAAGTACCGCGTGCCGCTGCGCGTGCTGTCCAGCTTCACACCCTGGGACATCGACATCACTGAAGAGGCCGCCTCCGGCACGCTGATCACTTTCGAACAAGAGGACGAGAACATGGAACAAGCCGTCGTTTCGGGTATTGCCTTCAACCGTGACGAGGCCAAGGTGACGCTGCTCGGCGTGCCCGACAAGCCCGGCATCGCCTTCCAGATCCTGGGACCCGTGGCCGAGGCCAACATCGACATCGACGTCATCATCCAGAACGTCTCCCACGACGGCAAGACCGACTTCTCCTTCACCGTGCACCGCAACGACTACGCGCGCACGATGGAGCTGCTGCAGAACACGGTCGGCCCGGCCACCAACGCCAGCAAGGTCGTCGGCGACCCCAAGATCTGCAAGGTCTCCATCGTTGGTATCGGCATGCGCTCGCATGTCGGCGTGGCCAGCAAGATGTTCCGCGCGCTGTCGGAAGAGGGCATCAACATCCAGATGATCTCGACCAGCGAGATCAAGACCAGCGTCGTCATCGACGAGAAGTACATGGAGCTGGCCGTGCGCGCATTGCACAAGGCCTTCGACCTGGATCAGGAAGCCGCTACCGCGGCCTGATTTCTGTCTGAGAGTGCTCCGCACTGGTATAGAATGCGGGGCTGTGCTGGAGACGTGACCGAGTGGCCGAAGGTGCTCCCCTGCTAAGGGAGTATTTGCGCTAAAACGCGAATCGAGGGTTCGAATCCCTCCGTCTCCTCCAAACACATCAAAGCCCGTCCTCGTGACGGGCTTTGTCTTTTCGGCGTTCAACAGGCGCTTTTGGGCGATTCGTCACGAATTGATCGTTTCAAGTCCAAATTTGCCAAATCTCCCGTTTATTCGGTTATTTATGATCGCCACGTGGCGGTCAAGACAATAAATCGGGTGAGGCAGGGCTTCGCTACCCTGCTGGTGCTTGCCGGGGCGCTGCTGGCCGCTGCGGCCGCGCGCGCCGTGCAGCCCATCACTCATGCTCTGCCGGTGTCGCCGACCACCGTCCGGCTTTTCGTGCCCTTCATGGCTGGCGGTGAGGCCGACGGCTCGGCGCGCAATTTCGTCCAGAGCGCGACACGCGTTGGCGGCGTGGGCTTCGAGATCGTCCATCTGACGGCTGAATCGGGCGCCGCAGCGGGGCGGGCTGTCAGGCAAGCCGCGCCCGATGGCCTGACGCTGTTGCTGGCTCGGGTGGGCAGCGTTGCCATCCTGCCGGCGCTGTCGCCACGCACGGCCGCGCCATTGAGTGACTTCACGGTGTTGGCCGTGCTCGACCAGGCGCCGCTCATCTGCGCCGTTCGCAGCGGCACGCCCATTGTGTCCATGCGCGAGTTGCTGACAGCCATCGCCGCGACGCCAGCGCAGTTGCGCTACAGCACGAGCGGTGCCGGCACCCTGCAAAACCTGGCCGTGCGCTATCTGTTGGCATTGAACGGCCTGCCGGGCGACGCGGCCAAGCCGGTGCATTTCGGCCAGGACTCACTGGCCACCCAGGCCCTGCTCAACGGCGAGGTGGATTTCAGCTGCAACACCGCGCGCAGCATCATGCCGGCCGTGCAGTCGGGCGCCCTGCGTGGATTGATGACGACCGCCCACGGGCGGCTGAGGTCGCTGCCGCAACTGCAGAACGCCGCCGAGCTCGGCCTGCGCGATATGCAGCAGTTGCAGGGCTGGTCGGCGCTGCTCGGGCCGGCGGGCATGACGGCCGAGGCCGTTCTGCGCTGGCGCGCACTGCTCGACAAGGTCGCTGCTGAGCCCGAGTGGCAGGCCGGCACCGAAGCGCTGAGCGCGTCAGCCCGCATCCACGCAGTCAAGGACCCGACGCAGTACTTGCGCCAGCAGGGGCAGTTCTACGAGCGCCTCGTGACGACGCTGGAGGCCCGGCCATGAGCCTGGGCAGTCCGTCGCGCCGTCGACTCTGGCCCTGGATCGTGGACGCGGCGCTGGTCGTGCTCATCTTGGTGATGGGCCTGGCAGGTAGCGTGGGCGCCTACCGCTCGCTGGCGCTGAAGGCTGCGGGCCAGCAGCGCGAGCTGTTGAACGCGATGGGGCAGAGCGTCGTCGGCGCCTTTGATCTGCAATTGGTGAGGGTGGTGGAGACGCTGCAGGCGGCCAGCCGGATGTTGTCGGCCCAACCGGGGCTGACGCGCGCTCAATTCGCACGCTATGGCGCCGGCTTGGTCACCGATTCCTCGGCCCTGACCCTGCTGGAGTGGCAGCCCGTCGTGCCGCATGCGCAGCTGGCTGAGTTCGAGAGGCAGGCGAATCTGGAGCAACCGGGCTATCGCGTCGTCGAGCCGGCGCCGCAATACCAGGGCGAGGGGTTCATCGCCGCGCACGAGCGCGACGTGCATGTGCCGGTGCGCTATTCCTGGCCCGAGAACGGCTCCGCCGTTGGTGTGGACATGGCCTTCGACCCGCGCCGCATGCGCTCCAAGCTGCTCGCCCGCGATGCCGGCGTGCCCATCGCGTCCGAGACATTTCCGTTGATCCGGCTTGGCCAGCAGGCGGCCGCCATCAGCGGCTTCGCGGTGTCCGCGCCGGTCTACCGGATCTCGCAGCCGACGGGCGTCGAGGCGCGTCGCCGCGAGCTGACGGGTTTCCTGGCCGGCGTCATCGAGCTGCCGACGCTGATGGCCGAGGCGGCGCTGCGGGCCGACGCCAATGGCCTGGATGTCTTCGTCTTCGACCAGGAGGAGAAGCACCGGCTCATCTATTCATCGGCCGGCAGTGAACCCTTCCAGTCCGACGAGCGCGACACGGCGCTGAGCATCGACGTGGGCGGGCGCCCCTGGCAACTGGTGCTCAGGCCCCGGCCCGGCGTGCTGGCTGGGGAAGGTGACAGAACACCGCTACTGGTCCTGGCCGCAGGCAGCCTGGCAACCCTGCTCGTCGCGTTGGCGGTGGCGCGCAGCCTCGTCGTCAGGCGCCGCCTGGAGCGGACCGAGGCTGACCTGGCCGAGGATCGCCAGCGCATGGCCAATGTGCTGGACGGCACGGCGGCCGGCACCTGGGACTGGCATATCGACACCGGCCGGCTCGACATCAACGAGCGTTGGGCCCGGATGCTGGGCCGCAGCCGCGCCGAACTCGAACCTGTGACGAGCACGACCTGGGAAAGACTCTGCCATCCCGGCGACCTCATCGAGTCCAACCTGGCGATGAAGCGCCATTTCAGCGGTGCGGACGAGCGCTACACCGCCGAGTTCCGCATGCGCCATGCCGAGGGCCACTGGGTCTGGGTGCAGAGCAACGGCAGCGTCTTCGAGCGTGACGCCCAGGGGCGCCCGCTGCGATTGGCCGGCACGCACATGGACATCTCCCGCCGCAAGGCTGACGAGCAGCGGCTGTATGACGATGCCCGCGCCCTGGAGGCGGCAAACCGCCAGTTGCGCGACCTGGCCATCGTCGACGCCCTGACCGGCGCCTTCAACCGGCGTCATTTCAATGATGTCTGCCTGGCCGCCCTGGCCGGCGCCCAGCGCGGCCAGGCCGTGGCCTTGTGCATGCTCGACGTGGATCATTTCAAGGCCTACAACGACCGCTACGGCCACCAGGCCGGCGATGCCGTCCTCAAGGCCCTGGCGCAGACGCTCAAGGACTCCCTCAAGCGCTCGACCGATGCGCTGTTCCGCCTGGGCGGCGAGGAGTTCGGCGTGATCTTCTCGGCCACGTCGGCCGAGACGGCCGAGCATTTCGTCAGCCAGCTCAGCGCTGCCCTGCACGCCCTGGCTCTGCCTCACGAGGGCAGCCCTCAGCGCGTTGTGACCGCCAGCTTCGGCCTGGCCTGGTGGGCCGCGCCGAGCTCCAACCTGACGCCGGAGGCCATGTACGCCGCGGCTGACGACGCCTTGTACGAAGCCAAGCGCTGCGGCCGCGATCAGATCGTCATTCGCTGCTTCCTGGCCGGCGAAGGCGAAACCCGAACGTCAGAGCCGATGGCGCTGAGCGACCGTCAGGCGTAGCGCGTCGCGCGGCCCTCGCGCACGAAGGCCCAGAGCTCCAGCCCCAGGCCGCGCGCCGTCGCGATGGCCAGGCTGCTGGGAGCCGACATGCAGGCCAGCAGGCCGACGCCGGCCATCGCCGTCTTGTGCACGAGCTCGAAGCTGGCTCGGCTGGACATCAGCACGAAGCCCTTGCGTGCGTCGGCATCGCAGCGGGCGAGGGCACCGGTCAGCTTGTCGAGTGCGTTATGGCGGCCGATATCCTCGCGCACCAGCAGCAGTTCACCGCTGGGCAGGCACCATGCCGCACCGTGCAGGCCACCGCAACGCGCATTCAGCACCTGGGCGGCGGGCAGGGCGGCCAGCGCCCGGTCCAGCGCCTGCGGGGCCAGCGTTGGCGCGCTGACGGCGGCGGGTTGCAGCGCGCCAAGCAGGGCCAGGCTTTCGACGCCGCACAGGCCGCAGCCGGTGCGGCCTGCCAGGGTGCGCCGGCGCACCTTCAGGCGCTGCTCGCAGGCGGCGGTCACCGTCAGGGCCAGTTCGATGCCTTCGGGCCGGGTCTCGATCTCGACGTCCAGCAGTTCGCGCCGCGACGTGAACCAACCTTCCGCGAGGCCGAAGCCGAGGGCGAAGTCCTCCAGATCGGCCGGCGTGGCCAGCATGACGGCCTGCGAGATGTCGTTGACCGTCAGCGCCACGGGCACCTCGGCGGCGACCTCTTCGTCAGTCGCCGTATTCAGGGGTTTCAATGTCCGCAGCGCGGCCTCGGTTTGCATGGCGGCGATGATAGAAGCCTCGTTTTGCTGGAGCCACCGTGTACCTGCCCGCCCATTTCAAGTCTGCCGACCTCGACCATGCATTGCGCCTGATCGCCGAGCATCCGCTGGCCTTGCTGATCGGGCCGGATGCGCAGGGCGAGAGCTTCGGCAGTCATCTGCCGCTGGTCGTCGTGCCGCAGCAGGACGGCCTTGTGCTGGAAGGCCATATGGCACGCGCCAATCCGCACTGGGGTTGGCTGTCACAGCAGAAGAGCCTGCTGGCCGTCTTCAGCGGCCCGAGCGCCTACATCAGCCCGAGCCACTATGACGCGGTGCAGAACGTGCCGACCTGGAACTATGCGGCCCTGCATGCCTATGGCGACATCGAGTTGATCGACGGCCAGGTCGACAAGGATGGGCTGCTGAAGCGGCTGATCGGCCGCTTCGAGCCCGAGTACGCCGAGCAGTGGCGTGGCCTCAACGAGGACTACCAGCGCAAGCTGCTGGGTGCCATCGTCGGCTTTCGCATCCGCGTGACGCGCTGGGAACTCAAGCTCAAGATGAGCCAGAACCGCGCGGCGGTGGAACGCCAGCGCATTCGCGAGGCGCTCGCGGCCTCCGAGCGGGCCGAAGAACGCGCTACGGCTGAATGGATGACGCGATTGGAGGCCTAGACAGGGACCTCTTCGCCCAGCGCCCGGCGCAGCGCCATCGCGGCATGCGGCGCCCGCTCCTTGGCACCGCTGATGAAGTAGACGAAGACATCGCGCGGCGCCGTGCTCGCCGTGGGTGCGGGTTCGATGCGCGGCACGCCCTCGGGCTCGCCGCCCTCGCTCCAGATGCGCGCCGACCCGGCCAGTTGCGGGAAGACCTCGGGCTTGCAGCCCAGCGCCTCTTCCGAGTGCGTGCGCATGATGCGCGTGTAGACGAAGTCGCCCGTCGGCTCGGCAATCGGCGGGTAGTCGTCGGACTCGGTGAACACCGTCGCGGCCTTGTACTGGCGGGCCAGCGCGAGGTATTCGGGGCACTGGAAGCTGGCATGGCGCACGTCCAGTGCATGGCGCAGCTTCAGGCCATCGACTTGAGCAGGCAGCAGTTCCAGGAAGGCCGTCAGATCGCCAGCGTCGAAGCGGTGCGTCGGCGCCAACTGCCAGACGATGGGCCCGAGCTTGTCGCCGAGCTCGGCGATGCCGCTGTCGACGAAGCGCTTGATGGAGTCTGCCCCGTCGGCCAGCACGCGGCGCTGGGTCGCGAAGCGGATGGCCTTGAGCGAGAACATGAAGCCGGCGGGTGCCGTATCGCGCCACTTGGCGAAGGTGGCGGGCTTCTGCGCGCCGTAGTAGGTGCTGTTGATCTCGATGGCCGTGAGGCGTTGGCTCGCATATTCCAGCTCACGGGCCTGCGGCCAGCCCTTGGGATAGAAGTTGTCGCGCCAGGGCTCGAAGTTCCAGCCGCCGATACCGACCCTGATGGTTCCGTTGCTCACGCCGACTCCTGGCTGATGGCTGTATGAAAAAACAGTCTATCGGCCAGGGTGCTTGCATTGCAAGAGGGCTTACATGCCCGCGTAGTTCGGCCCGCCGCCGCCCTCGGGCGTGACCCAGACGATGTTCTGCGTCGGGTCCTTGATGTCGCAGGTCTTGCAGTGCACGCAGTTCTGCGCGTTGATCTGCAGCCGCTCGCCGCTGCCGCCCTCGTTGGGCACGAACTCGTAGACGCCCGCCGGGCAGTAGCGGCTTTCGGGGCCGGCGTATTTGGCGAGGTTGACCTGCACCGGCACCGAGTTGTTCTTCAGCGTCAGGTGGGCGGGCTGGTTTTCCTCGTGGTTGGTGTTGGAGATGAACACCGAGGAGAGGCGGTCGAAGGTCAGCTTGCCGTCGGGCTTGGGATAGGCGATCGGCTTGCACTCGGCCGCCGGGCGCAGGGACTCGTGGTCGCCCTTGTAGTTGTGCAGCGTCCAGGGCGGGTTCTTGATGCCGAGCTTGGGCAGCAACCACTGCTCGATGCCGGTCATCAACTGGCCGGTCGTCTTGCCCTTCTTGAACCAGAGCTTGAAGTTGCGCGTCTGCTGCAGTTCCTCGTTCAGCCAGCTCTTCTCGAAGGCTTCGGGGTACGCGGCGAGCTCGTCCTGGGCGCGGCCGGCGTCCAGCGCGGGTGCCAACGCCTCGGCGGCCAGCATGCCGCTCTTGATGGCTGCGTGGCTGCCCTTGATGCGCGCGGCATTCAGGTAGCCGGCATCGCAGCCGATCAGGCAGCCGCCCGGGAACACCGTCTTGGGCAGGGCCTGCGGCGTGCCGTTGTTGATGGCGCGGGCGCCATAGCCGATGCGCTTGCCGCCTTCGATGTGGGCGCGGATGGCCGGATGGGCCTTCCAGCGCTGCATCTCTTCAAACGGGCTCATGAAGGGGTTGTCGTAGTCCAGGCCGATGACGAAGCCCAGCGTGACCTTGTTGTTTTCCAGGTGGTAGAGGAAGCCGCCGCCGAAGGTGTCGCCCTCCATCGGCCAGCCGGCCGTGTGCACGACCTTGCCGGGTTGGGCCTTGTCCGCCGGAACCTCCCACAGCTCCTTCACGCCGATGGCGTAGGTCTGCGTGTCCTTGCCTTCGGTCAACTTGAACTTCTCAAGCAGTTGCTTGCCCAGATGGCCGCGCGCGCCTTCGGCAAACACCGTGTACTTGCCGAGCAGTTCCATGCCGAGCTGGAAGTGGTCGGTCGGCTCGCCGTCCTTGCCCAGGCCCATATTGCCGGTGGCCACGCCCTTCACACGGCCCTGTTCGTCGTACAGCACCTCGGCGGCGGCGAAGCCCGGGAAGATCTCGATGCCCAGGCCTTCCGCCTGCTGCGCCATCCACTTGACGACGTCGGACAGGCTGATGACGTAGCAGCCGTGGTTGTGGAAATTGCGAGGCACGAGCCAGTCGGGCGTGCGCTGGCTGCCCGTCTCGGACAGAAACAGCACGTCGTCGCCGGACACGGCCTGGTTCAGCGGCGCGCCGAGTTCCTTCCAGTTCGGGAACAGCTCCTCCATCGCACGCGGGTCCATCACGGCGCCCGACAGGATGTGGGCGCCAGGCTCAGAGCCCTTCTCCAGCACGACGATGTTGGCATCGGGCTTGAGCTGCTTCAGGCGGATGGCCGTAGCCAGGCCGGCCGGGCCGCCACCGACGATGACCACGTCGTATTCCATGGACTCGCGGGGGCCGAACTGGGCGAGGATCTCTTCGGACGTCATGCAGGTTCTCCGTCAGCTTTTGAATTGCGCGCGATTCTAGAGAGGCTGGATTGCGAATCGAACGATCGTGCTTTTTTAGGTTGGGCGGTCTAGACCGGTAGGATGGACGCAACCCACTCGGAAGGCAGTCCCATGAGTTACTCCATCAATCTCGAAGGCCGCGTGGCCTTGATCACCGGTGCGTCCAGCGGCCTGGGCGCGCAATTCGCCAGGACCCTGTCCCAGGCCGGTGCCTGCGTCGTGCTGGCGGGCCGGCGAGTCGAGCGGCTGAAGGACCTGCGCGCCGAAATCGAGGGCAATGGCGGTGACGCCCATGTGGTGCAGCTGGACGTGACCGACGTGGCCAGCATCAAGAGCGCGGTGGCCCACGCCGAGACCGAAGTCGGCACGCTGGACATCCTGATCAACAACTCCGGCGTGTCCACGACGCAGCGCCTCACCGACGTCACCGAGAACGACTACGACTACGTGATGGACACCAACACGCGCGGCGCCTTTTTCGTCGCGCAGGAGGTGGGCAAGCGCATGCTGGCCCGCGCGCGCGGCTCGGCGCCGGGCACCTTCATCGGTGGGCGCATCGTCAACGTCGCGTCCATGGCCGGCCTGCGTGTGCTGGGCCAGATTGGCGTCTATGCGATGAGCAAGGCCGCGGTCATCCACATGACGCGAGCGATGGCGCTGGAGTGGGGCCGCTACGGCATCAACGTGAACGCCATCTGCCCGGGCTATATCGACACCGAGATCAACCACCACCACTGGGGCACCGAGCAGGGCAAGAAGCTGGTCGACATGCTGCCCAGGAAGCGCGTCGGCCAGCCGAAGGATCTGGATACGTCACTGCTGATGTTGTGCGCCACCGAAAGCCATTTCATCAACGGTGCAGTGATCCAGGCTGACGACGGCTTCGGAGTTTGATGTTGAAGCGAGACCTGACCCCGCTGGAGGCCCGCGTCCTTGCCGTTCTCGTCGAGAAGGAAAGCACCGTACCGGACAGCTATCCGCTGTCGGCCAATGCATTGACCTCGGGCTGCAACCAGAAAACGGCGCGTGACCCGGTCATGGACGTCAGCGAAGCCGAGGTGCTGGCCACCGTGGAGGAACTGAAGGCCTTGCACCTGGTCACGACGGTCAGCGGCAGCCGCGTCGTGCGCTACGAGCACAACTTTGCGCGCGGCATGGGCGTGCCCGGCGCCGCGATGGCGCTGCTGACCCAGCTGATGCTGCGCGGCCCGCAGACGGCGGCCGAACTGCGCCAGAACACCGAGAGGCTGCACCGCTTTGCCGATGTGTCGTCGGTGGAGGGCTTTCTGGAGGAGCTGGCCGAGCGCGAGCAGCCTATGGCCGTCAAGCTGCCCAAGGCGCCCGGCGCCCGCGAGGCGCGCTGGGCGCATCTGCTGTGCGGGCCGGTGGCGTCGTTCGAGCAGGCCGCGGCGGTGGGTCAACCTCGCGATGAAGAGGTTGCCTTGTTGCGCGCCGAGGTCGCCGCGCTGCGCAGCCTCGTCAACCGCATCGCCGCTGACCTCGGCATCACGCCGTGAGGTATCTCGTCCCGGTCGACAAGAAGCTCACCTATGAGGTGCGCATTCCCATGCGCTGGGGCGACATGGATGCGATGGGCCACATCAACAACACGCTGTATTTCCGCTACCTGGAGATCGCGCGTGTGGACTGGCTGACGCAGATCGGCGCCGCGCCCAATCCGGGCGGGCAGGGGCCGGTCATCGTCAACGCCTTCTGCAACTTCTATCGCCAGCTTAAATGCCCGGGTGAGGTGCTGGCCAGGCACTACGTCAGCGACGCGGGCCGTACCAGCTTCGAGACCTGGATCACGCTGGAGCGCGCCGACGAACCCGGCGTCATCTGCGCCGAGGGTGGCGCGACTACGCTGTGGTTCGACGCCCAGACCGACAAGGCCATCGCCCTGCCGGACTGGGTGCGCGCACTCGTCACCTGAAGGCGTACTTCAAGCTGGCGTAGATGTAGCGCCCGCGCGGGTCGGTGTAGCTCGGGTCGTAGCCGGACAGGAAGAACCAGGCCTGCTGCGAGAACGGCGGCGCCTTGTTGAGCATGTTCTGCACGCCGACGCGCAGGGTGGTCGACTTGCTGGCCTCCCAGCCGGCCGACATATTCCACAGCGAATAGGCCGACACCTTGCGGTCGGGCTTGCCGATGATGTGCTGGTCGTTGTAGCCCTGCAGATAGCTGTTGGACAACGTCATAGACACGGGGCCAGTTTCCCAATCCAGGCTGACCGTGTGGCGCCAGCGCTGCACGACACCGTCGTTGATGAAAACACCGAGGTTGCTGACGAAGGGGTCGCCGTCGCCGGTCTGCTGCTGCGACTTCAGCGTCAGCGTGCCGTTGATGCGCAGGCCGAACTGCCCGAAGCCGGTCTTCAGGCCGCTCAGGTTCACACCGAGGTCCAGCCCGGAGATGCGCTGCTTGCCGCGGTTCTCCTTGAAGAGGTCGATGGCCTCGATGGCGTCGTCTTCATCGCGGTGGACCAGGCTGCCGTACTTGGCCAGGTTGCCCAGGATGACGTCCACGCCCAGCGTGCTGATCAGGTTGGTCTTCTCGATGTTCCAGTAGTCGGCATTGAGGCTGACACCGCGCCGGGGTTCGAAGACGATGCCCAGCGAATACTGGCGCGATTTCTCGGGCTTGAGCTTGGCATTGCTGAAGTTCAGCGTGACCCAGATGTCCGAGCAGTCGGTGGGCGTGTTGCTCGGGTCGGCGGCCAGGCAGACCGGGTCGACCAGCGTGGCCGACGAGCCTTCGGTGACGGGGCGGTACAGGTCCGACAGGCTGGGCGCGCGGAAGCCCTTGCCGATGGAGGCGCGCAGCAGCAGCTCCGGCATCGGCACGTACTTCAGGCCGATCTTCGGGCTGGCCGCACCGCCACTGACCTGGTATTTCTCATAGCGCAGCGCGGCCGACAGCTCCAGCTGCTTGGTGATGGGCGCGCTGAGCTCGCCGAACACGGCGCCGACCTTGCGCGACTTGCCGAAGTCGGAGTCGGGGCCTTGCGTGGTCTCGCCGAGGATGAGGTCCTGCTTGAGCGCGTCGGACTGGTGGTAGTTCTGCTTCTCGCGCCGGTACTCGCCGCCGATGGCCACGGCCAGGTCGCCGCCCGCCAGCTTCGTCAGCGCCTTGGAGGCCTTGAAGTCCAGGCTGTCCATGTTGCCGGTGGCGTGGCGCACCTCGCCGCGGATCTGCGACTTCTCATACAGGGCCAGGCCGGCAGCGCTGGACGGGCCAAAGGGGTTCAGCGTGCCGTTCGCGAAGCCGTCCAGGATCATCTGCTCGTTCAGATAGCCCTGGAAGTCCCGGTCAGAGACCTTGCTGGTGCTGTGGTTCAGCGCCCATTCATAGTCCCAGCCGCTCACCAGGCCGGTCATGCCGGCCACGACGCGCTGGGTGGTCGACACCAGCTCGCTGGTGCGCAGGCCGGCTTCGGACAGGCGGGTGCGCACGGTGATGATGCGTTCCTCGTCGTCGGCGTCCAGGCTGTTCAGCGCGCTGCCTGCAAAGGCCGGCACGCGCGACACGTCCATGTCGGCGTCCACGCGGTTGGGCGTGCCGGTGTAGAGGGTGCGCGCCCTTGCCAGCGACACCTCGGCAAAGGCCTGGTGGCCGCCGCCGAGGTTGAAGATGCCGCGGCCGAAGATGCTGCTTTTCTTCGACTTCGGATACAGCTCGATATCGCGCATGTAGTCAAAGGTGCAACCGTCCGCGCCACCAATGCCGTCAGGCAGGTAGAGGCTGGCGGGCGGGTTGCAGCCCGCGGCGGCGGCCGGGTTGACGGTCTTGGAGTCGATGACCGTGCTGCCGTTGCTGCTGTAGCCCTCGCCGATCAGCGTGTCGCGCTGGTAGTTGGACAGCCGGATATTGCCGGGGAAGCTCGCGCTGGACAGCAGGTCTGGCAGCCGGCCCGGGATGTCCAGGTCCTTGATGAACTGGCGCTTGGAGGCGTTCAGGCTGCTGGTCTTCTGCACGTCCAGTACACCGAAGACATTGAAGCCGTCGCGACCGAAGTCGCCGAAGCCACCGGCCACGGTCGCCGAGCGCTTGGCCGCGCCGTGGCCTTCGGTGGTGCTGCCGGCCAATGCGTTGATTTCGATGCCGGAGAAGTCCTTGCGGGTGATGAAGTTGATGACGCCGCCGATGGCGTCCGAGCCGTACAGCGACGAGGCGCCGTCGAGCAGGATCTCGACGCGCTGGATGGCGGCGGCCGGGATGCTGTTCAGGTCCACGCCGGCCGCGTCGCCGGGCGAAGCGAAGTTGGCCACGCGCCGGCCGTTCAGCAGCACAAGGGTGGACGACACGCCCAGGCCGCGCAGGTTGGCGGCGTTGAAGCCCATCTGGTCGCGAAAGCCCCCATAGGCCACGCTGCCGCCGTCGGTCAGGTTGTTGGCGCTGGCGCTGATGCGGGCGATCAGCTCGGCGGCCGTCGTCACGCCGGCCTTGTCGATTTCGCCCCGCGTGATGACCTGCACCGGCAGCGCCGTCTCGCCTTCGATGCGCTTGATCGCCGTGCCGGTGATCTCGACGCGCTCCAGCGTCGACTGGGCCTGGGCAGCGCAGCTCAGCGCAAGCAGGGCCGCTGCAGCAGCAGTGACGGCAATGCGGGAAGGGCAGGGGGTTTTCATGGGCGACTCTCCGTGGTTCGGGCGAGTCTAGGCACGGCGGCGCTAGCTGCCGGGCTCCAAGCCGGCGATTCGTCTCGTGCGCGCCACGCCCTCGTCGTTCGAATTAGGGGCGAACGGTCATCGGCGCTCTGTCATCATGCGCGGTCTGACCAAGGAGGGGTGTGGGCATGAGGGCATGGATCTGGGCCGGTGTGGCGGCAATGGCGGCAGCCATGGGCGTACAGGCGGCTCCGCCGGCGACGGCACCGGCGGCGAGCGCGCCGCAAGGCTTCAGGCTGCTGCGTCCGTCGGCGCCGGCCTCGGCATCGGCACCACGCGCTGCGGCACCGGCGCCCGCCAAGGCCGCGTCGGCCGTTCAAGCCGGTCCGGCACAGGCCTCCGGGGCGCTGCAGCCACTGCCCGAGTCCGAGCCCGCCATCCGCGGCTATGCCGTGCCGATTGGCGGCGCGCTGAAGGCCGACAACGAAGAGGTCTGGCAACGCATCGTTCAACTGGCCGGCGGCAAGGGCGCGCGCTTCGTCGTTTTCGGCACAGCCAGTGAGGATCCCGAGGCCAGCGCCAAGCAGATCGTGGATCTGCTGCAGCGCCGAGGCGCCGTGGCCGAGGCCTTGCCGGTGGCGCCCAAGTTCCTGTGGGTGGACCTGAGCAAGGTCGTGCGCGACCCGGCCCTGATCGCCAAGGTCAAGGCCGCCAAGGGCATTTTCTTCACGGGCGGCGTGCAGGAGCGCATCGTCGATGTGCTGCAGCCCGGTGGCCAGAGCACGCCCATGCTGGAGGCGATCTGGGACGTCTACCGCAAGGGCGGCGTCATCGCCGGCACTTCCGCCGGTGCGGCCATCATGAGCACCGTGATGTTCCGTGACCCGCCCAGCAACATCAACATCCTCAAGGGCCGCTTTTCGGATGGCAAGCAGATCGATCGCGGGCTGGGCTTCGTCGGCCCTCATCTGTTCGTCGACCAGCATTTCCTCAAGCGCGGCCGCTTCGGCCGCATGATCCCGCTGATGATGGCCAAGGGCTACAAGCTCGGCCTGGGCGTGGACGAGAACACCGCCGCCATCATCCGCGGTGACGAGATCGAGGTCATCGGCGACCGCGGCTGCCTGGTCGTGGACCTGACCGAGGCCAAGAGCGATCCCTCGCTGGGCGCTTTCAACGTGCAGGGCGCTCGCCTGTCCTACCTCGAGCACGGCGACCGCTACCACCTGCGCGCGCGCTCGGCGACGCCGTCGGCGCCCAAGCTGCGCGGCGAGTTGCACGACGCCGAGTCGCCCAACTTCAAGCCGAGCTACATCGACGATGTCTTCCACCTCGACATGATGGGCGACTCGACCATCTCCAACGCGATGACACGCCTCATCGACAGCGTGCGCAAGGAGGTCAAGGGTCTGGCCTTCGACGTGCTGCCGCGCACCAACGACCCGCTGGCCGAGCTCGGCTTCCTGTTCCGCCTCTACAAGGGCTCGGACTCGCTGGGTTGGAGCACCGAGGAATTCGGCGGCGAACAGTTCACGGTCACCAACCTCTACCTCGACATCAGCCCCGTGCGCCTGCCGATGCCGCTGTATGGCGGCTGGTCGGGGCCGCCCAAGCCTGCGGCCAGCCTGCCCGCCACGAGCGTTCCCGCAGCGTCGGCGCCCTCGGGCCAGTGAATCGGCAGCCGGCAGCAGCGCTTGGTCACAAGCGTTGCTTTTCCTCGGGCCTGACCCGCTGTCGGATTGCGCGGGAGCCTGCCAAGATGTCGGGCTCGTGAACTGCGCCTGCCCGGCACCCATCTTGCACAGCCACTCCCCCGTCGGCACCGTCATCGTCATTGGTGGCGCGCTCAAAGCTGACAGCGACGCCGTCTGGCAGCGCATCGTCGACGAGGCCGGGGGCGCCGGTGCGTCCATCGCCGTCTTTCCGACCGCGGCCTATGAGCCGGAGCGCGTCGCGGCCCAGATCGCCGCTGCGCTGGAGCGCTGCGGCGCGCACGCCGAGATCATTCCCGTCGCCCCCAATCTCGAAGAGGGAGATCTGCAGGGAACGCTGCACGATACGGCCCTGATCGCCCGCGTCGCTGCCTGCCGCGCCGTCTTCTTCTCCGGTGGCGCCCAGGAGCTCATCGTCGACACGCTGCAGCCGGGCGGCGAGCCAACGGCGATGTTGACGGCCATCCGACAGGTCTTCGAGCGTGGCGGCGTCATCGCTGGCACCAGTGCCGGTGCCGCGGTCATGAGCCGCATGATGTTCCGCGATGCGATGGACAGCCTGGCCGTTCTCAAGGGCCAGTGGCGGCCGGGCCTGGAATACGACCGGGGCCTGGCCTTCCTCGGCCCCGACCTGCTGATTGACCAGCATTTCCTCAAGCGCGGCCGCATCGGCCGCATGCTGCCGGCCCTGCAGTCCCTGGGCTGCCGCCTGGGCCTCGGTGTGGACGAGAACGCGGCCGTCGTCATCAAGGGCGGGCAACTTGAGGTCATCGGCGGCAGCGGTGCCGTCCTCGTCGATCTTGGCGACGCGACGCGCGACGCCGCGCTGCCGGCCTTCAACCTGCAGGGCGTGCGCCTGTCCTATCTCGACCATGGCGACTGCCACGACCTGGCCAGCGGCGAGACGACGCCGGCGCCGCACAAGCAGCGCGAGCCCCGCATCGACCCTGGCGCCCCGGACTTCAAGCCGCGCCTGCAGTCCGACCGGTTCTTCCTCGACATCCTCGGCGACGGCTGCATCCTCGGCGCGCTGACGCAGCTGCTGGACGGCCCCGAGCCCGAGGTGGGCGGCCTCGCTTACCGCGCCCGTCCGCACGCCGACGATCCGGCGCCCGACGTGGGCTTCGAGTTCCGGCTGCGCCGTGCCCCTGGCTTCGTAGGCTGGCGCAGTGCCGTCCGCGGCGGCGGCGAGGACTACACGGTGCTGCAGGCCCGACTGGATGTCATCCCCGTGCGGGTCGCCAAGCCACTGTTCACACCCCTCGCCGCCGAGGGGCAGCCCGTGGTCGAATCGGCGTTGGCGAGCCGGCCCGGCTCGAAGGAGAGTGGTGATGGCGACGGTCAGCGGTGAGTTCACGGTGGGGATGACGGCCCAGGCTGCCGAGGCGGCAAGTCCGGCCCTCGGCCGGATGGTGCTGGACAAGCAATATCGCGGCGCCCTCGAGGCCCGTGGCGCCGGCCAGATGCTGGCCACGCACGGCAGCATCGCCGGCTCGGCGGCCTATGTGGCGCTGGAGACCGTGACCGGCAGCTTGGAAGGCCGCGAGGGTAGCTTCGCCCTCGTGCATCACGGCCTGATGGAGCGCGGCACGCCCAGCCTCGCCATCACCGTTGTGCCAGACTCCGGGACCGGCGCACTGGCCGGCCTGGCGGGCCGCATGAACATCCGCGTTGAAGGCCACCAGCATTTCTACGATTTCGATTTCACGCTGCCTTAAGCTTGAAACCTGGCCTGAAGCAAGGAGACACCATGAAGAAGATCCTGCCCCTCATCACGCTGCTGCTGATTGCTGGCGCCGCCCAGGCTACCGACGTCGGTGTGTCCATCCAGGTCGGCCAGCCCGGCTTCTACGGCCGCATCGACATCGGCCAGACGGCGCCGCCGCCCGTCGTGCTGCGCGAGCCCGTCTGGGTACAGCGGCGGCCGGTGCATGTCGAGCCCGTTTATATGCGCATCCCGCCCGGCCACCAGAAGCACTGGGACAAGCACTGCGCCAAGTACAACGCCTGCGGCATGCCGGTCTACTTCGTCCGCGAGGACTGGTACCAGGAGCGCTACGAGCGGCGGGGCGACGATAACGACCAGGGCAAAGGCCATGGCAAGGGCCATGGCAAGCACAAGGGCAAGGACCGCGACTGACGTGGCGGGCGCCGGCCGCGACACAATTGCGGCCATGGCTGATACCGATCTCCGCGATACCCGACCCGAAGGCTTCCTGCGCGTCAGCGCCGCGCTCACCGCCCTGGCCCATCCCCACCGGCCGCTGTGGCTGGACGTTGCGGCCCGCACCGCCCAGGAGGCCGCCGACGCCCTGGGCGTGACCCTGGGCCAGATCGCCAAGTCCGTCGTCTTCCGGCGCAAGGCCGATGACGCGGCCGTTCTCGTCATCACCTCGGGCGACAGGCGTGTCGACGAGGCCAAGCTCAAGCCCCACACGGGCGCTCTGGGCCGCGCCGACGCCGACTTCGTCAAGGCGCGCACCGGCTTCTCCATCGGTGGCGTGTCACCGGCCGGCTTCGCACCCAGTGATGGCGCGGCACCCCCTCAACTCTTCATCGACCGCGAGCTGTTCCGCTTCGACATCATCTGGGCCGCGGCCGGGCATCCGAATGGCGTGTTCAAGCTGACGCCCAGCGAGCTGGAGAAGCTGACGGGCGCGCCCGTCATCGACGTCGTCCAAGCATGAAACCTGCGGTCATTTCGCCCTGCGTCAACGTCTGCCAGATGGATGCAGCCAGCGGTTGGTGTCGCGGCTGCGGGCGCAGCATCAATGAGATTGCCGGCTGGGGCGGAGCGCCCGAGACCGTGCAGCGCCACATCCTCGACCAGTTGCCCGAGAGGCGCGTCGAAATGCATCGCCACGGCCTTTGGCTGGGGCCCTGGCCCCACAGCGAGGAACAGGATCGATGAAGCGGCTCACCTTCTATTTCGACCCCATCTCGCCCTACGCGGCCCTGGGCTTCGAGGCCCTGCCCGAAGCGCTGGCGGGCCACAGCGTCGAGGTCGTCTACCGGCCTATCCTGTTTGCGGCCCTGCTGCAGGCCCTGGGCCAGAAGGGCCCGGCCGAGATCGAGGCCAAGCGGCGCTGGACCTTCCGCCAGGTGGCCTGGCTGGCGCACGCCCAGGGCGTCGTGCTGGACCCGCCGGCTCAGCATCCCTTCAACCCCTTGCCCCTGCTGCGCCTGGCCTGGGCCTGTGCGGCGCCGCAAGGCCAGCCGGGCGACACGCCGGGGCGCTGGGTCGTCGAGCAGCTGTTTCATCACGTCTGGCGTGGCGCCGGTGCCGACGCCAGTGACGCCGCCCGCATCGCCGCGCTGGCCGAACGCCTTGCGCCCGCGCAGGATCCGGCCGGCGAGGCCGTCAAGCAGCGTCTGCGCAGCGAGACCGAGGCGGCACTGGCTCTGGGCGTCTTCGGCGTGCCGACTGTCGAGTTCGAAGGCCGGCTGTTCTGGGGCCAGGATGCGCTGCCGATGCTGCGCGCAGCGCTGCAGGACGACCCCTGGTTTCGCAGCGGCACTTGGGAATCAGCGGCCCAGGCCCGGCCCGGCATCACCCGGAAACACTGAGCGCGGACCAAGAACAAGCCCTGCGGCTTGTTCGACGCCTCGCGAAGGACTGCCGGCATGCAGGCCGGCAGACATGATTCAAAACGTCTCAGGATTTACCCGCGAGGGTCATCTGATCTCGCATTGAGAAATGCTGACTGCGGGTTCCTGCGGAGTTTGTCAGCCTCGATTCAGACTGGCGTCAGAACACGGTCAGAGGCGGTGTGAATAGTCGCGGTGAGGGAAGCCTGTGGGGCGGCCCGACAACTGACGGAGACATATCAATGGCAACTGCGACTTCGACGGCCGCGACGCCGATGACCAAAGAGGAGAAGAAGGTCATCTTCGCCTCCTCGCTGGGCACGGTGTTCGAGTGGTACGACTTCTACCTTTACGGCTCGCTGGCGGCCGTCATCGCCAAGCAGTTCTTTGCCGGCCTGGATCCGAGCGCGGCCTTCATCGCCTCGCTGATGGCCTTTGCCGCCGGCTTCATCGTGCGCCCCTTCGGCGCGCTGGTGTTCGGCCGCCTCGGCGACATGATCGGCCGCAAGTACACCTTCCTGGTCACCATCCTGATCATGGGCCTGTCGACCTTCATCGTCGGCGTGCTGCCCACCTACGCGACCATCGGCGCCGCGGCGCCGGTCATCCTGGTCGGCCTGCGTCTGCTGCAGGGCCTGGCCCTCGGCGGTGAGTACGGCGGTGCCGCCACCTACGTGGCCGAGCATGCCCCTCACGGCAAGCGTGGCGCCTACACCTCGTGGATCCAGACGACGGCGACGCTGGGCTTGTTCCTGTCGCTGATGGTCATCCTCGGCGTGAAGAACTCGATGTCGGACAAGGACTTCGGCGAATGGGGCTGGCGCATTCCCTTCATCGTGTCGATCCTGCTGCTGGGCGTTTCGGTGTGGATTCGCCTGTCGATGAACGAATCGCCCGCCTTCCAGAAGATGAAGGCGGAGGGCAAGACCTCCAAGGCGCCGCTGTCCGAATCCTTCGGCCAGTGGAAGAACCTGAAGATCGTGCTGCTGGCGCTCTTCGGCCTGGTGGCCGGCCAGGGCGTGGTCTGGTATTCGGGCCAGTTCTACGCGCTGTTCTTCCTGACGTCGGTGCTCAAGGTGGACCTCACCTCGGCCAACATCTGGATCGCCATCTCGCTGCTGCTGGGCACGCCCTTCTTCGTCATCTTCGGCACGCTGTCGGACAAGATCGGCCGCAAGCCCATCATCATGGCCGGCCTGCTGCTCGCCGCGCTGACCTACTTCCCGCTGTTCAAGGCCCTGACCGCTGCGGCCAACCCCGACCTCGCCAAGGCCCAGGAGACCGCCAAGGTCACGCTGACCACCAACATGGCCAGTTGCTCCTTCCAGGGCAGCCCGCTGGCACGCGAGGTGGACTTCACCAGCGCCTGCGACATTGCCAAGCGTGCTCTGGCCCAGTCGTCGGCCAGCTCCGAGACCATCGAGGCTCCCGCAGGTGCACCAACGGTCGTGAAGGTCGGCGAAAAGGAAATCGCCGTCCCGACCGCCACCAAGCTGACCGAGCACAAGTTCGACGAAGCCAGTACCAAGGCCATCGCCGGCTTCAAGAAGGAGCTGGGCGAAGCGATGAAGGCTGCCGGCTATCCGGCCAAGGCCGACATGGCCAAGGCCAATGTGCCGATGGTCATTGCCATCCTGTTCGTGCTGGTGCTGTACGTGACCATGGTCTACGGCCCGATCGCGGCCATGCTGGTGGAGATGTTCCCGACCCGCATCCGCTACACCTCGATGAGCCTGCCGTACCACATCGGCAACGGCTGGTTCGGCGGCATGCTGCCCTCCATCACCTTCGCGATGGTGGCGCAGAACGGCAACATCTATCACGGCCTCTGGTACCCCATCATCATCGCGGCGGCGACCTTCGTCATCGGCGTGCTGTTCGTGCGTGAGACCAAGGACGTGGACATCTACGCCCGCGACTGATCATGTTTTTCCCGGGGAGTTCCCGGGATGTCTACACGAGGCCGGCTTCATGCCGGCCTTTTTCGTTCTGGCTAGCCCTGCTTGTCGATGGCAGTCTGCCCTGCGACGATGCCGCTGATGCCCAAGTCCAAAGACCCTTCCGACAGCAGCGCTGGTGAGCAACGCCGGCTGCAGATGGTCGACATCGCCCGCCTGGCCGGCGTGTCGGTGTCCACGGTGTCTCGGGCCTTGAACGGCAGCGAGCTCGTCAATGCCGAGACGCGCCAGCGCGTCGCCGAACTGGCGCGCTCGCTGAACTACTCGATCAACTTCGGCGCGCGCAACCTGCGCCTGCAGGAGAACAAGACGGTGGCCGTCGTCGTGCCCTACGACGCCAAGTCCCGCCAGCACATCTCCGACCCCTTCTTCCTGTCCATCGTCGGCTCCATCGCCGACGCGCTGACCGACCGCGGCTACGACATGCTGCTGTCGCGCGTCGACGCCGAGCGGCTGGACCTGGCCTCGCACTGGTTCGACTCCGGCAAGGCCATTGGCGTCGTCCTCATCGGCCAATGGCGCCACCACGACCAGCTCAACGACATGGCCGCGCGCAAGCTCCCGCTGGTCGTCTGGGGTGGCGAGATGCCGCAGCAGCTCTACTGCAGCGTGGGTGGCGACAACGTGCTGGGCGGCACGCTGGCCGCGCGTCATCTGCTGCAACTGGGTCGACGCCGCATCGCCTTCGTGGGCGACGCCAATCTGCCCGAGGTCTGGCTGCGCCGCCAGGGCTACGCCCAGGCGCTGCGTGAGGCGGGCCTGGACGTCGACCCCGCGCTGGAGCTGGCCGCGCCCTTCGAGCCCGGCGTGGCGACCGAAGTGCTGCGCGAGTTCTGTTCTGCACAGCGTGGCTTCGACGGCGTCGTCTGCTGCAGCGACGTGCTGGCGCTGCTGACCATCCAGGCCTTGCGCGCCGCGGGCCGCAGCGTGCCGGGCGACGTGGCCGTCATCGGCTACGACGACATGCCGTTGGCCGCCTACTGTGACCCGCCGCTGACCACCGTCCACCAACCGGTGGCCGAAGCGGGTGCTGAGCTGGTGGAAGCACTGCTGGGCCAGCTGCGTGGCGAACGCGCCGGGCCGCGCACGATGCCGGTTTACCTGACGCTGCGCGAGAGCGCTCCCCACGCCTGACGGCAGCACCCTGACCGCGCGGCCCGCGCCGCCCGGTCAGCGCAGCTGTGGACCGGAGCGCGGCTGCCTATCGTTTTCATTCGGTCAAATATCAGTACCAATGATGTTTGTCGAATACGTGTTTCTACCGAAATGCAATCGATTGCAAAACAAACGGCGGCGACGCAGAATGGCGGCACGGATCGGCGCTCGACAGGGCGGCCAAGCCGCTTCGCCCCGCAGAGGGCGCTCAAACACCGACACCAGGAGACTCCATGCCCAGCCCCCATCCGACCGCCGCGCGGTCCAGCCGCCGCCCGTCTCTGCAACCGCTGTCCGCCGCCGTGGCCCTGGCGCTGTTGAGCGTGGCCGCGCAAGGCCAACAGGTCGCCGCTACCGCCGCTGAATCGGCCGACGGCCTCAAGCTCGACGCCGTCGTCGTCACCGGCACTTCGACGGCCAAGTCCAAGATGCGCTCCAGCGTGGCCATCTCGACCATCGAGAGCGAAGGCGTCGCGGCCGTCACCGCCGCCAGTGCCACGGACCTGCTCCGGGGCGTGCCCGGCATCCGCGCCGAGGCCAGCGGCGGTGAGTCCAACGCCAACGTCGCCGTGCGCGGCATCCCGGTCTCGGCCGGCGGCGCGCGCTACATCCAGTTCCAGGAAGACGGCTTGCCCGTGCTGCAGTTCGGCGACATCGCCTTCGCCACGCCCGACACCTGGATGCGCGCAGACGCCGGCTTCGAGCGCCTGGAGGTCGTGCGTGGCGGTTCGGCCGCGCTGTTGGCCACCGGCGCGCCCGGCGGCATCATCAACTTCATCGGCAAGACCGGCCTGGAGCCCGGTGGCAGCCTGCAGCTGACCAAGGGCCTGGACTTCGACCAGACCCGCGTCGACTTCGGCTACGGCGGTCGCCTGGCGGCCAAAACGCGCTTCTTCATCGGTGGCTTCTACCGCGTGGGCGACGGTGGCCGCAAAGGCGCCGACGGCACCGAGAACGGCGGTCAGGTGCGCGCCAACGTCACCTTCGAACTGGAGGGCAAGAGCTATGTGCGCTTCAGCCTCAAGCACCTGGACGACCACAGCCCGACCTTCATGCCTACGCCGGTGAAGTACGTGAACGGCAGCATCCAGGAGATTCCCGGCCTGGACCCGCGCCGCGCCGCCTTCTACGACGCCGCCTGGTCGCTGGACAGCACGCTGACCAACACTAACAGCCGCGCCACCAGCAACATCCGCGATGGCCTTTCGGCCAAGAGTGATGCCTTTGGCGCCGAGATGGACCTCGACGCTGGCGGGGGCTTCCGCCTGCAGAACAAGTTCTCGTGGAGCCGCAACTCGGGCCGCTTCATCGGCATCTTCCCGGGCGACGACGTGGCCGCCGCGCCGGCCGGCACGACGCTGGCCACCGGCCCCGATGCCGGTGCGGCCTACACGGGCAACAAGTTCACGGCCGTCGTCTTCAACACCAAGGTCGACAACGCCGGCCTGATGGCCAACGACCTGAAGTTCTCGCGTGACTTCGAACTCGGCGGTGCAGCCAAGCTCAGCGCCGTGGCGGGCCTCTACACCTCGGTGCAGCAGTTGGACCTGACGTGGAACTTCAACCAGTACTCGCTGTCGGCCAGCGGCGAGGGCGCCCGCGTGCTGAACGTGCCCGGCGTCGTCAACGGCTCGCCGGGTTTTGGTGGCTGCTGCAGCAACACGCAGGACAGCAAGTACACGACCAACGCGCCCTACGTGGTGCTCAACCTGGAGTCCGGCGCGCTGTCGGCCGACATCGGTGTGCGCCGCGACAACCAGAAGGCCAGCGGCGCCTACTACCAGTCCAACGCCGGCGTCAGCTACGACCTGACCAAGCCCAACGCCATTGATTACGACTTCGGCCGTACTTCGTATTCGCTCGGTGGCAACTACGCGCTGAGCAGGGACCTGTCCGTCTTCGCCCGCTATTCCGACGGCGCTGCCTACAACGCCGACCGCATCACCTTCTTCAACAACCCCAACCTCGTCAACGGCAAGAGCCCGACCATCCCGACCAACAAGGTCAAACAGGCGGAAGCCGGCGTGAAGATCCGCGGCGGTGGCATGAGCCTGTTCGCCACGCTCTTCCACGCCAAGACCGACGAGGTCAACGTCGACGTGACGACCAACCCCATCGTCGCCAAGGCCAACAGCTACCGCAGCAATGGCCTGGAGCTGGAAGGCTCGGCCCGTTTCGGCGTCGTCAGCGTGCTGGGCGGCCTGACTTACACCGACGCGAAGCAGGCCGACGGCCGGGCTCCGAAGCGCCAGGCCAAGGTCGTCTACCAGCTCACGCCCACGGTCAACCTGAACGATGCACTGAGCTTTGGCGTCAGCATCGTCGGCACGACCAAGAGCCTGGACGATGGCCCCACCGGTGCGCTGACGATCACGCTGCCGGCCTACACCGTCGTCAACGCATTCGCGAGCTATGCGCTCACCGACCGTGCGACGCTCTCGCTGGCGGCCAACAACCTCTTCAACGAGCTGGCCTACACCGAGAGCAACGACGGCCGCGGCGCCGCGCGCGCCTACACGGGCCGCACCGTGAAGGCCTCGCTGCGCTACAGCTTCTGAGCGCGATGAGTCCCATCCTGGTACTGGGCGAGGCCCTCGTGGACGAGTTCCACGACGGCCTGGTCGCCGGGGGCGCGCCCTTCAACGTGGCGCGCTCGCTGGCCGCGTTGGATGTGCCGCTGCGCTTCGTCAGTCGCGTCGGTGCCGATGATGCGGCGGGCCGCCTCGTGCTGGAAAGTGCAGCGCGCTACGGCCTCGCCATCGACGGCATCCAGCGCGATACGACCCGTGCGACTGGACGCGTCAGCGTGCATGAGGATGCGGGCGGCGGCCATCGCTTCGAGATCCATGTCGACGCGGCCTGGGACCACCTCGAAGCGCCGGCCGTGGGTGACGCCGGCATCGTCTACTTCGGCAGCCTGGCCCAGCGCCACGCCGTCTCGCGCGCAGCCATCCGCGCCACGGTCAAGCGCATGGCCGGCCCGCGTCTGCTGGATCTCAATCTGCGCCCCGGCACCGACACGCCCGAACTGGCCGCTGAAGTGTTGATACTGGCCGACTGGGTCAAGCTCAACGAGGACGAACTCGGCTGCCTGCTCACCTGGTTCGAGCCCACGCTGCCGGCGCTGATGGCCCGCTTTGCGCTGCAAGGCCTGGTGCTGACGCGCGGCGCCGCCGGCTACGTGCTGCACGGCGAGCACGGCCGCGTGCTGGCGACAGGCGAGGGCGTGGCCCAGCTGGCTTTCGTCGACAGCGTCGGCGCCGGCGACGGCTTCACGGCGGTGTTGCTGGCCGGGCTGGCGCTGGGTCGTGACCTGGGTGCGACCCTGCACCTGGCCAACCGTTACGCCGCGATGATCTGCGGCGTGCGCGGTCCGCTGCCGCCAGACCCGGCAGCGCTGGCCCCCTGGCGCGAGGCCTTGCACGCGCTGCCGGCCGAGGAATGAGATGAACAAGCCCCACCTGTCGCCGCATTTGTCGTTCACGCAGATCGTGAACATGAACATCGGCTTCCTCGGCATCCAGTTCAGCTTCGGCCTGCAGCAGGCCAACATGAGCCCGATCTACCAGATGCTGGGCGCTGACGGCAAGAGCCTGCCCTACCTCTGGCTGGCAGGCCCTATCACCGGCCTGCTGGTGCAGCCCGTCATTGGCGCCATGAGCGACCGCACGACCCACCGCCTGGGCCGGCGCACGCCTTATTTCCTCATCGGCGCGCTGATCTGCTCGCTGGGCCTGCTGGCCATGCCCTTCAGCCCTGCGCTGTGGTTCGCGGCCGGCCTGCTGTGGATCCTGGACGCCGCCAACAACGTGACGATGGAGCCCTACCGCGCCTACGTCAGCGACCGGCTTCGCGAAGAGCAGCACGCCAGCGGCTTTCTCACGCAGGCCTCGTTCACCGGCCTGGCGCAGACGCTGGCCTATCTGACGCCCAGCCTGCTGGTCTTCTTCGGCATGAACAAGGACGCTTTGGGCGCCAACGGTATCCCGGTCGTCACGACGCTGGCCTTCGTCATCGGCGCGCTGCTGTCGTTCACGACGGTGTGGTGGTCGGTGCGCCGGGTGCCGGAGCTGCCATTGCCGGCTGAAGAGATCGCCCGCCTGCGCGCGCTGCCCCATGGCCTGGGCGCGACGCTCACCGAGATCTGGGCCGCGCTGCGCGACATGCCAGCCACGATGCGGCGGCTGTGGTGGATGGCGCTGTTCCAGTGGTACGGAATGATGTGCTACTGGATCTACATCGTGCCGACGCTGGCCGCGACGGTCTTCGGCACGGACGACCCGCACAGCGCCGGCTTTCGCGACGCGGCCTTGCTCAACGGACAGGTCGGCGGCTTCTACAACGCCGTCGCCTTCGTCGCCGCCTTCGCGATGGTGCCGTTCACCAAACGCCTTGGCGCGAAATGGGTGCATGCCTTCGCACTCGCCTGTGCGGCCGCCGGCATGTGGGCGCTGCCCGGCATCCATGACAAGACCTGGCTCTTCCTGCCCATGGTCGGCATTGGCCTCGCCTGGGGTTCCATCATGGGCAACCCCTATGTGCTGCTGGCCGGCAGCATCCCGCCCGAGCGCGCCGGTGTCTACATGGGCATCTTCAACATGTTCATCGTCATCCCCATGCTGATACAAGCGGTGACGCTGCCCCTGTTCTACGACGGCCTGCTGGGCGGCCGACCCGAGAACGTCATTCGCCTGGCCGGCGTGCTGCTGGCGCTCGCTGCGCTGTGCGTGCTGGCAGTCAAGAGTCCCAAGTCCTCATGAAGAACCAAGTCCAGCTCATCACCTATGTCGACCGCCTCGGCGGCCAGCGCGACGGCGCCGACCTGGCACGGTTGCACAAGCTGCTTTGTGAGCCGGGCTCGCCGCTGCACGGCGTGTTCGGTGGCGTGCACCTGCTGCCGTTCTTCCATGCCATCGATGGTGCCGATGCTGGCTTCGACCCCATCGACCACACGCAGGTGGACCCGCGCCTGGGCAACTGGGATGACATCAAGGCGCTGACCGAGGATCTGGACGTGATGGCCGACGTCATCGTCAACCACATGTCCAGCGAGTCGCCGCAGTTCCTCGACTACGCCGAGAAGGGCGAGGTCTCGGCCTACGCGCGCCTGTTCCTGACGCTGGATTCGGTGTTCCCGAACGGCGCCACCGAGTGCGACCTGCTGGCCGTCTACCGCCCGCGGCCTGGCCTGCCGTTGACACCCGTGACGTTCAAGAACGGCGAGCGCCGCATCCTGTGGACGACTTTTACCGCTGCGCAGGTGGACATCGCCGTGCGCCACCCCCAGGGGCGCGCCTACCTCGCTGGCATCCTGCGCACCTTTGCCAGCAACGGCATTCGCATGGTGCGGCTGGATGCCGTCGGCTACGCCATCAAGAAGGCCGGCGGAAGCTGCTTCATGATGGCCGAGACCTTCGACTTCATCGCCGAGTTCGCGGGCGAAGCGAGGGCGCTGGGCATCGAGGTGCTCGTCGAGATCCACGCCTATCACCAGCGCCAGATCGAGATCGCTGCCAGGGTCGACTGGGTCTACGACTTCGCGCTGCCGCCACTGGTGCTGCACGCCTTCAACTTCCACACCGCCGCCGCGCTGAAGCGCTGGATCGACATCCGCCCGACCAACGCGCTGACCGTGCTCGACACCCACGACGGCATCGGCATCATCGACATCGGTGCCGACGCGAGCGACCGCGCGGCCCACCCCGGCCTCGTGCCGCCCGCGGAGCTGGACGCGCTGGTGGAGCGCATCCACGCGGCCAGCGGCGGCGAAAGTCGGCGCGCCACCGGGGCCGCGGCCAGCAATCTCGACCTCTACCAGGTCAACTGCAGCTTCTTCGACGCGATGGGCCGCAACGAGACGGCCTATCTGCTGGCCCGTGCCATCCAGTTCTTCCTGCCCGGCGTGCCGCAGGTCTACTACGTCGGCCTGCTGGCCGGCCACAACGACATGGCCCTGCTGGCACGCACGCAGGTCGGCCGCGACATCAACCGCCATCACTACAGCGAAGGTGAGATCGCGCGCGACTGCGAACGCCCCGTGGTGCGCCGGCTCATCGAGTTGATCAGGCTGCGCAACCAGCACCCGGCGTTCTGCGGCGAGTTCCGCGTCGAGCCCAGTGGCGACGACGAGTTGCACCTGCGCTGGCAGCAGCACGGCGAGTGGGCGGCGCTGCGCGTCAACTTCCGCGACCTCACCCACGCGTTGAGCTACAGCGGCGAGGGCGGTCGCCGGGAGACCTTCGCCTTCAGTTGAGCGTCAGCCTCGGTCGCCAGAATGCGCCGCAGTACAAACCTGTGGAGACCCGAGCATGTGGAAGTTGATCGTCGGCTTCATCGCCTTTGCCGCGCTGGCGCTTTTCATCCTGACCAAGAGCGGCGGCAACATCGACCTGAGCGGTGAGAAGCATGACGTGACGGGTGGACACGAGCCTGCAGCTTCTGCAGCGGCTTCGGCCGCCGTTGCCGCTGCGGCCGAAGCGGCGTCCGCCCCGGCTTCTGGCGCGTCGCAGTAAGCCTATGCCGGCTCGCCGCTGGCTCGTTGCGGTGCGTTGAGCGGCAGCCGCATCAGCATCTGCGTGCCCTCGCCCGGCGAGGAGCGCACCTCGATCTGGCCGCCCAGCACATTGGTCACGATGCTGTGCACGATGTGCATGCCCAGACCCGAGCCGCCGGTGCCCAGCTTGGTGGTGAAGAAGGGGTCGAAGATGCGCCGCCGTACGGACTCGTCCATGCCGCGGCCATCGTCCGTCACGCTGAGCTCGACCTGCTCTTCGTCCAGCGCCGCGCAATAGACCTTGACGTGCCCCTGTGCCGCGCTGTCGAAGCCGTGCAGCAGCGCGTTCATCAGCAGATTGGTCAGCACCTGGCCGAGCGCGCCGGGATAGCTGTTCATCACCAGGCCATGGCAGAGCTCGGTGTCGATGACGAAGGGCGTGTGCTTGAAGCTGGGCTCGACCATGACGAGCACGTCCTCGACGACCTTGGCCAGGTCGAAGTCGCGCCTGAGGTCGGCCGTCTGGTCGATTGCCACCTGCTTGAAGTCGCGCACCAGGTCGGCGGCCTTCTGCACGTTGCGCTGCAGGATGTCCTGGCCGCGCCGCGTGTCGCGCGCCAGTTCCTCCAGCGTGCTGCGGCGCATCTGCACGCTGCCCGACAGCATGGCCTCGAGCTGCTTGTAGCGGTCGTCCAGGGCCGACACCACGGTCAGTGCATTGCCCAGCGGCGTGTTCAGCTCATGGGCAACGCCCGCCACCAGGCGGCCTAGCGAGGCGAGCTTCTCCGACTCGACCAGCTCGCGCTGCGCCTTCTGCAGCGTTTCCAGCGCCTCGGACAGTTCGGCATTGCTGGTCGTCAGCTCGGCAGTGCGCTGGGCGACGGTTTCTTCCAGGTTCACGTTGTGCTGGCGCAGCGCCTCGAAGGCCGACAGCAGGGCCTGGCGCATGCGCTCCATCGCCACGCCCACGCGTGCGATCTCGTCGGCGCCGGCCACACGCAAAGGCTGGTCCAGCCGCCCGGCCGCCAGCGCCTCGGCTGAGCCGGTCAGCTCGGTCATGGGCCGCATCACATAGCGCTGCAGCACCCACAGCATCAGTGCCAGCGACAGCGTCAGCGTCAGCATGCTGCGCCAGACCGTGCGCCAGACCTCGGCCTGCTTGGCCTGCAGCAGCGGCGCGGCGCTCATGCGAACGGTCAGCTTGGCGATCTCGCGGCCGTCGCGCTGGATGGGCCGGGTCTGGCTCAGCACCAGATCGCTGTCGCCCTGCTCGCCAGCGCGCTGCTGCGACAGGAAGGGGGCCGATGACGCCGGCTCGACGACCTGCACCGACACGAAGCGTGGATCGTCCATCTGCGCCTTGACCATGGGGTCAGCCAGGTCCGGCGAGACCTGCCAGACCGGCTCGGCCAGCGACAGGGCCATCACCTCGGTGGCGCGCGACAGGTCGCGCTTCAAGTCCTCCATCGCGGTGGCGCGGGTCTTCTGGCCGTCATAGAGCAACACGGCCGTTGTCGGCAGCAGCAGCCCCAGCAGCAGGGCCAGCACGACAGCGAAGGTCAGGGAACTGCGCTGCCAACCGTATGCAGGTGCTGGCGTGCGGGGCAAGGCGATAGGCGGCAAGGGGCTTTCCGGCATGGGCGGCGCGGAGACGGGCGCTGGCAGCGCGAACACGGCACCGAGGCGGCCAGAGTGTAGGCCCGGCAAAAGCGGTGCAAATGCGCATTCAGACCCGGTGAAGCCCGGGTTTTTCCTGGGGGAGAGGGGCTGCTGGGGGCGGGGGGGCTGGCCCCACAATCCGCGGCCATAAACGCGCCTCTGTGGGCGCTTGGCCTGGAGAAAAACAGTGAAGCGTTGGGTTGGCCTGGCGGCCTTGTTCGCTGCCTGTATTGGTATGAATGGCGCATTCGCGCAAAGCACCCTGCGCATCGGCATGGTGGCGGGCTTTTCAGGGCCCGTGGCCGGCATCGTGCAGGAGAGCGCCGAGGGCGCGAAGCTGTACTTTGACTCGGTCAATGCCCAGGGCGGCATCAAGGGCCAGAACATCGAGCTCGTCACGCAGGACGACAAATACGACCCGGCGACCGCCGTGGCCGCGGCCAAGTCCCTGGCCAGCCAGGGTGTGCTGGCGCTGATGCTGAGCCGTGGCACCGGCCCGACCGAGGCCCTGCTGCCCGTGCTGAAGGAGAACAAGCTGCCGCTGATCGCGCCCGCCACTGGTGCCATCAGCCTGCGCGAGCCGGTCCAGCCCTGGGTCTACCACTTGCGCGCCAGCTACCAGAAGGAGGCGGAACGCGCGGTCAAGCACCTGGCCGGCATTGGCGTCAAGCGCATCACCATCGTGCAGGTCAACGACCCCTTCGGCAACGACGCCGGCAAGGGCGCCATCAAGGGCCTGGACGACATCAAGCTGCGCGCCATGTCCAATCTGCGCTTTGACCGCAACAAGCCCGATCTCGCGCCGACGATGCAGGCCATCGCCAAGGCCGGCATCGAGGCCGTCGTGCTGATCGGGCCGGCCTATGCGGTTGTGGAGGGCGTGCAGGCGCTGCGCGCGGCCGGCTCCACGGCGCACGTGGCCACGCTGTCCAACAACGCCTCGGCCGATTTCGTGAAGGCGCTGGGCAATGACAGCCGTGGGGTCATCGTGACCCAGCTCTTTCCCTACGAGCGCTCGACGGCCAACCTGATGGTGCGGGAGGCGCTGAGCCTGGCCAAGTCCGCCGGCCGCAACGAGCTGACGCCGGCCCATGTTGAAGGCTTTGCCGCAGCGAAACTGATCGTCGAAGCCCTCAAGCGCGCACCGGGCAAGGAGATCACGCGCGAGAGCCTGGCCAAGGCGCTGGACGGCGCCCGCATCGACCTGGGCGGCCTGCAGGTGCACTACTCCGAGAAGGAGCATAGCGGCCTGGAGTACACCGACGTGTCCATCGTGGGCGAGGACGGCAAGTTCAAGCGCTGAACTCGGCGCGCAGCACCCTCGACCGCGCGATGATGCGGGCCTGTCAAGGCCGCGCATGGCGATCGAGGAGCTGACATGGATCTGGGACTGAAAGGCCACTGGGCGCTGGTCTGTGCGGCGAGCAAGGGCTTGGGCCGAGGCTGTGCCGAGGCGTTGGTGGGTGAGGGCGTCAACGTCGTCATCACGGCGCGCGGCGAAGCCGAGCTGCTGGCGACAGCTGATGCGCTGCGGGCCCTGAACCCTGACGCCGAGGTGCGCGCGGTGGCCGGCGACATTGCCACTCCCGAAGGCCGAGCAGCGGCGCTCGCGGCCTGCCCGCGGGTGGACATCCTCATCAACAACGCCGGCGGCCCGCCGCCCGGGGATTTCCGCGACTGGGGCCGCGAGCAGTGGATCGCCGCGCTGGACGCCAACATGCTGGCACCCATCGAGCTCATCAAGGCGACGGTGGATGCGATGGCTGCGCGCGGCTTCGGTCGCATCGTCAACATCACCTCGGGCGCGGTTAAAGCGCCCATCGACACGCTGGGTCTGTCCAACGGCGCGCGTTCCGGCCTGACGGGTTTCGTCGCCGGCGTGGCCCGCCAACCGCGCCTGGCCGGCGCCAACGTGACGATCAACAACCTGCTGCCGGGTGCCTTCGATACCGACCGACTGAAGAAGGGCTTCGCCGCCGGCGCCGCCAAGGCGGGCGTCAGCGCGGATGAACTGGCGGCCAGGCGCCGCGCGGCCATTCCGGCGCGGCGCTTCGGCAACGCCGCCGAGTTCGGCGCCATCTGCGCCATGCTGTGCAGCGCCCAAGCCGCCTACCTGACGGGCCAGAACATCTTGCTCGACGGCGGCGGCTACCCGGGGACATTCTGATGAGGTGGCTCAAGCGCATCCTCCTTGCCCTGCTGGCCCTCGTGCTGCTGCTCGCTCTGGCGCTGTGGCTGACGCTGCGTGGCAGCCTGGCCCAGCTCGACGGTGAACGTGCCATCGCCGCCCTGAGTGCGCCGGCCGAGTTGCAGCGCGACGCGCGCGGCTACCTGACCATCACGGCCGAGAACCGCCTGGACGTGGCCCGGGCCCTGGGCTTCGCACACGCTCAGGAGCGCTTCTTCCAGATGGACCTGATGCGCCGCAACGCGGCTGGCGAGCTGTCCGCGCTGGTGGGCGCGAAGGCGCTGCCGCTGGACAAGTCGCGCCGCCTGCATCGCTTCCGCCACCGTGCTGAAGCCGGCATCGCGGCCTTGGCCGCAGATGAGCGCGCGCTGCTGGACGCCTACGTGAGCGGCGTCAACGCTGGCCTGGCCGGCCTCGGCGCACGCCCGCCCGAATACCTGCTGCTGCGCCAGCAACCCCAGCCCTGGGTCGCGGCCGACACCGTCCTCGTCGCCTATGGCATGTACCTCGACCTGCAGGGCGCCCAGGGCCGCGACGACGTCGCCACGGGCTTGCTGCGCGAGGCCGTGCCGGACGACTGGTATGCGTTCCTGACTCAGCACAGCGCCGACTGGCAGGCCGCCATGGACGACAGCCGCGTGACTGCCGTGCCCCTGCCAGCGGGGCCGCTGCCGGCCGCATTGCGCGCTGCCAAGACGGCCTGCAGCGACTGCAGCCTGCGTGACGCCCGTGACATCGGCAGCAACAACTTCGCCGTCGCGGCCGCGCATGGCGCGGGCGGGCGGGCCATCCTGGCCGACGACATGCACCTGGGCCTGCGCTCGCCCGGCACCTGGTTCAAGGCGCGCATGAAGTGGAAGGACGCGGCCGGCAGCCATGACGTGGCTGGGGTGACCCTGCCCGGCGCGCCGCTGCTCGTCGTCGGCAGCAACGGCCACGTGGCCTGGGGTTTCACGAACACGACCTCCGACTGGGCTGATGTCGTCGCGTTGAAGCTCAACGCGGCTGGCACGCACTACCTGGCTGGCGGCGCTGAGAAGCCGCTGCAACGTGCCGTCGAGCGCATCGAGATCGCGGGCGAGGCCCCGGTCGACCATGTCGTGCTGGAAAGCGAATGGGGCCCCGTCATGCCTCAAAAGGCAGCGAGCGGGCAGGCCTATGCGCTGCGCTGGGTGGCCCATGACCGCGAGGGCATGAATCTGCGCCTGATGCACATGGAGACAGCCGCCAATGTCGACGAGGCCGTGCAACTGGCCGCGGGCGCCGGCATGCCCGCCCAGAACCTGCTGGTGGCCGACGCCGGCGGGCGTATCGCCTGGACCGTCATCGGCGCGATGCCCAAACGCGTCGGCGCCGAGGATATGGACCGTCCCCAGGACTGGAGCGACGGCCGCTCGCGCTGGCAGGGCTATCTCGGCGCGGCCGAGCAGCCGCGCATCGTCGACCCGGCTGACGGGCGGCTGTGGACGGCCAATTCGCGCATGGTCGGTGGCGAGGCGATGAAGCTGCTCGGCAACGGTGGCTGGGATCTCGGCGCCCGCGCCCGGCAGATCCGCGATGACCTGCGCGCCCAGGACAAGTTCGATGAAGCCGGCCTGCACGCCATCCAGCTCGACCATCGCGCACTCTTCCATCAGCGCTGGCGCAAGCTGCTGCTGGAACAGGTGCTGACGCCCGACTTCGTGGCCAACAACGGCCTGGCGGACTATCGCGCCGAGGTCGAGAAGGGCGCCGACGCGGCCCGACCCGACGCGGTCGGTTATCTGCTCGTGCGCTCCTTCCGGCTGCAGGCGCTGAAAAACATCTTCGACCCGCTGGCTGGCCTGTTGGAAGCGCAAGGCGCGAAGCTGTCCGACCTGAAGCTGGTGCCCGAGACGCCCGGCTGGGCGCTGATCCAGGCGGCGCGGCCTGACACCCTGCCAGGCAGCTTCAAGACCTGGCCCGAGCTCCTGCAGCGCGCCGTGCTCGACAGCCGCCAGGAGCTGCTGAGCAAATACGGCAGCCTCGCCGCAGCCACCTGGGGCGCCGACAACCCCACCAGCGTGCGCCACCCGCTGAGCGTCGCCGTGCCGGCGCTCACAAGCTGGCTGGACCAGGCCTCCCAGGGCATGGCCGGCGACAGCCACATGCCACGCGTGCACAACCACGGCCATGGCCAGAGCGAGCGCATGGTGGTGTCGCCCGGCCACGAGGAGAGCGGCATCCTCGTCATCCCGGGCGGTCAGAGCGGCCACCCGATGTCGCCTTTCTACCGTGGCGACCATGCCGCCTGGCTGGCCGGCGAGGCCCTGCCTTTCCTGCCCGGCGAGACCGTGCACCGACTCGTGCTGCGCCCCTGATCCAGGCGACCCTATTCCCGCGGAATGGGGACGCCAGCCGAACCGCCCGCTGGGCACAATCCCTGTCACCCGATAACGAAGCGAGGATCACGATGAACAACAAGACGCTCAGCAGGGCCGTGCTGGCTTCTCTGGCTTTTGCCGCGGTGGCCGCGCAGGCCCAGGAGGCGGGCTCCAATGTCGAGAAGTGCCCCAAGAAGCTCGGCGTGCTGGCCGTGGCCGAGCCCCAGCACGGCTGGAACCACCTGTCGCACTACGGCCTGGGCTCCCCTGCATCGCTGCTGCGCATGATGGTGCAGCAGTCGGGCTGCTTTGACGTCGTCGAGCGCGGCGTGGCCATGCAGAACCTGCAGCAGGAGCGCAACCTCGCCGCCGCCGGCGAGATGCGCCAGGAATCCAACGTCGGCAAGGGTCAGATGCAGGCGGCCGACTTCGTCATGACGCCCAATGTGCTGGTGGCTGCCAGCAACACCGGCGGTGTCGGCGGCGCCATTGGTGGCCTGCTGGGCAACCGGCTGGGCGGCATTGGCGCCATCGCCGGCGGGTTGAAATTCAAGGAGGCCAGCACCAGCCTGCTGATCGCCGACGTGCGCTCCAGCATCCAGGTCGCTGCGGCTGAAGGCAAGGCCACCAAGACCGACTTCTCCATCGGCGGCTGGGGCTACGGCGGCGGCGCGCTGGGCGCCGCGGGCGGCTACACCAGCACGCCCGAAGGCAAGCTCATCGCTGCCAGCCTGCTCGACAACTACAACAAGATCGTGCTGGGCATCCGCGACCAGCAGAGCCTGATCCGCACCGGCAGCGCCGCCGGCGACGCGAATGCGGGCGCCTCCACGCAGGCTGGCGCGCCCGTTCCCGCGGGCCAGATGCTCGTGGCCAAGATCTCCAACGTGAAGGCCTACGCCGCCCCGTCGCGCGACAGCAAGGTCGTTGCCACGCTGAACCGCAGCGATGAACTCGTTGCCACCGGCGAGGTCAAGGACGGCTTCGTCAAGGTCGACGCCGCCAACTTCAGCGGCTGGGTACAGCGCACCCTGGTGTCGCCGAGCGGTCGTTGATGAAGGTCGCTCTCGTCACTGGGGCCGGCTCCGGCATCGGCCGGGCCGTGGCCCGCGCACTGGCGGCTGAAGGCTGGACGCTGGCGCTGATGGGTCGTCGCGAGGCGGCCCTGCGCGAGACCCTGCCGGATGCGCTGGCCCTGCAGACCGATGTCTGTGTCGAGGCCCAGGTCGACGCCGCCTTCGCGACGCTGCGCGAGCGCTTCGGCCGGCTGGACCTGCTGTTCAACAACGCCGGCATCTCCGCGCCGGCCGTGCCCATCGATGAGCTGACGGTGGCGCAATGGCGCGCAGTCGTCGACACCAACCTGACCGGCAGCTTCCTCTGCGCCCGCGCAGCCTTCGCGCTGATGAAGGCGCAATCGCCGCGCGGCGGCCGCATCATCAACAACGGTTCCATCTCGGCCCACGCGCCGCGGCCGTTCTCGGCACCCTACACCTCCACCAAACACGCCATCACCGGCCTGACCAAGTCCCTGAGCCTGGACGGCCGCGCCTTCGACATTGCGGCGGGCCAGATCGACATCGGCAATGCCGCGACCGAGATGACCGAGAAGATGACGCGTGGCGTGCCCCAGGCCAACGGCACCATGGCGGTGGAGCCGCGCATGGACGTCGAGGACGTGGCCCGCGCCGTCGTCTACATGGCCGGCCTGCCGCTGTCGGCCAATGTGCAGACGATGACGGTGATGGCGACGAGCATGCCGTTTGTCGGGCGGGGCTGAGGGGTGACGATCGTCACGGCCCCAGCGGGCGCTCAGCGTTCAGAATAGGGGTCATGTCGCTGTTCCGTTTGCTGCTTCGCCTGCTGATGCTCGTCGTCGGCGCCTTTATCGGCCTGGGCCTCTTCCTGATCGCCGTGCTGGCCTTCCTGGCCTTCCTGCTCGTCAGCTTGCTGACCGGCCGCAAGCCGAATCTGCAGTTCCGTGTCAACAAGAACCCGTGGGCGCAGCGCCGCCAGCCGGCGGGAGAAGTGGTGGACGTCGAAGCGCGTGAAGTGCACGACGCCGCGCCACTATCGTTGCGCTCACCCGACCAGCGCTGAGCTATTTCAGTTCCACCGGCCCGTACCAGGTGCGCGCCGACGCGCGGCTGTTGTCGCTGTCCGTCATGACGGCCATCGAGGTCAAAGGGCCTGGCGTCTCGCCAAAGGCCAGGCGGAAGTCGGCGGCCAGGTCGCGGCGGTGCTCGCGCCAGCGGCGCAGCTCGGCCGGGCCGGAGTCGACGACGATCTTGCGGATGCGGTCGCTGCGCGGGTTGATGACGACGGTGCCCACCGGCAGCTTGCTGTCCCAGACATACATCAGCGTCGCATAGGGCGGCACCTCACCGGTCAGCGCCTGCGCGAGTTCGAACTTCATGCGCGTGCGCAGCGGCAGCTTGTCGATGTCGCCGGCGAAGCCGAAGATGACGCGGGCGACGGCGTCCTCGTGGTCGATGTCCGAGACATTGGCACCCGGGATCAGGCTTTGCACCCACCACGAGAAGCTGACCTCGCCGACGTTGGGCGGCGCCGGCTCCAGTCGCTTGCGCCAGATGCTGGCCGAGCGATCCGAAGCAGCTTCCAGCGCGGGGCGGCCGTCCTTCTCCGTCCAGCTGTACTGGGTAAGCTTCTTGCCGGGCAGGGCCAGCGGCTGCCAGCCTTCGGCGGCTGGAGGCGGGGCGACGGTCGTGGCGCAGCCGGCCAGCAAGGCCAGGGCGCTGAAGGCGAGTGCGCCGCGCATCACCAGGTCTTGCGCTGCAGCTCTTCGAGGATCTCGCCGTAGATGCGATAGCGGCTGGCGCTGATCTGGCCCGCCTGCACGGCCGCGCGCACCCCACAGTCGGGCTCGTGGATGTGGCTGCAATTGGCGAAGCGGCAGTTGGCGTGCTCGCGCAGGTCGGGCATGTAGCGCCACAGCTCGGCGGCGTCGATCTGGCGCAGGCCGAATTCCTGGAAGCCGGGCGAGTCGATCAGCGCCGTCGTGCGTGTCTCGTCGGTCCAGTACCACTGCGTCGTCGTCGTCGTGTGGCGGCCGGAGTTCAGCGCCTGCGAGATCTCGCCGATCTGGGCCTTGGCGTCTTTCACGAGCAGGTTGATCAGCGTGCTCTTGCCCGTGCCACTGGGGCCGAGGGCGAAGGTGCGTTGGCCGGCCAGCCAGGGGTCCAGCGTCGCGCGGGAGCCTTCGGGGTCGGCCTTCAGCGCGACCTCGAACATCTTCAGGCCCATGGCGCGATAAGGCGCCAGGCGCTCGCGGGCCGAATCGGTGCCCGGCAGGTCGGTCTTGTTCAGCGCGATGGCCATGCTGATGCCGGCGGACTCGGCGGCGATCAGGGAGCGCGTGAGCTGGCTCTCACTGAACACCGGCTCGACAGCGACGAGGACAAGCAGCTGGTCCAGGTTGGCTGCGAAGCTCTTGGTCTTCCACTCGTCCTGGCGGAACAGCAGATTGCGCCGAGGCTCGACGGCTTCGATGACTCCCTCATCGCCGGAATCGGCGAAGCGCACCTGGTCACCAACGACAGCCTCGCTCTTCTTGCCGCGCGGGTGGCAGACGAAGCGCTTGCCCTCCGAGTCCTCGACGATGTAGTGGCGGCCATGGCCGCGCACGACAAGTCCCAGGTCCAGCGCCTGGAATTTACTCATGTACCGGTCGCTTCGGGCAAGGCGCTCACTTGTGCCGCACAGATCGCGTCATTCAAGGTCAGCCCGCCGCGCGAATGCGTCGTGAAGCTGACCGTGCAGGCGTCGTAGCCGACCAGCATCTCGGGGTGATGGTCCTGCGCATGGGCGATCTCGGCGACCGCGTCGACGAAGGCCATGGTCTGGTAAAAGTTCGCGAAGCCAAAGCGTCGGCCGATCAGCTTGTTCTCGGGGTCGGGCAGCCAGCCGGGCAGGGCGGCCAGCACGCGGTTGCGCGTGTCGGCATCCATCAGCGGGGCCTTGGGGTCACATTGGGCAAGCAGCAGATCGTTCATGAGAGGGGCCTCTTGAGGGCTCGGAGATCGGTGCGAGAGGGTCTGCGCGGGTGCAGGGCTAGGCGTGCGACGCCGCCTGGGCTCGTGCCCAGGCCAGGCGCGCAACGACGCCATGCGCCCGCGCAGACCCTCTCCCGAAGGGTTGGCACTCAAAAACCCGCGCGCGGCGTTGCGAAGCCTCGCTGGGGGCGACCCCAGCTTCGGCATCGCGCCTTGCTCGCGGGCTTTTGAGTGACAACGCATCCGACCTCCGAGCCCTCAAGAGGCCCCAAGCGCTGCAAGCCTCTCAGCGGCCGGTGGGTGGGAGTAGTAGAAGCGCGCGTAGACCGGGTCCGGCGTCAGCGTGCCGGCATTGTCCTCGTGCAGCTTGAGCAGGGCCGAGGACAGGTCGGCGCCACTGGCCTGGGCGCGGGCATAGGCGTCGGCCTGGAACTCGTCGCGGCGCGAGAAGTGGCTCGCCAGCGGCGTCACGAAGAAGCCGAACACCGGGCCGGCGAGCAGGAAGAGGATCAGCGCCAGCGCGTCATTGGGTGCGTCGAGATTCGGCGTCGCACCCAGGCCCAGGTAAAAGGCCGGCTGTTGCGCCAGCCAGCCCAGCAGCGCAAAGCCGGCCAGGCTCATGGCGAACATCAACACGATGCGCTTGGTGATGTGCTTGTGCTTGAAGTGGCCCAACTCATGGGCCAGCACGGCCTCCACCTCGCTGCCGTTGAGCTTGGTCAGCAGCGTGTCGAAGAAGACCACGCGCTTGGCCGGGCCGAAGCCGCTGAAATAGGCATTGCCGTGCGCCGAGCGTCGGCTGCCGTCCATGACGAACAAGCCCTTGGCCGCAAAGCCGCAACGCGCCATCAGCTTCTCGACGCGATCCTTCAGCGCCAAATCGGTCAGCGGCTCAAACTTGTTGAACAGCGGTGCGATGACGGTCGGGTAGATGACCATGATGAGCAGGTTGAAACCCATCCACGCGCCCCAGGCCCACAGCCACCAGAGCGGCCCGGCTGCGCCCATCAGCCAGAGAATGAGGGCGACGATGGGCAGGCCCATCAGCACCCCCACGGCGAGGCCCTTGGCCATGTCGGCGAAGAAGAGCTTGAGCGTCGTGCGGTTGAAGCCGAAGGCCTGCTCGATGCGGAAGGTGGACCACAGCTCCCAGGGCAGGTCCAGCAGCGACCCCGCCAGCACGAAGACGGCGACCAGGCCGAGCTGGTAGCCCATGCCTTGCCAAGCTTCGGGCAGCATGCGGCTGGCTTCCAGCGCCCAGCTGTTCAGAGCGTTCAGGCCGCCCAGCAACGTCCAACCGAGCAGCACGGCCGCATTGAAGGCCAGGGCCAGCAGGCCGAAGCGGGAGCGGGCGACCGTGTAGTCCGCCGCCTTCTGATGAGCCACCAGCGTCACGCTGCCTGCAAAGGCTGCCGGGACCTGGCCGCGATGGGCGGCGACATGGCGGATCTGCCGAGAGGACAGCCAGAACTTGACGAGGGTCGAGGCGGCGAGCGCGACCGCAAAAGCAAGGGACAACAGCAGGGGAGACATAAGCCTCAAGTTTAGGCTGCGAGAATTCCTCATCTTCAGAGTGAGCCCAGCATGTCCGACACCCTTGCCCTCAGCGAAAACAACCTGATCTGGATCGACCTCGAAATGACGGGGCTGTATCCCGACACCGACCGCATCATCGAGATCGCCGTCGTCGTGACCGACGCCAACCTCGAAAAGCGCGTCGAAGGCCCGGTCTTTGCCGTGCATCAGAGCGACGCGACGCTGGACGCGATGGATGCCTGGAACAAGGGCACCCATGGCAGGAGCGGCCTCATCGACCGCGTCAAGGCCTCGACCGTCTCCGAGGCCGAGGCCGCCGCCCAGACCATCGCCTTCTTGAAGCAATACGTGCCCAAGGGCAAGAGCCCGATGGCCGGCAACAGCATCTGCCAGGACCGCCGCTTCCTCGCCAACTACATGCCCGAGCTGGAGAGTTTCTTCCACTACCGCAATCTCGACGTGTCGACGTTGAAGGAACTGGCCAAGCGCTGGAAGCCCGCCGCGCTGGAGGGCTTCAAGAAGGCTCAGGCCCACACGGCCATGGCCGACATCCACGAATCCATCGACGAGCTCGTCCACTACCGCACTCATTTCCTGAACCTGGCCTGACCGGGCCGCACGGCGCTTGCTGCACGCCGCTTTCGACTTCCCCAGCCACCCGCTGGCCCGCGAGGACGGCGAGCGGCTGCGCGGCTGCTGGGCCACGCCGCCGACGCGCTGGTTGCGGGCGACGCGGCTGGATGAGGTGCATGGCGTCATCGCCGAGGCCGAAGCCGCGGCACGAGCCGGCGCCTGGGTGCTTGGGGGGCTGCGTTACGAGGCCGCCGCGGCTTTCGACACCGCACTGAAGACGCACGGCGCCACCGCGCCGCTGGCCGAGTTCGCTGTCTACGAGTCGCCCCCTGAGCCCTGGCCGGAGCTGCCTCCGGCCTACAGCGGCTTCCTGGGCTGGAATGACGCCGAACCGGACGGCACGGCAGCCATCGAGCGCATCCGCACCTACATCCGTGACGGCGATTGCTACCAGGTCAATCTGACCACCCGGCTGCGCGCGGCGGCCGGCGCGCTGGACGCCGAGCAGCTCTTCCTCGCCCTGCACGCCAGCCAGCCCGGCGGCTTCAGCCTGTTCTTGCGCGAAGCCGGCGCGGCCAGCGTGTCACCCGAACTCTTCTTCGACTGGCGTCCCGTGCCCGGTGCCAAGGCGAGCTGGCTGCTGGCGGCCCAGCCCATGAAGGGCACGGCGCCGCGCGGCCGCGACCGTGTCGACGACGAGGCGGCTCAGGCGCACCTGCGCACCAGCGAGAAGGAGCGCGCCGAGAACCTGATGATCGTGGACCTGCTGCGCAATGACCTCAGCCGCGTCGCTCAGCTCGGCACCGTGCGCGTGCCGCGTCTGTTCGAGCTGCATGCGCTGCCAACGGTCTGGCAGATGACGTCCACCGTGACGGCCGTCAGCCGCGGCGGGTTGACGTTGGCCGATGCCTTCGCGGCACTTTTCCCCTGCGGTTCGGTGACCGGCGCGCCCAAGATCCGCGCGATGCAGATCATCCGCGAGCTGGAGCCGACGGCGCGGGGTTGGTACTGCGGCGCGCTGGGCCTGATCCAGCCCGGCGGCGTTGCCACCTTCAATGTGCCCATCCGCACCGTCGAGTTCCACGGCGATGCGTTGACCTGCGGTATCGGCAGTGCCATCACGCTGGACAGTGAGCCAGCCGCCGAAATCGCCGAATGGCGGGCCAAGTCGCGCTTCCTGGCGCGCGCCGAGGCGCCCGTCGAGGCGCTGGAGACGCTGCGGCTGGAGGGCGGCGTGGCGGTGCGCGGCGACGCCCATCTGGCCCGCATGCAGCGCACGGCGCGCCACTTCGGCCTGCGCTTCTCGCTGGCCGAGGCGCGGGCCCACCTGAAGGCAGTGGCGGAGGCCCACGCACAAGGCAGCTGGCGCCTGCGCCTGACCGGCGACGCCGAGGGGCGCCTGCATCACACGCTGACCGCCTTCACTCCGATGGCCGAGCCGGTGCTGCTGGCGCTGGCCGATCAGCCCATTCCCACGCTCGGGCCCAGTGCCGAGTTCCTGGCCCACAAGACGACACGCCGCGAGCTGTATGCCTTCGACAAGCCAGCCCAAGCCTTCGACGTCATCCTCTGGAACGAGGCGGGCGAGCTGACCGAATGCAGCTTCGGCAACCTTGCCCTGCGGCTTGACGGCCAGTGGCTCACACCGCCGCTGGCCGCCGGGGTGTTGCCCGGCGTGCTGCGTGCTGAGCTACTGGCCCTGGGCCGTCTCAAGGAAGCACGGCTGACCCGGCAGGATCTGGCCCGTGCCGAGGGCCTGGCCTTCTTCAACAGCCTGCGCGGCTGGCTAGTTGCCGAGTTGACGTAAGGCCCGCATCAGCGCCATCGCGTCCTCGCCCGGCCGCGCTGGCAGCTTGGTGTAGACCGAGCTGTCCGTCGTACGCGCCATCAGGCTTTGGGTGACGAGATCACGGCGCAGCGTGCAGTAGTCGCCGAAGCAGTGCCAGGCCGTCAGGATCTGGTTGACCTCGCGCTCGCGGTAAGGCCGCTTGGCGTCGAAGCGCATCCACAGGCCCCACAGGGCCATCAACTGCAGCGAGCGCTTGACGGGCAGCCGCTGCAGCCGGCCCTGATCGTCGAACAGGCGCAGCGTGCGGCGAACGATGTCGCTGTGTTCCGCACGGGCAGGGCCGGCGGACGCGCCTTCAGCATCTGCAGATTGCGATGCCCGGCTGCGCGGGCCAGCATGTTCAGCAGGGTCTGGTGGCCTGGCGTGGCGGGGTGCGCCAGCAACTGCGTGCGCAGAGACTTGGTGAAGGTGGACAAGTCGTCCACGACGAGGGGCAGGGATTCACGGGCCATGATGGCACTCCATGCGCACGCCAACGACGAAAGAGGCTGGGCTTGCCGACTTGCAGCCAGGGCGCACGCGAGGTTCACGTGAACGAAGGCGGTATGCGTGGCAGGTTCAGCTCGCGGCGGGTGCCGCGCGGCAAGGCCTGGGTGTTCTGCCGACCCGGGCCGCAAGTGTGCCAGAGCTCACACCCGCGCCTCAGGGGTGGATTCCGTGAAAACCCTGATCTGTGCTACAGTCGCAGCTTCGCTCGGTTCCAACCGAGCTTCGTACGTCTCCTCTGACCTCGTTCGGCCCGTAGTTCATACGGCTTCTCGAACACCCCTCGTGGATCGGTCGGCGGCGATGAAGCCGTCGCTTTGACTGTTCCCCCGTGCCGCACCCGACTGCAACCAGCAGCCCGAGCCGCCCGACACGAGCTTTCTCCCAGCGACTTTGACTGCTGAACGGCATGGTCTGTTCAGCGCCTGCGTGTCCGCCCTCACTGATTTTCGGGCGGCATGGACGGGCTTTTGACTGAAAGAACGACATGAGTTTCGATACCCTGGGCCTGAACGAAGTGGTCCTGAAGGCCGTGAAAGATTCCGGCTACGAGAACGCCACCGACGTGCAGACGCTCGCCATTCCCGCTGCCATCGCCAATAAGGACCTGATGGTCTCGGCGCGCACGGGCTCGGGCAAGACCGCTGCCTTCATCCTGCCGGCGCTGGAAAAGATCCTGGCCGCACGTGGCGACGACAGCAAGAAGCGCGAAAAGGGCAAGGTCTATGGCCCCAAGATCCTGGTGCTGGCCCCCACCCGTGAGCTGGCCATGCAAGTTGCCAAGGCCGCACAGACCTACGGCCGCTTCATTCCGGGCCTGAAGGTCGCCACCGTGCTGGGCGGCATGCCCTACCCGCTGCAGATCCGCCAGCTGATGGGCCCGCTGGACATCCTGATCGCGACCCCCGGCCGCCTGATCGACCACATCAACTCCGGCAAGTGCGTGCTGGGCAATGTCGAAATGCTGGTGCTGGACGAAGCCGACCGCATGCTGGACATGGGCTTCATCGACGACATCACGATGATCGCCGGCAATACCCCGGCTGAACGCCAGACCGTGATGTTCAGCGCCACGTTCGCCGGCCACGTCGGCCGCCTCGCGCAGAACCTGCTGAAGGATCCGCAGCGCATCGAGGTGGCCAACCACACCGACACGCACGAGAACATCGAGCAGCGCCTGCACTGGGCCGACAACCCCCACCACAAGGACCAGCTGCTGGAGTCCATCCTGGCCCTGCCGGAGATGGAGCAGGCCGTCGTCTTCACCAGCACGCAGCGTGACGCCGACTGGCTGGCCGAGCGCCTGGCCGAGATCGGCCACTCGGTGGCACCGCTGCACGGCGCGATGCCGCAAGGCAAGCGCAACCGCGTGCTGCAGGCTCTGCGCAGCAAGCAAGTGCGCGTGCTGGTGGCCACCGACGTCGCGGCCCGCGGCATCGACGTGCCGACGATCAGCCACGTCATCAACTACGGCCTGCCGATGAAGGCCGAGGACTATGTGCACCGCATCGGCCGCACCGGCCGTGCCGGCCGCCAGGGCCTGGCGATCACGCTGGGCCTGCGTGACGACGTGTCCATGATCCGCCGCATCCAGCAGTTCACGACGCAGACGATCCCCGTGCAGCAGATCGCCGGTCTTGAGCCCAAGACGCAAGAGCCGCGCATCTTCCCGCCGCGCCCGGCTGGTTCCTTCGACGACCGCGGCCCACGTGGCCACTTCGGTGGCGGCCGCCCTGGCTTCGGCAACAAGCCTTTCCGTCGTGAAGAGGGCAGCCGCCCCTTCCACGGTGGTGGCAAGCCTTTCAATCATGGTTCTGGCGGCCAGGACCGTGGCTTTGCGCCGCGCGATGACCGTGGCTTCGCCCCGCAAGGCGACAACCGCGGCTTTGCTCCCCGTGAAGATCGCGGTTTTGCGCCGCAGGGTGACAACCGCGGCTTTGCTCCGCGTGAGGATCGTGGTTTCGCACCGCGTGAAGATCGCGGCTTCCAGCCCCGTGACGACCGTGGCTTCGCGCCGCGCGGCGAGCGCTCCTTCCAGCCGGCCGGCAAGCCCAGCTTCGGCGCCAAGCCGGCTTTCGGCGACCGCCGTCCGCCGAGCGGCCCGCGCAAGGGCGGCTTCGGCCGCTGATCCCGCGGCGGCATCTGCCGCCCCGGCGATGATGGAGGGCCCGCAGTGCGGGCCCTTTTTTATGACCAGTTCCAGCGACAAGCAGACCGGCACCCTCGTCCAGTGGGACGACGCCAAGGGCTATGGCTTCATCGCGCCCGACGGCGGCCCGGCCCGCCTCTTTGTCCATATCCAGGCCTTTGCCGCCCGCGCCGAGCGGCCGGTGGTGGGTGAGCGATTGAGCTTCCAGGCGGGTTCTGACGCCCAGGGCAAGCCGAGGGCGCTGGCCGTGCGGCCCATCAAGGCGCCGCCGCTACCCGCAGCGCCGCGCGATCGCAGCCGTGTGCTGCTGCTGGTGCCGGCCTTTGCCGGCTTTGTGCTGGCCTGCCATCTCCTCTGGGGCTTGCCGAACTGGCTCTGGGGCATCTATTCCGCCATGAGCATGGCGACCTTCATCGTCTATGCGCTCGACAAGCGGGCCGCCAGGCAGGGAGCTTGGCGCGTGGGCGAGAAGACCCTGCATGGGCTGTCGCTGGCCTGCGGCTGGCCGGGCGCGTTGCTCGCCCAGCAACTGCTGCGCCACAAGAGCGTGAAGCCGGCGTTCCGGCGCATCTACTGGCTGACGGTGATCCTCAACATCGCGGCCTTCGCTGCGATCTTCACGCCGCTACTGAAAAGCTGAGTTCGCCCAGGCCCTCGAAGGCCAGCGTGCCGCGGGCCGCACCCGTCAGCGGATGCAACCCGCCCCAGGCGCCGGTCGTCACGATGGTGCCGGCTGGCAAGGTGGCGCCATGGCGCGTGGCATGGCGCAACCAGGCCGGCAATACGGCGGCCGGATCGGCCAGGGAATGCCCGCCACGGCGGACGACATCGGGCTGGCCGGTGAGGCTGAGACGCCATTCGAGCTGACCCCACTGCAACGGGCGATAGGGTTGCCAGGCACCGAGCAGCAGACCGGCATTGGATTGGTGGTCGGCCATGCGCAGCAAGGCAGGCGCGTCCAGCCCTTCCTGCCAGCGCGAGGCGACCAGTTCAACAGCGACGCACATGGATTGCGCCCTCCCATCCGCGTCAATGCGCAGCGCCACCTCGGCCTCGACACCAAGCAGTGACGTTCCGGGGACGGGGTTGACTGGCGAATGGCTGAACGGACCCTGGGCGCTGGCGCCGCCGGACTTCCAGCGGTCGAAGCGCCAGTCCAGCGCCCGGGCGATGCCGTCTTGCACGGCATAGGCATCGGCCTCGTCACGTACGGCGTGGGTCCAGTCGGCGGCACTCAAGCGGCTGCCGTCACGGTGGCAGGCAACCAGGGCATCGATCAGGGCTTTCGTCATGGCTTGAAGTGGAGCAGCGAGTGGCCTTACTTCTTCTTGGCGTAGCCGGGTTGGTCGACTTTGCCGGTGGCCCAGAGAATGCCTTGGGTGACCAGGTCCAGATAGCGGGCGTCAGCGACGGTGGCCGTGGTGTGACCGAGTGAGGTGCTGAACACGCGCGTCTTCTTCGGGCCGAATTCGTTCGTCCAGACGACGACCGTTTCGACGGCCTGTGCTTCTTCGGTCACGCTGCCGTCGGGCTGCCGCCTGCTTTGCTTGACGATCTGCCTGCCCTTTGCGAGCGCTTTGCCATCGAGGATCTGGACGTTGTTGTAGAGCTCCTCATTGACGGTGGTCCAACCGTCGAGCGTCCTCGTGATCGGATGATCCTTGTCGACGAAGGTGATCGCGATGGGTTCATTCGGTCCGTGGCCGGTCGATTGCAGGCCGAGGTATTCGTACCATTGGGCGTTGTCCGCACCGCGGGCTACCGGCTTGGTGTAGTCGCCAGAGCGAAAGCTGTGCATCGCGCAGTGCAGATTGACGCCGGGCATGCCGTCCAGATGGGGTTTCAAGACGCTTTTGAACGAGCTGGGGTCGCGCGGGTCGGCCGCGCACTCGTCGTGGATGACCACGTCGTAGCCACGCGCGTAGTCGGGGTTGCCGAAGAGGGGCAGCGGCGGGCTGCCGGTGGTGTTGTCGCTGTGCATTTGATCCACGACGATGTTCGCCCGCGCCTCGATGCCTTCCTTCAGCAGATCCTTTTGCGCACCGTAGTCGTGACAGCAGCCGCCGGTGATGAGCAGGGCGCGTAGGGGCTTCGGTGTCTCGGCGGCGAAAGCGGGGAAGCCAGCGAGCGCCAGAGCCAGCGCAAGGAAGTGATGAGAGTTCATGAAGACCTGTGGTGACGAAGCGGCTTCAGCGAATCTAGCACCCAGGGGCTCCCTGTCGTCAGGACGCCAATCGCGCGGTCACCCGAATCGGAAGCTCGATGCTGTCACGCCGCCCATGAATTCAGTCTCGTGATAGTTGCAGCTGGCGGCCTCGCCCTCGGCCGCGCCGGCGGCCACCATCAGCGGCAGCAGATGTTCCTCGCGCGGATGGGCCAGGCGGGCGGCGGGTGCCTGGGCCCAGGCCAGCAGCCGCTCAGCACGGCCGGCCGGAGAGGGCAGGGTGGACTGCAGCCAGGCATCAAAGGCGGCGGACGGCTCGCGCCCCGCCATGCCGTACATGCGCAGGTTGTGGAAGCTGAAGCCGCTGCCCAGGATGAGCACGCCTTCGTCGCGCAGCGGCGCCAGGGCGCGGCCCAGCGCGATGTGTTCGACCGGGTTCAGGCCGCGCTTGAGCGACAGCTGCACGACGGGCACGTCGGCGTCGGGGTACATCGGTACCAACGTGCAGAAGGCGCCGTGGTCGAAGCCGCGTTGGGCGTCGCGGGCGGCGGGCAGGCCGGCGGCCTGGATCAGTGCGACAACACGCTCGGCCAGCGCCGGATCGCCCGGCGCCGGGTAGACCACCTCGTAGGTGTGGGCCGGGAAGCCGCCGTAGTCGTAGAGCATGCCGGGCGCGGGCGAGGTCATGACAGTGAAGGCGGCCTCTTCCCAGTGGGCCGAGATCATCAGGATCGCCTTCGGCTTGGCCGGCAACGTGGCCGGCAGGGCCTGCAGCGAGGTCTCAAGCCTGGCGTGGGCGCGACGGTAGTCGCCGTCCATGAACGGCCAGGGGCCGCCGCCGTGGGAGAGGAAGAAGCTGGGCAGGCGAGGGGTTTGCATGCCCATAAGACTAGGCCCGCTTGCGCGGGCCTGGGTTCAGTCGGCTTGATGCCGGCGTTCGCAAAAGCCGAACGTCAGCCGCCGCGGCGACGCCGGGAGGCTGCGAGGGCCGTCACGCCGGCCAGGCTCAGCAGCGCCAGGTCGGCCGGCTCGGGCAGACGGCCTGGATCGGTGGTGATGGAGGTGTCGCTGGCCAGCCGCCAGTTCAGGATGTCGTGGTTCTGGTAGCCCGAGCCGGTCGCGGCCGTGAAGCCGACGAAAGCGTCGTTGGTGCCCAGGGCCGAGCCGATGTCGATATTGAAATTGGTGATGAGCTTGTCCGACGGCGACTGTCGACTGTCAAACCCCTCGACACCACCTAATTTGGCGGCTTCAGGGCCCGTCGATAATCCGCGCCCCATGTTGACGACACCCCTGGACACCGACGACACCGCGCGCCCCGATCGCGTGGAGGACTACTTCCGCGACGGCGCCGCGCCGGCGGATGCGCTGCTGTGGTGGCAGCTCGAACGCCAGGACGCCTTGCAGGTCGCGCTGCGGGCGCTGTTCCAGGGCCCGGCGGGCGTCACGCGGCTGCGGCTGTGGGTGTTCTTCGAGCTGCTGGCTTTGCGCGAGTCGCGCCTGACCCGCGAGGCCTTGAACCAGGCCTTCCACGTGCTGCGCGACGAGGTGCTGGACAGCGTGCTCAAGCGCCTGCGCGAGGCCGACCTGCTGGCCTGGGACGCGACCGCGCAGACCTATGCCGTCACGCCGCTGGCCCAGCAGCTCGTGGGCCTGCTGCAGCCGCTGACGCAGGAGCAGGCGCCCGACGGCGACCTGGCCTCGCTGCTGGCTGGCGTGGCCGGCGCCCATCAGCTCGGCACCTTGCAACCTGCGCAACTGCAGCATCTGCTGGCCCAACTCTCACGCCTGTACGACGAGTTTGCCGATGCCATCGCCAGCGGCAGCGAGTTCGCGCTGCGCCGCGCACGCACCCGTTTCGAGAAGGCGCTGACGCTGGTGGATCGCGCTGGCGAGGCGCTGGGTGCCATCATTGCCCAGGCCGAAGCCGCCGGCGATGCCCGTCTGGAGCGCCTGGCCCGCGAGCTGGGCCTGGCGCAGGCGCGGCTGCTGGCGATGGCCAGCCAGTTCAACCGCGCGTTGCAGCAAGCCGACCGCCAGCGTGTGACGCTCGGCTCCACCGGCATCACGACGACCGATGTTCGCCGCTGGCTGCAGAGCCAGGGCGACCTGGCCAAACTGCTGGCTGATGGCTGGGAGCGGCCGGTGCACCCCGTGCTCGTGTCGCAGCACGACCTCGTCGACACGGCCGAGGCCGAGTTCGAGCGCGACCGCCCCAAGCCTGCCGAGATCGCCGCGCTGCCGCAAGGCCAGGCCGCGCCGACGGGCGAGCTGGCTGTCATGCAGTTGCCGCCTGACATGGACCAGATGCAGGCGCTGCTGACGGCCTGGGCGGCCACTGATCCCATCGAACGCGACCTGTCACCCGCCGTGCTGGGTGACAGCTACGCGCGCGCCGCCTACCGCGCCCAGCTGCTGCCACTGCTGGGCGACGCGCAGGCGCGTCACCTCAAGGGCGCCACCGGCGACATGGCCCGCCAGCCGTGGAGCGTGCGCTGGTCCGCCGAACAAGGCCCCGTCGACGACGAGTTCGTCAAATGGATGAGCCGCGGCGTCCTCACACCTGAAGCCTCTTCTTCATGAGCCAACCTCTCGACGACGCCGCCCAACTGGCGGCGCAACTGCTGGCCCGGCGCTGGCTGCCGCGCAGCCACCCGCTGGTGCGCCGCGCGCTGATCGACACCGAGCTGTGGACCCTGCTGGGCCAGCGCCTGGGGGCCGTCGGGCTCAAGGTGGTGGACAACGTGCACGCCGACCACATCGCCGTCGCCCTCGTGCGACCGGCCGAAAGCGCCGTGTTCGGCGAGATGGGCCTGGCCGCTAACAACAACCTCGATCTGCCGCGCGATGGCGTGGCGCTGCTGGTGGTGCTGTGGTCGCTCATCGTGTTGCCGAAGCGCCAGCGCCAGGTCGCGCGCAGCGACGCCATCCACGCCGGCCAGGGCGAGATGTTCGCGGCCGACAAGCCGCTGCCCCAGGCCGCCAGCGTCGCGCCGCTGATCAGCTACCGCAGCCTGCTGGCGGACTTTGGCGACCAGCTCGGCAAGAAGCTGCGGCTGGACACCAACCTCAAGCTGCTGGAGCGCCACGGCTTCATCACGCGCCGCGGCGAGGACATTGCCGAGGGGCCGCTGCTGGACCTGCTGATCGACTACGACCTGCTGGCGCCGCGCATCCTCGATGGCGCCATGGGCGACGTGCTCGCCCGCGCCGGCCACGCGCTGCCGCGTGAAGAAGAACAACAACATATCGACGACTGATGTTCCACCTGCAATCGCTAGAACTGCTGCACTGGGACTACTGCCAGCGCGTCACGCTGCCGCTGGACGGCGCCATCATCACCATCGCCGGCCCCAACGGCTCGGGCAAGACCACGCTGCTGGACGCCATGCGCACGCTGCTGGGCCTGGAGTGTTCCGGCGGCCGCACGTACAAGACCTACGCCCGCCACGCCAACGCCGAGACGGCCTGGCTGCGCGCGCTGGTGGACAACCGCCCGCGCTCGCGCCAGAACAGCAGCCGGCCATTCGCTTCGTCGCTGCTGTACGGCGACCAAGTGACGCTGGCCTGCCGCATCGAGCGCCACGGTGGCGACTGGGTGCGCCGCTACACCATCCTCGACGGTGCGCATGAGATCGAGCAACTGGCCGAAAAAGGCGACCGCGACTGGCTGGGCATCGAGGCGTGGAAGAAGCGGCTGGAAGCGGCCGGCCTCACGCGCGCCATCGGTCGCGTGCTGGCGCTGGAGCAGGGCCAGACCGACCGGCTCTGCGAGCTTTCTCCTAAGGAGCTGCTGCGCCTCGTCTTCGAGGTGTTCGGCGACCAGGAGGTGCTGGACCGCTACGAGCAGGCGCGCAGCCACCAGCAACAGCTGGGCAAGGAAGTCGAGCAGGCCGGTGCCGAGCTGGCGCACACGCAGGCGCAGTTGAGCGACCTGGCCAACCGCGTCAACAGCCACCGCCAGTACCAGCTCAAGATCCAGGAGCGCGAGCGCCTGGCCACCGAAGTGCTGCCCGTGCTGCGCTGGAGCGAGGTGCGCGAACGCATCACCCGCGATGCGCGCGAGTTGCACCGCCAGCGCCTGTTTGCCTCGGGTGACGTGAAGGTGCTGACCGAGAAGCGCGCGGCGCTGCATGGTTTGTTCACGGCGCAGGAAGCGGCCAAGGAGCGCATGAAGGCGCTGGACGGCGAACGCCGTGAGGCCCGCGCCGCGTTCGACTCGGCGCGCGAAGCCGAGCGGCCCGCCGAGGCCTTGGTCAAGCGTGAGGACGAACTGAAGGCGCTGGCCGACGTGGAGGCCGATGCCGCCGCGCTGACGGCGCGCATGCAGGAACTGGCCGGCGAACGCGAGCGCCTGCGCGCCGACTACACCCGTGCCAGCGACAAGGCCGCCCGCGCGCAGACCGCATTGGGCGAGCTGAGCGGCAAGCGCCTGCCCCCGCCGCCGCCCGAGGTCGCGCCGATGAAGCGCGCGCTGGACGACGCGGGCATCGCCCACCACCTCGTTGCCGACAGCGTCGACATCGCCGACGAAACCTGGCGCGCCGCCGCCGAAGGCCTGCTGCGCCCATCGCGCTGGGTCGTCGTGCTGAAGCACCGCAGCGACGAAGGCCGCGCCTTCGACATTGCGGCGAAGCAGCGCTACCGCCACTACGTCGTCGCCGACACGCAGGCCGCAGGCCAGGCGCCGGCCGGCTCGCTGCTGGCGGCGCTGAACGTCAGTGCGCCGCTGCCGACCTGGCTGGTGCGCCAGCTGGGCGGCATCCGCTGCGTCACGTCGACGGAAGAGGGCGCCAAGGCTGGCGGCGAATGGATCACGACCGACGCCTACTACCGCGACGGCCGCGGCGGCCGCAGCGTCTTCGTCGAGCCGCGCGACCATCAGTTCGGCGCGTCGGCCGTGGACTCGCGCCGCGGTGCGCTGGAGGCCGAGCTGGCCCGCTGGGACGGTGAGCTGAGCCGCATCGCCAAGGCGCAGGCGGAAGTCGAACGCCAGTTCAAGGACGTGCAGCGCGCAGCCGTTGGGCATAAGGCTGCGCAGGAATTGAGCGAACGCTCCGACGAATTCGCCGAAGCCCGCGCGCGCCTGCCGGTGCTGCGCCAAGCGCGCGCCGAAGCGTCCACGCGCATGAGCACGCTGGACAGCGAGCACGACCGCATGCTGCGCGACTCCACGCGCAGCGAGCAGGCCTATGAAGCCGCGCAGATCGCGCTGCGCGACGGCGAGGGCTCAGCTTCGGGCCGAGTGCGTGAGCACGAGGCCAAACGCGAGGCGCTGCGTGCGGCATCGCGTCAGTCGCGCACGCAGAAAAGCCAGTTCCCCAAGTCCTGGGTCACGCCCATCGCGCTGGCCGCGCTGCGTGACGAGTTCGAGAACGCCCGCCAGGCCGAGATCCGCGCCCACCATGTCGACCAGGAACTGCAAGGCGGCCACTGGGAGGTCGATGCCAGCGTCGTGGACCGTCACGCCCGCATGTCGGCCCAGGTGCACGAGCAGGACACCCAGCTCAGCGACCGCCGCGCCAGCAACGAGCTGGCCCGCATCGCCGCCTTCAACGCCCGCGAGCGCTACATCGACGTGATGCGCGCCACCGTGCGCCGCTACAAGAAGAACGTTGCCGAACTGGGTGAACTGGCCGGCGTGACCGCCGAAGCCGTGCTACCCCACCTGGACAACGACGACACCGTACTCGCGCAAGCGGGCCTACAGGTCAAGTTCAACTTCGACGGCAAGGGTGAGGTCGGCCTGAATGACGGTGAGGCGTCGGGCGGCCAGCAGGTGCTGAAGAGCCTGATCCTGCTGGTGGGCCTGATGAAGGACGACGAGACGCCGGGCGGCTTCGTCTTCATCGACGAACCCTTCGCCCACCTGGACGTGCGCAACATCCAGCTCGTCGGGCACTTCCTGCGCTCGACCCGCGCGCAATACCTGCTGACGACGCCGATCACGCACAACGTCGAGGTGTTTGAGCCCAGCGAGATCACGCTGGTGACGAGCAAGAAGCCGCGCGGCGAGCGTTGGGCGCCGCCCATCGCGGTGCTGGCGCGCCGGCCGGAAGTCTCCGTGTATGAATGACTGGGACTACCCGTCCCCGTTCACGCTGGCGCTGACGCCGGCGGCCGAACACATCGACGGGTTGGACCACACCAACAACGCCGTCTATGTGCAATGGTGCGAGCAGGCCGGCTGGGCGCATTCCGAGGCGCTCGGCCTGTCGCTTGACGACTACCGCCGCCAGGACCGCGCCATGGCCATTCGCGAAGGCCACTACGACTACCTGCTGCCTTCGTTCGAGGGCGAGGCCCTGGTGCTCGGCACATGGCTGACCGACAGCGACGGCAAGCTGACGATGGAGCGCCGCTTCCAACTGCGCCGCGCGAGTGACGGCGTCACGCTGGTGCGCGGCCGGTGGTTGCTGGTGTGCATCGAGATCAGCAGCGGCAAGCCGCGGCGCATGCCGCCCGAGTTCCTGAGCGCCTACGAAACGGTGGTGGTGCCCAAGCCTGAGTGATATACGTTTCGTATACGAAGCGTATATAGTCGCGGCATGGGAATCGTCAAAATCTCCGATCCGATGCACGAGAGCCTGCGCGTTGCGAGCCAGGCCTTGTCGCGTTCCATCAATGCCCAGGCCGAGCACTGGATGCGCATCGGCATGCTGGCCGAACTGCACCCGCAGCTGAGCCACAGCGAGATCTGCCAGCTGCTGATCCGCGCCGAGCAGGAGGGCGGGCTGGACCTGGCGCGCCTGGCCGGCTGGGCTCAGGCACCCAAGGCCAAGGGGGCCCGGGCATGAAGAGCCTGAAACTGCGAACATCCGCCGAGGTCGCCAAGGCTCGCGAGGCCGGGCACCTCATCGCCGAGGTGCTGGCCATGCTCAAGCCCCATGTCGTGCCCGGTGTGACGACCGAGGAGCTGGACGACATCTGCCACGACTACATCGTCAACACGCTGAAGTGCATCCCGTCCAACGTCGGCTATCACGGCTACCCAAAGACAGCCTGCATCTCGCCGAATCACGTCGTCTGCCACGGCATTCCGTCCAAGGACAAACGGCTGAAGAAGGGCGACATCGTCAATGTGGACGTGACGCTGACCAAGGACGGCTGGTTCGGCGACAGCAGCCGCATGTTCATCGTTGGCGAGGCCAATGTGCTGGCACGCCGGCTCGTCAACACGACCTATGAGGCGCTGCGCGCCGGCATCCGCCAGGTGCGCCCGGGTGCGACGTTAGGCGATGTGGGCCATGCCATCCAGACAGTTGCGCATGCGGCCGGCTTCAGCGTCGTGCGCGAGTACGGCGGCCATGGCATCGGCGACGTCTATCACGACGACCCGCACGTCAATCACTTTGGCCGCCCGGGCGAAGGCCTGAAGCTGCAGGAGGGCATGATCTTCACGATCGAGCCCATGATCAACGCGGGCGCCGCCGGCATCCGCGAGCTGAACGACGGCTGGACGGTGGTGACGCGCGACCACTCGCTGTCGGCCCAGTGGGAGCACATGGTGACCGTGACGGCCGACGGCTTCGAGATCCTGACGCCCTGGCCGGACGGCCTCGGCGACTATCCGGCCATCGAGTAGGCCTTGGCCTACGGGGCGATGCAGGCCGCTCCGGCAGTGGGTGAATGCACTGGGCCGCACAGTGAATGCGTCGTCGCCTCGGGAGCCGTCATGACCGAATCTTTCACGCAATTTCTGCACGCGAGAGAAGTCGCCTCGCTCGACTACGTGCGCGGGCAGCCGGACGCCTTCCTGGCGCTGGCTGCCGCGCACGGCAAGGCGAGCTTCTTTCCCCCCGGCGGTGGCCATGTGCGCGGCGCGGTGGCCGTGAAGGAGCGCCAGGCCAAGGATGCGGAGGCCTTCGACGAGGGCACGCAAAGCAGCCGCTTTGAGATCTTCCACAGCGCGGCCGACCACGAGGTTGGCTACTGGACCGGCCTGCAGCACGCCAGGGTGCAGATAAAAGGCAAGGACGAGTTGCTGTCGATGACGCTGCGTGTCACCGAGGTGTTCCGTCGCGAAGACGGCGAATGGAAGATCGTCCACCGTCACGCCGACATGCTGGCCGAACCTCAGGAGAAGGCCGAGCACTGAGCATTCAGGCCGGCGTCGCCTCCGCCCGCAGCTCGCGCGCCGCCGCCACCATGTGGGCCAGCGCCGCCTCGGTCTCCGGCCACCCCCGCGTTTTCAGCCCGCAGTCGGGATTGACCCAGAGCAGGTCAGCCGGGATGACCTCGGCGGCCTTGCGCAGCAGGCGCAGCATCTCGGCCGCGTCGGGCACGCGCGGTGAGTGGATGTCGTAGACGCCAGGGCCGATCTCGTTGGGGTAGCGGAAGTCGCCAAAGCCGCGCAGCAGTTCCATGTCGGAGCGGCTGGTCTCGATGGTGATGACGTCGGCGTCCATCGCGGCAATCTCGGGCAGGATGTCGTTGAACTCCGAGTAGCACATATGGGTGTGGATCTGCGTGTCATCGCGCACGGCGCTGGCCGACACGCGGAATGCGCGCGTGGCCCAGGCCAGGTAGGCGCCCCAGGCCGCGCGGCGCAGCGGCAGGCCTTCGCGGATGGCAGGCTCATCGATCTGGATGACGGCAATGCCGGCGGCCTCCAGGTCGACCACCTCGTCGCGGATGGCCAGCGCGATCTGCAGCGCCGTGGTGGCGCGCGGCTGGTCGTCGCGCACAAAGGACCATTGCAGGATGGTGATGGGGCCGGTCAGCATGCCCTTCATGGGCTTGGCCGTCAGGCTCTGCGCGAAGACGGTCCAGTCCACCGTCATGGCCTTGGGGCGCGACACGTCGCCGAACAGCACCGGCGGCTTCACGCAGCGTGAGCCGTAGCTCTGCACCCAGCCGTTGGCGGTGAAGGCGAAGCCCGAGAGCTGCTCGCCGAAGTACTCGACCATGTCATTGCGCTCGGCCTCGCCGTGCACGAGCACGTCCAGCCCTAACGATTCCTGCTTGCTGACCGCGAGCTGGATTTCGCGCTGCATGGCCTCGCGGTAGGCGACGTCGCCCAGCGTGCCGCGCTTGAAGGCGGCGCGGGCAGCGCGGATCTCGGCCGTTTGCGGGAAGGAGCCGATGGTCGTCGTCGGGAAGGCTGGCAGGCGCAGGCGCTGGCGTTGTGCGGCCTGACGGGTGGGGAAGGGTGAGCGGCGCTGATCGGCATCGGTCGGCAAGGCCTTGAGACGGGCCGCGACGGTGCCATTGCGCACCCGCCGGCTGGTGACGCGGTTGGCGCGGGCAATGCGCGACTCGGCCAGTTCACGGGCCACGCTCGCTTCGTCGCCCCACAGTGCTCGCTTGAGCACGCGCAACTCGTCCAGCTTCTCGACGGCGCCGGCCAGCCAGCCTTGCAGCTCGGTGTCCAGCGCTGCGTCGTGGCGCAGGCCGAAGGGCACGTGCAGCAGCGAGCAGGACGGCGCCACCCACAGCCGGCCGCCGCGCAGTTCGCGGACCTTGTTGAGCTGTGACAGCGCCTGGTCGAGGTCACTGCGCCAGATGTTGCGGCCGTCGATGATGCCGACCGACAGCTCACGGTCCAGCGGCAGTCGCAGGGCCACGGGCAGCAGCTCCTCGGGGGCGCGCACGGCGTCGACATGCAGGCCGGCGACGGGCAGTTCGCAGGCGAGCGCCAGGTTGTCGCCCAGCGGCGAGAAATAGGTGGCCAGCAGCAGGGGCTGGCCGACGACGCCCAGGCGCGCATAGGCCAGGCGCAAGGCGTCTTGCCATGCCGGGCTGAGGTCCAGGCCGAGGATGGGCTCGTCCAACTGCACCCAGGTCACGCCGCGGGCGGCCAAGCGGGTCAGCAACTGCTCATAGGCGGGCAGCAGGCGCTTCAGCAGCACCAGCCGGTCAAAGCCTTCCTGCTTGCTCTTGCCCAGATACAGGAAGCTGACTGGCCCGAGCAGCGCGACCTTGGGGCTGGCCGGCAGGGCGATGGCCTCATCGACTTCGGCGAGCAGGCGCTCGGCGTTCAGGCTGAATTCGGTCGCGCTGTCGAACTCGGGGACGAGGTAGTGGTAGTTGGTGTCGAACCACTTGGTCATCTCCAGCGCGGGCACGCCATCGACGTGCGTGCCGCTGCAGCCACAGGCCTCGGTGTGGGCATGGGTCGTCGTGATGCCACGGGCCATCGCGAAATAGCGCTGCAGCGGGGTCTCCTGGCCGTTGAAGCCAAAGCGGGCCGGTTCGCAGCCGAACAGCTGGATCAGATGGGCGACGTGGTCGTAGAGGGCGAAGTCGCCGACGGTGACATGGTCCAGCCCCGCGTCCTGCTGCAGCTTCCAGTGGCGGGCGCGCAGCGCGGCGGCCTGGGCTTCCAGCTCGGTGGCAGGCAGCTCGCCGCGCCAGTGGCGCTCCAGCGCCGTCTTCAGTTCGCGGTGCTCGCCCATGCGCGGGAAGCCGAGGATATGAGTCTTGATCATGATGAATCGAACAATGCTGAAAGCGATTCGTGATGATCGGCACTTCATGACTATGATTCAAACGAAACGTTTTCTGAATCATCAAAAGTTCCGCTCATGCAAACGCCGCTCGAACTGCGCCATCTGCGCACCCTGGTTGCTTTGCGCGAGGCCGGCAATCTGTCCCGAGCGGCGCAGTTGCTGAACCTGACGCAGTCGGCCTTGTCCCACCAGCTCAAGGCCCTGGAGGAGCACTACGGCGCCGAGCTGTTCGCCCGCAAGAGCAACCCGCTGGTGTTCGGCGCGGTCGGGCAGCGGCTGTTGAAGCTGGCAGACATCGTGCTGACCCAGGTCGATGAGGCCGATCGCGACGTGCGCCGGCTGGTGGACGGCTCGGCCGGCCAATTGCGCATCGCCGTGGAATGCCACACCTGCTTCGACTGGCTGATGCCGGCCATGGACGCCTTCCGCGGCCGCTGGCCGGAGGTGGAGCTGGACATCGTCTCCGGCTTCCAGGCCGACCCCGTGGGCCTGCTGCACCAGGACCGCGCCGAGCTGGCCATCGTGTCGGATGTGGACGCCGACGAGACCGGCGTCGTCGTGCACCCGCTGTTCAGCTTCGAGATCATTGCGCTGCTGCCCAAGGGCCATGCGCTGCTGGCCAAGCCCTGGCTCGAAGCGCTCGATTTTGCTGACCACACCCTCATCACCTACCCGGTGCCCGACGAGATGTTGGACCTCGTGCGCCGCGTGCTGCAGCCCGCCGGCATCACGCCGCCGCGCCGCACCAGCGAGTTGACGGTGGCCATGCTGCAGCTGGTTGCCAGCGGCCGCGGCATTGCAGCGCTGCCGCTGTGGGCGGTGGAGGGCTATCTGGCGCGTGGCTATGTGGCGCGCCAACGCATCGGGGAGGGCGGGCTGACCGGGCGGCTCTACGCCGTCAGCACCGAAGGGCTCGCGGCCAAGCCCTTCCTGGCTGACTTCGTGCGGCTGATGCGCGAGACCTCGCTGCTGAACCTGGCCGCCGTGAGCCTGCTCTAGTTGCGAGCGTGGGTCACGCGGTATCCCGCCACGCCGGGCAGCTCATGCAGCCGGTCGGTGAAGCGGCATAGCGTCTGGCCCTTGAAGTTCTGCTTGGCCGTGCAGACGAAGCGCCACTCTTCATGGTCGCCCTGCTTCTCGATGCTCAGCGAGCCGGGCGCGAAGCGGTAGCCCAGGCCATCGGCGAACTCGGCCAGTTCGGCCTGCGTGAAGCGCCGGCCCGATTCGCCGCGCAGCGTCACCGCGATGGCCGGGTGGGAGGGCAGGCGGCTTTCCAGCTTGGCGCCCCACATCATCAGCGTGGCGCACAGCAGCGTCAGTGCGATGGCGGCGAAATAGAAGCCCATGCCCAGCACGATGCCGATGGCCGATGCCGCCCACATCGACGCCGCCGTCGTCAGCCCCGAGATGTTCATGCCCTCGCGCATGATGACGCCGGCGCACAGGAAGCCGATGCCCGTCACCACACCCTGAATGACCCGCGTCGGGTCGGTGAACTGCGGCAGCGAACCGCCGGCCATGTGGCCGCCGAACCATTGGTCGGGGTAGCCGACGAGGATGGTCACGGCGCAGGACGCCATGCAGACCAGCGCGTATGTGCGCATGCCGGCGGCACGGCCGTGGTAGGCCCGCTCATAGCCGAGCAACAGGCCCAGCACCATGGCGCCCAGCAGATGCATCAGCATCAGCACGTTGGCCGCCCATTGGCTGTCGGTCCAGTAGCGCAGCAGGTGGTCGGTTTCGAGCATGACGTGGGCAATGGCGGGGCAAACCTGCCCCGCGACCACGCTAACCCAGTCCAGCCCCGCTCACCAGGGGGCTGGACGCGAAGGGATTCAGGCCAGGGCTGTCATGCGTTCCACGAGCACGCAGCGCACCCATTTGCGCGCCGTGATCTGCGCGGTCTGCGCGAGCAGGAACTCCTCGGCCTGGGAGTTGGGCGACTCGAACTCGAAGCCGCCGAGCTGCACGATGCGGCTCAGCGGCCGCGTCCAGACGCGGCGCACCTCGGCGCTGAAGAGGGGCACGCCCTCGTCCTCGCCGAGCAGCAGGCGCAACTCGTAGTGCTGGGCATCCAGCGGCGGCTCGGCCGCGGCCAGGATCTGCAGGCCGGCCTCGCTGAGGTTGACGACGACACCGCCGCGCTTCTCGGCCAGGCCCTCGGGCTTGATGACCCAGACCGGCAGCTGTTCGTGCTCGTCGGGCACCAGGAAGAACTCGACGCGAGGGAAGCGGCGTTGGTCAATCGACATGATGTGATCTGGGTTCGTGAACGGGCTGGATCAAAGCATCCGCGAATGACAGGCGCTTGTCAGTCGCCTGCCGTCGCTTGAAATGGCTTCGGGTCAGACCGCCAGAAGGTCGACCTCGAACAGCAGCGTCGCGTTCGGCGGGATGACGCCGCCCGCGCCGTGGGCACCATAGCCCAGCTCCGGCGGCAGCACCAGCATGCGCGTGCCGCCGACCTTCATGCCCTGCACGCCTTCGTCCCAGCCCTGGATGACTTCGCCGCCGCCGAGGCGGAACTTGAAGGGCTGGCCGCGATCCTTGCTGGAGTCGAACTTCTTGCCCTTCATGCCGTCCTTGTAGAGCCAGCCGGTGTAGTGCACCGACACGCGCTGGCCCTTGGCGGCTTCGGCGCCGTCGCCCACCAAGCGGTCCTCGTACTGCAGGCCGCTGGAGGTGGTGTGCAGGTTCAGCTCGACATGTTCGGGGCCGCCGGCGAGGCCCAGCAGCTCGACCTCGAAGCACAGCGTCGCATTCGGCGGGATGACGCCGCCGGCGCCACGCGCGCCGTAACCCAGTTCGGCCGGGATGATCAGCGTGCGCTTGCCACCGATCTTCATGCCCTGCACGCCCTCGTCCCAGCCGCGGATGACCATGCCGGCGCCGAGTTCGAACTCGAAGGGGTCGCCGCGGTCCTTGCTGGAGTCGAACTTGTCGGTCTTGGCGCCGTCGACCCAGAGCCAGCCGGTGTAGTGGACGGTGACGTCATGGCCGGCCGCTGCCTGCTTGCCATCGCCTTCGACGGTGTCGTCAAACTGCAGGCCGGTGGGCGTGGTGTTCATGGGAAATCCTTGCTGTGGGGAAAGCCCCGGATTGTCGCCTCCTGGCCCAGGCGGCTGTTTCGTCGCCTGGGAGGTCTTGGTGTCGATTGCTCAGCCCTTTGTTCGTCGTGTCGAAGGGCGCCTTTGCCCTGCCGCTTCTGAGAGAGACGCATGAACTATCTGCTCATCATCGCCCACGACGACGGGTTTGCACCTACGGAGCGCCTCGTTGCGGAGATCATGGACTGGATCAAGTCGATGGAGGCTCGCGGTATTCGAGTCCAGGGCAACCCACTGCGGCCAGCCTCTGAGGCTGTCACCGTGCGCGTGAGGGATGGAAGGATCAGCCCCTCTTCAGGGCCGTTCTCGCGCTCGCGCGAACAAATGTGCGCGTATGAACTCATCCAATGCGCCAGTCTGGACATCGCCGTCGAGGTCGCAGCCAAACACCCGATGGCTGCAGTTGCCACGATTGAGGTCAGGCCGGTGTGGAGCCAGTTGTCGGAAGGTTGAGCCTGTTCCTGCTCGGCGCGCCAGCTTGTGCGTCTCAACTCGAACGTTCACCCACTGATTCCCTCACCAGCGCTTCCCAGTTCGACACCGAGCCCGTCAGTACTTCCTCGGCGCTGTTCATCCCGTCCGGCAAGCGCAGCCCCAGCCGACTCGCGGCATCGCGCAGCCGCCCGGCAGGGTCGGCAAGGTCGATGGCCGCCGCGCCGTTCTGCTTGGACAGCTTGTGCCCGTCCACCGCCAGCACAAGCGGCGTGTGCAGATAGCGCGGTGTCGGAAAGCCAAGTGCTCGTTGCAGCGCGATCTGGCGCGGCGTGTTGTCGGCCAGGTCCTCACCGCGGACGATGTCGGTGACGCCTTGTTCGGCATCGTCGGCGACGACGGCGAGCTGGTAGGCCCACAGGCCGTCGGCGCGCTTGAGGATGAAGTCGCCGACTTCGGTTTCGAGGTCTTGCGATTGCGCGCCCAGCCGGCGGTCCTGCCAGTTGATGCGGCCCGCGACGCGAAAGCGCCATGCCCGCACCGGCCGGCCGTGGGTGCCATCTCGGCAGGTGCCGGGATAGATCAGTTCACCATGCCTGGGCTTGGGGCCGGCTGCCGCTGCAATCTCGGCCCGCGTGCAGGCGCAGCCATAGGCGTGGCCGGAGGCAATCAACCGGTCCAGCGCGGCTTGATACAGCTCGCCGCGGCGCGACTGCCAGACGGGCGGCTCGTCGGGCCGCAGGCCGAGGGCATCGAGCTGGCCGAGGATGACCTCGTCCATGCCCGGCGGGCAGCGCGGGCCATCGACGTCTTCGATGCGCACCAGCCACTCGCCGCCGTGGGCGCGGGCATCCAGCCAGCTCGCCAGCGCCGCCACCAGCGAGCCGGCGTGCAGCGGGCCGGTGGGCGAGGGCGCGAATCGACCTCGATAGCTCATCAGAGCAGCAGCCCCTCGTGCTGTTCGAGCAGTGCCTTGCGCGTCGTCTCGCTGCGCAGCTTGTCCAGCCACCATGCCAGCGCCTTGCCCGGCACAGGGCCGGTGTCGCGCCAGGCGTAGTGCATCTTGCCGGTGCGCCGGCCTTCGTAGGTGGCCTTGCGCACCAGGCGGCCGGCCTCGATGTGGCGCCGCACGATGGGCACGGGCAGGGAGCCGCAGCCCAGGCCGCGCATCATGGCCTCCAGCTTGATGGCCAGCGACGGCACGGTCAGCACGTCCTGGCCTGGCAGCAGACCGACGCTGAGCGGCGCCATCAGCCGGGCGCTGTCAGCCACGGCAACGATGCGGTGCTCGGCGATCTGGCTTGCGCTGAGCGGCTCGGGCAGGCTGGCCAGCGGATGGTGGGGCGCAATGCAGAAGGCGAACTCCAGCTCTCCCGCGAACTCACAGTGAATGCCGCTGTTCTGCAGCTGCCCCGGTACACCGACTGCTATGTCGGCCTGGCCATGCAGCAAGGCCTCCCAGGTGCCGGCCAGCACCTCCACGCGCAGCTTGAGCCGGGTCGGCGGTGGGCCGCCGCCGTCGATCTTCTCGGCGTAGAAAGCTTCCATCAGATCGAACAGGGCCCGGCGGGCGACGGCGTCATCGACGGCCAGCGTCAGCTCGCTTTCCCAGCCGGTGGAGATGCGCCGCACGCGGTTGGCCACGGCGTCCAGTTCCTGCAGCAGGCGCCTGCCCTCGTGCAGCAGCTCCTGGCCGGCCGCTGTCAGCACGGCCTGGCGGGAGCTGCGGTCAAAGAGCAGCACGTCGAGCGCGTCTTCCAGCTGGCGCACGGAATAGGTCAGCGCCGACGGCACCCGACCCATCTCGCGAGCCGCGGCGGCGAAGCTGCCCGTGCGGGCGATGGTGTCCATCATGGACAGGGCTTCCGGGGTCAGTGCGCGGCGTTTGTCCTGAGGATTCGGCATGCGTTCAGTCTATTTGAATGATGTCCTCAACGCAGGCCGACTCCCGGATACGACGGTCGCTCCTACATTGACTCCATCGCCAACAAGCAAGGAGCCAGCATGCAAAACCCAGTGATGCAACTGATCAAGTCCAGTGACCGCGGCTACGCCGACCACGGCTGGCTGAAGTCCTTCCACAGCTTCTCCTTTGCCGACTACTACGACCCGGCCCGCATGGGCTTCGGGCCGCTGCGCGTCATCAACGAGGACAAGGTCGCTGCTGGCAAGGGCTTCGGCACGCACGGCCATCGCGACATGGAGATCATCAGCTACGTGCTCTCCGGCGAACTGGCGCACAAGGACAGCATGGGTAACGGCGAGGCCGGTGGTGCGAACGCTGGTGTCATCCGCCCTGGCGATGTGCAGCGGATGAGCGCCGGTACCGGCGTGATGCACAGCGAGTTCAACCATGCCAAGGACGAAACGACGCACTTCCTGCAGATCTGGATCCAGCCAGATGCCCGCGGCATCGCGCCGAGCTATGAGCAGAAGCACTTCGACGCCGGCTCCAAGCGCGGCCGGCTGCGTCTCGTCGCGGCCAACGACGGCTCGCAAGGCTCGGTGACCATCCATGCCGATGCCAAGCTGTATGCGGGCCTGTTCGATGGCGCCGAGCAAGCGGAACTTGAGCTGGCGCCCGGTCGCCTTGCCTATGTGCACCTCGTGCGCGGCGCGCTCAGCGTGAATGGACAAGACCTGGCAACCGGTGATGCCTTGCAGATTCGCGAAACATCGCGCCTCGCCTTGACGGCCGGCCATGATGCCGAGGTCCTCGTCTTCGACCTGGCAGCCTGAGTTTCTTATCCCCCACCCACAGAGGAATTCCTCCATGAGCAAGATCGTTGTCGTCTACCACTCCGGCTACGGCCACACCAAGCGCATCGCCGAGACCGTTGCCGAGAGCGCGGGCGCCCAGCTCATCGCCATCGACGCCGAAGGCAATTTGAAGGACGCAGACTGGGAAGCGCTGGCCGCGGCCGACGCCATCGTCTTCGGTTCCCCCACCTACATGGGCGCGGCCAGCTGGCAGTTCAAGAAGTTTGCCGACGCATCCAGCAAGGTCTGGTTCGGCCAGGGCTGGAAGGACAAGCTGGCCGCCGGCTTCACGAACAGCGCTTCGATGAACGGCGACAAGCTGTCGACGCTGCACTACTTCTTCACGCTGAGCCAGCAGCACTCCATGCTGTGGGTGGGCACGGGCATGATGCCGGCCAACAAGAAGGCTTCGACGCGCGACGACATCAACTACGTCGCGTCCTTCGGCGGCCTGATGACGGTCTCGCCCAGCGACGCCTCCACGGACGAAATGGCCGCGGGCGACTTCGCCACGGCCAAGGCCTTCGGCGAGCGCATCAAGACGGTTGCCGCCCGACTGAGCAAGGCTTAAACCAGGCCCAGATCGCGCGCGCTGGCCCCGGGAAAGACGGCGGCCAGCTGCGCGTCGTTCAGGCCGTACATACGCTTGAACAGGCCGCCAAATAGCGCCCGGTACTCGTTGAGCACCGGGTAGTCGCGGTTCTGGAACAGCGTGGCGGCCTTGACCTCCACCTGTTCGCCCATCACCTGCCCGCCCTTCACGCCGCCGCCCAGCACCCAGTAGGCGCTGCCGTGGCCATGGTCGGTGCCGCGGTTGCCGTTCTCGCGGAAGGTGCGGCCAAACTCGCTGACCACCACCACCACGGTGTTGTTCCACTGCGGGCCCATCTCGTCGGCAAACAGCGCCAGGCCGCGGCCGAGCTCACCGAGCTTGGTGGCAAGCTGGCCGGTCGCACCGCCCTGGCCCACATGGGTGTCCCAGCCGCCGACGTCGATGAAACCCAGCGTCACGCGTTCGCGCATCAGCCGTGCGATGCGCCGTGCTTCGAGCGCAAAGCCCTTGGCGGCAATGGCACCGCGGCTGGCCGCTTCCATTTCACCGGCCATTTCGCGTGACACCTCGTCGCGCACCTCGAAGCCGCCGCTGACCGTGTTGGCCATGCGTGTGCCGGCGTACATGCTGGCGATGACCTGGGCCTGGGCGGCATTGATGGCCGGCTTGCCGAGGTCGCGCAGTGCCTGGTTGGCCACGGGCAGGTTGCCACGCAGGATCAGCGGCACCTGGTCGGTGAAGGCCATGGCTTCCAACCTCGAACTGACGGGCGAGCCCGCACCCAGTACGCCGGCCAGCCGGTTCATGAAGCCGCTGCGGAAGTCACGTGAACCCTCGTCGGCCTGGCCCAGCTCGATGTGGTCCTGGGTCTCGAAATGGCTGCGCGTCGTGTCGTTGGTGCCGGCAAAGGGCACGAAGGCGGCCTGGCCCTTGAGCCAAAGTGGGTGGATGCTGTCGGCCACCGCGGGCGACAGGCCCCAACTCGCGTCCAGCGGCAGCGCGGCCGTCTTGGCGATGGCGATGTTGGGCCGGGCCTCGTAGTAGAAGCTGGATGAGGTGGGCACCAGCAGGTTGGCCGCGTCATAGGCACCGCGCAGGAAGACGACCAGCAGGCGCGGCGTGTCGGCTGCTGCGGCCCACAGTTGCGTGGGCAGGGCGGCCGTACCAAGGCCAGCGAGGCCGAGCTGGAGCAAAAGGCGTCGGTTCATGGCGTCACCTGTTCATGAAGTCGGGGGAGGCCAGCAGGTAGGTGTTCCATTCCTGTGGCGACGTGGCCTGACCCAGCGCCTGCTGCGTGGCGGCGGCCAGGCGCGGGGCGATGCCCTCGTAGTACAGCGGGTGGGCGATCTGCGGGAAGGCTGGCCTGTCCTTGGGCTCGCCCTCGACCTTGAAGAGGCCCGCGCTGCCGCTGCCGATGGCGCGCGCGATCTCGAAGCGCGTCGTCATCTGGCCGGGCCCCGCCCAGGCGCTTTCGTCGAGTGCATAGCCATCGGGCGTCTGGCGGTTGTAGGGCGCCTGGCCGAGGCGGTAGAGCCAGCCGATCATGGGGCCGGTGTTCAGCACCACCTTGTCGGCATAGGCCAGGCGCACGGCTGAGACGACGTAATGCGTCGGGTCCTTGAACTTGCGGCCCAGGGACGCCTCGAACTCGGGCGAGCCCACCATGGCACGCAGCACCTCGGCGATGCGGCCATCGCTCTGCTGCCAGCGCTCCGCCATGCGCTCCACCAGCGCCGGCGGCGGCTCGTCGGCGACGAAGTACTGGGCCAGCTTGCGCGACACGAAGTGGGCCGTGCTCGGGTGTTTGGCCAGCAGGTCCAGCACCTGGTCCAGTTCGGCTTCGCCCTGACCCTTGACGGCGATGCCGAGCAGTTGCTTGTCGCCGAAATCGTGCCGCGCCGGGTTGAACTCCATCAGCCCGTCTCGGCGGTATTGCGCCTCCTGCGCGGGCTTGAGCTTGGGTTTGTTGTCGGTCAGGTTCACGCCCAGCCCGGTCAGCACGCGGGCCAGCTCCTGCACATCCTTCTGGCTATAGCCACCGCCCACGCCCAGGGTGTGCAGCTCCAGCAGCTCGCGGGCGTAGTTCTCGTTGATGCGGTTGGCGGCGTTCTGCTCGTTGTCGAGGTAGCGCAGCATGGCCGGGTGGTGGGCCGTGTAGCCGAGCAGGTCGCGAAAGCGCCCGAGCGCGCGTTCGCGCAGGCCCTGCTCGTAGTCGCCCACCATGACGCGCAGGTTGCTCTTGTACTGGTGGACGTTGAAATGGTTGAACCAGAACCAGGTCATCTGCTCCTGGACCTGGTTGGGCGAGTACAGGGCATTCAGCAGCTGGCGCGTCGACGCCTCGCGGGCCAGCTTGGTCAGAGCCTGCTGGTAGTTCTTCTGCGCCTCCGCCTTGGCCATGTCGTCGGTCAGTGCATCGGCGGCCTTGCGCTGGGCTTCCATCTGCTGCACCAGGGGCAACAACGGCTGCTGGGTGACGGCGAGAGCCTGGATTTGCGCCTGAGCGGCTTCTGGCAGTGCGCCCGGGATGCGAGGCTGGAGCTGGGCTTCCAGCCAGACCTCGCGGCCCTGGCGGCGGACCTGGCTGAGATCGGCGCTGCTGGCGCCCCAACTCAAGCGATCCAACCACAGCGTGTCGGCGGCTGCGCTGTGGCTGCCCACCGTGGGCGCCTGGATTGGCGCAGCGGCGCAGCCGGCCAGCAATGCGGCGGTGCAAAGCGCGAGACGGGGCAAGGCTGTCATGGCGGGCGGGCCTTTCGGGCTGAGTCCGGGCCAACGGTCGGTCGCGGCCCGGCGTTGACCCCGGCAGGCTAGCAGACGCGCCGCCCCCCTAATGTGTCTGTCGGCCGCCGTCATGTTGCTGGTTTGTGGTCTTGGACCGCGTCCTTGCCGCCCTTTGTGTCGAGGCGGTGCTATTTCGAAGACATGCCAGACACCGGTGCCCGCCACATTGCGGCGGCCAGCTTCATTGACGACGTGACGCTGACGACCGCGGCCGTGCCGGAGCCAACGCCGTCGGCTCTGTTGCTGGCCGGCATGGCCGCACTGGGCGGGGTGACCTGGCAGCGTCGACGCCGCTGAGCATCGTTGGGCAGCGCCGGGCGGCTCACCGGCCACCCGGCGTGCAGCGGATGCATGGCCCTGGACTTGCCGGGCTTGCTGTCAACGCACGCAGCCGTTACTGTTTGCGCATGCAAAGCGGTCGTCGAGTTCCGCTCAGGGTAGGGCTGGTGCTTGCGGTAGCCGGGTTGTTCGCTCCGGCTGCCGAGGCGGGTTGTTCGCGTGCGATTGACGTGCCGGTGTCGCCAGCGGGACGGCTGGTGTTCGTCGAAGATGAGCGCGTCGAGGGCGTGCTGCCGGAACTGCTGCGCGAGCGCGGCGCGCTGCTTGGCTGCGAGTTCCGGTTCAGCGTCGTGCCCCGCGCGCGCGCCGCGCGAACGGTGTTCGAGGCGCAGGATGGCGATCTCTATTTGCCGGCATTGCGCAAACCCGAGCGCGATCAGACCCATCTCTTCGTACCCTTGAGTCGCCAGGGCGTGGCCGTGGCGACGCTACGCACGCACGCGCCGGTGCCGGCCGACCTGAGTCGGCTGTTGGCCGACAAGAGCTTGCGCGGCATCTTCGTGCGTGGCTACTACTTCGGGCAGGCCTATGGCGATTTCGTCGACCAATTGCTGGCGGACAAACGCGCCGACATCGTGCCCGACATCGAGGCGCTCAGCCGCATGTTGCGAGCGGGCCGCGCCGACTTCACGCTGCTGCCCCACGTGACCGGCCAGGGTGCCCTGGACCTGGCGCCACGGATGCCGCTGTCGCAGACGGCTTTTCGCATCGAGCTGCTGGAGACCCTGCCGCTGATGGAGAACGGTGTCTATCTGGCCAGGCGCAATCTCGACGCCGCCGACCTGGTGCTGCTGGTGCAGATGTTCGAGCGGGCCGTCGCCGAAGGGGCGCTCCGGCGGGCCTATCTGCGCCACTACCCACCGGAGGTGGTCGACCACATGCGCTTCTGACCGACTTGGTGCGCTTACTTCGAACCCGGCGCGTAGATCTGGTCGAACACGCCGCCATCGTCGAAGTGGGCCTTCTGGGCCTGGCGCCAGTTGCCGAAGTACTCGTCGAGGGTGAAGAGCTTGACCGGCCCGAACTGCTTGGCGTACTTGGCAGCGACCTTGGCGTCACGCGGGCGGTAGTAGTTCTTGGCCGCGATCTCCTGGCCCTCGGGGCTGTAGAGGTAGTTCAGATAGGCCTCGGCCTGCTTGCGCGTGCCGCGCTTGTCGACGACCTTGTCGACGATGGCCACCGGCGGCTCGGCCAGGATGGACACGCTGGGCGTGACGATCTCGAACTTGTCCGGGCCGAGCTCCTTGACGGCCAGGTAGGCCTCGTTCTCCCAGGCGATCAGCACGTCGCCGATGCCGCGCTCGACAAACGTCGTCGTCGAGCCGCGTGCGCCCGAGTCCAGCACCTTGGTGTTGGCGTAGATGCGCTTGACGAAGTCCTTGGCCGAGTCGGGCGTGCCGCCGTTCTTCAGCGCATAGCCCCAGGCCGCCAGGTAGTTCCAGCGCGCCCCGCCGCTGGTCTTGGGGTTGGGGGTGATGACGTCGACGCCGCTGCGGGCCAGGTCGGGCCAGTTGCTGATCTTCTTCGGGTTGCCCTTGCGCACCAGGAAGACGATGGTCGAGGTGTAGGGGCTGGCGTTGTTGGGCAGCTTCTTCTGCCAGTCCAGTGGCAGCAGCTTGTGGTCGGCGATGGCGTCGATGTCATAGGCCAGCGCCAGCGTGACGACGTCGGCCTCCAGCCCGTCGATGACGGCACGGGCCTGCTTGCCCGAGCCGCCATGCGAGGCCTTCACGCTGACGGTCTCGCCGGTCTTGGCCTTCCACTGCGCGGCGAAGGCCTTGTTGAAGTCCTGGTAGAGCTCCCGCGTCGGGTCGTAGGAGACGTTCAGCAGCGAGGTCTGCGCAAAGGCGCCGGTGGCGGCGAGAGCGAAGGAGAGGGCGGTGAGAAGGCGGCGCATGGTGTTTGAGTTAGGGGTAAGGCGGTTCACTCTAGGGATCAGGGCAGGAGCGGGCAAAGAAGAAGAGCGCGCAAGCTCATGCGGCTTTCGACCAGGCCAGCACGGGTTCAGCCGCCACGGTCGGCAGCTCGTGGCGGGCCGCATCGACGACCTCGCGCTTGAGCGGCGAAGCAAAGGTCTGGATGAACTCGTAGATGTAGTCGCGCAGATAGGCGCTGCGCCGCACGGCCAGGCGCGTCATGTTGTCCTCGAACAGATGGCGGGCATCGATGGCACGCAGATGGCGGTCGCGCTCCTCGTCGAAGGCGATGGCCGCGACGATTCCCACGCCCAGGCCCAGCTCCACATAGGTCTTGATGACGTCGGCATCCATCGCGCTCAGCACGATGTGGGGCTGCAACTGGGCCGCGGCAAAGGCCTCGTCGATGTGGGAGCGGCCGGTGTAGCCGGGCTCGTAGGTGACGATGGGAAATTGGGCCAGGCGGGCCAGCGTCAGCGGGCCATCGAGCAGCGGGTGGTCGGGCGGCACGACGACCGAGTGCGTCCAGCGGTAGCAGGGCAGGGCGACGAGTTCGGGGTACTGGGCCAGTGCCTCGGTGGCGATGCCCACGTCCGCCTCGCCATCGAGAAGCAGGCGGGCGATCTGCTGGGGCGAGCCCTGCTGCAGATGCAGGCTGACGTCGGGGTGATGAGCGCGGAAGTCGCGCACGGCGGGCGGCAGCGCGTAGCGCGCCTGGCTGTGCGTGGCCGCAATGCGCAGGCGGCCGCTGCCCGCCTGGGCGAAGTCATCGGCCGCGCGCTTGAGGTTCTCGGCTTCCAGCAGCAGTCGCTCGATGACGGGCAGCACGTGCTCGCCCGGCTCGGTCAGCCCTGTGAGGCGCTTGCCCACGCGCACGAAGAGCTCGATGCCGAGCTCCTCTTCCAACTCGCGGATCTGGCGGCTGACGCCGGGTTGCGAAGTGTGCAGGGCCTGCGCGACTTCGGTCAGGTTGAAGCCGCGGCGCTGGGCTTCGCGGACGGAACGGAGTTGCTGGAAGTTCATGCGAGGCGATTCTGCAAACAGCGATCACTTCTGTCGTCGAACCATTCGCCATATCGTTATGCACTTCGTGGTGGTGTCAGGCGGTTTTGGTACGCCTACAGTTGGCCGGCATCCAAGGAGTCAATGCATGCATAAGGAAGCCATTCCGACCCAGGCCTGGGCCTTGTTCGATCGCTACGTGCACGGCGACCTGAGCCGGCGCGGGTTTCTTGAGCAGGCCGCCAGCTTTGCCGGTGGCCCGGCTGGTGCCGCTGCGCTGTTGGCCACACTCAGCCCCAATTTCGCCGCGGCCCAGCAAGTCAAGCCAGATGACCCGCGCCTGGTGACGCGCCGCCAGGCCTTCGACTCGCCGCAGGGCAATGGCAAGGTGCAGGGCTATCTGGCCAAGCCGGCAAGTGCCGCGGGCAAGCTGCCCGCCGTGCTCGTCGTGCATGAGAACCGCGGCCTGAACCCGCACATCGAGGACATCGCCCGCCGTGTCGCGCTCGCCGGCTACGCGGCCTATGCGCCCGACGCACTGGCGCCGCTGGGCGGCTACCCGGGCGACGAGGACAAGGCGCGCGAGCTCTTCGGCAAGCTCGACGCCGGCAAGACGCGTGCAGACATCGTCGCCGCTGCTCGCGGGCTGCTGGCGCTGCCGGATGCCAATGGCAAGGTCGGCGTGGTCGGCTTCTGCTGGGGGGGCTCGCTGGCCAACCATGTGGCCACGCAGGTGCCCGAGCTCGCCGTGGCCGTGCCCTTCTACGGCGCCGCACCGGCGCTGGAAGACGTGCCGCGCATCAAGGCGCGGCTGCTGCTGCACTACGCCGGCAACGACGAGCGCGTCAACGCCAGCTGGCCGGCTTATGAGGCCGCATTGAAGGCGGCGGGTGTGCGCTACGAGCAGTTCGTTTACGCCGGCACCCAGCACGGCTTCAACAACGACACGACGCCACGCTACGACCCCGCGGCGGCGCAGCTGGCCTGGGAGAGGACGCTGGCGGTATTCAAGTCAACGCTCGGCTAGGGCGCGCAGGCGCGATACGCTTGCGGCTCCCGAGGCCCGACGCGAGCGCGCCATGACACAGCATCGAATCAGACGCGGCAGTTTTGTCTTCCAGGTCCGACCGGCCAGGGCCGGCTGGCGGCTGGCGGTGTTGGCTGCCGTGAGCCTCATGAGCCTTTTGGGCGCTTGCGGTGCCCCCGGCCCTGCCACGGCCCCCGCGGCAGCGCCGGTCCCGGCCGCCGTGCCTGCACCGCCGCCGGCGCCGGTGCCACCCCCCACGCTGCCGTTCGATGCCGCCGTGCTGCGCGCCGCCACGGCTTTGCTCGCCGATGCGCAGCCGGCCGAGGCCCGGGAGCTGGTGATCGACCCTCTGGTGGACGGTGTGACCGGGCTTCAATCGAATGCCACGCAGACGCTGGGCGCGCAACTGGTCAAGCTGATCGGCCAGCAGTACCCGCGCTACAACGTCAAGCCGTTCAACCCGGTCAACGTCGTGCGCGGGCCGCTGATCCTGACCGGGACCTTCACCGGCGTGAATGCCGAGCGCAAGAGCGAGGGCAGGCGCGAAGCCTTCCGGATCTGCCTGGCCCTGGCGGACCTGAAGACCGGCAAGCTGGTCAGCAAAGGCCTGGCCTTCGCGCTGCCCGAGGGCGTAGACACGACGCCGTTGCCGCTGTTCGCCGATTCACCGGCTTGGGCGCCGGACGATGCCACCACCGGCTATGTGCGCACCTGTCAAGGCACCAAGCCCGGCGACGCCATCCACCCGCTGTACATCGACCGCATCGTGACGGCTGCGACCATCGCTGAGGCCAGCGAGGCCTATGCCGCCAAGCGCTATGCGCAAGCCGCCACGCTGTTCGAGACGGCGCTGGCCAGCCCCGGCGGCAACCAGTTGCGCGTGCACACCGGGCTGTACCTCACGCGGATGCGGCTCGGCCAGCGGTCGGCGGCGGCCAAGGCCTTCGGCGACATCGTCGAGCAAGGGCTCGACCAGAAGCGGCTGGGCGTGAAGGTGCTGTTCAAGCCCGGCACCGCGGCGATCTGGTCGCCGCCGGGCACCACGGCGTTGCCTTATGCGATGTGGATGGGCGAGATCGGCCGCCGTGCTGCGGCGCGGCCGAGTTGCCTGGACGTGGTCGGCCACACGAGCGCAAGCGGCGCCGAGCCGGTGAACGAAAGGATTTCGCTGATGCGCGCGGAGATGGTCGCGGGCGAGTTGAAGCGGGTGGCACCCAAGCTGACGCCGCGACTGGCCAGCAGTGGCGTCGGCTCCAGGCAGGCGCTGATCGGCAACGGCCGCGACGACCTGTCCGACGCGCTCGACCGGCGGGTCGAGTTCCTCGTCCACGGCTGTTGAACTCTCGGCTGCCGAGCCGCCACTTCAGATGGCAAAGGCCCACTCGCGGAACTCGGCATGGCGCGGCCGCTGCTCGGCAGCGGCGCGCGCCCGGGCCGCTTCGATCCAGCTCTTGGCCAGCGGCAGGGGCCCGAAGCCGGCCTCGGCATTGATGTGCCCGACCGGGCCGAGATTGCTGTAACTCGCTCCCCAACGGTGCGCCCAACGCGCGGCGCTGGCGGCGCTCATCCACGGGTCAGTGCTGCTGGCGATCAGCCGCGAGCGGCGCGGCAGGCGATGGTGGGGCAGCGACTCGGCGATGCCGAACTTGTCAGGCTCGGCCGGGGCAACGAAAAGGGCCTCGCGAATGGGGGAGTCAGGGTGGTCAGCCAGGTGGCGCGCCAGCGCCAGGCAGCCGAAGCTGTGGGCCACGGCCAGCCATTCCCCTTCACCCGCCACTTCCAGCGTGCGCTGAATGCGCTCGGCCCAGCGCTCCAACTCGGGTTTGCTCGGGTCGCGCTGCGTGACGCGGCGGGCGTCGCGGTACTGCCCCTGCAGCCAGGTTTGCCAATGCGCCGAGCCGCTGTCGTTCAGGCCCGGGATGATGAGAACGCGCGGCGGCTGGTAGGCCATGGCTTACAGCGTCGCGATCGACACTTCGGTGGACTTGACCAGGGCGACGACCTCGCGGCCGACCTCCAGGCCCAGGTCCTTGACCGAGCGTGTCGTGATGACCGAAGTGACGATGTCGCCGTTGCGGGTGAGGACGTCGACCTCGGAGACGACCGGGCCTTCGATGATTTCCTTGATCGTGCCGCGGAACTGGTTGCGCACGTTGATGGCGGTGATGCTCATTGGGTGTTCCTTGAACAGTGGAACCCCCAGTGTGGTCAGCGCCCTGCGATCAAGGAAGGAAGCAATGCGCAGCAGCGCATGCGCGGGCCGAATATGCCAGCCGGGTGCGGCGCGGCTCAGCGGGCCTTGGCCGGGCGCGCGGGCTTGGCTGGCGTTTCGGGCAGCAGCGCTGAGCAATCGGTGACCAGGCCGTCGAGTGAAGGGTGATCGATGCAGTCCTCGTAATCGGCCCGGGTCGGACGCAGCTTCCCGGCTGCGGGCGGATCGAACCGCAGCGCCGTGTCGTTTCGGCGTTTGGCGGCACTGGCAGCGGACTCGGGCACGACAGCCGATGCAGGGCGCGGAAGCCCACAGGCGTGAGCAGGCCGGGTGAGGTGGTAGACGCCGAGGACGGCGAGGGCGGCGAGGCCGATCAGGCGGCGCTGCAGGGCGGGGATGGGCATGGCGGGCTCCTGGCAGGGCCCGCCGGCGGACTTCGTCGACGCTGACCCTTGCCTGGACGGACGCAAACCCGACCAGCAAGCGGACAGCCGGCGGGGGTGACCCCCTAGATGCCCGCGCCGGCCTCGAACAGACTCAACCGTGCCGCGCTCAGCTTCACGCGCTGCCCGCCTTGCAGCCGCAACGTGTCTGCCTCCTCGCGCGTCAGCTCTGCCTCCAGCGGCTGGCCATCCGGGCCGATCAGCTCGACACGCGCGCTCGCGCCGAAGGACAGCACGCGCTCCACGGTGGCCGACAAGCCGTGCGCCGACTCGTCGGTCAGGATCTGCAGTTCATGCGGCCGTGCATAGGCCTGCACTTCGCCGTCACCATGCGCGCCCTGGTGCGGCAACTGGTGCTCGCCCATGTGCAGCACACCGCCGCGTGAGTGGCCGACGAAGCGGTTGACCGCGCCAAGGAAACCGTAGACGAAAGGCGTGGCTGGGCGCTCGTAGACCTCCTGCGGCGTGCCAACCTGCTCGACGCGGCCGTGGTCCATCAGCACGATGCGGTCGGCGACTTCCAGGGCTTCATCCTGATCGTGCGTGACGAAGATGCTGGTGATGTGCAGCTCGTCGTGCAGGCGGCGCAGCCAGCGGCGCAGTTCCTTGCGCACCTTGGCGTCGAGCGCGCCGAAGGGTTCGTCCAGCAGCAGCACGCGCGGCTCCACGGCCAGAGCGCGGGCCAGGGCGATGCGCTGGCGCTGGCCGCCCGAGAGCTGAGGCGGGAAGCGGTCGCCCAGCCAGTCCAGCTGCACGAGCTTGAGCAGCTCGGTCACGCGTTTCCTGATCTCGGTCTCGGGCAGGCGCTGCTTCCTGGGCTTCACGCGCAGGCCGAACGCGACGTTGTCGAACACCGTCATGTGGCGGAACAGCGCGTAATGCTGGAACACGAAGCCGACCTGGCGCTCGCGCACATGCGTGTCGGAAGCGTCCTGGCCGTCCAGCAGCACGCGCCCGCGGTCGGCCTGCTCCAGACCAGCAATGATGCGCAGCAGCGTCGTCTTGCCGCAGCCCGACGGGCCGAGCAGAGCCACCAGCTCGCCGGTCGGGAATTCCAGCGACACGTCACCCAAGGCGGTGAAGTTGCCGAAGCTCTTGTGGATGTTCTGAACCTGGATACCCATCATTCGCTCCCGTGCGACGACTGGCTGGCGCGCCACTCGATGAATTGCTTGATCACCAGTGTCACCAGCGCCAGCAGCGCGAGCAGTGAGGCCACGGCGAAGGCGGCCGCGAACTGGTATTCGTTGTAGAGGATCTCGACGTGCAAAGGCAGCGTGTTGGTCAGGCCGCGAATGTGGCCAGAGACGACCGACACCGCGCCGAACTCGCCCATGGCGCGTGCATTGCACAGGATGACGCCGTACAGCAGGCCCCACTTGATGTTGGGCAGCGTGACGCGGCGGAAGGTCTGCCAGCCGCTGGCGCCGAGCACAGTGGCCGCCTCTTCCTCGTCGCGCCCTTGCGCCTGCATCAGCGGGATCAGCTCGCGGGCGACGAAGGGGAAGGTCACGAAGACGGTCGCCAGCACGATGCCAGGCACGGCGAAGATGATCTTCACGTCGTGAGCCTGCAGCCAGGGGCCGAACCAGCCCTGGGCGCCGAAGATCAGCACATACATCAGGCCGGCCACGACGGGTGAGACCGAGAAGGGCAGGTCGATCAACGTGATCAGCAACTGCTTGCCGCGGAACTCATGCTTGGCGATCAGCCACGACGCGCTCAGGCCGAACACCAGGTTCAACGGCACCGCGATGGCCGTGGCGATCAGCGTCAGTTTGATGGCGGAGAAGGTTTCCTCTTCGGCGATGGACGCGAAGTACACCTCCCAGCCCTTGCGCAGCGCCTCGGTGAACACGGCCACCAGCGGCAGCAGCAGGAAGACGGCGAAGAAGGTCAGGCCTAGCGCCAGCAGCGTGAAACGCACCGCGGGCGATTCGCGCGTGGCCGGGTTGTCCTGATACTTGGCGCGAGCACGCGGTGGTGCGAGGTGCAAAGCCGTGCTCATCGCTTTCCTCCCCGGCGCGAACTCCAGGCCTGCAGGCCGTTGATGGCCAGCAGCAGCACAAAGCTGACGATCAGCATGACGGCCGCGATCGCCGTGGCGCCCACGTAGTCGTACTGCTCCAGCTTGGCAATGATCATCAGCGGCGTGATCTCGCTGACCATGGGGATGTTGCCGGCGATGAAGATCACCGAGCCGTACTCGCCGACGGCGCGCGCGAAGGCCAGCGCGAAGCCGGTCAGCAAGGCGGGCAGCAGCGTGGGCAACACGACATAGCGGAAGGTCGTCCAGCGCTGGGCGCCGAGTGATGCCGCGGCTTCTTCCAACTCGGTCTCCATGTCCTCCAGCACCGGCTGCACCGTGCGCACGATGAAGGGCAGGCCGATGAAGATCAGCGCCAGCAGGATGCCCAGCGGCGTGAAGGCGATCTTGATGTCGTACTTGGCGAAGAGGGCGCCGACCCAGCCGTTGGGTGCGTACAGCGCCGTCAAGGCGATGCCGGCGACGGCCGTGGGCAGGGCGAAGGGCAGGTCGATGAGGGCGTCGACCAGCTTCTTGCCCGGGAACTCATAGCGCACGATGCACCAGGCCAGGATGAGGCCGAAGAAGAGGTTGATGAGCGCGGCGATCAGGGACGCGCCGAAGCTCAGGCGGTAGGAGGCCATCACGCGCGGCGCGGTGGCGGCGGCCCAGAAGGCGTCGAAGCCGTGGCCCGAGGACTTCAGGAAGACCGCTGCCAGCGGCACCAGCACGATCAGCGACAGATAGAACAGCGTGAAGCCCAGTGTCGGTGCGAAGCCGGGCAGCACGCGGCGGCGCGTGAAAGACGCGCGGGCAGGCCGGCCGGCCCGCGCAAGGTCGGCCGTGGGAGTCGCTGCGTTCAACGCTTGATCCCCGCCATCACCTGGTCGAAGCTGCCGCCGTCGGCGAAATGCTGCTTGCTGACCTTCGCCCAGCCGCCCAGCGTCTGGTCCACCGTGAACAGCTTGATGTTGGCGAAGCGTTGTGCGTGCTTCTTGAAGATGGCCGGGTCGCGCGGACGGAAGTTGTTCTTGGCGATGATTTCCTGGCCTTCCGGGCTCCAGTGGAAGTCGAGGTAGGCCTTGGCCAGTGCCGCGCTGCCTTTCTTGGCCGCGACCTTGTCGACGATGGCCACCGGCGCGTCGGTCTCGATGGAGATGCTGGGGTTGACCTGCTCGAACTGGCCCTTGCCGAACTCGTTCTCGATCAGTTCGACCTCGGCCTCGAAGGTGACGAGCACGTCACCGATGCCGCGCTGCGTGAAGGTCGTCGTTGCGCCGCGGCCGCCACCGTCCAGCACCGGCACATTGGTCAGCACCTTGGTCACCAGCTCCTTGGCCTGGGCCTCGCTGCCGCCGGTGGCGATGACGCTGCCCCAGATGGCCAGATAGCTGTAGCGGCCGTTGCCGGTGACCTTGGGGTTGGGGATGATGACCTGCACGCCAGGGCGGGCCAGGTCGCTCCAGTCCTTGATGCCCTTGGGGTTCCCCTTGCGCACGAGGAAGGTCATGGTCGACGAATAGGGCGCCGCGTTGTTCGGGAAGCGGCTGCGCCAGTCGGCCGGCGTCAGGCCGGCGCTGGCGAGCTGGTCGACGTCAGTGGCCTGGTTCATCGTGACGACGTCGGCCTCCAGGCCGCCGATGACGGCACCGATCTGCTTGCTGGAGCCGCCGTGGCTCTGGTTGACGGTCACGGCCTGGCCCTTGGCCTTCTGCGCGGCAACGAAGGCCGGGTTGATCTGCTTGTAGAGCTCGCGGGCGACGTCGTAGGAGACATTGAGCAGCGTCGCGTCCGAGGCCAAGGCGGGCAGGGCAGCCGTGGCGGCCATCAGCGCGACCAGGGCACGGCGGGTGGGCAGGAAAGGGGGCATGACTGGGCCGTCGGGTGAACGAAAGCCGAGAGGGTGCCCAAAGTCTCTTATTCGCGGAAGGACAGTTTTCTTATTTCCTTATTCGTTCCAAGGCATTGAGTGGCGCGCTGCTTGCTAATCTCATGAGCATGCCGTTTGCCCTTGACCACCCCTCGACCGCCTCGCTGCTGCTGGAAAGCACGGGTGAAGGCATCTTCGGCATCGACATGGCCGGCTGCTGCACCTTCGTCAACCGTGCCGCCTGCGAGGCCCTGGGCTGGCGCACGGAACAGGTGCTGGGTCGCAACATGCATGAGCTGATCCACCACTCGCGAGAAAGTGGTGCCCACTATCCGGAGTGCGACTGCCCCATCTTCAACGCCTTTCGCCGTGGCGAGCCCTGCCGCATTGACGACGAGGTGCTGTGGCGGGCCGACGGCAGCGCTTTCCCCGCCGAATATTCGAGCTATCCCGTCATCGAGGCCGGGGAGGTGCAGGGCGCCGTCGTCACCTTCGTTGACATCTCGGCGCGCCGCCAGGCCGAGGCGCTGCTGCGCGCCAGCCACGACGAGTTGGAGCAGCGCGTGGCCGGGCGCACCGCCGAGCTGCGCGAGCTGGCCCACCACCTGGAGGCCGTGCGCGAGACCGAGCGCAAGCGCATCGCCCGCGAGATCCATGACGAACTCGGCTCGCTGCTCGTCGCGCTGAAGATGGACCTGGACTGGCTGGCCCGCCGCGTGGGCGATGCGGCGCAGCGCGAGCCTATGGTGGACAAGTGCCAGCGCATGGGCAGCCTGGTGGACACCGCTGTCGACTCGGTCGGCCGCATCATCACGGACCTGCGCCCCAGCATCCTGGACCACCAGGGCCTGTGGGCGGCGCTGGAGTGGCAGGCCCAGGAGTTCGAGCTGGCTGGCAGCGACGAGCGCCAGGTCGACTTCAAGATGCACGTGGCCGCCGACGTGGTTCCGCCGGAAGGGGGCCTGGCCATCGCGGTGTTCCGCATCTTCCAGGAGGTGCTGTCCAACATCGCCCGGCATGCGCGGGCGCGGCACGTGGCCATCCGCCTCGACGTGGACGCGCCGCCGGGGCCGGTGCTCTACCTGCAGGTGCGCGACGATGGCGTGGGCGCCGCGCCCGAGGCGCTCAACGATGCGCGCAGCTACGGCGTGCTGGGCATGCGCGAGCGGGCGGGACATTTTGGCGGGCGAGTGGGCATCGAGAGTTTTCCAGGGCGGGGCACCACCGTCAGGCTCGTCATGCCGTTGGAGCAAGCATGAAGCCCCTCGTCCAAGGAATACCTTGGCCGGGACCGCGCTGCGGCCWGTGGCCGCAGCGCTTCGGCAGGCACAACGCGCCCACTGGGCGCGTTATGTCCGGCCTCAGCCCCCGGGGGGGCGGCGATGCTTGCCGGATTGACCGGCAAGCACATCGCCCGGACGGGCCGGCTTGGGAGCGGCCCGGCGCTCGGCCCGTGGAGGACAAATGATCCGTGTGTTGATCTGCGACGACCACCTGATCGTCCGCCAAGGCATCAAGCAGGTGCTGGCTGAAGCCGAGGACGTGCAAGTGGTCGGTGAGGCCGCCAACGGGCCCGACGCCATCCAGCGGGTGCGCATCGGTGGGGTCGACGTCGTGCTGCTGGATATCGCCATGCCCCAGCGCGACGGCCTGGACATCCTGAAGGCGCTGAAGTCCGAGTTTCCGCGCCTGCCAGTGCTGATGCTGTCTACCTACCCGGACCGCCAGTACGCCGTGCGCAGCTTGAAGCTCGGCGCGGCCGGCTACCTGAACAAGAGCGCGGACAGCGAACAGATGATCGACGCGGTGCGCAGCGTCGCCCGCGGCAAGCTCTTCATCACGCCCAGCGTGGCCGAGCAGCTGGCCGGCGCCATCGGCGCGGGTGGGCCGGGTGGCCGGCAGGCGGACGACACGCAGCCGCTGCACGAACTGCTGTCGCACCGCGAATACCAGGTCTTCAAGCTGCTGGCGGCCGGCCGCAGCGTGGGCGAGATCGCCGAACAGCTGGTGCTCTCGCCCAATACCGTGTCCACCTACCGCGCCCGGGTGCTGGAGAAGATCGGCGTGCGCAATGATGTCGAGCTGGCGCTGTTCGCGGTGCGCATGGAGCAGGCGGGATAGGACCGCTCTCCCGAGAAGTGAAACCATGTTTCGTTTTGCGCGGTACATTGCCGACCGCATGCATCACCGCGCCGGTCGGCGCACAGAAAGAACTTCATGAGCGCCACCCAGCAAATCGCCGAAGCCTTCACCGCAGCCCGCGCCGCCGGCCTTGCGATCGAAGCCTACCCCGGCACGCCGCCCGCAACGCTGGCCGAGGCCTATGCCATCCAGGCCGCCGCCATCGCGCGCTGGCCCGATGCGGTCAAGGGCTGGAAGGTCGCCCGCGTGAACCCAGCATTCGCGGCGCAGTTCCCTGAAGAGCGCCTCATCGGGCCCGCCTTTGCCGCCAACGTCCACCACGTGGCGCAAGGTGTTGCCGCGCAATGTCCGGTCTTCGAAGGCGGCTTTGCGGCGGTCGAGGCGGAAGTCGTCATCGTCGTCGCGGCCGATGCGCCGGCAGGCAAAGCCGACTGGACGGCCGACACCGTCGCCCCGCTCGTCAAGTCCATGCACATCGGTGTGGAAGTCGCTAGCAGCCCGCTGGCGACGCTGAACGACATCGGCCCGGGGGCCGTCATCTCCGACTTCGGCAACAACTGGGGCGTCGTCGTCGGTGCAGAGATCGCCAACTGGCGCGAGCTGGAAACCATCGATGTGGAGACCTTCATCGATGGCCAGTCGGTCGGCACCGGCAAGGTCGCCATCAAGCCAGGGCCTCTCGGCGCGCTGGCCTTCACGCTGAACAAGCGTGCCCAGCAGGGCGAGATCCTGCGCGCCGGCGACGTCATCTCGACCGGCATGATCACCGGCGTGCACGACATCCGCATCGGCCAGCAGTCGCGGCATGTGTTTGCCGGCGTGGGCGAGGTGCAGGTGCAGATCACGCGTGCGGCGGGCGCGGGTCGCTGATCCTGGTCACAGTGCTGATCGCCTCAAGCGAGTGCGCGCTCATCGCGCTCATTCAAGCCGCGGGGATCGCTTCACGGCAGCTTCTGCATTCCTCGCTGCACGGCCAGTTCCGCGACCTTCCGGCCGAGAGCCGTGGCGTGCTCATCAGCCGTGCGGGTGTGAATGCCTGCCCAGATCCGGGCATTCTCGATCTCCGTCGCCGCCTGGGAGAAGCTGCTGAAATGACGCGTCAGCGCGTTGTTGAAGGTGGCGCTGAAGGGCACGCCGTCGTTGCCGAACAGCAGTTGGAGCGACCTGGACCAGGCGCCTGACGTCGCCGAATGGCCGGAGAGGTAGTCCGGGTGCGGCGGCGTGTTGATCAACGGCTCCCAGGTCGGGTCCGCATTGCTCGAAGCGGCGCGGATGGCCGTCACCGGGCGCCAGGTGCCCATCTTGCGCTTGACCTCCCAGCTGGCGATCACGGCGTCGAGCGCGGCCATGTTGATGATGGCGAAGATCCGGGCGTTCTCCGGCGTCGACGTGCCCTTGGCGGTGGCGGCGGCGCGCGCGGCGGCGTTCCACATCTGGCCGCCGTTTATCAGCGTGAAGATGGCCGCCGCCGTCTGGTCGGCAGTTCGCTCGGTGGAGTTGCGCCCGCCCAGGCGCCTCACCTCGTCGAGTTCCTTGGCGTATTGCACACTGTCAATCGCCAACGGGCCGGGCGCCGTCACTTCCGCCGCTGATTTGAGGAAGAAGGGCTTGACCTCGGCCCAGTGGATCGAGGCAAAGCCGCCCATCGAGGGCGGCGCCGGCTGCCAACTGCCTCGGGCGGTGGCTGGCGTGTAGACGACGCGGGCGTTCCAGCCGTCGCTGCTGCGCATGGCGATGCATTGCTCGGCGACCTGGCGGCCCAGGGCGCTGCCATCGCTCTTGCCGGCGCCATCGGGCAGCTTGGCAAGCGACGCCTGCAACGCGGCGTCGAGTGCAGGCTTTTGCAGCGGGTAGATCGACGCCAGCACCGCATGTGCCGCCGATGCCGCCGCCGCCTCGGCCGATGCGCCGGCCGGTGCCGCGGGGGCGGGACTCATGTAGGCCTGGTGCGTGCGCGTGATGGCGTTGACGGCGTCGAACATGGCGACGTGCGTGAGAGCCAAGGCACGCATCTCGACTTGCGGCGTGCTGGACGCCGTGAGGCCGAGCGCCGTGACGTTCCAGTCCGTGACAACGTCGGCTCGCGCCGAATGCAGGGCAGTCGCCAGCACGGCGGCCAGCAGGCATCTCCAAGCGGCAAGTGTCATCGCGGCTCCTTTGCAGTCGACGGTTCGAGGCTCCGCCCGCCCCGGTGGCCCGGCAACCCCTAGAAGGCGGCGCGATGGCTCGGTGTCCTCTCGGTTGAGGATTGCCGCGGGGGGATGCGAGCGTCAGTCCAGCATTGCGACTGGCCCCTCCGGCATCGCGGTCGTCAACGGCCCTCGTGGGCACATGAACAAACGAAACAAACGCCCGTCCGGCCTGAAACCGCCGCGCGACAGGCGGCAGGCACAGTGCGATGCCTTAGTTCCAGGAGACCGTCATGCCTTCACAAGCTTTCCAAGCATCCTCTGCTCGCCATGTGCTTGCCGCACTCGTTGTCGCTTTCGCCTTCACTTCGGGCCTGGCCCATGCGGCGGATGCCGAGCAAGGCATCGAGCAGGCGCTCAACGCAGCGCTGCAGGACAAGCGCGGCATCACGCTCTATGTGAACGGGCAGGCGATCTCGGGCGCCGTGACGCGCATCGAGCCGGGCCGCTGGGTGGAACTGCGCAACCAGCAGCACGGCCACATCGTCGTCCGCCTGGACCGAATCGACGGCATTGCGGCGCCCTGAGGGGCGCGCGCGTTCAAGCCTTGCTCAGGCGGGCCGCCACCTCCGGCGGCAGCGGCATGAACTCGCGCACGTCCTGCGCGCAGCGGCAAGCGGCGGCGATCTTGGCGGCCCAGTGGTGGGCGGCGTCCCGGTCGGGTACGTCGACACGGTGAAGCCGGGGATGGCGCTCTGTCTACACGCCCAGATACCTGCCGGGTTTGTGGTTCAGTGTGAGGATGGCGCCGATGGCCACGGCGCCAACGACTGACTGCAGAACCCGAACGGGCGGCACGGTGAAAAGCGCTGCAAGCACGACCAGGACATCGACCGACATCTGAATCTTTCCTGCACTCAGACCCTTGGTTTGCTGGAGCCACTGCGCCACGATATTGACGCCGCCGACGCTCGCCTGATGACGAAGCAGGGCCAGGAGGCCGAATCCGACGAGAAAGCCACCAAGTACCGCGGCCACCCAAGGGTTCAGGAACTCGAAGCGGACCACCCTGGGTGCCAACGCCGTACAGGCGGAAACCAGCGAGACGGCAAGGAGGCTTTTGAGCGTGAACTCTCTGCCGAGGCGCTGCCAGGACAGCAGGAAGAACGGCAGGCTGAAGGCGAAGAAGCACAGCGCCAGACTGAGGCCGCTGGTGTAGCTGGCGAGGAAGGCAACTCCCGCGACCCCGCCCGTCAGCAGGCCGGCATGTGCAAACATGGTGAGGCCCAAGGCGACGAACAATGAGCCCGCTATTAGTGCATGGCCGTCATCAAGCCAGGTGTGAACGGGCGGTTCTGTTGAAGTTCGATCCATGCCGGCACACAAGCACACTGCGTGCCGTCGCGGCAATCACCGGGTGTGGGTACTGAACCCCAACAGACGCGGAGGCGCTGATCGTGTTGGGGTTCACTACGCTCACCCCACGAGCTGATCCAGGGCGCCAAGTCGGCCGTGATGACCGCGCATAAACGCAGCGACAAGATCTCGCAGTGGCTGGTGCAGTTGCTCGCCCGCGTGGGCTGGCAAAAGGCGGTGGTGGCGCTGGCCAACAAGAACGCGCGCATCGTCTGGGCGCTGCTCGCCAAAGGGCGAGAGTTCGATCCGAATTACGTGTCGGTCAAGCCTGGCGAAGTGCCGCCGATACCGGTCCTGGCGCAGGCCTGAACGCATTCCCCGACGAACAAGTTCTTCCGGTAGACGTGCGTTCGAAGATGCAATTCACAGGTCAGACCGGCAGCAGGCAAGCTCGACTAACCGGGTGCCGCGCCAATTGTGGCGACGGCGGCGAGTGAATGGAGCCCTGCTGAGCGGTTGGTATCTGGGCCCAAACCGAATCCCGAGTGCAACAAGGCCGCCTGTAGATGATGTGCAGTCTGTTCTCTGTGGCGCTGCATCAAATCGAATGCAAGTCTTGATGGGAAAACAGCAAAGGCGTGATTAACCGGGAAGTCCCTGTAGCGCGGTTAGGCAAGCAATCGATCCTCTGAGCCTGGATTCCAACGATACTTATATTTTTCTTTATCGGCTTCCAGCAGTCCAAGCACAACAAGTCTGTCAATGGTCTCATACAGAAACATACTTGCTGCATTATCTGTACAGAGCACACCCTTGTACTCACGAAATTGATCATAACTACCGTCATCTGGCTGAAAAAGGCCAAGGCAGATACCGAGCTTGTAGGCTGTTATATCAGGATCTTCCCATTCGAGGAGATTTTCCTTTAGGGCTCCTGCAATTGGTGCTAGCAGTGAATCCAAGTGCACTCCTTTGCTTAACGTTCGCGCTCAGCGGGCGGCGAAGCCGTCCGCTGCAGCAAAAGGTTAAACCTCATTCTTCGCCGACCGCTTGTTCTTCGAAATGAGCACTTGCCCCAGCGGCTCATCGGGCGACTTGCGCCATTGCCGCGGTTTGGTTGCCCGCATAGTGTTCTCGGCCACATCCAGTTGATCGATGTTCGTTGCCACAACCGCTTTTGCCAGCGCCGAATCTTGTGCACGACGCTCGGACCGAATGTCCAGTGCTTTCGACAACGGAATGTTCTTCCGCGAAGACTTGCTGTTCTCGCCGTATGTATTCCGGCGGTCCTTGGCGTAGCTCAGTTGCTTCTTCTGTTGGGGCGTCATGAGGTTTAACGTGTTCTGTGGAGACAGGCGGCGCTGCCTAGGCAGGCGCGCTGCGCTCTAGATCGGCGCATTGCAGCGCAGGCAAGTGCTTGAATCAACACAAAAAGTCTCCCGTTCCACTGCATTCCATACAGCATTAAATTTCCGGCAAAAGCGGCTCGCACTTACAAGTTCTCTGCCGTGCGTTGACGCCTGATGATGCCAGCGGCGCTGGCTCTCGCCCCGCCGCCGCCAACCGCTGCAGACCCAGGTTTTCCCTGGTAGTTCCAGCCCTACAAAAACTCGCCGTCCCCCACGATTCCGCAACGACGCACTGATTCCTAGAGTCGCTCCCATCCTGAGGAGCACTCGATGACCCACGATCCCTACGACGCCGACCGGCCTTTGCTGATGCATTGCGCCTGCGGCCAGCACGCCAGCGCTGCTGACCATGCTGCTGCCGAACTGCGCGCACGCAGCGAAACGGCCGACTTCGAGGCCGAGTCCGCCAGCTTCGTCGAGGCCTCGCTCGTGAAGGCGCTGTTCCCGCAGGACGCACTGCGCCGCCGCTTCCTGAGGGCTGTCGGTCGCAACACCGCAATGGCCGCCATCGGCAGCGTGCTGCCCATCGCCTCGTTGCAGGCCATGGCGCAGGGCGGTCAAGGCTCGCTGGAGAAGAAGGACCTGAAGATCGGCTTCATTCCCATCACCTGCGCCACGCCGCTGATCATGGCGCATCCGCTCGGCTTCTATGCCAAGCAGGGACTGAACGTGGAGGTGGTGAAGACGGCGGGCTGGGCGCTCATCCGCGACAAGATGATCAACAAGGAGTACGACGCGACGCACTTCCTGTCGCCGATGCCGCTGGCGATCAGCCTGGGCCTGGGCGCGCCGGCCACGTCGATGAACGTGGCCACCATCCAGAACACCAACGGCCAGGCCATCACGCTGAGCGTCAAGCACAAGGACAAGCGCGACCCGGCGAGCTGGAAGGGCTTCAAGTTCGCAGTGCCCTTCGAGTATTCGATGCACAACTTCCTGCTGCGCTACTACGTGGCGGAAGCGGGGCTGGACCCGGACCGCGACATCCAGATCCGCGTGGTGCCGCCGCCCGAGATGGTGGCCAACCTGCGCGCCGGCAACATCGACGGCTTCCTGGGCCCGGACCCGTTCAACCAACGCGCCGTGTACGAGGAGGTGGGCTTCATCCACCTGCTGACCAAGGAGCTGTGGAACGGCCACCCCTGCTGCGCCTTCGGCACGAGCACGGAGTTCATCCAGAAGAACCCCAACACCTTCATCGCGCTGTACCGCGCGGTGCTGACCGCCGCGGCCATGGCCCGCGAAGCCAAGAACCGCGAACTGATCGCCAAGGTCATCGCGCCGCAGGCCTATCTGAACCAACCCGAGACCGTCATCGCCCAAGTGCTGACGGGCAAGTTCGCCGATGGCCTGGGCAACGTCAAGGTCGTGCCGGACCGTGCCGATTTCGACCCCATGCCCTGGCAGAGCATGGCCGTGTGGATGCTCACGCAGATGAAGCGCTGGGGCTATCTGAAGGGCGACGTGAACTACAAGCAGATCGCCGAGAAGGTCTTCCTGCTGACCGATGCGCGCAAGCAGATGAAGGCGCTCGACCAGGCCGTGCCGGAGGACAAGAGCGGCGGCTACCCGAAGTTCAAGGTGATGGGCAAGGAGTTCGATCCGACGAAGCCGGACGCCTACATCAATAGCTTCGCGATCAAACGCACATGAAGCCCTCGCTTGCTTTCCGCGCCGGCCTGCTGTCTCTGCTGCTGCTTGGCTGCCTGCTCGGCCTGTGGCATCTGGCCACGCTGGGCAGCGGCGCAAGCGCCGCGCCCACGGCGGCCATGACGCCCGAGCAGATCGAATACGCCAAGCTGATGGGCAAGCCGGTGGACGCAACGCCGGTGGCCGCGAAGAGCGGCTTCCCGACGCTGGCGCAGATGGGCCGCACGGTCGTTCACCACCTGTCCGAGCCCTTCTACGACCGCGGCCCCAACGACAAGGGCATCGGCCTGCAGCTGGCCTATTCGCTGGGTCGCGTGGGGCTGGGCTATCTGCTCGCGGCGCTGGTCGCCATCCCACTGGGCTTCGTCATCGGCATGAGCCCGCTGATCTACCGCGCGCTCGATCCGTTCATCCAGGTGCTCAAGCCCATCTCGCCGCTCGCGTGGATGCCGCTGGCGCTCTACACGATCAAGGACTCGGCGGCGAGCGGCATCTTCGTGATCTTCATCTGCAGCCTGTGGCCGATGCTGATCAACACCGCCTTCGGCGTGGCCGGCGTGCGGCGCGAGTGGCTGAACGTGGCGCGCACGCTGGAGGTGAGCCCGCTGCGCCGTGCCTTCGAGGTCATCCTGCCCGCGGCGGCGCCCACCATCCTGACGGGCATGCGTATCAGCATGGGCATCGCCTGGCTCGTCATCGTCGCGGCCGAGATGCTGGTCGGCGGCACGGGCATCGGCTACTTCGTCTGGAACGAGTGGAACAACCTCAGCCTGCCCAACGTCATCTTCGCCATCCTCGTCATCGGCCTCGTCGGCATGGCGCTGGACCTGCTATTCGCCCGCGCCCAGAAGGCCATCACCTATGTCGACTGAACTCGTTCAGGTGCAAGGCCTGGCCAAGCGCTATGGCGACGCGACCGTCTTCGATCACGTCAACTTCACACTGACCGAAGGCGAGTTCGTCTGCATCATCGGCCACAGCGGCTGCGGCAAGACGACCATCCTCAACGTGCTGGCCGGGCTGGAGCAGGCCAGCGAGGGCCATGTCTTCATGGCCAAGCGCGAGGTGAATGCGCCCGGGCTGGAGCGCGGTGTCGTGTTCCAGGGCCATGCGTTGATGCCGTGGCTGACGGTGCGCCAGAACATCGCCTTCGCGGTGCGCAGCAAATGGCCCGACTGGAAGCGCGTCGAGGTCGATGCGCAGGTCGAGAAATACGTCGCCCTCGTTGGTCTCACGCCCGCGCTGGACAAGAAGCCCAGCCAGCTGTCCGGCGGCATGAAGCAGCGCGTGGGCATCGCCCGCGCCTTCGCCATCGAGCCGCGCATGCTGCTGCTGGACGAGCCCTTCGGCGCGCTCGACGCGCTGACACGCGGCACCATCCAGGACGAGTTGCTGAAGATTTGCGCCGCCACGCGCCAGACCGTCTTCATGATCACGCATGACGTGGACGAAGCGATTCTTCTCGCCGACCGCATCCTGCTGATGGCCAACGGCCCGCAGGCCCGCGTGGCCGAGATCGTCATCAACACGATGAGCCGTGACCGCCAGCGCGCCTCGCTGCACCACGACCCGCAGTTCTATCGGATCCGCAACCACCTCGTCGATTTCCTCGTCGAGCGCAGCGCCACGCTGTCCCACGGGCGAGCGCCGGAGCAACCGCCCGAGGTGTGCCCCGGTTTGCAGACCGCTGAAGTCATTCCCCTAGACCCCTCACTCACCACCCTCAGGAGCCAAGCATGAGCCGCCTCGAAGTCACCGAAAAAATCATCGCCACCAAGGTTGCCAAAGGCATCAAGTGGGCCGACGTGGCCACTGAGCTCGGCCTCAGCAAGGAGTGGGTCACCGCCGGCTGCCTCGGCCAGATGACCTTCAACGAAGAGCAGGCGGCCAAGCTGGCCAAGTTCTTCGACCTGACCGAGTGTGAGACGCAGTGGCTCAAGGTCGTGCCCTACAAGGGGAGCCTGCCGACCAGCGTGCCCACCGACCCGCTGATCTACCGCTTCTACGAGCTGATCAGCGTCTACGGCACGACCTTCAAGGAGCTGATCCACGAGGAGTTCGGCGACGGCATCATGAGCGCCATCGACTTCAAGATGGACCTGCAGCGCGAGCCGAACGCGGCCGGCGACCGCGTCAGCATCGTCATGAGCGGCAAGTTCCTTGGCTACAAAACCTACTGACATGAAGCCGCCGCTTCCACCCTTCACGCCAGAGTCGGCGGTGCAGAAAGTGCGCCTGGCCGAAGACGCCTGGAACAGCCGTGACCCCGACCGCGTCGTCGGCGTCTACACGGACGACACGGTCTGGCGCAACCGCGCCGAGTTCCCGGTCGGCCGCGAGCAGGTGCATGGCTTTCTCGTGCGCAAGTGGGCGCGCGAGCTGGACTACCGGCTCATCAAGGAGCTGTGGGCCCACGACGGCCACCGCATCGCCGTGCGCTTTGCCTACGAGTGGCACGACGACTCGGGCCACTGGTACCGCAGCTATGGCAACGAGAACTGGGAGTTCACCGCCGAGGGCCTGATGCGGCGGCGCTTTGCGAGCATCAACGACCTGCCCATTGCGACATCGGCGCGGCTGTTTTTCTGGCCGCTGGGCCGGAGGCCGGATGAGCATCCGAGCCTGAGCGACCTGGGGCTCTAGGCGCGAACGGCCAGCATCACTGCATACGCCTTGAATACGGCCGTTGCCGGTTGGCCCACGGCCAAGCCGAGGCCGTCGACCGCGTCATTGGTGACGCTCGCCGTGACAACCGTGCCGCCCGGCAGCGTCACGCCGATCAGCGACGACACCGCGCCGCGCTCCACGCGCGACACCGTGCCGGCCAGTTGGTTGCGGGCCGACAGCCTGTAGCCGCCGAAATCCGTCACCAGCACGATCTCGCTGGACTTCACGAGGGCCAGGGCCTCCTTGCCCGTCTGCACCTGCAACTCCTGCGCGGCCTCGGTCGTCAGCGAGGCGGTGATTTCCTGGCCGCCGTCCAGCGCGACGCGCACCGTCGTCGTGGCCGGGCCGGGGTTCACGCCCGAGATGCGGCCGAAGAACTGGTTGCGGGCGGTGGTCTTCATGCTCATCCTTTTCAGCAGCGCGTCGAGCGCCGGTTGGGTGGCCAGCCAGGCGGCCTGCTCGTGCAGGAAGGCGGTGTGTCGGGCCTGAAGTTCACGCCAGGCGGCGAGCAGGGCATCGCCCTCGGCAGTCAGTCGCGTGCCGCCGCCACCGGCGCCACCCGTGGCCTTGTCGGCCAGCGGTGAGTGCGTCAGCGCCGTGGCCGCATCCAGTACCAGCCAGGCGCCCTTGTAGCTGTAGCCGGCGGCGCGGGCGGCCTTCTGAAGCGAGCCGGTCAGCGCGAGAGCCGCGAGCAGGTCGAAGAAGCGGCCGTCGAGCCGGCCGGCCAGGCGCAACTCGCCTTGCAGCAGCGGGTGGTCTGGGGTGCTCATAGCAGTCGGGCGCGCAGCTCGGGGTCGCCGGCCTGCAGCCGCTGGCTGACCTGGCCTCCCTCGACCAGCACGATCTCGTCGGCCAGCGCCAGCACGTCGTCGGCATCGTGGCTGACCATGACGGCCGGGATGCCCCGTTGCGCCAGCACGCGTTGCAACTCGGTGCGCAGTTCGCGGCGCAGCGAGCTGTGCAGGGCGGCGAAGGGTTCGTCCAGCAACAGCACCTTGGGGTTGCAGGCCAGCGCCCGGGCCAGCGCCACGCGTTGCTGCTGGCCGCCGGAGAGCGTGGCCGGTTTGCTGCGCGCCATTGCCGTGAGGCCGAAGGATTCGATCAGCTCGTCCACCCGCGCCGCGTCCTCGGGCTTCAGCCGCTTGCGCCAGGTCGTCAGCCCGAAGGCGATGTTGTCGCGCACGCTGAGGTGGGGGAACAGGGCGTAGTGCTGGAACAGATAGCCGACGCCACGAGCCTCGGGCGGCAGGTTGATGCCGGCGGCGGTGTCCAGCAGCGCGTGGCCATTCAGCAGCACACGGCCAGCCTGCACGGGCAGCAGGCCGGCCATCGCCTGCAGCGTCAGTGACTTGCCGGCGCCCGATGGGCCGTAGAGGGCGATGAAGGGCGCGTCGGTGGCAAAGGCGACATCGAGGTCGAAGCGGCGCCGGGCGTCGCTGACTGAAAGTTGCAGGCGAACGTCGATCAAGGTTTGCCGAAACCGTACTTGGCCAGGATGCCCTGGGCTTCGGCCCCGCCGAGGAAAGCGACGAAGTCTCGCGCCAACGCGGCCTGCCGGCTGCCCGCCACGACGGCGGCCGGGTAGGTGATGGGCGTGTGGCCGCCGACCGCCGCGACCACGCGCAGCTTGTCCTTGGCGATCTCGGCGTCGGTGCGGTAGACGAAGCCGGCTTCCACCTCGCCGCGAGCGACGTAGTCCAGCACCTGGCGCACGTTGTCGGCGAAGACAAGCTTGGGGCTCAACGCCGACCAGAGCTGTGCGGCCTCCAGGGCCTGCTGCGTGTATCGGCCCACGGGGACGGAGGCCACCTTGCCAACCGCGATGCGTTTTACGGCGGGCAAGGTCAGGTCGGCCACACGCCTGACGGGGCTGTCCGGCGGCGCCACCAGGACCAGCGTGTTGCTCGCGAAGTCGCGGCGAGTGCCGGTGGCAATGAGCTGTTGGTCGGCACTGCGGTTCATCGTCTCCTGGTCGGCGCTGACGAAGACGTCCACCGGTGCGCCCTGGGCGATCTGCTGCAGTAGCACGCCGGAGGCGGCGAAGTTGAAGCGCAGCGTTGCACCGGGTTTGGCCGCCTCGAAGCGAGGGGCGATCTCCTTGAAGGCATCGGTCAGGCTGGCGGCGGCCGAGACGGTGAGTTGCTGAGCCGAGGCCAGCAAGGGAATGGCGGTCAACAGGAGCAGCAGGCGCTTCATGACGGCGAGCGTTGCAGAAAGCGGTTGGACAGCACGAGGATGGCGACCGAGAAGGCCGACACGACGAGGGCGAGCATCAGCGCCAGGTCGTCGCGCCCGGCCTGCACGGCGTCGTAGATGGCCATGGAGGCGGTCTGGGTCTGGCCCGGGATGGAGCCGGCCACCATCAGCGAGGCGCCGAACTCGCCCATCGCGCGGGCGAAGGCCAGCAGCGTGCCGGCGAGGATGCCGGGCCAGGCCAGCGGCAGCGTCACGCGCAGGAAGGTGCTCCAGCCCGACTGGCGCAGCGTGCGCGCGGCGGCTTCAAGGTTGCGGTCGACCTGGGAGAAGGCGCTGCTGGCGCCCTTGAGCACCAGCGGCAGGGCCACCAGCGTCGAGGCGATGACGGCGCCGTGCCAGTTGAAGATGATGGTGTAGTCGAAGTGTTCGCGCAGCCAGCCACCGAGCACGCTGCGCCGACCCATCAGCACGAGGATGCCGTAACCCAGCACGGTCGGCGGTAGCACCAGCGGCAGCATGCAGATGGCCTCCAGCAGACCCCGGCCCGGGAGCCTGGTGCGCGCGAACACCCAGCCCAGGGCGACGCCCAGTACCAGGGCCAGCGCCGTTGCGACGACGGCCACGCGCAGCGTCAGCGCCAGCGGCGCGGCGTCGAACTGGCTCCAGAGGTCGGTTGGCATGGTGGCGTAATGTAATCAACTACATCACGAATGGCCGGCCGAAGCGTGGACAGGCCACGGCGCACTATGCTGTCAAGCAACATCATGGACCTGCTGATCGATCTCTTTGCCCGCTACGGCCTGCTTGCCGTGGCCGTCGCCGTGCTGCTGCACCAGCTCGGCGCGCCGCTGCCGTCCACGCCCTTGCTGCTGCTGCTGGGCGCGGAGTCAGCGGCACGCGAGGGCTTCGCGTTGCGCGCCTTCGCCGCGATCACGCTGGCGGCGATGGTGGCCAATGTGCTTTGGTTCTGGGCGGGCCGGCGCCTGGGGCGGCGTGTGCTGGCGGCGCTGTGCCGCATTTCCATCTCGCCGGACAGTTGCGTGCGCCAGAACGAGATCAGCTTCGCCCGTCGTGGCGTGCTGACCCTGCTCATCGCCAAGTTCGTGCCGGGACTGTCCATGCTCGCGCCGCCGCTGGCGGGTGCCCTGGGCATGACGGCGGGGCGCTTCCTGACCTGGAACCTGCTCGGCTCGGCGCTCTGGGCGGCCGCGGGCCTGGCGGCCGGCCGCGTCTTCCACGCGCAGATCGATGCCGTGCTGCGGGAGCTGAGCCAGTTGGGCGGCGCCGCCCTGGCCCTCGGCGCAGCGATCGTCGCCGCCTATCTCGGCTGGCGGCTGTGGCGGCGCGCCGCCGTCCGGCGCGAGTTGAGCCGTCTTGAGCGCCTCGGCCCCGACGAGGTGTTGGCGTTGATGCAGCAGGGCAGCAATGTCGTTTTCGTCGACGTGCGCGGCGCGCCGCTGGCCAGCCGCCTTCCCGGCGCGCGCCATCTCGACCTCGGCGCCCTGGGCGATGCGGCCCTGCTGGGCTGGCCGTTGGAGGCGGAATTCATCACCTACTGCGCCTGTCCCAACGATGTGTCTGCCGCGCGCGCCGCGCAGTGGCTGAAGGCCAGGGGCCACCAGGCCCGTGTGCTGCGCGGCGGCATCGACGCCTGGGCGCAGGCCGGCCATGCCCTCGAAACGGCATGAATTCATGTTCGGCCGGCATTGAGTGGTGGGTGTTGGATCTAGTATTTACCCTACAATCGGGTTTACCCTAGATCGACGAGCGGGCCACGAGCCCAAACCACCATGAGCCTGATCCAAAACTTGCTGCAATCTCTGCGCACCGCGCTGACCGTTGACACCGTCTCCGACGTCGAAGAGCGCTATCTGTCCAGCGCCATTGACCACGCCGACCTCGAGCGCCGCATTGCAACCCAATCGCGTGCCTCCATGTCGATGGCACCGATGAACATCGGTCGCTGAGCCAAGCCGGCTTCGCAAAAACGGCCCCGTCAGGGGCCGTTGTCGTTTCCGGGCTGCGCTTACTGGATCAGGCCGTTCTTCAGCGCGTAGTAGGTCAGGTCGCTGTTGGTCTCGAGCTTGATCTTCTCCAGCACCCGGGTGCGGTAGGTGCTGACGGTCTTGACGCTGAGGAACATGGCCTTGGCCATGTCGCCCACCGTCTCTCCCTTGGCCAGGCGCAGGAAAACCTGTAGCTCGCGCTCCGACAGCGACTCGTGCAGCGGCCGGTCGGAGCCGCCCCCGGCGACGCCGTCGGCCAGCAACTCGGCCACGGCCGGGCTGATGTAGCGCCGGCCGCGCGCGACGGTGCGGATGGCATTGGCGATCTCCTCCGGATCGCACTCCTTGTTCAGATAGCCGCTGGCGCCCTGGCGCAGCAGCGCCGTGGCGTAGTGCGTCTCGGGGAAGCCGCTGAGGATGAGGATGGGCAACTCGGGGAAGCGGGTCTTGATGGCCGACAAGGCATCCACGCCGCTCTGCCCGGGCATGGAGATGTCCATCAACAAGACATCGACCTCGCCGGTGCGCGCCAGCTCGAGCGCGTCGCGGCCGTTGCCGGCCTCGCCTGTCACGCGCAGGTCGACGTTTTCGCCGAGGAACTGACGCAGGCCGGACCGCACGATGGCGTGGTCGTCAACGATGCCAATGCGAATCATGTTGCGCTCCGAATCAGTTGTGATAACGAGTAAAGCGTAGCGAGGGCAAACGGCGTGCGCGATCAGCGCTGTCCTACAAGGGGTATAGGCCGGCCGCTTGTCCTACGGGGCCACGCGGATATAGCCGGTAGCCGGCGCCAGCGGTTTTTTGCAAAGTCGGCTCAGGTCACGCAGACCATGGAGCGAGTGATGAAAACCCTGGCCGATACCTTGGCCCGTCTCCTCCCGCCGCTTTGGCTGGTGCTGGCCCTCAGCGCCGCACTTGGCGCCGCCTTGCTGACGGCCTTTGTCGACCTCCTTCAACAGAACGTTCGCCGTGGCGAGGAGATGCGCCACTGGCAACGAGTCGGCGTTGTCCGACACCCGATAGGCGCCGTGGCTGCCGCCGCGCCGCAGGCGCAGCCGCCACAGTTGCCCACATCGTTTTCCCAACACCTTCAGCGATGAAGAAAGGACGCATGATGAACCGCATTCCCACCCCCCGCGCACCGCTGATTGCCGCCCTGGCCCTGGTCGCCGCCCTGGCCGCCTGCAGCAAGCAGAACGACGAACGCACTGCCGGCCAGAAGCTCGACGGCGCGATTGCCGACGCCAAGCAGGCCGGTAACGAGGCCAAGACCGATGCCCGCCAAGCCGTGGATAAGGCTGAGACCAAGCTGAAGGACGCGACTGCGGCCGCTGCTGACGCCGCTACCGACGCGACCATCGTCACCAAGATCAACGCCGCGCTGATGGCCGATGACAGGCTCAAGGCCACCAAGATCGACGTGCGAGCCGAGGACGGCCGCGTCACGCTGGTCGGTACGGCCCCCGACGCCGGCTCGCAGGCTCGCGCGACGACGCTCGCCTCCGCCGTGAACGGCGTCCGCTCGGTGGACAACCAGCTCGTGGTGGCACGCAATGGTTGACAAGCAAAGGCCTCTGCAACTGGATGAGGCCGGCCTGGAGGCGGCGCGCGGTCATCTCGATGATGGCGCGGTCACGCCGGCCTACGGGCCGTGGCGTGAAGACATCGTCAGCCTCCTCAACGGTGCTTTGGCCACCGAGCTGATCTGCGTGCTGCGCTACCGCCGGCACCACTTCATGGCCTCGGGGCTGGAGTCGCCCAGCATTGCCGCGGAATTTCTCGTCCATGCCGATGCGGAACTGGGCCATGCCGACCGGCTGGCCGAGCGCATCGTGCAGCTGGGCGGCGAACCCGACTTCAACCCTGTGGGCCTGCCAGAGCGTAGCCACGCGGACTATGACCCGGTCAACGACCTCAAGGCCATGATCAGATCCAACCTCATCGCGGAGCGCGTGGCCGTCGAAAGCTACCGCCAGATGATCCATCTGGTCGGTGACAAGGATTCCACGACCCGGCGCCTGCTGGAGGACATCCTGGCTGACGAGGAAGAGCACGCCGACGAGTTGAAGGACTGGATGGCGCGTGCCTGAACTGGAGTTATCCATGCCCGTGTTGCGCGCGTTTCTCGTCGAGAACAGCCCGGTGATCCGCGAGAACCTGGCGGGCACGCTCGAGGAAATGGCCAACGTCGAAGTCATCGGCAGCGCCGGCGATGAGGAGTCGGCCGTGCATTGGATGAGCCGAGAGGCCGCCCAGAAGGCCGATGTGGTCATCGTCGATATCTTCCTGAATTCCGGCAACGGTCTGGGCGTGCTGCGTGCGGCTCAGCGTTTGGGCATGGCGGCGCGCCGCATCGTGCTGACCAATTACGCGACCGAGGACATGCGCCGCCGGTGCGCCACACTGGGCGCAGAGCGCGTGTTCGATAAGTGCCGCCAGCTCGACGAACTGATCAACTATTGCGCCGATCTGGCTGCCGGGCGATCTCCGCAGCTGGCGTAGTCAACCCAACCGACGGTCGATGACAGGTGGGCGCTCAGGCGCCCGCTTTGCCGTTCACCAGGTCGCTGAATAGCTAAGCATGACGCGACGGGCCTGCGGGCGCAACGTCAGCCGGCTTTGTGAACTCAGCTGGTACGAGAACGCACCGCGCAAGCCAGTCAAGCCTTCTCCCTTTGGGCGTTCGAAAGCCATGCGCGATGCCCAGCCGCTGTCACGCTGCCAGACCGGTGTTTCCACACCGCCGCTCAACCTGGTGTTGAAGTTGTAGCTGACGCCAGCCCACAGGGCCTCGCGCACGGCAGCTTGCGGCCCGAGCTGCGCGGGTGAGCGAAGTTGCTGTTCGAGCCCCAGCTGATAGCGCCAGCGCGAGCGTTCGCGCTGGCGACTAAGCCATTGCGGGTCGCGCCAGTTCAGCTCGGGGTCCGATGCGTATTGCGGCGTCGCTTGGCTGGCCAGACCGATACCAGCGCCCATACCGCTACTGGCTGGCACGCCCTGGGCATGAACACCCTGGACGAGAGACAGGCCGAGCAGCGGGAAGAGCAGGCGGAGATTCATGGCGCAGCACTTCAAGGTTTGGTGAGTCGGATGATGGGTGGTGAGCTTCGTCGGCGGTGTCGGCCTGCGGCAGTAGCAGCTATCGGACAACGGGAAGCCCGCATGCACGCGCCGATGCAGTGGCGCGCGGTCCTACAGCCTGCGACTGCACTCGCTGACGGGTGGGGCCATGGCCGCTAGTCAGACTTGCAGCGTGAGGCCCACCGGGCCCGTCAGGAGATCGCGATGAAACCCGTCACAAGCCCCCACGCCGACGACTGGCGCGCCCGTCTGCCGGCTTATGGTGAGTCCACCGATCCTGCCGTCGCACCGCCCGTACGCCGCTTGCGCGACGACGAGAGGCCTCGCAGGCGCTCCAGCGCTGGCGCCTGGCTCCTCGCACTGGGCCTGGGCGCCGCTATCACGGCGATCACCGTTGCCACCCTGCAAGACTCCCGCACCCCGGGCACCCAGCTTGACGACGCGATTGCGAGCGTGCGCAACTTCGGCCATCGCATCGGTCAAACGGTGACGGATTCTCAGAACGCGGCCGTCGAGGCCTCGCGCAGCGCCGTGGACGGCGTTGGCACGGCCATCGATGACACGGGCATCAGTCTCAAGGTCAAGACGGCGCTTGCTGCCGACCCCGCCCTCAGCGCGCCGCGCATCGAGGTGACGACGACGGGCGGCATCGTGCGTCTGGAAGGCCCGGCCCCCGATGCGGCCGCCAAGGAGCGCGCCACGGTGCTGGCCGGAGCCCCACAGGGCGTGCGTGGCGTGGATAACCGCCTGACTCTGCCGCAGGCGGGGCGCGTGGTCGCGGTGGCGGACGGCATGCCCGCCGCGGCCAGTGCGGCGCATTGAACGTTTCTCCAGGTGCGAGAACGCCGGCTCGAGAGCCGGCGTTTTTTCGTCATGCCACCGCTGCGGTATCGCAGCGGTGGCGCCTCATCACTGGAAGTAGCGGGCCTTGGCGCTGGCCTGGCAGCTGTCCTTGGCGTCGCCCGATAGCGAATCGCAGCGTTCGTTGGCGACCTTGTAGTCGGCCTTCAGCTTGGTCTCCAGCGCATCTGACTGCGCGGACGCGACCGCCTTGTTGGCCTTCAGGTCGGCCTTGGCCTTGTCATGCTCGGCCTTGGCTTCGGCGACGCAGACGTCCTTGGCATTGCCGGACTTGTCATCGCACATTTCCTTGGCCAGCTTGTAGCGTGCCTCGTAGCGAGACTCCAGGTAATCGTTGTGATCCTTGACCGTGCCGGTGTACTGGTATTCGAGGTTGGCCAGGGCGACCTTTTCATGAGCCTTGGCGCGCTCGACGCACACGTCCTTGGCATTGCCCGCAAGGGAACCGCATTTGTCGCGCTCGGCCTTGAACATGGCCTTGACCTCATCCTTGGCTTGCGAATAGACGGGCTTGGTCAGATTGGCCGAAGCCGCGCCGGCGAGGCCGACCAGTGCGAGGGCACACAAAAGACGGGAGGTGCGGATTTGCTTCGTCATGGGGATCTCCTTTGGCTTGATGGGTGGCAGCGTCATGCCTTCAACAAGGCAGGTGCCACGCCGCTGAGCTTAGGAATCCACCCGTGCCGGCCGTGTCGGCGTCACGGCCCTGCAAAGGTCGGACGAGGCCGCGTGGGCGAAGCCCGGGTGAGGCCTTGAGTAATGCTCATGCTTCTGGGTGGCGCTCATCCGCCTCGCCTGCTCGTTCGTGATGGGCCTGCTGGTGTGCAGGATGACGCTGCGCCGCCGCATTCCCTTCGCCTTCGCCGCGCTGTCATTCGATGCGTCGGTCACACTGCCCGCCGCCGCCGCCGAAAGCCGAAGCTGAGACCGTCCGATGCCAGAGCGGGGACGGCGGCCTCTGAATCTCACCCAATTGGAGATTGACCGATGAAATGCTTTATCTGGCTCACATGCCTCGCCGCCATGGCTTGCGGGGTGGTCACCGACGCCCTGGCCGCGCCGCCCAAGAAGCTCCTCATCGTCACGACGACGATGGGCTTTCGCCACAGCTCCATCGAGACGGCGGAACGCGTGCTGGCGTCGCTCGGACAGTCGTCCGGCTCGTTTGACGTGGAGCTGGCGGCCGTCACGCCCGTCGAAGGCGCCGCTGCGGCGGTCTACGCCGAGCAGGTCAGAACCATGCTGGAGCGCAAGCTGAATCCTGCGGCGCTGAAGCGCTACGACGGCATCGTCTTCGCCAGCACCACGGGCGAGCTGCCACTGCCCGACAAGGAGGCCTTCATCCAGTGGATCAGGGACGGCGGCGCCTTCATCGGCATCCACAGCGCCACCGACACCCTGCACGCCTACCGCCCCTACATCGACATGCTGGGCGGCGAGTTCGACTATCACCGCGAGCAGGTGAGCATCGAAGCCCTCAACCGCGACGCCTCGCACCCGGCGAACCGCCATCTGCCCGCCACCTGGACCCTTGATGGCAAGCTTGAGGAGATCTACGTCTTCAAGAACCATGACCCCGCTGGCGTGCACGATCTGCTCGTGCTGGATCGGCATCCGAACACCCACGCGCCCGGGCACTTTCCGATTTCCTGGTGCCGGAACTTCGGCAAGGGCCGGGTGTTCTACACAGCGCTGGGCCACAACGAGCATGTGTGGCTCATGCCAGCCTTCCAAAGTCACGTGCTGGGCGGCATCGCGTGGGCACTGGGGCTCAAGTAGTCGTATAAATCGGTGGTCTGGCGATGCAGACCAGTTCTCTCATACCAACAGGAGGCGGCCATGAAAGCTGCGACAGACTGGAAGATTGGGACCCGTCTGACAGCGGGATTTGCAATGGTCATCGCGTTGCTGGCCGCGCTGGCCATCATCGGCGTGACGAAGATCAACGCGGTGAATGGCAGCACCGAAATCATCCTGCACGACCGTTTCGTCAAGGTGTCGCTGGCTCACCTCATCGAGAACGAGGTGAACGCGCAGCTGCGAGCCATCAGGACGGCATTGATCGCCTCCGACAAAGGGGTTGTCGACAAGGAGCTGGCCAAGATCGAGGCCTCCGTGCCCGTGGTGAACGACGCCATCCAGAAGCTGACGGCTACCGTGCACAGCGAGCGGGGCCGAGCGGCCTTGCAGGCGCTGATCGACGGCCGGGCGAAATTCAAGGAACACCAGGCGCCTCTGATTGAAATGATCAAGGCCGGAAAGGTCGAGGACGGGCGCACAGAACTCATCACCGGCATCCTGCCGGTGCAAGGCGTCTATCTGCATGCGGTCGAGGAGTTCGCCAAGTCCCAGACCGAGAGCATGGAGCAGTTTGGCGCCGAGGCCAAGGAAACCGCCGCTGCAGCGAAGTTCCTCATGATCCTGCTGTCGGCTGTCGCCGTGGGCCTTGCAACCCTGATCGCCGTCTTGCTGAGCCGTTCAATCACGAGGCCGATCGCCGAGGCGCTGCACGTCGCCGAGACCGTTGCGTCCGGTGACTTGACCTCGGAGATCAAGTCGCATGGCCGGGACGAAACGGGCCAACTGCTGCTGGCGCTGCATTCGATGAATCAGAGCCTGGTGCGCATCGTGGATCAGGTGCGCCTGAGCAGCGAATCGATCGCGACGGGTTCGCAGGAAATCGCCACCGGCAGCGCGGACCTGTCCCAGCGCACTGAAGAGCAGGCCTCCAATCTGGAGGAGACCGCTTCGTCGATGGAGGAGCTCACGGCCACCGTTCAGCGCAGCGCTGCGTCCGCGCGTGAGGCCGCTGCATTGGCTGGTGCCGCCAGCAAGGTGGCGACGCGAGGCGGCGCGGTCGTCTCGGAGGTGGTCACGACCATGGGGAACATCAGTGCCAGCTCGCGCAAGATTGCCGACATCACCGGCGTGATCGACGGCATCGCCTTTCAGACCAATATCCTAGCCCTGAACGCCGCCGTCGAGGCTGCGCGAGCGGGCGAGCATGGCCGCGGATTCGCGGTTGTTGCGGGCGAGGTGCGCACGTTGGCACAGCGCGCCGCGACCGCGGCCAAGGAAATCAAGGTATTGATCGGCGAGAGCGTGGAGCGGGTGGATGCCGGCGTGCGGCTCGTCGAAGGTGCAGGCGTGACGATGGAAGAGATCGTGCGCAACGTGCAGCAGGTCGCGACGCTGATTGCAGAGATCGGCGCCGCCGCGGACCAGCAGAGCGTTGGCATCGGAGAGGTCAGCAACGCCGTGAACCAGCTGGATCAGGTGACCCAGCAGAACGCGGCGCTGGTGGAGGAATCGGCGGCTGCCGCGGATAGCCTGAGTCAGCAGGCGCGGCGCCTGACCGAGGTGGTTGGCGTGTTCAAGCTTGGAACTGGGCAGTGAGCGCGTAACGACTGAGGATTGGCAAGCGGGCCCCGTCCGCGACCGCTCAGGTGCGCGACCGGTACCTGCAGCGCCATGTTCGCAGCCCTACTTCTTCCGGTTGCCGCCGCTGAGGTCACTTGCCGGTTGCCCGGCCTTGCCTTGCTGCTCCTGCGTGGCTTTGATGAAGGGTTGCGCCATCTCCAGGGCGTAGCTGAGTTCCACCTTTTGCATCACGCTTTCCTTGTCGACCGTCCACTCCTTGAAGGGCGCGTCGGGCACGGAGTCGCGGCGCATCTCGGCGAGGATGTCGCCACGGGTTACGCCTGCGTTGAGGCGACCCTGCCACTGCCTGGCCCATTGAGCCGTGGGCTCGTCGCGCATGTTCTGTACTAGCGAAACGAGAGTCTGGTGTGCCTCGTCTGCATTGCCGGCATAGGCGTAGGCCAGCGCTGCGGAACGCGCGAGCGCGTCGACTTCGCGCGCGGTCTGCCAGGCCGAGATGACACCCTGCAGCGCAGCACTGTCTGGGGCATCCGTGGCGGCCACTTCGGTCTTGAAGACGGCCAAGGCAGCTTCCGGTGATTGCGGATTCAAGCCGCGGGCGCGCTGCAGATGGCCCTGGGCGGCCTGGAGATAGGCGCGCCTGGCATCACCCTCGTTGCGCTCGGCCAGGCGCAGATTAGCCATGCCCAACAGATACCGGGCCTCGAAGTTGGCGTCATCCCCTTGCAGGACGGCATTCAGCGCCGGCAAGGCTTCCTGCGGGTTCCCCCAGTCGATCTGCGCCCGGCTCAAGGTGAGGCGGGCCAGGTCGTCGTTCGGGAACTGCACCGCCAGGCCGGCGACCTTCTTCAGCAGCGCCTCCCCGGCTGGTCGGCTCGGGCACGCCTTCAAGGCGGCATCCGCCAGCACGAATTCGCCCGCCGCGCGGGGCAGCGCATGGAACCTCAGCCGTGCAGCCGGAAGGGATGGTTGTGCCACCCGCAGGGCCTCCATGCCCCGAAGGCCATACCGCCACATCACCGCGCTGATCTCGGATGCCTTGACGTTGTAGGCCCGTTCAAAGGCCGTCGTCGGGGAAGCGCCGCGGTCCACGAGCCCGAGATACCGGTTCAGGCGCTTGCGCCTGTCTTCCGACGACAGCATGTAGTGCGTCAACAGCCAGGACTTCGCCTCGAACTCCAGGCGCACGCCAGCGTCGCCGGCGTAGTTGTGGGCGTTGGCGAGCCTGTGTTGCAGGACGTCGTCGTATTCGAGGCTGTACCTTCGGCCGTCATCGATGAACTTCAGGTAGCGGGCGATGGCTTTCGGTGTTCGACCCACCACCATCTGCTTTTCCGAGAACCGCACTGCGGAGAAGTACTGCGCGAAGCCATCGATGAACGACGTCGGGGTGCGGATGTCCGTATGGCGATAGAGAAAGTGCCGCGCATACGCCTCGAAGACATAGGACAGCGTGTCGTTCAGCGGGGACTTGTCGAGCTGCTCGTCGCGGAGGCTGGGGACGCGTTCCAGATGCACCCCGAACCCCTGGACGCCGGAGGTGCAGCTGCTGTACAGGCCCACGGCATCGGCCGGCACGCTGGCGTCGATCTCACCCAGGGCCGAGGCGCGGCTGTGGTAGTACAGCGTCAGCTTGGGTTCCGGCTGCTCGGCCTGGCGCAGGGGCTGGGTGTAGATGCGCAGCAGATGGTCGAGCTTCTCCAGGTTGTCCAGCAGCTGGGTGACGTCTTCCTGGCTGGCGTCGGAGTACACGACGAAGCGCTGGCTTTCGGCCCGGAACCACGCGGAGAGATCGCCCCTCTTGCCGGCCACCACCACGCGCGGTTCCAGATTCGTCGGGCCGGATTGCTGGGCGCCAGCGGAGCAGGCCGACAGCAGACAGAGGGCGGCAGCGAGCGTGTTCGCCCAGGGTCCGTTGCGCATGGGAAATTCCTTTTCGATGTGTGAGAGGCGAGTGAGACGCCGCGGGTCCGATTTTCGTCGTCAGCGCGCGGCGGAATCACTGTCGCTGTTGTCTTTACTCGACTTCGCGTCTGTACGAAGGTCTGGTTAGCGACGGCAGAGAAGGGGGGCGCCAGGCGGTGGCCCTCAAGGCGTGCACAGGAACGGTTTCGCCGCTGTTGCCGCGACCGTGGGGGTCGTCTCCATTTGTGCAACCAGCTTTGGCAGGGCTTGCGCCAGTGCGGCGCGATCCTGCGCGGTGTCGCGGCGCAGCGTGACGCTGTCGTTGTCACCGAGGACAAAGTTGCCGATGTACATGGCACGACCTGCAGGCAATAGGAATGCCTGGTCCTTCGCAGCGAACCTGCCGCCGTTGAAGGCGCTGTAGATGTAGGGGCCCGGGGGCACGTCAAAGGCGAAGAAACGAGTCGGGCCTGGGACGCCGGGCGCGTTGACCTCGATCCGGTTGTACGAAAAGCAATTGCCCGTGATCTTCTGCTGGGTCACGTCGTACTGATCCAGGACCACCCCGAACCGTTCGAAGCGCCACGGGCGATCAACCGTGACGCCGACCACGGCGATGGCGCGCTCACCGTGCGGATCCAGCGCCGCGCCGTCGTAGGGCTTGGCTGCGTTGATCACGCATCCCGTCAACCAGCCGGTCGCGGCGAGGGCGAGCCAGCGCGCCGCGTGGCGTTGTCGACGCGTCATGGGGCCTTCGGCTCGATGTGCAGGATGACGCGCTGGTAGCGGGTGAGGGCGGGCGTGCCCTTGTCGGTGACCTGCACGATGACGTGCGCCGTGGCCGGCGCGTCCACCTCGGGTGTGCGCAGGCCGATGCGGGCCTGGACTTCGGTGCCCAGCGGCAGCGGGGCTTTCAGCGTGCCGGCCTCGGGGTAGGCCAGCCACAGGAAGCTCAGGCTGTCGCCGTCGGGGTCGCTGCTGGGGCTGGCGTCGAGGGTGACCCAGTCGCCGCCGCGTACATGCAGCTCGGTGGCATGGGCCAGGCGCACGACCGGCGCGTGGTTGGCCTCGGCAGGCGCACGCGTCGTCCACAGCAGGCGGGCGGCGAAGTCGTTCTGGATGGCCTCGCGCCAGCGCCACAGCGTCACGAGCGCATCGTTGAACTCACGCTCCCCGGCCTTGACGGGGCGGCCGTAAGCTGCAGGAACAACGGGCCGGAAGCGATCCACGGCATTGGTCCAGATCGGGCGCGTCTCGGTCTCGACGGGCACGCCGCCGGTGAAGCCGTCCGGGTCGGTGTCCTCGCGGCGCGGGGTGTAGAGCTCGTAGCGCCCGCCCCAGCCGCCCCAGTTCGGGTGCTCGGGCGCGTTCAGGCCGTTGGGGATGAGGCCGAGGAAGGAGGGCGTGTCGCCTTCCATGCCGTAGGCGATGTCGGGGTAGGCGGCGCCCAGCGGGCCGTGGCCCTGCTGGATGTTGCGGACGATCCAGGCGTTGCTGACGTGCTGGTTGTCGATGCCCTCGATCTCGCGGTGGATCGCGGCCCAGGTGGGGCGCGCATAGCTGCCGGGGCTGACGATGTAGAAGAGGCCCGGGAACTCGCGGCGCAGCCAGGCGCCGCTGTCGTCCTGGTCGGAGATGGTGTAGACGCGCAGGCGGCTGACGGCCGCGTCGACGGCTGCTTTCGGGCGCGTGCGCTTCAGGCTGTGCAGGGCCTGCGCCAACGTGTTGGCCCCGCCCCAGACGCTGACCCACAGCGGGCGCGGATCGGGGCGTTCGAGCTCGCGCAGCAGCAGCTCGGAGCCGGGGCTGTCGCGCCCGTCACCGATGGCCTGCAGGCCGTAGCCGGGCTGCCCCGTCACGACGCGGGCCAGCAGCAGCGCGGCATCGGGGTAGGCGCGGTCGTGCTGGCGCAGCCTTGGCAGCACCTGGGCGTAGTGCTGGATCACCCGTTTGATCGACTCGGGATGCACGCCCTGCTTCATGTGCACCGAGGTCGTGGCCACGAGGCCGCGCAGCTCGATGTCGTTGGCGTAGAGCAGCAGCCGCACCAGGGACTGGGTGTCGTCCGGCTCGTTCTCGATGTCGGTGAGGACGACGAGGCGCGGTTTGATGAGTGGTGGTTCGGCCACGGCGACGCCCGGCAGGGCGAGCAGGCCGATCAGCAGGGTGATGCCGAGTCTGAGCACCGGTCGAGGCCTCAGCGGAACAGGCGCTGCGCGAAATGGAAGAGGTTCTCGGCCCAGCTGTCGCGGTCGTGGCCGGATTCGTCGACGTTCCAGAGGTGCGGGACGTCCCCGGCCTTCAGCGCACGGTGCACGCCCTGGGAGACGTTGATCAGCCCGTCCTTGTTGCCGCAGGACAGGTAGAGCAGCGCGAGCTGGCGCCGGGCGGCAGCGGGGTCGGGCAGCAATTCGGCGGCGGGCTTGGTGTTGGGCGCGGAGGAGAAGCCGCCGACCCAGGCAAAGGTGTCGAGGTGGGCCAGGCCGAAGTTCAGCGCCTGGCCGCCGCCCATGGACAGCCCGGCCAGCGCGCGCTGCTTGCGGTCGCCCGAGGCCGAGTACTTCGCTTCGACGGCCGGGATCAGGAACTCCAGCAGGTCGCGCTCGAACTTGGCGAACCCGGCGGCGTTCTCCGGCGTGAATACGCGGTCTGCGGGCGGCGAGCGGTCATCCGGCAACGCGCGGCCATTGGGCATCACGACGATCATCGGCAGCGCCTTGCCGTCGGCGATGAGGTTGTCCAGCACCTGGGGCGCCCGTACATAGCCGCGCCATTCGTGCTCGTTGCCGCCGATGCCGTGCAGCAGGTAGAGCACGGGGTAGCGTCGCTCGGCCGAATAGCCCGGCGGCAGATAGACGCTGGCCTTGCGCTGCGTGCCGGTCACGCCCGAGGCGTAGCTCAGTTCCTCGATGCGGCCGGCCACCACGCCGGGCCTGGCGTCGGCGAAGCCGGCGGGTGGCGCGGGGAAGGCACGCACGTCGTCGGCCGCGAGCGTGATCGTGCGGTCGAAATTGGCGCGCGCCCGGTCTGGCGTGACGGTCTCGACGCCTTGCGCCCAGGCGGCGGTGGCGAGTGCCAACAGGGCGATGGCGGCCAGTGTCTTGGTGTGTTGCATTTGGAGTGGTTGGGTCAGGGGTGATCAGCTCTTGCGCCCCATGCGCCAGCCGTCGACCACCGCCTTGGTTAGCAGATTGGCCTCGCGTTGCTGCGTGGCGGTGAGGGGCGCTGGCGGGTTCATCTGCGATACCGCATCAATTATTTTTTCCATCACCTTTGCCATGCCCGGCATACGCTCTTCCTGGATCTGCAGATAGGCATTTTTGTAGCCGCTACGGTGTGTCGGCGTGATGCCCAGGTCGCGCGCCATATCGCCGGATGCCATGACAAGCGACATCAGCGTGTCAGGGTCGCCGGTCGCAGCGGCTACGAACACATCGTGCTGCAGCTTGCCAATGAGCGCCGGATCCGCCTTGCCCTTGGCGTCGGGCGACTCCAGCGATTGCAGATAGGCCATCGCCGCTCCTGCAGCACCGCCCTCATAGGCTTTTTGCAGGAGCTCACCGCTGCGCGCCAGCGTGGCGGCGTCAAAGACCTGGCAGCGACGCTGCTCGCGCTGGGCGTTGGTGATCGTCTCGTTGCTCACGCCCTCCTCGCCGCCCATGTCCTTGAGCGCCTTCTTGACATTGGCTGGCATCAGGTCCGGTTGATCGCGGAGGGCGAAGAGGGCTTCCGGGACCTTGGACATCATTGAGCAATGCTGAAGCGTCTGGGCCGCTTTCAGCGCATCCTCCGCAGTCCCGCCGTTCAGGCCCAGCTGCACCTTGCGCAGCGACTCGGTCGGCGATTCGCCTTCGGGCGGTGCTGCGACATTGGCGCGACCGGGCAGCACGGGCCTGCTCGCGGCAGGCGTCGGTACTGCCTGGACCGCGACGGCTGCGGCGCTGGCTGCTTCGGCTGGTGTTGCGAGCGCTGCGGGCATTACGGGCGCCGAAGCCTGCACGGCAACCGGTGCTTCGCCGGCCGGCTTGTGACCGTACAGCCAGGCAGCGGCGCCGCCGGCAAGCAGCAGCACCGCGGCGCCCACCGCATTGCGCGTTCGGTGGCTGGCCTGATCCTTCTGTGTCTTCTTCATCTTGTGTTCTCCCTGGGACCGTCGAATGTCGCCGTGCCTACTGCGGGGCCGAGGCGGCTGCGGCTGCGGCTGCGGCCGGCGGGCGTCCGAGCAGCCGGCGGGGGATGTACTGGTAGTCCTTGCCGTCCGGCTTCTTCCAACCCAGGATCAGCGCGAGACCATAGCCAGGCCCCTGGAAGTAGCGCACACGGAAATTGCGCAAACCCTTGGCCAGCTTCACGGTTTCCATCAGCGGATACGCCGCATGGATGCCGTCGTTGTTGATCACCTCCACGTCATCGATGGTGAGGATGGCCCCGTCGTCAGACAGCAGCATGAGGTCCATGGTGAGGTCCTGCGGCATGTTGACGGTGAAGCGGATGTCCAGCCCGAACCATTCGTTCATGTCCAGGCCAGGGAAGCCCTCGCGGTGGTCGCGCGGCGTGATGT
>NZ_JBFUIM010000016.1:0-164420 GCF_056401875.1 Roseateles sp. P4_D2 | reverse complement strand
AATAGCCTGACGATGACCTACTTTCACACGGGAATCCGCACTATCATCGGCGCTGGCTCGTTTCACTGTCCTGTTCGGGATGGGAAGGAGTGGGACCAAGTCGCTATGGTCGTCAGGCTTGACTGGTTGGTTCATTGACATGGTCAATAAACCCAATTCGTAGAGTCAGCAGAACTTGGTTTTATCCAATCTGCACGCTGCAAGTTTTATCGCTTGGCAGCGGAATCAGCTTAATTTGATTGCGTCTTCGTAGCTTCGAAGAACGACATAACTTGAACACTCACCTTGAGACGTGCTGCGCACAGACTCTCAAAGTTATAGGGTCAAGCCTCACGGGCAATTAGTACTGGTTAGCTTAACGCATTACTGCGCTTCCACACCCAGCCTATCAACGTCCTGGTCTCGAACGACCCTTCAGGGGGCTCTAGGCCCCGGCAAGACTCATCTTGAGACGAGTTTCCCGCTTAGATGCTTTCAGCGGTTATCTCTTCCGCACTTAGCTACTCGGCAATGCCACTGGCGTGACAACCGATACACCAGAGGTGCGTCCACTCCGGTCCTCTCGTACTAGGAGCAGGCTCTCTCAATCTTGCAGCGCCCACGGAAGATAGGGACCAAACTGTCTCACGACGTTTTAAACCCAGCTCACGTACCTCTTTAAATGGCGAACAGCCATACCCTTGGGACCGGCTACAGCCCCAGGATGAGATGAGCCGACATCGAGGTGCCAAACACCGCCGTCGATATGAACTCTTGGGCGGTATCAGCCTGTTATCCCCAGAGTACCTTTTATCCGTTGAGCGATGGCCCTTCCATACAGAACCACCGGATCACTTTGTCCTACTTTCGTACCTGCTCGACTTGTCAGTCTCGCAGTCAAGCACGCTTATGCCAATGCACTATCGACACGATTTCCGACCGTATCTAGCGTACCTTCGAACTCCTCCGTTACACTTTGGGAGGAGACCGCCCCAGTCAAACTGCCCACCATACACTGTCCCCATCCCGGATAACGGGACAAGGTTAGAACCTCAAACACACCAGGGTGGTATTTCAACGTTGGCTCCATCAGATCTAGCGACCTGACTTCAAAGCCTCCCACCTATCCTACACAGATCTGTTCAAAGTCCAATGTAAAGCTACAGTAAAGGTTCATGGGGTCTTTCCGTCTTTCCGCGGGGAGATTGCATCATCACAAACATTTCAACTTCGCTGAGTCTCTGGAGGAGACAGTGTGGCCATCATTACTCCATTCGTGCAGGTCGGAACTTACCCGACAAGGAATTTCGCTACCTTAGGACCGTTATAGTTACGGCCGCCGTTTACTGGGACTTCAGTCAAGAGCTTGCACCCCATCATTTAATCTTCCAGCACCGGGCAGGAGTCACACCCTATACGTCGACTTTCGTCTTTGCAGAGTGCTGTGTTTTTAATAAACAGTTGCAGCCACCGATTCTCTGCGGCCTCATTGGGCTCACCAAGTAAATGGATCACCTACTAAAGGCACACCTTCTTCCGAAGTTACGGTGTCAATTTGCCGAGTTCCTTCTCCAGAGTTCTCTCAAGCGCCTTAGAATACTCATCTCGCGCACCAGTGTCGGTTTGCGGTACGGTCGTCAATAGCTGAAGCTTAGTGGCTTTTCTTGGAAGCAGGGTATCACTCACTTCGTCTGCAAGCAGACTCGTTATCACGCCTCATCTAATCCCCCCGGATTTGCCTAAGGGGCACGACTACACGCTTGAACCAACATATCCAACAGTTGGCTGAGCTAACCTTCTCCGTCCCCACATCGCACTATTGATCGGTACAGGAATATTGACCTGTTTCCCATCAGCTACGCATCTCTGCCTCGCCTTAGGGGCCGACTCACCCTACGCCGATGAACGTTGCGTAGGAAACCTTGCGCTTTCGGCGAGGGGGCTTTTCACCCCCTTTAACGCTACTCATGTCAGCATTCGCACTTCTGATACCTCCAGCAGGCTTCACAACCCACCTTCACAGGCTTACAGAACGCTCTCCTACCACGTGCAATAAATTGCACATCCGCAGCTTCGGTAACTGGCTTAGCCCCGTTACATCTTCCGCGCAGGACGACTCGATCAGTGAGCTATTACGCTTTCTTTAAATGATGGCTGCTTCTAAGCCAACATCCTGACTGTTTTAGCCTTCCCACTTCGTTTCCCACTTAGCCAATTTTAGGGACCTTAGCTGGCGGTCTGGGTTGTTTCCCTCTTGAGTCCGGACGTTAGCACCCGGTGCTCTGTCTCCCAAGCTGTACTCATCGGTATTCGGAGTTTGCATAGGTTTGGTAAGTCGCCATGACCCCCTAGCCTAAACAGTGCTCTACCCCCGATGGTAATACTTGAGGCACTACCTAAATAGTTTTCGGAGAGAACCAGCTATTTCCAAGTTTGTTTAGCCTTTCACCCCTATCCACAGCTCATCCGCTAGTTTTGCAACACTAGTCGGTTCGGACCTCCAGCACCTGTTACGGTACCTTCATCCTGGCCATGGATAGATCACTTGGTTTCGGGTCTACACCCAGCGACTATTCGCCCTATTCGGACTCGATTTCTCTACGGCTTCCCTATTCGGTTAACCTCGCCACTGAATGTAAGTCGCTGACCCATTATACAAAAGGTACGCAGTCACCCTTGCGGGCTCCTACTTTTTGTATGCATGCGGTTTCAGGATCTATTTCACTCCCCTCCCGGGGTTCTTTTCGCCTTTCCCTCACGGTACTTGTTCACTATCGGTCGATTACGAGTATTTAGCCTTGGAGGATGGTCCCCCCATATTCAGACAGGATTTCACGTGTCCCGCCCTACTCTATTCGCGCCTAGTTCCACAATCTGCATTTCTCATACGGGGCTATCACCCGCTGTGGCCGGACTTTCCATTCCGTTCTGATATACAAACTGCTAAAACGCGAGGGCTACTCCGATTTCGCTCGCCACTACTTTCGGAATCTCGGTTGATGTCTTTTCCTCGAGCTACTGAGATGTTTCAGTTCACCCGGTTCGCCACAATGACCTATGTATTCAGTCAGAGTTACTCCTTGCGGAGTGGGTTTCCCCATTCGGAAATCTCCGGATCAAAGCTAATTTGCCAGCTCCCCGAAGCTTATCGCAGGCTATCACGTCCTTCGTCGCCTGTAATCGCCAAGGCATCCACCACATGCACTTAGTCACTTGACCCTATAACTTTGACAGCGCTGACTGCACTGTCGTCAAGGACTCAATCCGATCTTGTTTCATCGGATTGTTATTTGAGTATTCACGCGTTACGCCGTTCTTCATACCTAATCAATTTCTTGCTTAGTTGAAGTCTATGTTTGACGCAATCAAAATCGCTGTTAGCGGCACGGTGTACCAGAAGGTACTTTCCGCTAACAGCGCTGATTCGACTCTACAAATTGTTAAAGAACAACAGCCGATCTTTGCAGACCAGAGCTGGTAAACCTCAGCGAACATTGCTATTCGCTAAGGTTTACCAACTGAGTAAGTGAAACTGGTGGAGGATGACGGGATCGAACCGACGACCCCCTGCTTGCAAAGCAGGTGCTCTCCCAGCTGAGCTAATCCCCCGGTTCAAATCTCGCGACTTGCCGTGGTGGGTCTGGCTGGATTCGAACCAGCGACCCCCGCCTTATCAAGACGGTGCTCTAACCGACTGAGCTACAGACCCACGCGAACCATGCGCATGAACTCTGTTGTTGTCGCCAGCCTGTCGAGGCCAGCTCAACAGGCTCACGCAATTTCACTCACTGTTGTGTGACAGCCGATAAGTGTGGGCGCTTAAAGCAAAGTGCTTGAGCTTTCGCTCTTTAGTGTGATCTTGCTCTGCCACTACCTAAGTAATGACGAGGCGCGATCTATCTAGAAAGGAGGTGATCCAGCCGCACCTTCCGATACGGCTACCTTGTTACGACTTCACCCCAGTCACGAACCCTGCCGTGGTAATCGCCCTCCTTGCGGTTAGGCTAACTACTTCTGGCAGAACCCGCTCCCATGGTGTGACGGGCGGTGTGTACAAGACCCGGGAACGTATTCACCGCGGCAAGCTGATCCGCGATTACTAGCGATTCCGACTTCACGCAGTCGAGTTGCAGACTACGATCCGGACTACGACCGGGTTTCTGGGATTAGCTCCCCCTCGCGGGTTGGCAGCCCTCTGTCCCGGCCATTGTATGACGTGTGTAGCCCTACCCATAAGGGCCATGATGACCTGACGTCATCCCCACCTTCCTCCGGTTTGTCACCGGCAGTCTCATTAGAGTGCCCTTTCGTAGCAACTAATGACAAGGGTTGCGCTCGTTGCGGGACTTAACCCAACATCTCACGACACGAGCTGACGACGGCCATGCAGCACCTGTGTTCTGGCTCTCTTTCGAGCACTCCCAAATCTCTTCAGGATTCCAGACATGTCAAGGGTAGGTAAGGTTTTTCGCGTTGCATCGAATTAAACCACATCATCCACCGCTTGTGCGGGTCCCCGTCAATTCCTTTGAGTTTCAACCTTGCGGCCGTACTCCCCAGGCGGTCAACTTCACGCGTTAGCTTCGTTACTGAGAAGAAACCCTCCCAACAACCAGTTGACATCGTTTAGGGCGTGGACTACCAGGGTATCTAATCCTGTTTGCTCCCCACGCTTTCGTGCATGAGCGTCAGTACAGGTCCAGGGGATTGCCTTCGCCATCGGTGTTCCTCCGCATATCTACGCATTTCACTGCTACACGCGGAATTCCATCCCCCTCTACCGTACTCTAGCTATGCAGTCACAAATGCAGTTCCCAGGTTGAGCCCGGGGATTTCACATCTGTCTTGCATAACCGCCTGCGCACGCTTTACGCCCAGTAATTCCGATTAACGCTTGCACCCTACGTATTACCGCGGCTGCTGGCACGTAGTTAGCCGGTGCTTATTCTTCAGGTACCGTCATGAGTCCCAGGTATTAACCAGAACCTTTTCTTCCCTGACAAAAGCGGTTTACAACCCGAAGGCCTTCTTCCCGCACGCGGCATGGCTGGATCAGACTTGCGTCCATTGTCCAAAATTCCCCACTGCTGCCTCCCGTAGGAGTCTGGGCCGTGTCTCAGTCCCAGTGTGGCTGGTCGTCCTCTCAGACCAGCTACAGATCGTTGGCTTGGTGAGCTTTTACCCCACCAACTACCTAATCTGATATCGGCCGCTCCAATCGCGCGAGGTCTTGCGATCCCCCGCTTTCACCCTCAGGTCGTATGCGGTATTAGCTGCTCTTTCGAGCAGTTATCCCCCACGACTGGGCACGTTCCGATATATTACTCACCCGTTCGCCACTCGTCAGCTTAACCTGTTACCGTTCGACTTGCATGTGTAAGGCATGCCGCCAGCGTTCAATCTGAGCCAGGATCAAACTCTACAGTTCGATCTTGAATTTACTCAACGGAATCGACTTAAACCATTTGCATAGTTCAAATCTAATTTCCGTGAGCGTTTAAAGTCCGAAGGACCGTCATCAGTCACCTGACAACATCACTTCACTTCAAACGCCCACGCTTATCGGCTGTGAATTCTTAAAGAACATCGCGCTTGAAACTCGTCAGCATTCGCTGCTTCGTTCCATCCGCGTCGCTGTCAAATCAGTTTGATTCGTCAGCAGCAAAGAAGCGAGATTCTAATCTGCTTTTTGCGTCGTCGTCAAGTATTTTCGAAAATTTCTTTCTCGATACTCATCGACTTGCTTTCCTTCACCACCTCCAAACTACTCGCTTTCGCGTTTTGTTCGTCAGCAGCAAAGAGGCGAGATTTTGATCTGCTTTCGCAGCATCGTCAAGTACTTTGCGAAAATTTCTTTTCAGAACTCTTCAGCACCCAACGAACTCTCCAGCTCGCCATCCAGACCTTTCAGCCCAGCTCCACCAACCACCTCACAACCATCCGCCGTTCCCGACAAGCGCTGCGTTGTGATCAGCGAAGCCCACGACTGTAGCATAGGTTTTTCTGTGTCCGCAAGGACGTCTGACAATTTGATCTGGCGCGGCAATTTCCAGGGATTGAGGTAATCAGCAACCTGTACGCCTAACTCGAAACCAGGCAGCCATCCGTGGCGGTTGCCCTCGGCGCCGAGCGGCCTGGCGCAAGCAGCAGCCGCAGTCAATGCACGGCTACTGCGCTGCGAGCAACGACCAGCTCCTTCTCGGCGGTGGCCTGAGGATCGTCGCTGTCCAGGATGTGCGGCAGGGCCGTAGCAAGGCGCTGCGCGTCAGCGCGCAGGATGCGCTGCTTGACGGCAGGAATCTGTGACGGGTGCATGGAGAAACTGCGCAGGCCCATGGCCAACAGCAGTTCGGTAAAGACGGGGTCGCCCGCCATCTCGCCGCAAACGCTGACGCCCTTGCCCGCCGCGCGCGCCTGGGCGATGGCCTGGCTGATCAGCTGCAGCACTGCCGGATGCCAGGGATCGTAGAGATGGGCAACTGCTTCATCGGCACGGTCGATGGCCAAGGTGTACTGGATCAGGTCGTTGGTTCCTATGGAGACGAAATCCACATGCCGCAGCAGCAGCGGCAGCATGACCGCTGCGGCCGGGATCTCGATCATGACGCCCAGCTCGACGCGCGTGTAGGCATGGCCGGCATCGGTCAACTGCTGCTGCACCTTGCGCACCGTCTCGACGATTTGCCGAACTTCCGACAGATGCGCCACCATCGGGATCAATAGTCTGACCTTGCCGAAGGCGCTCGCTCTATAGATGGCGCGCAGTTGCTGACGGAACATGCTCGGCTCGGCCAAGCTCCAACGGATGGCACGCAGGCCCATCGCCGGGTTGAGCACATGCTCGTGGCGCAGTTCGTTGACCGTCAACCGATCCAGCGGCTTGTCCGCCCCCACGTCGACGGTGCGAATCGTGACCGGCATGCCCTTCATCGCCACGACGGCGGCCTTGTAGGCAGCGAACTGTTCTTCCTCACTGGGCAGTTCGCCCTCACGGTTCATGAACAGAAACTCGCTGCGGAACAGCCCGACGCCCGTGGCCCCCGATTCCACTGCCGCCTCCGCGTCGGCAGGCATCTCGATGTTGGCGTGCAATTCGATGTGCTCGCCATCCAGCGTGACGGCCGGCGTGTGCCGCAGGCGCCCCAGCCGCGCGCGCTCCAGCTCACTCTGGCGCTGGCGGAAGCGGTACTCCTCCAGGACGATGGGCGAAGGATTGACGATGACCGTGCCCGCGTCGCCATCGATGATGACCCAGTCATCCTGCCTGATGAGGCGCGAGGCCTCGCGAGTGCCCACCACCGCCGGGATATCCATGCTGCGCGCGACGATGGCGGTGTGGGAGGTCTTGCCACCAATGTCGGTGATGAAGCCGCGGAAGACGCTGCGCTTGAACTGGATCATGTCGGCCGGCGCAATGTCGGCGGCCACCAGCAGCAGCGGATCCTCGCCCGCAAAGTCGCGTGGCGTGACGGGCGCAGGCGTGTCACCCCGCTCCTGGGACAGCGCACGCAACACACGCTCGACGACCTGCTCCAGGTCAGCCTTGCGCTCGCGCAGGTAGTCATCTTCCATCTCGTCGAACTGGCGTGCCAGCACCTCGAGCTGGGCAGACAGCGCCCATTCCGCGTTGTAGTGCCGCTCGACGATCCACTGGCTGGCGCTCCCGGTCAGGGCCTCGTCGTGCAGCAGCATCAGGTGCACGTCCAGCAAGGCCGCGAGTTCGTGGGGCGCGTCGCCTGGCAGTTCATCCCTCAACGTCTCCAGCTCCAGCACGACGGCGTCGCGTGCGCGCAGCAGTCGCCCAATCTCGGGCTGGACCTCGTCGGGCGTCACGAAATAGTGGGCGACGTCGACGCGGCTGGAGGCGATCAGCACCGCGCGACCGATGGCCACACCACGTGAGACCGCAATGCCGAACACCTGAAAACTCATCAGCACCCTCCGCAGATCAATCCCCAATGTAGCTTGAGCCACAGGGCTGCCGCGTCATGGTTTTTTCATAGGGCCTTCACCGCTGCGTCAAACCGCCGCCCCAGCATGCCGGGCATGAACCGCAGTTTGATCGTCACGCATGCACAGCCGCATGCCCCCGCCCTGCACCGCCCGGCGCGCGCCTCTTCCCCCCGCCTCAGCGTCAGCTGGGCACGCAGCGAAACGGAAGTTCGCGAAGCCCAGGCGCTGCGCTACCAGGTCTTCGCCGTCGAGATGGGCGCCCGCCTGCCCACACCCAAGGGTTCACCGGCCGGGCTGGACGTCGACCTCTTCGACGCCTATTGCGAGCATGTCCTGGTGCGCGCCGGGGGCGAGGACGACGAGCCCGGCCCTGTCGTCGGCACCTACCGCGTGCTGACGCCGTCCGCCGCCAAACGCGCCGGCGGCCTGTACAGCGACACCGAGTTCGACCTGACGCGCCTGCGCGGCCTGCGTTCCCGGGTCGCCGAGATCGGCCGCTCCTGCGTGCATGCCGACCACCGCAGCGGCGGCGCCATCATTGCGTTGTGGGGCGCGCTGGCCGAGTTCATGGCCCGCAACGGTCTGGATACCGTCATCGGCTGCGCCAGCGTCAGCATGCGCGATGGCGGCCACTTCGCGGCCAGTCTGTGGAAGCAGATCGCCGCCAACCACCTCGCGCCCATCGACTGCCGGGTGCGCCCGCGCCTGCCGCTGCCCATCGAGCACCTGCGCCAGGACCTGGTGGTGGAACCGCCGGCCTTGATCCGCGGCTATCTGCGCTGCGGCGCCAAGTTGATGGGCGAGCCGGCCTGGGACCCCGACTTCAACACCGCCGACCTGCCGCTGCTGCTGCGCACGGCCGATCTGCCGGCGCGCTTCAAGCGCATCCTCGGCTGATCACTGGCCTTCGCCGAACTTGTCGTTGACGAGGGCGGTGATCTGATCCTGCGCGGCTTGTTCGTCCTCGCCATCAGTCTCCAGTTCGACTGTCGCGCCGATGCCAGCGGCCAGCATCATGACGCCCATGATGCTCTTGGCGTTCACGCGCCGGCCGTTGCGGCTCATATAGACCTCGCACTTGAAGCTGCCGGCCAACTTGGTTAACTTGGCCGAGGCGCGCGCGTGAAGACCCAGCTTGTTGCTGATGGTGAGGGTGGACTTGATCATTCGTCGGGGGGCAAGGGAGGCATGGCGACGATGCCGGTGACCGCGCCCTGCATGGCGCGCCGTGCCAGCTCGGTCAAAGGCTTCTGGCTGGCATAGCAGAGGGTGCGCCACAGCATGGGCACGCTGACACCGCTAAGCACCTGCACCTGCTCTCCCGCCAGGCGCTGGGCGCCGTTGCTCGGCGTGGCGCCGAACACATCGGTCAGCACCAACCACTCGGGCTGGTCGGCCCGGGCCATCAGCGCGCGGGCAGCTGTCTCGACGTCGTCCGCGCTCATGCCAGCATCAACATCCAGCACGGTCAGCGTCGGCGCACAGTCGGGGAAGGTGTGTTCGGCCACCTGCCGCAGGGCGGAGGCCAGCGGTGCGTGGGCGATCACAAGCAGGTTGGGCATGGGGCAGGATGTTAGCGGGCGGTCTCCATGGCCAGCCCGGCACGGAAGCTTTCCCACGCGGCCGGGTCGTCCTGCGGCAGCGTCATCAGCGCCTGGTAGACACGGCCACCGTGAGCGAACACGGCCACGCGAGTGATCCCGCCCGCACCGGTCAGGCGGTACTCGGCAGCCTCCGGCAGCGGCGTCATGCCCGGCACCAGCAGCGGCTGGGCCGGCGGCAGCGGCTGGCCGAGCTTGGTGGCCAAGGCCTGGGGCATGGCCTTGAGGGCTGGGCCGGCCTGGGTCGGGTCGGGCCCATCAGCCCAGGACAGCGCGAAGCGCCCGCCGCCCGCTTCGCACTGGGCCAGGCCCATCGCACCCTGGCCGGCGTGAGCGGGGCGCTGCTCGATGTCGGGCTTGCAAGGGAAGAGGGCCACAGCGCCCGATCCGGTCGGCCTGACCTCGCGCCAGTTCAGCGTCGGCTGGCAAGCCGCCAGCAAGCTCAGCATTAGGGCAAATCCGGCAGTCGTGCGGCAGGGCATGGGCGAATTATCGACAGCGGCCCGAGGACAATTCCGCAATGCAAGAAATGCCCTCTCCCCAAGCCCCTCAGGCGCTGTCCGGCGTGCGCGTACTGGACCTGTCACGCGTGTTGGCCGGCCCCTGGTGCACGCAGACCCTGGCCGACCTCGGCGCCGACGTCATCAAGATCGAACGCCCCGGCAGTGGCGACGACACACGTGCCTGGGGCCCGCCCTATCTGAAGGATGCCGACGGCCAGGACACGTCCGAGGCCGCCTACTTCCTCGGCGCCAACCGCAACAAGCGCTCGCTGGCCGTGGATCTGGCCACGCCCGAAGGTCAGGCCATCGTCCGCAAGCTGGCGGCCCAGGTCGATGTGCTGGTGGAGAACTTCAAGGTCGGCGACCTGGCTCGCTATGGCCTGGACGCGCAAACCCTGCTCGCCGAGCACCCCGGCCTCGTCATCTGCTCCATCACCGGCTTCGGCCAGACCGGCCCCTATGCCGAGCGCGCCGGTTATGACTACGCCGTCCAGGGCATGGGCGGGCTGATGAGCGTGACCGGCGAGCGCGACGACCTGCCCGGCGGCGGGCCGCAGAAGGTGGGCGTGGCCGTGGCCGACCTGTTCACCGGCATGTATGCCACCGTCGCCATCCTGGCCGCGCTGCGCCACCGCGATGCCACCGGCCAGGGCCAGGTCATCGACATGGCCCTGCTGGACACCCAGCTCGCCATGCTGGCCAACCTCGGCAGCAACTACCTATGCAGCGGCAAGGCGCCGGGCCGCATGGGCAACGCCCACCAGAACATCGTGCCCTATCAGGTCTTCGAGGCCAGCGACGGCTATCTGATCCTGGCTGTCGGCAACGACCGCCAATTCGCCAAGTTCTGCGACATCGCCGGCCAGCCGGGATGGGCCACCGACCCACGCTTTGCGACCAACTCCGAGCGCGTGCGCCACCGCGCCCTCCTCGTGCCTCAGTTGGAGGAAGCCATGCGGCAGCGCCCTCGCGCCGACTGGCTCGCGGCGCTGGAGGCTGCCAAGGTGCCCTGTGGCTCGATCAACTCTATTGGTGAGGCGCTCGCCGACCCGCAAGCGCAAGCTCGCGGTGCCGTGGTTGCCATGCCCCATCCCTTGACGCCCGATCTGCGCCTCATTGCCAGCCCAATGAAGCTGTCGGCCACACCCGTGGCCTATCGGTTCGCGCCGCCGCTGCTCGGCCAGCACAGCGACGAGTTGCTGCAAGAAGCCGGCTGTTCTGCGGAAGAAATCACAAACTGGCGCAACAGTGGTGTCATTGCGTGAGGGCTAACCCACCCCCAAACCCAGGGTTTCCCCCTGGGTGGGGGATGGAGATGGCGGCGCGCTGTCCGCAGCATGCGCTCACGCACCGAGGCGGGCCAACCACCTAGAACCATCCGCCTCGGGTCCGCAGCCACCGGGTCATGTCCACACCGCCTTCTTCCGCGCCAGCAAGTGCCGCCAACGATGTCATGCCTGAGCCTTCACCGGTCCAGTGGGCGGACATCGTCCAGCAGCTGGGCGCCGAGATCGCCGGGCCGCTGAGCGCGGCGCTGGAGCAGATCCAGAACCTCGCCACCACCGGCCAGATCGACCGCCGCGGCCTGCGCCTGTTGAAGCGCAGCGTGGACGACGCTCGCACGGCCGGCATGCTGGGCCAGCAGCTCTCCCGGCTGGCCTCCGGCCGCCTGCGCCTGAACCGCGAGCGCCAGCACCTGACGCAGATGCTGCGCAGCGTGCTCGCCCAGCGCAGCCGCGAGACCCAGGCGCGCGGCGTGCAGGTTCGCCAGTCGCTCAAGCCCGTCGAGATCTGGGCCGACGGCGCCCTGCTCTTCGGCCTGCTGAATGCGCTGATGGACTGGGCGCTGGCCAATACGCACTCCTCCGTCGACCTGCGACTGGATCTGACGCCCTGGCCGGTCAAGGCGCGCCTGAGCTGCCGCTTCGCCCACCGCTCGCTGGAATTGCTCAGCGACGACGCCGACCCGCACGCACCGACGCCCGGGCTGGACTCGCTGGCCTGGCGGCTGCTGGAGCAAACGGCCATCACGCTGGGTGTGCTGCCACTGCGCGAGCAGGAGGCCGGCATCACGCTGCTGACGCTGGAGTTCAACCAGCTCGCGCCGGACGAAGCGCCGCCGCCGGACAGCACCAATGCCCGGTTGGAAGCCGAGGCCGAACGCATGGGCGGCAATTCGCGGCCGCTGGCGGGCTGCCAGTTGCTGATCGTGTCGGCCCACCGCGACATGCGCACCGAGGCCCAGGCCGCCGTGCGCCACATGGGCATGCTGGTGGATGTGGTCGGCAGCGTGGCCGAGGCCGAGCAGTTCTGCCGCGAGGGCCTGCCCCACGCCATGCTGTTCGACGCGGCGCAGATGAGCGAGCCGCTGCTGCAGCTCATCGCCGGCGTCATGCGCGACGCGCCGGACTTCGCCTTCGTCGAGATGTTCGATGGCGAGCACCGCACCCAGCTGTCCACCGCCACCGGTGACGGCGTGGCCCGCATCTCGCGCCGCCACCTGCCCGACGCCCTGCCCTCGCTGCTGATGTTCGAGCTGGCCAAAAGGGTTTAGCGGCTTCTCTAGAATCCGGGCCATGCTGACCCGCCGCGCCCTTGCCTCTGCCCTGATCTGCGCCGCCGCGCTGACGGGCTGTGCCCGCGAGCAGGCACCCGCCGTCGACTATGTGCTGCTGAACGGCCAGAAGGCCAGCTCGCGGGACTGGACCGGCAAGGTCATGCTGGTCAACTTCTGGGCCACCAGCTGCGCGACCTGCGTGAAGGAGATGCCGCAGATCGTGGCCACCCACGACAAGTTCAAGGCCCGCGGCCTGGACACTGTCGCCGTGGCCATGAGCTACGACCCACCGGCCTTCGTCGCCAAGTACGCCGAGACGCGCAAGCTGCCCTTTGGCGTGGCCATCGACAACACCGGCAGCGTCGCCCAGGCCTTTGGCTCGGTGCAGATGACGCCGACCACCTTCCTCATCAACAAGCGCGGCGAGATCGTCAAGCGCTTTGTCGGCGAACCCGACTTCGCCGCCCTGCACGGCCTCATCGAGCAGCTGCTGGCTGAGGCGTAAGCCCGTCGATGAAGACGGCCATGCGCGCCGCGATGAAATCGACCTCTTCCTCCAAAGCGAAGTGCCCCGTGTCGAGCAGATGCAGCTCGGCCTCGGGCAGGTCGCGCAGATAGGCCTCGGCGCCCGCCGCCGGGAAGAAGGCGTCGTTGCGACCCCAGACGATCAGCGCCGCCGGCCGATGTTCGCGCAGCCAGGCCTGCCAAGCCGGGTAGCGCGCCACGTTGCGGTGGTAGTCCAGCGCCAGGTCCACCTGGATGGCCTTGCGGCCGGGCAGGTCCAGGAAATGCTGGTCCAGCAGCCAGCCCTCGGGGGCGATACGCGCCGGCTCGCGGGTGCCGCCCTCGTATTGCATGCGCGTGACCTCGGCCGTCAGGATGCCCGTGACGGCTTCCACGGCACCTGGCCGGCCGGGCTGCAGCGCAACCATGTCACGTGCCATCGCGCTCAATCCCTCCTCGTAGGCATTGCCGTTCTGGATGACGAGACCGGCAATCCATTCTGGGTGGCGCTCGGCAATGCGCAGGCCGATGGGCGCGCCGAAGTCGAACAGGTAGGCGACGAAGCGGTCCAGGCCCAGCGCCTCGCAGAACCCCTCGACGACATCGGCCAGGCGGTCGAAGCTGTAGCCAAACTCGGCGGCCGGCGGCGCGTCGCTGAGGCCGAAACCCGGATAGTCGGGCGCGATGAGGTGGTAGCGATCCGCCAGCAGCTCCATCAGCTTGACGTACTGGCGCGACGATGACGGGAAGCCGTGCAGCAGCAGCAACGTCGGCGCATCCACCGGGCCGGCCTCACGGTAGAAGATGTTCAACCCGTCGATTTGGATGTTGCGATGGAAGATGGGGTGATTCATGGCGATCTCCTCTGGGATGGCTCCAGTGTGCTTTCCGGGCAGACCGCCCGGTAGCCGCGCTATCCTGCAAACACCTTGCACTTTGAGTGGAAGATGGCCATCAACGCCCTCGCCAACGTCAACCTCAACCGCCTGGCCGTCTTCGTCGCCGTCGTCGAAAAGGGCTCGCTGAGCGCAGCCGCTCGCCGGCTGGGTATCGCGACGACCATGGTCAGCGCCCACATGCAGCGCCTGGAGCGCGAGGTCGGCGCCAGCCTGCTGTTGCGCACCACACGCTCCCTGCGCATGACCGAGGCGGGTGAGGGCTTTTTCGATGCTGCGCGCCAGATCGTGGCCGACACCGAGCGGGCCATCGCCGCTGCCGCCGGAAACACGGCCGAGCCACGTGGCCGGCTGCGCGTGACGGCGCCGGTGGACTATGCCGAGCGCGTGCTGGCGCCCGTCGCCGTCGCACTGACGCAGCGCCACCCGCAACTGCAGATCGATGTGCTGGCTGTCGACCGGCTGCTGGACCTTGTGGCCGAGCAGATCGACGTGGCCATCCGCATCGGCCAACTGGCCGACTCCGAGCTGCGCGCGACGCGCATCCGGTCCTTCAGCGCCTACGTCGTTGCCAGCCCGAGCCTGCTCGAGGGACGCGCCGCACCCGCTCATCCGGGCGAGCTGGCAGCCCTGCCGCTGATTGCGCTGACCGTGCTTCCCCAGCCGCTGCAATGCCGCTTCAACGCCGACGGCGAGGCCGAACAGGCGGTGCGCTTGCAGTCCGTGCTGTCCTTCAACACCGCCTCAGCCCTGCGCAGCGCGGCATTGGCGGGTGGCGGCATGGCCATGCTGCCGGACTATCTCGTTGCCGACGACCTCGCCGCCGGCCGCCTCGTGCGCCTGCTGCCGGGCTGGCATCTGCCCGAAGGCGGCATCCACGCCCTCTATCCGGCCGCCCAGCAGCCACCTCGCAAGACGCGCCTGCTCATCGAGGCGCTGCGCGCCCAGGCCGGCGAATCCTGACGTTATGGACGTCCCACAAGCTCTCATGACCACCGAGGCGCCGCTGGACTGACACTGCGGCGATGCAAAAGACGCTTGCCGCCCTCGCCATATCCCTGCTGCTGGCTGGCTGCGCCCACCAGCCCCTGCCGCCACCGTCGCCACCCCGCATCGAGCCCACGGCCACACAGCTGGATGCCGCTCGCCGCGCCAGCCTGGACGCCACCGAACTGGCCAGCCTGCTCAACAAGCCGCTCTACCAGATGCAGCCGCGCGAGCTGGGCCGCTACCTGGCCTGGCAACAGCAGGACCAGCCGGCCCTGCGCCAGCGCATCGCGGCGCTGGCACGCAAAAACATCGGCCAGCCCTACGAGCTCTTCCTGCTGGGCGAGTTCCCCTACGAGACCTACGACGCCCAGCCGCTGTTCGACCTGAGCAAAAGCGACTGCGTCGTCTTCGTGGAACATACCTATGCGATGGCATTGAGCGCATCCTGGGAAGAGTTCTTCTGGATGCTGCAGCGCATCCGCTACCGCGACGGGGTCATCGGCACCGCCACGCGCAACCACTACACCGAAGCCGACTGGAATGTCGCCAACCGCTGGTTGGTGCAGGACGTCACCGCCACCCTGGGCGCGCCGACCCAGCCCTACCGCCAGCGCATCGACCGTCAGGCCTTCCTGCTCAAGCAGTTCAAGATCCGCCGCGACATCCCGGTGCAGAACTTCGACGATGTCTACGTTGCCAAGCAGGACGTGGCCGCTGTCGAGGCCCAGTTGCAGGACGGCGATTTCGTCAACGTCATCTCCAGCCGCGGCGGCGAGTCCTGGGCATCGCATGTCGGCCTCATCGTCACCGGCGCGGATGGCTCCCGTCGCCTGCTGCATTCAGCCGAGCCGCAGGTGCGCGAGGAGACGCTGCAGGGCTTCATCGCCCGCATGGCGGAACGCGATGCGCGCCAGGCGGGGCAGAACAAGGCGCAGCTGGCGGGCTTCAAGTTCCTGCGCCTGAACGAGGCGCCAGAAGTGCCGCCAATGGCGCCCCAGCCCCGCCCCGGGCGCTCCTGATCAGGCCGCCGTCGGGCTGACCGTCGGATTGAGGGCCGCGTGGGCCTGCTCGTCCGCGTGGTAGCTGGAGCGCACCATGGCGCCGACGGCCGCGTGCGTGAAGCCCAGCTCGTAGGCTTCCTTCTCGAACTGCTTGAAGGCGTCGGGCGTCACATAGCGGCGCACCGGCAGGTGATGGCCCGATGGCGCCAGGTACTGCCCGATGGTGATCATGTCGATGTCGTGCGCCCGCATGTCGCGCATGACCTGGCGGATCTCGTCGTCCGTCTCGCCCAGGCCGACCATGATGCCGCTCTTGGTCGGCACGCCCGGCACTTCCTGCTTGAAGCGCTTGAGCAGGTCCAGGCTGAACTGGTAGTCGGAACCCGGGCGCGCTTCCTTGTACAGGCGCGGCGCGGTTTCCAGGTTGTGGTTCATCACATCAGGCGGCGCGGCCTTCAGGATGTTCAGCGCGCGATCGGCGCGGCCGCGGAAGTCGGGCACCAGCACTTCAATCTGCGTCAACGGGCTCAGCTCGCGGACGCGTGTGATGCATTCGGCGAAATGGCCGGCGCCGCCGTCCTTCAGGTCGTCGCGGTCGACGCTGGTGATGACGACGTACTTGAGCTTCAGCGCCGCAATCGTCTTGGCCAGGTTCAGCGGCTCGTCGACGTCCAGCGGGTCGGGCCGGCCGTGGCCGACGTCGCAGAACGGGCAGCGGCGCGTGCACTTGTCACCCATGATCATGAAGGTGGCCGTGCCCTTGCCGAAGCATTCGCCGATATTGGGGCAGCTGGCTTCCTCGCAGACCGTGTGCAGCTTGTGCTCACGAAGGATCTGCTTGATCTCGTAGAAGCGGGTGGTCGGCGAGCCGGCCTTGACGCGGATCCAGTCTGGCTTCTTCAGCACCTCGGCCGGCACGATCTTGATCGGAATGCGCGAGGTCTTGGCCTCGGCCTTTTGCTTGATCGTCGGGTCGTAGGTGGTCGTGTCGGGCATGGTCAAGGCGTCGAGACTTCAAATTGTGCCGAGAGCCGCTCGGCGAGCCGCCCGGCCGCGGTCGACCAGTCGGTGAAAACCCCGAGTTTATCGAGGGATGTGGTTTCCAGCCCTTCGTATCCGCACGGGTTGATGCGCAGGAAGGGTTCCAGGTCCATCGCGACATTCAGCGCGAGGCCGTGATAGGTGCAGTGGCGGCTGACCTTGATGCCCAGGGCGGCGATCTTGGCCAGGCCCTTGAAGGCGTCCGCCGGATCGGCCGGGCCGGCCAGGGCCGCATGGCTGCCAGGGTCGGCCGGGCGCACATAGATGCCGGGCGCGCCGCCGACGCGCAGGCCGGTCACGCCATAGCTGTCCAAGGTTTGGATGAGGGCCGTCTCCAGGCGGAAAACGTATTCCTTGACGAAGATACCCAGGCGTCGCAGGTCCACGAGGGGGTAAGCCGTCACCTGGCCGGGGCCGTGATACGTCACCTGGCCGCCGCGTTCGGTGGCGACGACGGGAATGTCGCCGGGCAGCAGCAGGTGCTCGGGCTTGCCGGCCAGGCCCTGGGTGAAGGTGGGCGGGTGCTCGCAGAGCCAGAGCTCGTCCGGCGTGTCTGCATCGCGCGCCGCCGTGAAGGCGCGCATGGCCTCCAGCGTGGGCAGGTAATCGACCCGCCCGAGGGTCTTGACGATCATGCGGGCATCATAGGCAGACGCTGTAAGCCTTCGCCCACCTGAGCCGACTCGACCCGATGAAGACGCCACTGATTGCCGTTGCCCTGCTGCTCGCCGCCACCCTGGCTCGGGCCGTCCCGCTGCCCGACGCGCTGACCGCCTACGACGAGGGCGACCTCAAGGCCGCGGCCCAGGGCTTTGCCGAGTCCGCCCGGCGCGGCGAGGCATTGGGCCAGTTCAACCTCGCGATGATGAATCTGCGCAAGGAGCTGCCCGGCGCCAGCGACGCGAAGGCCTGGCAGTGGCTGCAGCGTGCGGCGGCGCAGAAGCTGGCACTGGCCGAGAACGCGCTGGGCGAAATGATCGAGCAGGGCCGCCACGGCAAGCCCGACGCGAAGGCCGCCTGCGGCTGGTTTGAGCGCGCCGCGCAGCAGGGCAACGGCGACGGTGCCCTCGCCACCGCCACCTGCTACTACCTCGGCCGCGGCCGGTCCCAGGACCTGGCCCAGGCCCACCGCTGGTATCTGGAAGCGGCCAAGGCAGGCGACGTCGGCGCCCAATACATCGTCGCGTCGATGTTCGAGACGGGGTCGGGCGTCGAGGCCGACGCGCGCCTGGCGCGCTATTGGTACGACATCGCCGCCAAGAACGGCGACGACGCGGCCAAGGCCAAGATCAAGGCCATGCAGGCCGGCGACGCGGCGACCTGATCAGAGCACGACCTTGACCATGGGATGCGTGGTCAGCGTGCGGTAGATCTCGTCGAGCTGCTCGCGGCTGGTGGCCGTGATGGTGATGGTCAGGCCGAGGTAGTTGCCGCCCTTGCTCGGGCGCTGCTCGATGGTGGCGGCATCAAAGGCTGGGTCGAACTGTCGCGCCACATGGGCGATGGCCTCGACGAAGCCCTCGACATGGGCGCCCATGACCTTGATCGGAAACTGCGAGGGGTATTCGATGAGCGATTGCTCGGGCGGAATGTCGGGCGGCAGGTTCATCGTGACCTCACTTGATCCACAGGCGCAGCGAATCCCAGGCACGACCGAGCAGGCCGGAGCCGGGCACGGCTTCCTGCACGATCAGCGGCACTTCGGCCACCGGCGCGCCGGCCGTCGTCGTCACGCGCAGGGTGCCGACGCGCTGGCCCTTGCTGAGCGGCGCCACCAGGGGGTCGGTGCGCTCGACCTGGGTTTGCAGCTTGGTGCCGTCGCCATGCGGCACGGCGACGAAGATGGCGTCAGCCGCACCGAGCCTGGCTTCCTTGGCCTCGCCCTTCCAGACCGGCACGGTCGCAATCGCCTTGCCGGCGTCAAAGATCTTGACCGCATCGAAGGCCGTGTAGCCCCAGTTCAGCAGCTTCTGGCTCTCGCTGGCGCGAGCTTCCTTTGACGCCGTGCCCATGACAACGGACAACAGGCGGCGCTTGCCGTTGGGGAAATCGCGGTTGGCGCTGGACACCAGGCAGTAGCCGGCGGCCTCGGTGAAACCGGTCTTCATGCCATCCACCGTCGGGTCGCGACGCAGCAGCAGGTTGCGGTTGTCCTGGCGGATCTTGTTGAAGGTGTAGTCGCGCTGCGAGTAGTAGACGTAGTACTCGGGGAAGTCCGTGATGATGTGTGAAGCCACCACCGCGATGTCGCGCGCACTGCTCTTGTGGCCGGGCTCGGACGTGCCGGTCACGTTCTTGAACTCGGTGTTCTTCAGGCCCCAGGCCTGGGCCTGGCGGTTCATCAGCTGCACGAAGTTCTCGACCGAGCCGGCGGCGCCTTCGGCCAGGGCCACTGCAGCGTCGTTGCCGCTCTGGATGATGAGGCCGTGCAGCAGCTCATCGACCTTGGGCGTCATCGTCGTGTCGATGAACATCAGCGAAGGATCACCCTTGCGTTCATCCCAGGCGCGCTTGGACACGGGCAGGGTCTGCTCCAGCGTCAGCTTTTTCTCCCGCAGCGCGCCGAAGACGACATAGGCCGTCATCAGCTTGGTCAGGGACGCCGGGTCATTGGCCGTGTCGGCATCACGCTCGGCCAGGGTCTTGTGCGTGGTCAGGTCGATCAGCACATAGTTGCGCGCCGCGAGTTCCGGTGGCTGGGGGGCCTGGGCCAGGGCAGTCAGCGAGAGCGCGGCGAGGAGGAAAGCAAGCAGTCGTTTCATGGATCGGTTCAGACGCAGCGACTAGATCTTCGTGGGATCGAACGCGCGCACCACAAGGGACTTGAGCAGCGGCAACTGCCCGTGGAAGAAATGGCCCACGCCGGGGACGACGGTCACGGGAAGGCCTTGCGGCCGCGCCCAGTCGAGCACGGCGGCGAGGGGCACAACGTCGTCGACCTCGCCATGGATGACCACGGTGTCGGCAGGCACCGGGGCGGTGTCAAAACGACTGGTCGCCGGGCCGACGAGGACGAGGCGCCGGGCCGGTTCGGCCAGGCGTTGGGCAGCGCGGGAGGCCACGTAGCCGCCAAAGGAGAAGCCAGACAGGATCAATGCCTCGCCGGGCGCGCGAACAGCGTCGAGCACGGCCAGCGCGTCATCAACTTCGCCACGGCCTTCGTCCCAGCCACCTGCCGATTGGCCGATGCCACGGAAGTTGAAGCGCACGGCCCGCCAGCCGAGTTGAATGAAAGCCCGCGCCAGTGTCTGCACGACCTTGTTGTCCATGGTCCCGCCCTGGGTCGGGTTGGGATGGCAGATCAGGGCCGTGCCCAGCGGCGGCGTGCCTGAATTGGAACCAGGCGGCAGGTCGATGGCAACTTCAATCTGCCCGGCCGGGCCGGGGACGAGGCGCTTCTCGGTCTGCGAATTCATCGGCCGACGGAATCCGGCAGCACCAGGCGCTCGACCACCTGGCCGTCGCGCAAATGGCGCTCAACGATCTCGTCCAGATCGCTCTTGTCGACCCAGGAATACCAGATGGCTTCCGGGTAGACGACAGCCACCGGGCCGCCGGCGCAGCGGTCCAGGCAACCGGCCTTGTTGACGCGCACGCCACCCTTGCCGGCCAGGCCGAGTTGCTTGACGCGCGACTTGCAGTGGTCGAAGCCGCCTTGCGCGTCATGGTCAGCGCAACTGGCCTCGCCATTGGTGCGCTGGTTCAGGCAGAAGAAGACGTGGCGCTCGTAGTAACTCATCGCCGCGGATTGTCTCACTGGGGCTTTTGCACCAGCCGGGCGGCGAGCCAGACGAGGGCGATGAACGGCCAGGTCCAGGCCACCCAGCGCGTCAGCCCATAGAGGTTGATGAAGCGGCCCTGCTCCCAGGCCTGCATGTTCAAGGCCAAGTAGGGGTCGCTGGGCGCCAAGCTGATGAGGCCGATCAAGGCGCACAGCACGAACAGGCCCAGGGCCGCCGCGACACGCGAGGGCAGCAAGCAGGCCACCAAGGCCAGCACGACGCCCAGGCCCACGCCGGGGCGTGTGGCATCGCTGAGCCAGGCCCATGCATGGTCGGGCCCGAAGGCCATCGCGGTTGACGTCGCCGTGCCCAGCAGGCCCAGCAGCACCGCCCCCCCGGCCAGCGCCAGCCGGCGCAGGCCGGAGCGAGCGACGGTGATCATCAACAGCACCGGCGCCAGCAGCCCGAGGGCGATGGCCAGCGCCTCCAGGCCAGGCGGCAGCTCATGCTCGACGGTGACCGCGTCGCCCCAGTTCAGCGCCCAGGGCGTGCCGGTCAGGGCATCCAGCAACATTCCCCGCCACCAGGGCAGCCATTGACCAAGGCCGAAAGGCAGCGGCGTCGGGTACAGCAGTGCCAGCGGCCACAGCGCCAGCAGAGCGAGGGCCGGTGCGCTGCTGGCGCCAAACCAGTGGTCGCGCACGTCCTCCCAGCGCTCCAGGCCCCCGAGGGCGCTGAGCACCAGGCCCAGGGCGGCACCGAGCAGGCTGCCGGCCGAGTTCAGGACCCAGTCAGACAGGGAGGGCACGCGGCCCGGCACGAAGAACTGCAGGGTCTCCATCGCAAACGAAAGCGCCGGCCCGGGCAGCAGGCCGAGCAGCAGCCCGCCGCGCACCCCCCAGCCCGAGCGCATCGCCGCAGCAAAACCGAGCAGGCCCAGGGGGATGTAGCCAATCAGGTTGGCCTCGACGTCGAAGGCCCAGAAGCGGGCCGGCCAGGGCAGGCTGAACAACCAGGGCAGGCCCATGCCGGGCGGCCAGCGCCAGGGCCAGAAGGGGTAGAGGCTGGCATAGGTGACCAGCCCCATATGGGCCAACAACAGCCAGGTGGCGGAGCTTTGACGGCGACGCACTTCCGACCTCAGAAGGGCTTGACGGTCACCAGCACGACGATGGCCGCGAAGAGCAGCACGGCCGTCTCGTTGTAGACGCGGAACCAGCGGTGGCTGCGCTTGTTGGACAGCGTCTCGAAGCTGCGCAGCAGGCGTCGGTTCATGTGGTGATAGCCGATGACGCCGACGACCAGCAGCATCTTGACGTGCAGCCAGTAGCTGCCGGCGAAGCGGCTGGCGCCCCAGCCCACCAGCACCCAGATGCCGAGCAGCAGGGCCACGCCCATCAGGATGCTGCTGAAGCGGTGCAGCTTGTGCGCCATCAAAAGCAGGCGCTCACGTTCGGCATGGCTGTCGGCCGGCACCATGGCCAGGTTCACAAAGATGCGCGGCAAATAGAAAAGGCCGGCAAACCAGGCGGCGACGAAGACGATGTGAAAGGCTTTGACCCAGAGCATGCAGCCATTATGGGCAGCACCGGCGTCAAGCACGGCCGCAGCGCGGACGGGCTTGGGGGAGAGTCGGACATGGGCCGCAGGCACACCGCACGAAGGTGCGGGTTGGGTCGCTCCGCGACACAACAGTCCGGTGAACACCAAAAAAAAGCCCCGGTTCAAGACCGGGGCCGAGAAAGCCTTATCGCTGTCATCACGCTAAGGCTCCTGCTCAGGGAGGAAAAGCAGGGAACGACCACCTTGCGGCTATCATTCAAAAACAAGTTTAGCGCGCTTGAGCGGTGACGTCAGGAATAAATGACGTCTGGATGTGTCAACCATCACGCGCCGGGCCGCACCCCCCGCAGCCTGAGGATTCGACTTGGCCCGCTACGTTTTTTCTCCCTCCGCCTTCCCTGCGGCGCGCCCGCGCCGCCTGCGCCGCGACGCCTTCACGCGCGCCCTGGTGCGTGAGCATGCGCTGAGTGCCAGCGACCTCATCCTCCCCGTCTTCATCCATGAGGGCGAGAACCGTCTGGACGCCGTGGCTTCCATGCCCGGCGTGTCGCGCCAGAGCCTGGATCACCTGCTGCGCACGGCCGAACAGTGCGTCGAACTGGGCGTGCCCGTCATCGCCCTTTTCCCCGTCATCGACGCCGCGCTGAAGACGCCTGACGGCGCGGAAGCACTGAATCCGAACGGCCTGGTGCCGCGCGCGGTGCGCGAGGTAAAAAAACATTTCCCGCAACTCGGCGTGCTGACCGACGTGGCCCTGGACCCTTTCACCAGCCATGGCCAGGACGGTGTCATCGACGAGACCGGCTACATCCTCAACGACCCGACCGTCGAGATCCTTGCCAAACAGGCCCTGGTACAGGCAGATGCCGGCGTCGATATCGTTGCGCCCAGTGACATGATGGACGGCCGCATCGGCGCCATCCGCCAGGCGCTGGAAGCCGCAGGCCACATTCACACGCGCATCATGGCTTACAGCGCCAAATACGCGAGCAGCTTCTATGGCCCCTTCCGCGACGCGGTGGGATCGGCTGCCAACCTCGGCAAGGCTGACAAAAAGACGTATCAGATGGACCCCGGCAACAGCGACGAAGCCCTGCGCGAGGTGGCCCTGGACCTGGCCGAGGGCGCCGACATGGTGATGGTCAAGCCCGGCATGCCTTACCTGGACATCGTGCGCCGCGTGAAGGACGAGTTCCGCGTGCCGACCTTTGCCTACCAGGTCAGCGGCGAATACGCGATGGTCAAGGCCGCCGCGGCCAATGGCTGGCTGGACCATGACGCCGTCATGATGGAGTCGCTGCTGGCCTTCAAGCGCGCGGGCGCCGACGGCGTGCTGAGCTACTTCGCGCTGGACGCCGCGCGGCTGCTGAAAGCGGGTTGAGCCGGTGCGGGTCTTCCACATCGAGACCGACAGTTTTCGCGAGCTTGCGGCCCTGCCCGAAGCGCTGCCGGAGCGTGGCTTCCTGTGGGTGGGCTATGGCCGGCGCGAGTTCGAAGTGGGCGAGCCGGCCGTGCAGCAGGCACTGGCGCGGTGGGGCTGCGGCAATATCGTCGACCTGCATGTGTCAGATCTGATCAACAACCAGCTGCCCTCGCATTTCGACTACACGTCCTGGTACGACATGCTGGTTTTCCGCCGCCTCGCCGCGGCGCCGGGCAGCCAGGATCTCTTCGTCGATGACGAGCACGGCACGCTGGCCTCGGCGCAGCGAGCACTGCGGGCCATCGACACCAGTCCGGTCGGCTTTGCCGTTTTCGACCGTGTGCTGATCACTGTGCACCCCACCGACTGCCAGGTGCGCGAGTTCTTCGCCCAGAAGCTGGACCGCCTGACTGAAGGCCGCGAGAAGCGCGACGCACGCGGCGGCGCCCGCCTGCCAGCCAGCCCGGCCGACCTGATGCTGCGCATGGTCAACCACATGGTGGACAGCTATCTGGAGCTGCGGCGCCTGCTGACCCGCCAGCTCGGCACGCTGCAGCGCGTGCTGCTGGACCAGAGCAGCGAGTTCGATGACTGGCCGCTGCTGCTGGAGAGCCGCGATGCCCTGCACCGGCTGGAGGACACCTGCGAAGACCAGCGCGCAGCCATCCAGGAGTGGATAGACGCGCTGGACGAATGGCCGGTCGACGGCGACCCGCAGGTGACGCGCGAGCGTGAGCTGCTGCGGGTGCGCTCACGCGACGTGCTGGAGCATGTGGAGCGGGTGCTGACCCATGTGCGCCGGCTGGAGTCCTCGGCCGAGTCGGCCGTGCAGATGCACTTCAGCGCCCTGGGGCATCGCACCAACAGCATCATGCGCACGCTGACGGTACTGACGGCCATCTTCCTGCCGCTGAACCTGATCACCGGCATCTTCGGCATGAATTTCGAATGGATGCCGTTGATCAAGAACGCCAACGGCTTCTGGGATGCCGCCCTGCTGATGCTGGCCGTGGCGCTCGGGCTTTGGTTCCTGTTCCGTCGCAAGCGCTACCTGAGCAGCAGCCGGTAGGTCGACCTCAGCGCAGGCGGCGGCGCGCCACCGTCAGGATGACGCCCAGGCCGCCGAGCAGCAATGCGGCCGTCTCGGGCTCGGGCACGGCTGCCACCGTTGCAAGAACGCTGGAACTTCCGCGCAGGCAGGCCGAACCGCCGGGGCACTCGGACGGATACAGCGGCGCCAGGGCGGAGAAGGAAGAACCGAGCTGCGCATCGGCCGCACCGCCACCGAACAGGGCCGCCACGCCATTGCTGTTGAAGTAGGCGTTGGCCGCGCCGCCGGCCGCCGTGTCCACATCCAGCAGGCCCGTGCTGAAGCCGGTCGGGCTGGCCGTGCCGATGCCCAGGCCGGTGGCGATAAAGGTGTTGCCTGCGGCGTCGACGGCATGGCCCATGAGGGACAGGAAGAGCGTGCCATTGGACGCTTCGGCCAGGTCACCCGCCGAACCCCCGGCGTTGCCGGTCGTGAAGTCGTTGTTGGCGCCAAAGCCGGCATAGACCTTGAGCCAGCCACCGCTGAAGCGCACTTCGCTGGCGCTGATCGACGAGACCGCGTAGCCGCCGAAGACGTACGTCAGCTCGCAGCCCGAGCACAGGCCGGAGACCGCCGCAGAGTTGATGGAATCGATCTTGCCGTAGCCGCTCAGCGTGTCGCCGACGGCCAGTGGCACGTTCTGGTAGGTCTGGGTGACCGCGAAGATCTGGCCCAGCGGGATGTCGACGCCGGCAATCGACACGGCGCCCGCGCTTCCTGCGCAAATCAGCGCGGCGGCGGTCGCAAGGGCGCGGATCGACTTCAGCATGGGAGCCTCCGATGACAGGCGAAGTACAAAAATACTCGCCACCGCCGCCGGTTTCCACAGCGAAATACCCCTAGAAGGGGTTGCAGCCTCAGCCGCGTCGGTAGGGGTCGGAGAAGCCCAGGCCGGTCAGGATTTCTGCCTCGCGCGCTTCCATCGCCTCGGCCTCGTCGTCGGCCTCGTGGTCATAGCCCTGGGCATGCAGGGTGCCGTGCACGAGCATGTGGGCGTAGTGGTCGAGCAGCGGGACGCCCATCTCGGCCGCCTCACGTTCGACGACCTCCGCGCAGATGACCAGGTCGGCGCCGACGACGGGCTCGTGAGCGTAGTCGAAGGTCAGCACATTGGTGGCGTAGTCCTTGCCACGGTACTCGCGGTTCAGTGCCTGCCCTTCCTCGGCGTCGACGATGCGCACGGCGATCTCGCCCGGCAGCTCCAGCGCCGCGCGGATGAATCGCTGCACCTTGTGGCGCGGCAGCAGCGCGCGGTGGCGCGGGTCGGCAAATTGCAGGGACAGGCTCAGCTCTGGTTTCATAGGTCGCGTGCTTCGCGCTTGGCGCGCGCTTCGTAGGCCTCGACGATGCGCGCCACCAGCGGGTGGCGAACGACGTCGGCGCTTGTGAAGCGCGTCATCGCAATGCCCTTGACCCGGGCCAGCACATGCTCGGCGTCGATGAGGCCGGACTGCGTGCCCCGCGGCAGATCGATCTGGCTGGTGTCGCCGGTGACGACGCAGCGGCTGCCGAAGCCGATGCGGGTCAGGAACATCTTCATCTGCTCGGGCGTCGTGTTCTGCGCCTCGTCGAGGATGACGAAGGCGTGGTTGAGCGTACGCCCGCGCATGAAGGCCAGCGGCGCGACCTCGAGCTGGCCCTTCTCGAAGGCCTTGGTCACCCGGTCGAAGCCCAGCAGGTCGTAGAGGGCGTCGTACAGGGGGCGCAGATAGGGGTCGACCTTTTGCGTCAGGTCGCCGGGCAGGAAGCCCAGGCGCTCCCCGGCCTCGACGGCGGGCCGGGTCAGGATGATCCGCTGCACCGTCGAGCGCTCCAACGCGTCCACCGCACACGCCACGGCCAGGAAAGTCTTGCCGGTGCCCGCCGGGCCGAGGCCGAAAGTGATGTCGTGCGACAGGATCTGCTGCAGGTACTGGTGCTGGCGCGGTGTGCGGGCCGACAGGTCGGCGCGGCGGGTACGCAGCACCAGCGCATCGCCGTCGCCCGGACTGGCGGCCGAAACAGGATCTGGCGCCTTGGCCTCGACGAGGGCCAATTGCAGCGTTTCGGCTGACAGCGGCCGCCTGGCGCGCTCGTAAAGTCCTTCGAGCAGGGTCCTGGCGCGCTCGGCAGCTGTCTTGGGCCCGTCGACGCGGAACTCGGCGTCGCGGCGCGAGATCTTCACGCCGATGGCCGCCTCGATCTCACGCAGATGGGTGTCCAGGCTGCCACAGACGCGGGCCAGGCGCGTGTTGTCGACCGGTTCAAGGGTGAAGCGCAGGATCACGATGGGGCTGAAAAGAAGTGGACGGGGATTGTCGCCGGCTCCGTGCAAAGAGGCTGGCCGGCTGGTGCATTCCCGGCCTGCGCAGAACAGGCGCTCACGCACAATGCCGCTCCATGACGTCACCGATTGCGCCGAGGGCCTCCAGGGCTCGGCGCCTGCCTCTTTTTTTGCTGCTTTCAGCCGCCCTGCTCTGCCCGGCCGTAGCGCAGGCTCAAGGCTTCGCCGGGCCGGACTGGACGGCCACCTTGCGCGGCTGGCTTGCTGCCATGCTGGCCCTGATGGCGACCGTCATCGGCCTCGTCTCCAGCCTGCACCACCGCGAACGGCCGGCGAGTTTTCTCATCGGCATGATGCTGAGCTGGGTCGTGCTGCGCGCCGCCGCCGCCCCCAGCGCCGCGGGCTTGCGGCCGCTGCTGCTGACCCTGCTCGTGCTGTGCGGCGTTCAATACCTGCTGCGGCAGATGAACTGGAAACGCAGCTGGATCGACCATGCGCTGTTGATCCAATGCCTCGTTGTGCCGGCCAGCCTGCTGCTCGCGGGTGGCCAGGTCGGCATCCTCGGCTCGGTCTGGCAGGCGGTGTTGAGCCTGGAGCTGGTGGCCGCCATGGGTTGGGCGCTGTGGCTGCGCCGCGAGCGCCTGAAGACGAGCGCCGACGAGGCCCTGTCGCGGGAGTTCGTGCTGATGGCCGCCCTGCTGCTGCCGACCATGGCTGCCCTGGTCGCCGAGCGGTTGCTGGCCGCTGCCAGTGAACCGCTGTGGTCATCCGCCGCACCCTGGCTGAACCTGATGCTGCCGGTGCTGATGCTGGGCCTGGGACTGCAACTGGTGAACAGCGTCGCCCATGCGCGACTGGACGCCGAGAAGCGCATCGCAGCCATCGAGCAGCGCATGTCCGAGCGCATCGCCGAGGTCGAGCGCAGCCACGCCCAGCTCGCCGAGCAAAAGCTCGAGCAGGTCACCGAGCGCGAACGCAAGCGCATCGCCGCCGATCTGCACGACGATCTCGGCGCCAAGCTGCTGACCATCGTGCACACCAGCGAGTCCGACCGTATCTCCACGCTGGCGCGCGAGGCACTGGAGGAGATGCGCCTGTCGGTGCGCGGCCTGACCGGCAAGCCGGTGCATCTCATCGACGCCCTGGGTGACTGGCGCGCGGAGGTCGTTTCACGCCTGGGCCAGGCCAATATCCTGGCCGAATGGAAGTCGCCGGCCGAGGACATCGAGCACACCTTCCAGGCCCGCTCCTACGTGCAGACGACGCGCATCCTGCGCGAGTCGGTGTCCAACATCATCAAACACAGCGGCGCCACCCATGCGACGATTTCCAGCGCGGTACAGGACGGCGATTTCATCCTGACCATCCAGGACAACGGCCAGGGCATTCCGTCCGAACTGGATGGAAGGTTGGACAGAGGCCACGGCATGGCGAGCATGAAATCACGCGCCAAGCAGATGCATGGCCAATGCCTGGTTGAATCCGGCCCTGGGTGGGGTACTGTCATCCGTCTGACGATTCCGCTCTGAATGCCGAGGCTCCCATGAACCACATCCTGCTGCTCGAAGACATCCCGGAGATCCGCGCCTGGCTCAAGGCGCTGGTCAAGCAGGTGTTCGCCAACGCCCAGATCACCGAGTGCTCGCGGGTGCAGGACGCGCTGGCCCTGGTCAATGGCCAGCGCTTCACGCTGGCCCTGCTGGACCTGGGCCTGCCCGACGGTTCGGGCGTCGAGGTCATCGCGGCGCTGCGCGAGAAGCAGCCCGAAGTGCAGTCGGTCATCGTCACCATCCACGACGACGACGAGCATCTCTTCCCTGCCTTGCAGGCCGGTGCCTTCGGCTATCTGTTGAAGGAACAGTCCCGCGAGCTGCTGGTGGAGCAGCTGCAGCGCATGAGCGGCGGCGAGCCGCCGCTGTCGCCGTCCATCGCGCGCAAGGTCATCGCCTACTTCGCGGCTCAGAAAAAGCCCAGTTCGCAGGCGTTGCTGCACGAGGTGTCGCTGACCGACCGCGAGACCGAGGTGCTGCTGCGCGTGGCCAAGGGCTACACGCTGCCGGAGATCGGCGTGCAGCTGGGCCTGAGCCGCCACACCATTGCCGACTATGTGAAGCAGATCTACCGCAAGCTCAATGTGAGCTCGCGTGCCGAGGCGGCGCTGGAAGCTCAACGACTCGGGTTGTTCGGCAGGAACTGATCGCCCTTCGGCCCAGATAATGGGCCGATGATTGGAAGACTGACAGGCGTCATCGCCGAGAAATCACCGCCGCAGGTCGTCATCGACGTGGCGGGCGTGGGCTACGAGGTGGACGTGCCGATGAGCACCTTCTTCAACCTCGGCGGCCTGGGCGAGCGGGCCGTGCTGCTGACCCACCTGACCGTGCGCGAGGACGCGCACCAGCTGTTCGGCTTCCTCACCCACGAAGAGCGCGCCACCTTCCGCCAGCTCATCAAGATCAGTGGCGTCGGGCCGAAGATGGCCCTGGGCTTGTTGTCGGGCCTGTCGGTTTCAGAACTCGCCCAGGCCGTGTCGCGCCAGGATGCGGGTCGGCTGACCAAGGTGCCGGGCATTGGCAAGAAGACGGCCGAGCGGCTGCTGCTGGAGCTGAAGGGCAAGCTCGGCGCCGACCTGGCTCTGCCCGCCGCCGTCACCAACGACACGCAGGCCGACATCCTGCAAGCACTGGTCGCGCTGGGCTACAGCGAGAAAGACGCCGCCGCCGCGCTGAAGGTGCTGCCCCCTGATGTCGGCGTCAGCGACGGCATCAAGCTGGCGTTGAAGAAGCTGACATGAGCATCCAAACGGACAAATTCGGCGACGACTTCCCCCCGGCGCCCCGCGTCGTCAGCGCCGCGCCCGAGTCCAGCCGCGAGGAGGCGATGGAGCGTGCACTGCGGCCCAAGCATCTCGATGACTACGTCGGCCAGGTCAAGGCCCGCGAGCAGTTGGAGATCTTCATCGGCGCAGCCCGCAAGCGCCGCGAGGCGCTGGACCATGTGCTGCTGTTCGGCCCGCCGGGCCTGGGCAAGACGACGCTGTCCCACATCATCGCGGCCGAGCTGGGCGTCAACCTGCGCCAGACCTCCGGGCCGGTGCTCGAGAAGCCCAAGGACCTGGCCGCCATCCTGACCAACCTCGAGAAGAACGACGTCCTCTTCATCGACGAGATCCACCGCCTGAGCCCCGTCGTCGAGGAAATCCTCTACCCGGCGCTGGAGGACTACCAGATCGACATCATGATTGGCGAGGGCCCCGCGGCGCGCTCGATCAAGCTGGACCTGCAGCCGTTCACGCTCGTGGGTGCAACGACGCGCGCCGGCATGCTGACCAACCCGCTGCGCGACCGTTTCGGCATCGTCGCCCGGCTGGAGTTCTATACGCCGGCCGAGTTGCAGCGCATCGTGACGCGGTCCGCCGGCCTGCTGGGCGCGCCCATCGACGCCGACGGCGCGCTGGAGATCGCCCGCCGCTCACGCGGCACGCCGCGCATCGCCAACCGCCTTCTGCGCCGCGTGCGCGACTACGCCGAGGTCAAGGCTGACGGCCGCATCGTTGCCGGCATCGCCGACAGGGCGCTGGCCATGCTCGACGTCGATCCACAGGGCTTCGACCTGATGGACCGCAAGCTGCTGGAAGCCATCGTGCATCGCTTCGATGGTGGTCCGGTCGGTTTGGAGAACGTCGCCGCCGCCATCGGCGAAGAGGCCGGCACCATCGAGGACGTCATCGAGCCCTATCTGATCCAGCAGGGCTTTCTGCAGCGCACGCCCCGCGGCCGCATCGCGACACTGGCGGCCTACCGGCATCTGGGCCTGACGCCACCGGGCGGCAAGACGGCACCCGATCTGTTCGGGGAATGAAAACGGCGCCGCAAGGCGCCAATAAAAAAGCGCCCCGAGGGGCGCTTTCTTCGTTCCGGTCCCGAAGGATCAGAAGTTGTGGCGGATACCAGCAGCCAGCGAGCTGAAGTCCTGACCAGCGACGCCGGTCTGGTAGTTGCCCTTGGACTGGTTGTCGACCTTGGTCCAGAAGCCGTAGACCTTGGTGCGCTTGCTCAGGTTGTAGTTGTAGCCAACCGTCAGCTGCTTGGCGCCGTCGTCGGCCACCATCTTGTCGGCCTTGCCGAAGTTCAGGTGGAACTCGGACTGGCCCATAACGTACATACCGGAAGCGCGCCAGACGTTCCAGTCCTTCTTGCCGACGCCGGCAAAGGTGTTCTCGGCGCGCTGCACATAGCCGCCGATGACGACGGGGCCAAACTCGTACAGGCCGCGGATGGCGATCTGGGTGAAGTCACCCTTCTTTTCGTAGCCGAGGCCGGCATGGGCGGGGCCCATGTCGTAGTTCACAGCGACGTCGAAAGCGCGAGTCGTCGCGTTTTCACCTGCGGCTGCCGAAAGTTCGGCGGAGAAGCCACCAGCGGTCGGGGTGAAGTAGGAGACCTTATTGTTCGTGTAGAACTGGGTCGCGTACAGCGCATCGGCCGAGGTGCCCGTGTCGTGGTTGTGATTGCTGACGTAGTCGGCAGTCGCGAAATACGAGCCCGGGAACCACTTGCCGAGGCGGATGCCACCGAAGCCACCTTCCAGCTGAACCCAGGAAGCGCGGTTCCAGAAAGTCGTGCCGCCAGTAGCCGCACCGGTGTCGCTGTTCAGGCCGTGTTCCAGCGAGAAGGAAGCCTTCAGGCCGCCGCCGAGGTCTTCGCTGCCCTTGAGGCCCAGGCGCGACGAGTTGTTTTGCACAACGACCTTGCGGTCTTGCGAGCCGAACTTCTGGCTTTCGACGGTGGTGTTGATGCGGCCCCACAGGGTCACGCTTTGTGCGAAAGCCGGCGCGGCGGCGGTGGCGGCCAGAGCGGCGACGAGTGCAATCTTCTTCATCGTTTTGCCTTTGTAGAGAGGTTGGGCGGGGCCATGGGCCCTGCCTTGAAGGACCAGTGGCGGCCAGTATAGGAGCGGCTTTTGCCGCGCCCGACCGCAGCGACGCGTGGATGCAACAGTGGGCCTAGGGACCTTGAAAAGCCCGCCCTGCCTGCATCAAGCCGCGATGTCGTCGGCGCTCAGCCCGGCCAAGTGGCGGTCGTCGTTCCAGCCGATCAGCGTGAATCCTTCGGCTGTTGCCAGCAATCGGTTGATGGTGGCATTGCCCAGCTGCCAGCTGCGCGGCGCGTCCAGGGCGGACCGGGTCGCAGCCCTGTAGAGGCAGTCCAGCACGCCGCCATGGGCGACGAGCGCAATGCTCTGCCCCGGGTGGGCCGCGGCGGCGCGGCGGGCCGCAGCGACGCAGCGCGCGCTAAAGACGGTCAGGCTCTCGCCGCCGCCGACGGCGAAATCGGGCTCACGACGCCGCCATCGGGCGGCATCCTCGGGATAACCCCTATCAATCTCTTCCCAGCTCAACCCCTCGAACCGGCCGAAGGCGCGCTCGCGCAGGGCAGCGTCGAAGTGGATGGCCAGGCCTTGGACGCCGGCCACGGCCTCGGCGGTCTGGCGGGCACGGCTGAGATCACTGGAATAGATGGCCGCCAACGGCTCGTCGGCCATGGCCTCGGCCAGGCGCTGAGCCTGGGCCAGACCCAGCGGGCTCAAGGGGATGTCGGTATGCCCCTGGATTCGCGTGGCGCGGTTCCAGGCAGTCTCGCCGTGGCGGATCAGGATCAGTCGAGTGACTTCTTCCATCACAACTAGACACCCCAGACGACGTCGGCCTTTTCCTTCATGCTGCGCTGCATCAACTCGTGCAGCGGCCAGGCGCGCTGGCGCAGGGACACGCCCTGGCGGCGCGGCACGGCCTCGCCGGCGGCCTTGGCTTCGTCGACGCTGCGCTGGAATTGCGCCTCATCGGCCGCCACGCCGGCTTCCAGCGCCTGGATCAGGCCCGGCAGTGCAGCCACTTCGAGGATGCCTTGTTGGGCGGGTTCGCGCCCCATCAGGCGCAGCACGGCATCGGCCGAATCGGCCATCATGATGACGTCGGCGCCAGCCTTGGATTTGAAGCGGTAGAGCATGGCGGCATTGTGCGCGTGTACTTGCGCGGGCCGAGCGCCGGGCCGCTCCCAAGCCGGCCCGCCTTGGGCGAGGGGTGCCGTCTCAGGCGCTGGCCAACCCCAGCCAGCCGGACACAGGCGAGTCGACAACATGGCGGCGCGGGCGCACGCGCTGCTCGAATTCGTCGGGCGGCAGCGGCCTGGCAAACAGATAGCCCTGGAACTCGTGGCACCCGGCCTGGGCCAGGAAGTCGCGCTGGGCCTCAGTCTCGACACCTTCGGCGATGACTTGCAGGCCCAGGGCCCGGCCCATCTGCACGATGGCGTTGGCGATGCCGACATCGCTGGCGTCGCTGGGCAGGCCCTGCACAAAGCTGCGGTCGATCTTCAGGCGCTGGATGGGAAAGCGCTTGAGATAGCCCAGGGAGGAGTAGCCGGTGCCGAAGTCGTCGATGGACAGCGTGACGCCCAGGGCCGCCAGCGCGCGCATGCGCTTGAGAGCCTCCTCGGCATCACCGAGCAGCACGCCCTCGGTCAATTCGAGCTCGAGCAGGCTGGCCGGCAGCGTGGCCTCGCGCAGGACTGCAGCCACCGTCTCGACGAAATGGGCCTGCTGGAACTGCAGGGCCGACACGTTGACGGCGACCGGCATGCGCAGGCCGCGGCCCAACCAGTAGGCGGCCTGGCCGACGGCCTCGCGCAGCACCCACTCGCCGATGGCGACAACAAAGCCACTCTCCTCGGCCAGGGGGATGAATTCGGCGGGCGAAATGTCGCCACGCTGGGGGTCTCGCCAGCGGATCAGCGCCTCGGCACCGATGACGCGGTCGCTGCCCAGCTCGACCTGGGGTTGATAGTGGAGCCGAAAGCGCCCCTCGGCCAGGGCCTGGCGCATGTCGTGGTCCAGGCGCATGCGCGACAGCAGGTCGACTTCCTTGCGCGGCACGTGGAAGCGAAAGCCCGCGCGGCCGCTTTCCTTGACCCAGTGCATGGCGCGTTCGGCGCTGGCCATCAGCTCGTCGGGCGAACTGCCGTCGCCGGGGTGCAGGGCGATGCCGCAACTGGCCGTGACGGTGAAGCTCAACGTGTCGAAGCTGAAGGGCTGGGCCAGCAGTTGCTGCACATGGCGGGCGGCGGCCTCGGCCTCGAACATTTGGGCACCGTCGATCAGCAGCGCGAATTCATCGCCGCCCAGTCGGGCCAAGGTGTCATTGGCACCGACGGCGCCGCGCAGACGCTCGACGACCTCGCGCAGCACGCGGTCGCCATAGCTGTGGCCCAGGGTGTCGTTGATCTGCTTGAAACGGTCCAGGTCGAGATGCAGCAGCGCAAAAGTGGGAGATTCAGCAGGCGCCGGTTGGCCAGTCTCGACGGCGGCCATCTGCTGCACGATGCGGTCGGCCAGCGCGCGGCGGTTGGGCGCGCCGGTCAGCACGTCGGAACGGCCAAGCTCCTCGATGCGCTGGTGCGCAGCCAGCTTCTCGCTCAGGTCGCGGAATGAAAAGACCCGGCCGATGGGCTCGCCGCGACTCATCTGCGGCAGCGAGACCTGCTCCAGCACGCGGCCATCGGCCAGGCGCAGCATGTCGCTGGAGCGCATCAGCGGCGCGTCCAGCAGTGACTCGATGCGCAGGCGGTACTGCTCGCCGTCGCGCATGACACGCTGCAGGCTCAGCCACAGGCCGGCGTCGCCGGGCTCATGCAGCAGCCCGCCGGGCAGGCCCCAGAGCTTGGCAAAGCGGCGGTTGAAACTGCGCACGCGGCCACCCAGGTCGACGACGAGGATGCCGTCGGCGGTGGACTCCAGCGTCGCGCGCAGTTCGGCCAGCAGGGTCTCGCGCTCGGCCTCGGCGCGCCGGCGCCGGGTCTGGTCGTGCAGCAGCACCAGCCAGTAGCGCCCGCCGTCGGGCGTGTGGACGGGGCTGATGCTGCGGCTGACCCAGCGCGGCTGGCCGTCGCTGTGAGTCAGCACCGTGTCGGAGCGGATTCGGGCGAAAGGATCGCGGGCGGCACCCTGCCAGAAGGCCTCGTCCTCCAGCGAGCCGCACAACAGGGCCGGCGGCTGGCCCAGCGCCCGTTCGGGCTTGAGACCGAGCAGGCGCAACGCGGCGCGGTTGACGGCGTTGACGGTCAGACTTTCACCATCCACCAGCCAGGCCGGCTCGGGCAGGCCTTCCAGCAGCGCACCGATCACGGACGGCGCCTCCGAGACGCGGGGCAAGGCTGAGTTCGCCTCGCGGCCGGCGTTCACGCGGCCAACTCCCCTGGTCCCGTACTCGCGGCGTCGAAGAAGTAGGCGATGCGCGCCCGGGGGCTGAGGTAGTCGAGCGAGGCTCGCGGCAGGAACTGGGGCTTGAGGCTGCGCCGGATGCCGAGGTCGGGCATCTCTTCGAGGTTGAGGATCAGCGCCTCTTCCTTGACCACCTTGACGTCATGGACCATGACGCGAGGCTTCAGCGGACGCGCCGAATTGACCGAAACGACCAGCGCATAGCGGTCATCGGTGAGCTGCACGGTGGAACCCGGCGGGTAGACACCCATCATGCGGATGAAGGCGTTCAGCATGGTCGCGTCGAAGCGATTGCGGCCCTGCGCAAACATCAGCGACAGCGCCTCGTGGGGCGTCATCGCCTTGGACGTGATCAGCGGATTGCACAAGCCATCAAAGCGGTTGACCAGCGCAACGATGCGCGCGCCGGTGCTCATGCGGTCCATGTTGATCTTTTGCGGGAAGCCGCTGCCGTCGGCATGCTCATGATGCTGGGCAACGATGAGCAGCGGGCCGGGTGCCAGGCCCATGGTCTGGGCGATGGCCACGCCCTTGACGACGTGCTGCTGGTAGGCCTGGGTCTCGGCCGCCGTGAAGCTTTCGTCGCGGTGGCGCAGGCGTGCAGCGACCTCGAGCTTGCCGACGTCGTGCAGCAGCGAGCCGACGCCCAGGTCCATCATCTCGTCGCGACCGAGGCCGAAAGCGCGGCCGAGCAGCAGGGCAATGATGCAGACGTTCAGCGCGTGGGCCGTGCTGCGGTCGCCGGCAGCTTCATTGAGCAGCCGCATATTGAGATCACCCTCGACCAGCATCTTGTCGAGCAGTGCGGCGGTCAGGCTCTCGGCCTGGGTACGGGCGGCATGGGGGTCGGGCTGGACCAGGTCCATGACACCGCGAAAGCCTTTGGCCGCCTCGCCGTACTGCTCCTCGCACAGACGCAGGGCCTCGCGTTGGGCGGCCAGAGCGCGGCGGTGGGCTTCGCGAGCCAGATCTTCAGGGCTGGGTTGCGAGGGGGCGGAACTGTCGCTTGCAGCACTGACGTCGCCGGCATCCGCAGCCACGGCGTCCTCGGACGACTGCAGGTCCAGGTCGCTCTTGGCGGGGCTCCAGCGCACCTGGGTCAAGCCAAGGCGGCGCAGGATCAGCAACTGATCGCTGGAGGCGATCTTGAAGCTCGACAAGGGGAAGGGATGCGACATCCAGCCGAGATCCAGATGAATGAACATCCCGACCGCCAACTGGCTGACATCGATCAGTGGATCGCTTGTTCTATCCTGCATTCGCTCAAAACCCGTGCGCCGGGCACCCTCGACCCGGCCCGAGCTCCGGCAGCCCTGCCGCAGTGCTCGAACCGGTCTCCTGTCATACGTCAAATCGGCCGATCGCGCCCGCTACCGGCTGGGAAAAGTACCGGCGGGGCGCAAGTCGGAGCTTAGCRCCTGAACGTGACCGATTTCCCGCCGCTTAGTCGGGGCAAACGCGGAGGAATGCATGACCGGCGGCCTGAGTGAGGCCGCGTCGAAGCCCCTCTCACCGTCGGGCGTGATGGAGGGCAACGAAGTCGCGATACCAGTGGGCGCTGTCCTTGAGCAGGCGCCGCTGGGTCTCGTAGTCGACGTGGACGAGACCGAAGCGCTTGTCGTAGCCGGAGTTCCACTCGAAGTTGTCGAGCAGGCTCCAGTAGAAATAGCCGCGCACATCGGCGCCCAGGCTCATGGCGGTGGACAACGCCTGGAGGTGGGCCGACAGGTAGGCGATGCGCTCCTTGTCGGGTACCCGGCCGTCGACGACGCGGTCGGCATTGGCCATGCCGTTCTCGGTGATGAACATCGGCGGCGGGTTGTACTCGCGCGCCAGGCGCACCAGGTGCTGGGCGAAGACCTCGGGCACGATCTCCCAGCCCATGTCGGTGAAGCCGCGCTTGCCCGGGCCCGGGACGGTCTTGCCGTCCGCGCCGAAGAGGCTGCGCGTGTAGAAATTGATGCCGAGGAAGTCCAGCGGCTGGCGGATGCGGTCCAAGTCGCCGGCTTCGACCCGTGGGGCGTCGGCACCGACGTATTCAACAGCGTCGGCCGGGTAGGCACCGCGGAAGATCGGGTCCATGTACCAGCGCACGTTGAGCCCGTCGTCGATGCGGGCGGCGCGGCGGTCGGCCTCGTTGGGCGTGGCGGGGAAGGACGGCGTGTGGTTGAGGACGATGCCGAGCTTGGTCTTGGTGACCGCGCGCATCGCGGCGATGGCTTCGCCATGGGACAACATCAGGTGGTGGGCCACCTGCAGGCTCTCGGCACGGCTGGTGCGGCCAGGCGCGAACTGTGCGGTCTCGTAGCCCAGGGTCGCCGTGCACCAGGGCTCGTTGTGCGTCGCGATGCTGGCGAGGCGGTCGCCGAAGCGGCGCGCGATCTCGGCGCCGTAGTCGGCGAAGCGGCTGACGATGCCGCGCGACAGCCAGCCACCGATGCTTTCGTCCAGGGCCTGCGGAAGGTCCCAGTGATAGAGGGTGCCGTGGGGCTGGATGCCGGCTTCGAGCAGGGCGTCGATGAGACGGTCATAGAAGGCGAAGCCGGCCTCGTTCCAGGCGCCCTCGCCCAGCGGCTGCACGCGCGGCCAGCTGAAACTGAAGCGGTAGCAGTCCAGGCCCAGACCCTTCATCAGCGCGACGTCGTCGCGGAAGCGGTGGTAGTGGTCGCAGGCGACGTCGATGTTGGACGCATCCTTGATGCGACCCGGCTGGCGGCAGAAATGGTCCCAGATGGAGGCGGCCTTGCCGTCCTCGAAGGCGGCGCCCTCGATCTGCGCGGCGCTGGTGGCGACGCCCCAGAGAAAGCCGGGCGGGAAGGACTGGGCGAGTGCGGCGGGGTCGATGCGGTCGAGGTTGGCGAGGCTCATGGCGGAGAGGCAGGGCAAAAAGCTGAGCAAGACGGCGGTGGCGCCGCGACGACGGAGCGAAGACGGGTCAGGAGGGCGGAACGGCCGAATCCGCGGGGCAGCGGCAGCGCTTCATGACGTCTCCTGTATTGTTTGAATTGGGCGTACCGCTACCAGGCCGACCGCTTTGATGGCGGCGAGCGTCGGACCATCAAGCAGCTCGGGCAAACAGGTTTGAAGCGACACCTGCCCCCGTGGCGTCGTCATCTTGCCCGACAAATGACAACGCTGTCAATACACGCTGTTAGCGGTAACGGCAGCGCTGCGCCGGGCAGATCAAAGCAGGAGGGCCGAGGCGAAAGCGCGCCGGTTCAGCGGGCGCGCGTGGAGTCCCGCACGACAAGTTCGTGCCGCAGCACCTTGTGCAGGTCGGCCTCGTCGGCCGGCCCCGCTGAGGCGTCGGGCCGCTGACCTGCGACCAGCATTTCCACCGCCGTGCGTGCCATCTCGGCGACCGGCTGGCGCACGGTGGTCAGCGGCGGCCACACCAGGGCGGCGGTCGGCGAATCGTCGAAGCCAGCCACCGACAGGTCGTTGGGCACTGGCAGGCCCAGGCGTTGGGCAGCAGCCAACACGCCCAGCGCCATGTCGTCATTGCTGGCGAACACGGCAGTCGGCCGCTGGCGGCGGCTGAGCAATTGATGGGCCGCGTCGCGGCCGCTCTCAAAAGTGAAGGCGCCGGGCTGGATCAGTTCGGGGTCGGGCTCCAGGCCATGCGCGCGCAGCGCGTTGACGAAGCCCTGGTAGCGCGCCGCGCTGGCCGACTGGTCCGGCGGCCCCTTGATGAAGGCGATGCGCTGGTGGCCCAGGCTGAGCAGCAGATTGGTGATCTCTTCGGCCGCATGCACATCGTCCATGCGCACCGAAGGCACCCCACGCAGGTCGCGCTCGGGCGACATCAGCACGCAGGGCGTGCCGTTCTCGCGCAGCGCGGCGAGCACCTCGGGGTTGTCGCACAGCGGCGGCGTCAGGATCATGCCGTCGGGGCGCAGTGCCATCACCATGCGGTCGATCTGCTGGCGCAGGTCGGGCGCATCGTTGTGAAGTGACTCGACAACGAGGTGATACCCCAGCTCGCGGCATCGCACCGTGGCGCCTTGCTGCACGCTGCCGACGAAGATCGCGCTGGGGTCGTAATAGAGCAGGCCGATCAGGAAGGACCGTCCACCTGCGAGGCTGCGCGCCGACTGCTTGGGCCGGTAGCGCAGCGCCTCCACCACCTTGAGCACCTGATCCCGGGTGCTTTCATGCACGCCGGGCTCATGGTTGAGCACGCGCGATACCGTCTTGATCGACACGCCCGCCTCGCGGGCAACGTCGACGATGGTGGGGGTGGTACCGCGCGGGGTCATGGAGCCCCTCGTCCAAGGATTACCTTGGCCGGTACCCCGAGGGGACGGCGATGCTTGCCGGATTGACCGGCAAGCACATCGCCAGCGCGGGCCGGCTCGGGAGCGGCCCAGCGCCCGGCCCGGAAATCATCCGAGAGGGGTTCCATGCGACTGCTCTACTTACTTCTTCTTGGCCTTGGCGGCCGGCTTGGCGGCGGGCTTGGCAGCGGCCTTCTTGGCTGCAGCCTTGGGGTCCACGGCGGCCTTGAAGCCAGCGCCGGCGGTGAACTTGGGCAGCTTGGCGGCGGCGATCTTGATCTTGGCGCCGGTGCTGGGGTTCACGCCGTTGCGGGCAGCACGTGCGTGCTGCTTGAAGGAGCCGAAGCCCGGGATCGACACCGCACCACCCTTTTTGACGGTGGTGACGATGGCGTCCAGCAGGGTCTCGAGGACGCGGCCGGCTTCAGCCTTGCTCAGCTCGTGCTTGGCGGCCAGGTGTTCGATCAGATCGGTCTTGTTCATGCGGGGGGTCTCGTCCAAAAACGCGCCCGAACGGCTCGGGCGGGCGCGATTGTGGCTTATCGCGAGAGGCATACAGTCTCGGCAGAGTCCCGTATCCATCGTTGATGTCAGCCCACGTGCACTTTTCCTCTTTGCTCGATGCCCTGCCCCAGCAAGTGTGGAAGGCCGACGCGCAGGGCCGGCTGCTGTGGATGAACGCGCGCCTGGCCGAGGCGCTGAACCGCCCCGCCCTGCCGGCTGCCCTCGTCAACTGGTTGCACGAGGAGGACCGCAGCGCCTTCTCGGCTCAGTGGGCGGCGGCGCAGCGCAGCGGCCGCTTCGAGATGGAGTACCGCCTGGGCAACCAGTGGGTGCTGGCCCAGGCCCAGCGCCTGCCGGACTCGCCGCTTTGGCTGGGCACGCACACCGACATCGCCGCGCGCCGCACGGTCGAGGCGCGGCTGCGCGAGGCGGACGAGGTCTGGAAACTGGCGCTTGAGTGCAGCGGCGACGGCGTCTGGGATTGGCATGTGCAGGCCGGGATCGAATACTTCTCCGAGCGCTATCTGCGCCTCTATGGCTTCGAGCCGGGCGACGTCGACGCGACACCGGAGGCCTTCGACGCGCGCACCCATCCCGACGACCTGGCGCAGATGGACAAGGACCGCGAGGACCATTTCGCCGGCCGCACGCCGCTCTACCGCAACGAACACCGCGTGCTGGCCAAGGACGGCAGCTGGAAATGGATCCTGAGCCGCGGCATGGTCATCGCGCGGGACACGGCCGGCCGGCCGTTGCGCATGGTCGGCACGCACACCGACATCACCGATCGCAAGCGCCAGGAGGCGCTGGTCTGGCAGCAGGCGCGTGTCGACACGCTGACCGGCCTGCCCAACCGCCGTTCGCTGCGCGAACGCATCGAGCGGGCGCTGGCCCTGCGCGCGCTGCGCGGCGACGAGCTCGCCGTGATGTTCGTCGACCTCGATCATTTCAAGGAGGTCAACGACTCCCTGGGCCATGACGTCGGTGACGCGCTGCTGGTGCAGGTGGCGGGGCGGCTGCAGGAGCACATGCCCCCGGGCGGCGTGGTCGCGCGCATGGGTGGCGACGAGTTCACCGTGCTGCTGGCGACGGATCAGGCGGTGCTCGCGGCCGAGCGCGTCGGGCACGATTTGCTGGAAGCCTTGTCCGAAGCCTTCGAGGTCGCCGGCGAGCGGGTCTATGTATCGGCCAGCATCGGTGTCAGCCTGGCGCCCCGCGATGGCGTCGAGATCGAGGCCCTGTTCAAGCACGCTGATCTGGCGCTGTATGAAGCCAAGGGCGCGGGCCGCAACCGCATGAGCCTGTTCACGCCGGCCCTGCACGAGGCCGCGCAACGGCGCGCCCGGCTGGTGGCCGAGTTGCGCGAGGCGCTGCGGTTGTCGCAATTCAGCCTGGTCTATCAGCCCATCCTGTCGCTGCAAGACCCGACCGCGCCGCCGCGCAAGGCTGAGGCGCTGCTGCGCTGGTCCCACCCCCAACTGGGTGACGTCAGCCCGGCCCAGTTCATCCCGATCGCGGAGACCAGCGGCTTCATCGTCGACATCGGCGACTGGGTCTTTCGTGAGGCCGCAGCCCAGGTGCTGGCCTGGCGCACGGCGGGGCACGAGGGCTTCCAGATCAGCGTCAACAAGTCGCCGGTGCAATTTCTCGGCGAGCGCAGCCACCGTGTGCAGCCGGACTGGGTCACGCATCTGCGCGGCCTGGGATTGCCAGGTGACGCGCTGGCGGTGGAGATCACCGAAGGGCTGCTGCTGGAGCGCGATGAAGCGGTGGCCGAGCGGCTGCGGGCGCTGCGCGAGGCAGGGTTGGCGATCTCGCTGGACGACTTCGGCACCGGCTATTCATCGCTGAGCTATCTGCAGCATCACGACATCGACACGGTCAAGATCGATCGCAGCTTTGTCGCCGGGCTGGAGAACGGCGGCAAGGCGCTGGCGCTGTGCCGGGCCATCGTGACGATGGCGCATGAGCTGGGGATGGAAGTCGTCGCCGAAGGGGTGGAGACCGAGGCGCAGATGGTGGCGCTCAGGGAGATGGGGTGTGATTGGGGGCAGGGGTGGTGGTTTGGGAAGGGAGTGCCGGCGCGGGAGTTTGAGGAGCGGTGGTTTGGCGCCACCACAGCGGGCTCGGTTGCCGCCACCACTCGCTAAGGCGCCCATCGAGGGCACCTCAGCGGGGACTCGGTCACCTCCGGCGACCCCGGCGGACGGCAACGCGCCAGAGGCGCGAAGCCTTCGTCGAGGCGTCGGACAAGCCGCAGGGCTTGTCCTCGGTCCACGACGACGCGCCCTTCGAGCCCTCTCCTGGGCCCAAACGCAAAAGGCCAGCACTTGCGTGCTGGCCTTTCTTGTTTGGTGCCCAGGAGAGGACTCGAACCTCCACGGAGTTACCCGCTAGTACCTGAAACTAGTGCGTCTACCAATTCCGCCACCTGGGCTTTCAGGGAGGCCGGACTATAGCCTAGTTCTCAGCCCTCCCACGACGAAGTCGATTCAGATGTCGAACTTCACTCCCTGAGCAAGAGGCAGCTCGCTCGAGTAATTCACCGTGTTGGTGGTGCGGCGCATGTACGCCTTCCACGCATCGGAACCGCTCTCGCGGCCGCCGCCGGTTTCCTTCTCGCCGCCAAACGCGCCACCGATCTCCGCACCGGACGTGCCGATGTTGACGTTGGCGATGCCGCAGTCGCTGCCCGAGGCGCTCATGAAGCGCTCGGCCTCGCGGATGTCGGTCGTGAAGATCGCGCTCGACAGGCCTTGCGGCACGCCGTTCTGCAGCTCGATGGCTTCTTCCAGCGTCTTGTACTTCAGCGTGTACAGGATGGGCGCGAAGGTCTCGTGGCACACCACTTCGGTCTGCGAAGGCATGCGCACCAGAGCCGGCACGGCGTAGTAGGCCTCGGGGAAGCGATCGGCCAAGGCGCGTTCGCCACCTGACACAAGGCCGCCCTGCTCGCGTGCAGCGCTCAAGGCAAACTGCATCGCGTCGAAGGACTGCGCGTCGATCAGCGGACCGATCAGCGTGCCCTGCTCAACCGGCGAACCGATGGGCAGCTGGGCGCGGGCGCGGTCCAGGCGCTCGACCAGGGCGTCGTGGATGCTCTCGTGGGCGATGACGCGGCGCGTCGTCGTGCAGCGCTGGCCGGCCGTGCCGTAGGCGCCGAACAGGATGCCGCGCACAGCCAGTTCCAGGTCGGCGCTGGGCGTGACGATGATGGCGTTGTTGCCACCCAGCTCCAGCAGCGAACGGCCGAAGCGCGCCGCCACGCGCGGGCCAACGGCGCGGCCCATGCGGGTCGAGCCGGTGGCGGAGACGAGCGCCACACGGGCGTCGTCGACCATCGCTTCGCCGGCATCGGCGCGGCCGATGATCAGCTCGGACAGGCCGTCCGGTGCGGCGTTACCGGCGGCGCGGTAGGCCTTCAGCGCGCGCTCGAACAGGGCCTGCGTGGCCAGCGCGGTCAGCGGCGTCTTCTCGGACGGCTTCCACACGCAGGTGTCGCCGGCCACCAGCGCCAGCGCCGAGTTCCAGGCCCACACGGCCACGGGGAAGTTGAAGGCCGAGATGATGCCAACGACGCCCAGCGGCAGCCACTGTTCCATCATGCGATGGCCCGGGCGCTCGCTGGCAATGGTCAGGCCATGCAGCTGGCGCGACAGACCGACGGCGAACTCGCAGATGTCGATCATTTCCTGGACTTCGCCCAGGCCTTCGCTCGTGACCTTGCCGGCTTCGATGGAGACCAGCTGGGCCAGTTGCGCCTTGTGGGTACGCAGCTCTTCGCCGAACAAGCGGATCAGCTCGCCGCGCTTGGGGGCGGGCACGACGCGCCAGGCCTTGAAGGCTTCATGCGCACGACCCACGGCAGCCTTCATGTCGGCCGCGCTGGCCGTGGGCAGCTGGGCCAGCACGCTGCCGTCGATGGGCGAGCGCACGGTCAGGTCGCCGCCCGAGTTCGAGGTTTGCGGCAGGTGGACGCCGAGGGCGTCGAGAACGGAAAGAGTTTGTTGCTTCATGGTCCGCATTGTCCCGATCAGGAGATGGACTCGACTTGACGGGACTGTTGATACGCCGAGCCGAAGCGGTTGGCAAGGAAGTCGGGCAGGCTGACCTCTTCCTGGCGGACGAAACCCTTCTGCGGCAGCTTGCCTTCGCGGAACAGGTCGACGGCGGCGCAGATGCCGGCGGCGGTCGTGATCTGGATGGCGGAGAGCGGCTGGGCGCCGTCACGCGTGGCAAAGATCTTGCGGGCGAAGACTTCCTGCAGCAGCACACCGTTCTTCTGGCCCGACACGGTCACGAAGACGAGGACGACGTCCTGCATCGTCGCGGGCATGCTCTTGCGCATGATGTCCTTCAGCAGGTTCTGGTCGCCCTTCAGGCCCAGGTCGCCCAGCAGGAACTGCATCAGGTCGCGGTGGCCGGGGTAGCGCACGGTCTTGTAGTCGAGGTTGCGCACCTTGCCCGCCCAGGTCTCGCACAGCGTGCCCAGGCCGCCCGATGTGTTGAATGCCTCGTACTCGGTGCCGTCCAGGCTGAAGTGCTCCAGGCCTTCCAACGGCAGCGCAGAGATGGTCTCGCCTTCGTGGACGGCTTCGCAGGGGTGGCAGTACTCGTTGATGAGGCCGTCGACCGACCAGGTCAGGTTGTACTTCAGCGCGTTGGTCGGGAAGGCCGGCAGGGCACCGACGCGCATCTGCACGTCGCGCACCGAGTCGAAGCCGCTGGCCAGATGGTGGGCCACGATGCCGATGAAGCCCGGCGCCAGGCCGCACTGCGGCATGAAGGCGGTCTTGGCGCCTTGGGCCATCTTCATGATGGCCTTGGTGGCGGCGACGTCTTCGGTCAGGTCGAAGTAGTGGCAGCCGCACTCCAGGGCCAGTTCGGCAGCCCTGATGGCCAGATGGTAGGGCAGCGCGTTGACGACGGCGTCCTTGCCGCGCAGTTGGGCAGCCAGGGCGGCGCGGTTGTCGCTGTCGACCTCGGCGGTGGCGATGCCCTCGGTGGCCAGCACCTTCAGGTAGCCGGGGTTCTTGTCCAGCACCGTCACTTGATAGTCGCCAGTGGCGTGCAGCAGGCGGGCGATGGTCTGGCCGATGTGGCCGGCGCCGAGCAGGGCGATCTTCATGAGGGGCTCCAGGCAGGTGTTTGCGTTGGGCCGAACTCTAGGCAGTGGCGATGACGAAAGAAAGCGCTACTCCGACGAAAGCAATTGCTGTTTCGACGATTCGTCGCGATGATTCGTCGTTATGAATGAATCGCGGGTAAACCCGAATCCCTCGCCAGACGACCTGGACCGACGCCTGATCCTGCTGCTGCAGGCCAATGCGCGGGAGAGCACGGCGACGCTGGCGCGCAAGCTCGGCGTCGCGCGAACCACCGTCGTCGCACGGCTGGCGCGGCTGGAGGCCAGCGGCCGCATCGTTGGCTACACGGCCCGCCTGGGCGGCGATGAAGCCGGCCGCAGCGTGCAGGCCTTTGTCGGCATCACCGTCAGCCCCAAGGCCGGTCGCGAAGTCGTCAAGCGACTAGCAGAACTGCCCGAGCTGCGCCAGCTCGCCTCCGTCAGCGGTGAATTCGATTACATGGCGCTGCTGCGCGCCGACACTACGGCCCGACTCGACGCCCTGCTCGACGAGATCGGCGAGATCGACGGCGTGCTGCGCACCAACAGTTCGGTCGTGCTGGCTTTGCGCGTCGACCGACAAACCTGAACCGGACAGAACTGGAGACCACGATGACCTGGCTTGCCCTCGGCCTCGCCCTCTTTCTCGGCATCCACCTGATTCGCGCGCTGGCGCCGCAATGGCGCGACGCGCAAATGGCGCGGCTCGGCGAGAAGGGCTGGAAGGGCCTCTACACCCTGGTCTCCCTCATCGGCTTCGGGCTGATCCTCTGGGGCTTCTCGCAAGCGCGTCTCAATCCCATCGTGTTGTGGCCGCCCATCCACGGCATGAACCACGCGGCCGCATCGCTGATGCTCGTCGCCATGATCCTGATGGCCGCAGCCTATGTGCCGCGCAATCACATCAAGGCCAAGCTGCAACATCCGATGACGCTGTCGGTCAAGGTCTGGGCCTTTGCTCACCTGATCGCCAACAACACGCTGGCCGACGTGATGCTGTTCGGCAGCTTCCTCGTCTGGGCCATTCTGGTCTTTCGCGCCGCGCGGCGTCGGCCAGGGCCGGTGCCGGCCGCTGGCACGGTGGCCGGCACGGCGGCCACCATCGCCGTCGGCGTCGCGCTGTGGGCCTTCTTCGCCTTCTGGGCGCATGCGGCCTGGCTGGGCATCGCACCGTTGGGGTAGCCGGCGCACGCCCATGAACCCAGGGCCTCGGCGAGGCGCTGCGCGCGCAGCGGTACGCGTAGACTCGAAGGTAGATGACCCGCCGCTCTTGGATGCGCTTTTTGGCCTGCCTTCTGGGCCTGGCGGCAACGGTCGCCACCGCGGCAGACGCCCAGGTCAGGCCTCTCACTGCCTGCGGCGAACCCGGCATCGGGCCGCCCTGGCTGTACCGCACGCCGGGCCTGCCGCAGCAGCTGAACGGCTTCCTCGTCGATCTCTGGCCGCCGCTGTTTGCCAAGCTCGGTGTCGAGCTCAAGTTGATCGGCGACCTGCCGTTCAAGCGCTGCCTGCGGGCCGTCGCGTCCGGCGAGATCGATTTCGCGCTCGCGGCCTATTACGACGACGAGCGCGGCAAGACGCTGGCCTTCTCCAAGCCCTACAAGACGTTCACGCCCCAGGTCTTCTTCCGCAAGGCGCAGCCCTTGCAGATTTCCGACCGCGCCGGGCTGAAGCGCTGGCGCGGCTGTGGCAAGAACGGTTCAACTTATGCCCACTACGGCCTGGGCCCGGGTGACCTGGACCAGGGGGCGCGCAACTACCAGCAGCTGATCGAGAAACTGCTGCTCGGCCGCTGCGACTACTTTGTCGAAGAGATCGAAGTCATCGAGCAATGGGAGCTCGGCAAGGTCGACCACCTGGCCACGCCGGGGCTGGCCCATGCGCCGCTGTCGGACGTCTCACCACCGGCCTTCCATGTGGTCGCCGCACGGGGGAGCGCGGCGGCGGAGCTGCTGCCACGCCTGGATGCCGCCTTCGCCGAGGCCACGCGCAAGGGTGAAGTGGCGCGCCACTGGAAGCGCCACGCAGGCAAGCTGCTCTACTGAACCTCAGGCGGCCGACTGGCCGCGGCATGCGTCCATCAACCTCGTCAACCCCAGCAACGCATCCAGCATCGGCGTCGCCACGCCGAGCTGCTGCGCCAGCTCCCGCGGCGCCGCCAGCAATGCGTCGGTCTCGATAGGCCGCCCCGCCTCGATGTCCTGCAGCATCGAGGTCTTGAAGGCCCCGAGCGAGCGCGTGATGGTGTGCCGGTCCTGCGGCGTCTGGGCGATCGGGCAGCCCATGCCTTCACCGACCTCGGCGGCCTCCGCCATGATGGCCGTCGTGAACTCGCGCACGAGGTCGTCGTCCAGGATGCGGTCCGTCGTGGCGCGGGTCAGCGCCGAGACCGGGTTGGTCGTCATATTGCCCCAGAGCTTGTACCAGGCGTCACGCTGGATGCTCTCGGCCGCCTTGGCCTCGAAGCCGGCGTCGCCGAGCAGCGCGATCAGCGCATCGACGGCCAGGCTCGTGCCGCCCGTGGCCTCGCCGATCAGCAGGCCGTTGCCCATCACGTGGTGGACCCAGCCCGGGCCGCGCAGCGCGCAGCTGGCATGAACGACGCAGCCGATGACGCGCTGGGGCGGGATCAGCGCGGCGATGCGGCCATCGGGGTCCACGCATTTCAGCGTCAGCCCCTGCACGGGCAAGCCGGCCGTGAACCACCATGGCAGGCCGTTCAGCGCCGTGAGCACGCGCGTGTCCGGCCCGCAAAGCTGGGCGACCTGGGCCGCGACGCCGGCGATGGCCGGGCCCTTGACGGCGAGGATGACCAGGTCCTGCAGGCCGAGCTCGGCGGCGTCGCCGGTCACGCGCAGCGGCGCACGCCAGCTGTCCTCGCCGCTGTCCAGCCGCAGGCCGTGCTCACGCACGGCCGCCAGCGTGTCGCCGCGGGCCAGGGCGCTGACGGCCACACCTTCGACGCGTTGCAGATGCGCGGCCATCCAGCCGCCGATGGCCCCCAGGCCGACGATACAGACCTTAAACATGGGGATCAGTCTCGCATGCGGACTTGTCCGTGCGAAAGGCTGCGGCCATCATCCGCCGTCCTCCCGAGGAGACCACCATGGCCACCAAGACCCGCAAGCCCGCCACCGCCAAGAAAGCCGCCGCCAACGCCGTTTCCGCACCCAAGCTGGACGCACGCCCCGATCGCCTGGACCTGCGCGATCTTGTCTACCGCTCGCCGCTGCGCTCCCTGCCGCCGCGCTGGCCGATGGACAGCGACCTGAAACGACTGCTGCCCGCCTACGTGAAAGCTGGCCGCATCCTCAACCAGGGCAATGAAGGCGCCTGCACCGGCTTCGGCCTGGCCTGCGTGACCAACTACCTCTACTGGCTGCGCCACCTCGACGCGCCGCGCAGCCGCACGCAGCCCGAAACCGTCAGCCCGCGCATGTTCTACGAGCTGGCCAAGCTCTACGACGAATGGCCCGGCCAGGACTACGAGGGCTCGTCCTGCCGCGGCGCCCTCAAGGGCTGGCACAAGCACGGCGTCTGCTCCTTCAAGCTGTGGCCCTATCCGCTGGACAAGAAGGGCAACGGCATTTTCGAGCGCCCCGCGGCGGGTTGGGACGATGACGCGACGACGCGGGCGCTCGGCGTCTACTACCGCGTCGACAAGAAGAGCGTCGTCGACATGCAGGCAGCCATCTACGAGATCGGCGCCATCTATGTCTCGGGCGACGTGCACGACGGTTGGACGCTGGACGAATCGCCCATGCCGGCCAGCCACGACAAGCTGCCGCGCATCGAGCGCATGGCCCGCAAGACCGGTGGGCACGCCTTTGCGCTGGTGGGCTACAACGAGCGCGGCTTCGTCGTGCAGAACAGCTGGGGCACCGGCTGGGGTGCCAGCGGCTTCGCCATCCTCAGCTACGAGGACTGGATCACCAACGGCACCGATGCCTGGGCCGTGGCCCTGGGCGTGCCGCAGGACCTGTCGGACATCAAGAGCCGCCAAGCCGTGGCGGCGGCAAGAGGAGCCAAGGCCGCGCGCGTGGCCGGCGGGTTTCGCGCCATGGCCGGCCGCGGCCTGTCGGACGTCGGCGCCACGCTGCGCGTCGACGACAACCCGCGCGACGACCCCTGGCCCGTCAACCACGTCTTCGCCCACAAGCCCTACCAGCCACTGCGCACCGACGAGGCCTACACCCACACCCTGGTCTCGGGCAACGACGGCCAGCTGATGGCGACCGACTTCACCCGTGCCCGCGACGACCGCGAAGGCCTGGCGCGCGAGATCGTCGTCGAGCGCCCCGCGGCCTGGTTCAAGGCCAGCAAGGGCAAGACCGTCAAGCTCGCCATCTACGCCCACGGCGGGCTGAACTCGGAGATCGGCTCCGTCCAGCGCATCCGCGTGATGGCGCCCTACTTCCTGGCCAACGGCATCTACCCGCTGTTCTTCACGTGGAAGACTGGCCCGGGCGAGACGTTGACCGACATGCTCGAGGATCTCAAGCACCGCATCGTCGACTCGGCCGACGTCAGTACCGGCACGCTGGACCGCCTGCGTGAGGTCGCCGCCGAGGCCAAGGACCGCGCCATCGAGGCCGTCGGCCGCCAGTTCGCGCGCGGCATCTGGAGCGAGATGCGCGAAAACGCCGAGGGCGGCGCGACGGCCGACCATGTGCTGGACCTGGCCGCCCGCATGCTGCGCGAGCTGCGCGACGCGCTGGCCAAGAGCGGCAAGACGCTGGAAGTCCATCTCATCGGCCATTCGGCCGGCTCCATACTCATCGGCCATCTGCTCGGCCGCCTGGGTGGTGCCAACGTCGTGCAGGCCGCCAGCTGCGAGCTTTACGCCGCCGCCTGCTCCAGCGGCTTCGCCGTGCAGCACTACGGTGCGGCCGGCCAGGCTGGCGTGCTGTCGCTGGACCGCCTGCGCCTGCACGTGCTGACCGATGCCAACGAGCGCGCCGACGGCCTGCCCAACGCCGAGCGCGACATTTACGGCAAGTCCCTGCTCTACCTCGTGTCGCGCGCGCTGGACGACATCCGCAAGCAGCCCCTGCTCGGCATGGAACGCGCCCTCGTGCCGCCGGACGCGGCGTGGCTGGACGACCAGTGGGCCGGCCCGCCGAATGGCGATGTTGCCGCCTGGCTCAAGCTCTGGCCCGGCGGCACCCTGCTGAACCGCGTCACGACGCCCAAGATCCGCACGACCAAGGCCGGTGACCAGATCGATGCCAGCCACGGCAGCTTCGACAACAACATCGACGTCCTGACCGGCACGCTGGAGCGCATCCGCGGCGACGCCCTCGTCGCGCCGATGGAGTGGCTGGACTACTGACGCACTGGCGACGGTTGGAGATGTCCGGTTCCGGCCGGCGCAGGGCTGGACAAGCGGCCACCATGAGCCATCACTTCAGGAGACGGCCATGGCCTCCATCCACCGCGAAATCGTTGTCGACACCCCCGCCGCCGTGCTCTGGGACGCGATGCGCGACCCCGGCGCCCTGCACACCCGCCTCGTGCCCGCCTTCGTCACCGAGTGCACGATGGACGGCAATACGAGTGGTGAACAGGCCCGCGAGCTCCGCTTCGCCAATGGCATGACGGTGCGCGAACTCATCATCGACATCGACGACGACCGCCGCCGCATCGCCTGGTCAGCCGTGGGCGGGCGGCTGACCCACCACAACGCGTCGACGCAGATCTTTGAGGAAGGCAGCTCACGCTGCCGCGTCGTCTGGATCGCCGACCTGCTGCCCCACGCACTGGCACCGGCCATCGCCACCATGATCGAGGCAGGGCTGCAGGCCATGAAGGCGCACGCGGAAAGCATTTTCACCGCCTGACTGGCTTCCAATCCAATCGTTGCAATCGACAATCCTTCGCGACAACCTTGATCCGAATGGAATGCGTTCTGTAAAGCGCCTGCTTATCCTTGTCCTGCCCTGGTTGCTGTTCGTCAGCGGCATCGGCATCGTGTTCAAGCCTCAAAGCGGCGCGCAATGGCTTCTGGCTGGGCACTGGCTGCTGATCCCCTTCCTGCCTGTTTACGTGCTTCTTGTGTGGCTTGTGTTCCGCGCCACCCGGCCTCCCAAGGAGACGCCGACGACGCGGTGGATCAAGTCCGTGCAACAGCGAAAGAAATAGCAGAGGCGTCGACAATCACGACCATGAAATACCTCCACACCATGGTGCGCGTCGAGAACGTCGACGCGTCGCTGCGTTTCTACCGCGACGCCCTCGGCCTGCACGAAGTCAAGCGCTCCGAAAGCAGCGCCGGCCGCTTCACGCTCATCTACCTCGCCGCGCCAGGCGACGAAGACGCCCAGGTCGAGCTGACCTACAACTGGCCGGACGCCGACGGCAAGGCAGAGACCTACACCGGCGGCCGCAACTTCGGCCACCTGGCCTACGCCGTAGACAACATCTACGCCGCCTGCCAGAAGCTGATGGACCACGGCGTGACGATCAACCGCCCGCCGCGCGATGGCCGCATGGCTTTTGTGCGCTCGCCGGACGGCATTTCCATCGAGCTGCTGCAGGCCGGCCCGTCGCTGGCGCCGGCCGAGCCCTGGGCGTCGATGCCCAACACCGGCAGTTGGTAAGCCCGCGCCGGGCGTGGTGCAGGCTGAAGCGGGCGACGCCGCGACGTTGACCGGCCTGCGGCTGGGTGCCTGGGTGCTGTGGCGGCGCATCGGCCGCGGCGGCCTCGGCGAGGTCTGGGAGGCCGAGCGCGCCGACGGCCTCTACCAGGCCAGCGCCGCCATCAAGCTGCTGCACGGCGACAGCGCGACGCCTGCCGTCGCGCGGCGCTTCCTGCGCGAGCGTGCAGCGCTGGGTCGCCTCACGCACACCGGCGTCGCCGCCCTGCTGGACGCCGGCGTGCAGGCGCCCCACGCCTACCTGGTGCTGGAGCTCGTCGACGGCCTGCCGCTGGCCGAGCATGCGCGCGCCCAGCTCCCCACCGTGGCGGACCGCGTCACGCTGCTGCTGCGTGTGGCCGAGGCGGTGGAATACGTTCATGCGCGCCTGGTCGTGCATCGCGACCTCAAGCCCGCCAATGTGATGGTCACGGCCGCAGGCCTGCCCAAGCTGCTGGACTTCGGCCTGGCGGCCTCTCCCGGTCAGGCCGTGGACGAGGCCCGCGCCGGCCTGACACCGGCCTACGCAGCCCCCGAGCTCATCGAGAGCGGCGACGCCGGCACGGCGGTGGATGTCTTCGCCCTGGGCGTCATGCTTTTCGAGCTGCTGACGGGCCGGCTGCCCTTCGGTGCGCGTGACGACAGCCGCGCGGCGCTGGAACACGCAGTGCTGCACCAGCCCCCGCATCGCTTCGCCGCGTTGCTGGGCGCGCCCGAGGACGAGGACGGCCCCGGACGCCCGCGCGACGCGCAGCGCGCCCGCGGCGACCTCGAGGCCATCGCCGCCAAGGCCCTGCACAAGAACCCGGCTGAGCGCTACGTCGGCGCGCATGCCTTCATCGAGGACCTGCGGCGCTGGCAGACCCAGCGCCCCGTGATGGCCAGGCGCCGCCTCAGCCTGCGGCACCGTACCGCCCTGCTGCTGCGCCGCCACACGCTGCTGGCCGGCCTGTCGGTGCTGCTGCTGGCCAGCTTGACGGGCAGCATCGCCGCCAGCCGCTGGCAATGGCGCGAGGCCGAGTCCGCACGCCAGCGCAATGACAGCGTCGCGCGCTTCATCACGCATCTGCTCGCCGGCGGCAGCCTGCCTCGCCAGGGCCGCATGCCGTCGGTGCTTGAACTGCTGGACGACAGCCGCGGCCGCCTGGACGAGTTCGCCAACGACCCCGCGACGCGGCAACGGCTGCTGGAGGTGCTGTCGCGCACCTACATGGCCCTGAACCGCTTCGACCATGCCCTGCCGCTGGGCGAGCAATGGCTGGCGCTGGCACGCCAGCAGCATGGCGAGGACGAAGCCGCGGTGCTGCAGGCCCGGCTGAGCCTGGGCCAGGTGCAGCAGATCATGGGCAACCACGACGAGGCCATCGCGCTGCTGGAGCCGATCGCGGCGCCGCTGGCACGCCGTTTCGGCCCCGACAGCGAGGCGGTGCGCCAGCAGCAGTTCATCCTGGCCGCCGACTACATGCACGTCCGCCGCCTGGACGACGCCGAACGCGCGCTGGAACGCGTGCGCGTGCTGACCGACAGGCTCCACCCCGGCGACGACTACGAACGCGCCGACTACCTGCAGAACCTCGGCGTGCTGCGCCAGCGCCAGGGCCGCCTGGCCGAGGCGCTGGACCTCGTGCGGGCGACGCAGCCGATGTGGACCAGCACCGACCCGCGGCTGACGTTGCCCGTGCTGGTGCTGCGCCACAGCGAGATTTCAATGCTGACGCTGAACGCGCTGTTCGACGGCATCGACACACGCGCCGCGCCACTGCTTGCCGACATCCGCAGCAAGCTCGGCCCCGGCAACGACCTCGCGCTGCAGGCCGCCACCGGCTGGGCCGAGGCGCTGCAGCTGCAGGGCCGCCATGCCCAGGAGGTGCGCACCCGCCAGGCGCTGCTGGACGGCGCAAGTGCCGACGGCCTGGCCCCGGGCTCGCTGCTGATCTACCGCGCCGAACTGCTGCTCGCGCAGGCGCGTCTGGGCCAGCCCGACCTGAATGCCCTGCGCGCGCTGATGACCGAGGCCGCCGCGCTGGATGGCGGGCCGCGCGGCCGCTGCCTGCTGCTGGCGGCGGACGCCGCCCTGGCCGCCGGCAACCCGGCCCTGGCCGCCGAGGCCGTGCAACACGTGCGCGACAAGCCGCTGTCCCCCGCCCTCGCCCTGCCCGGCAGCCGGCTGGCCAAGGTCGAGGGGCGGCTGGCCCGCGCCCGGGGCGAGCTGGCCCGCAGCGCCGAGCTGCTGAGCCAGGTGCGCGGCGTCGGGCGCGTCCATGCCTGGGGCTCGCGCCTGGATGCGGCACTGACCGCCGTGCTGCAAGGCTCGCCCGAGGCGCCTGCCCTGCTCGCCCAGGCGCGCCAGGCCCGGCCCGCCAGCCTGCCCGACAGGCACCCGCTCGACCTCGTCAGCCATTGGTTGGAGGTGCGCCAGGCCGCGGGTCGTGACGACGACCCTGCCGTGCGTGCCGCCTGGGCGGCGCTGGCCGGCGCACGYGGCCCTGGCGCGGCAGCACCCACGCTGGGCAACCTCGGCGGGCTTTTCCCCTAGGAGTCTGCGCGGCAGAGGCGTGGCCCGCGCCGGGGCGAGTTGCGGGGCGATGCAAGGCGCCGGCGAGGCGTGGGTCGGGACCCACAACGAGCCGGCAACGCCGCAGCGCCCCGCAACTCGCCCCGGCGCGGGCCACGCCTCTGCCGCGCAGACTCCTAGCCAAGCGCCAGCGTGTCGGCCCAGATGTTCTCGGCCCAGGCCAGCGCGATCCCAGCCTCGGCCGACGTCGCGGCCGGCGACACGCCCCCGGCACCGGGCACCGCCTTCATCGTCTTTTCTGCCGCGTCGTACTGATGGACGGAAGCCACATGCATGGCCTCGGTCGGCGTGACAAAGCTGTAGCAGGTGTTCATCACCACCGGCGCCGGGTTCACCGCCTCACCCTTGAGCAACTGCAGCACGGCCGCCGCCGCGAGCTTGGCCTGCTGGTTGGCGAGATGGCCCGACTTGGGCATGCCCGGCGCCGAGAAGATCGCGTCGCCGACGACATGCACGCCCTGCGCGGCCTGCGCCTGCATCGTCAGCCAGTCGATGCCGACCCAGCGGCGATTCACGTTGGCAAAGTCGCGCGCCAGATCGCCGGCACGCTGCGGCGGGATCAGGTTCAGCACATCGGCCTTGACGTCCTCGAACTCGAAGCGCGCCGTGCCGTCGGCCAGCACTTCCTTCAGCTCGGCATTCGGCCGGTACTCGAGCACGCCGGCATGGTGTTGCGCAAAGGCGCGCTCGAACAGGGCCTTTTTGCTCTGGATCTCTGGGTTGGCGTCCAGCACCAGCAGCTTGGCGCGCGGCTTGGCGCGACGCAGATACGAGGCGATCAGGCAGGCCCGCTCATAGGGCCCTGGCGGGCAGCGATAAGGCGCCTTGGGAATACTCATCAGCACGACACCGCCATCGGGCAGGGCTTGCAGCTGGCGGCGCAGCGCCAGCGTCTGGGCGCCGGCCTTCCAGGCATGCACGGCACGGCCGCTGTCGAAGGCGGCGGCGAGGCCGGGCACGGCGTCGTTCATGAAGTCGATGCCGGGCGACAGGATCAAGCGGTCCCAGCCCAGGGTGCTGCGGTCGGCCAGCTGCAGGGTCCTGGCCGCGGGGTCGATGCCCACGACCTCGCCACGCACGCGCTTGACGCCCTGGGCCTCCAGGCCCGCATAGCCATGGCTGATGCTGAGCGGGTCGCGCACGCCGGCGAGTACGAGGTTGGACATCGGGCAGGAGATGAAGCCTTCGTTGCGCTCGACCAGGGTGACGTCGACCGCCGCGCCGCCCCAGAGCTTGAGATAGCGGGCCGCGGTCGCGCCGCCAAAGCCGCCGCCGACGACAACGACTCGGGCAGTCGGGCCCGATGGCGTTGCACAACCCGCCAGCGCCAAGCCACCGGCCACGACCAACTGGCGCCGCGCAATCATGGCTTGGCCTGCACGGCGAAGTAGGCGGCGACGAGGCGCAACTGCTCCTCGGTAAAGCCCTTGACGATCTGCGGCATGACGGTGCCGGCCTGCCTACCGCTGCGGTAGTCGGCCAGCAGCTCCAGCATCACGTCGGCCTTCATGCCAGCCAGCGGCGGTATCGCCTGGTTGCGTGGTCGGCCGTTGTTGGCATGGCAGTTGGCACAGGTGGCCGCAAGGCTGCGGCCGACATTGAGGTCTTGCGCCAGCGCCGGGGCGCAGAGCAACAGCAGCAACCAAGCCTTCATTCACAACTCCTCAGAGTTTGTGCGAGCGGTCTCCGCGACTGAATCCGAGCGCATCGAAAGTACCGCTCAGCGGCGCGAAGCCGATCACCTTGAACAGCTCGCCCATCTCATGCTCGGCCAGCAGGCGGTGGGCCATGGCGCGCTCGCCCAGGCTCGCCCCGTGCAGCAGATCGGCGATACCGCAGTTGAGCAGGAAATTGGCCTGGCTGGTGTAGCCCAGCACGACAAGGCCGGCGTCCTGGCCGGCCAGCGCAATGCCGGTGAAGTTGACGTGGGCCGTGATGTCCTTGTCGCCCACGGCCACCAGCGGATCGGCATCGGCCAGGTGGCCCTGGTGGCACATCAGCGTGCCGCCGTGGCGCTGCGGGTGGTAGTACTCGGCTTCGGGGAAGCCATAGTCGATGAAGAAGGCGGCGCCGCGTTTCAGGGTCCGGGCGAGGGTCGCAACGAAGGCCTCGCCCTGCGGGTGGATCTCGGTGACGGTGCCCGGCACCATGCCCGCCTCCAGCGGCGGGCGCAACATGCTGGCGCGGTCTTCAAAGGCAAAGCCCTCGCCCGCCGAGACCACACCGCGCTCGCGCCAGACCTGGCCGTCGAAGGCAAGGAGCTGGACCGGCATCGCATCCAGCACCTCGTTGCCGATGACGACAGCCTCCAGTTCGGCGGGCAACGCGTCCAGCCAGTCGACGCGCCCCCCCCAATGCGAAAGGCGTTCGCGCTGGCGCTCGCGCAGTTCGGCCGACAGCTCCACTATTGCGTAGCGTGCCAGGCCCGCGCCCAATGCATCCAGCTCCGCGATCAACTGGGCCGCCAGTGCACCCGAGCCGGCACCGAACTCGATGACATCGCGGCAGCCGCTGGCGTCCATGGCTTGGGCGAGCTGGCGAGCCAGCGCGCGGCCGAACAGCGGCGACATCTCGGGTGCCGTGACGAAGTCCGAGCCCTCGCTGGGCATCTGGCCGAACTTGCGCCGGCCGCCGGCGTAATAGCCCAGGCCCGGCTCGTACAGGGCCATGCTCATGAAACGGTCGAAGCCCAGCCAGCCGCCGGCTGCGGCGATCTCGGCGTGGATCTTGTCGGCGAGCTTCACCGCGCCATTCATCGAGCTTTCACCCAGGCTTCGAACTCGGCCAGCGGCATCGGCGCGCCGACCAACTCGCCCTGGAACTGCTGGCAGCCCCAGCCAGCCAGCAGCTGCCACTGGGCCGCGGTGCGCACGCCTTCGGCCGTGACGGTCAACCCCAGGCCGACGGCCATCTGCACGATGGCCCGCGTGATGGCCTGGGCACCGACATCGTCGGGCAAGCGGGCGACGAAGCCCTGGTCGATCTTGAGCTTGTCCAGCGGCAGCTCCGTCAGGTGGGCCAGCGAGGTGTAGCCGGTGCCGAAGTCGTCGACCGACACCGTCAGCCCGAGAGCACGCAGCTGGGCCAGCGTCGCCGGCGCATGCGTGATGTCATCGATGAGCATGCGCTCAGTCAGCTCCAGCTCCAGCCACTGTCCTTCGGCGCCGGATTCCTGCAACACCCGCTTGACCGTGTCGGCAAAACCATCGAGATGGAACTGGATGCGCGACAGGTTGACGGCGATGCGCATGGCGCCATGGCCGCGGGTCAGGCCGTTCTCGCGCCAGCGCCGTGCCGTTGCGGCGGCTTCGCGCAGCACCCATTCGCCGAGGTTGAGCATCAGGCGGTGGCGCTCGGCAACGAAGATGAAAGCGTCCGGCGCCAGCAGGCCACGCCGCGGGTGGCGCCAGCGCAGCAGCGCCTCGGCGCCCGACAGCTGGCCCGTCGTCGCCTCGACCTGGGGCTGGAAGAAGAGTTCGAACTCGTTGCGCGTCAGGCCTTGGGCCAGCTCGGCTTCGAGCACGATGTCGGCATAGGCGGCCTCGGCCAGCGAGGATTCGAAGAACTGGTAGGTCGCGCGGCCGCGGGCCTTGGCGAGGTACATGGCCGTGTCGGCATGCTGGATGAGGTCATCCGCCTGCCGGCCATCGTCCGGGTAGACGGCCACGCCGATGGAGGGCGTGACCGACAGCGCCCGGCCATCGGCCTTGACGGGCACTTCGACGACCGACAGCAGGGCCTCCAGCACGACGACGATGTCGGCGCGACTGGTCAGGTCGCTCAGCAGCACGATGAACTCGTCGCCACCGAAGCGGCCGACGAGGTCGCTGTCGCGCAGCGCACCGACGATGCGCTCGGACACCGTCGTCAGCACCTGGTCGCCCTCGAGATGACCCAGGGAATCGTTGACGCGCTTGAAGTTGTCTAGGTCGATGAAGAGCAGGGCCAGCATCTCGCCCTTGCGCTCGGCGCGGCGCATCTGCAGGGCCATGCGGTCCATGAAGGCCGCGCGGTTGAGCAGGCCGGTCAGGACATCGTGATGGGCCAGGTGCTGGATGCGCGCCTCGTTGGCGAGGCGGTCGCTGATGTCGCGCACGACGGCCATGCGCAGCTGCTCGCCGTCGCGCTCCATCGTGCGCATGATGAGCTCGACCGGAATGCGTGAGCCGTTGCAGTGCGTGACGGCGGTCTCGTAGCGAAGCTCCTGCCCTCGCAACATGACCTCGCGGACCTTGGGCAGTTCGTCGGCGTCGACATAGGACAGCACGTGCTTGCCGATCAGTTCGTCCGCCGACCAGCCCAACATCTTGCACAGGGGCTGGTTGACGTCGGTCATGATGCCGTCGCGGTGGAAGAGGATGCCCTCCACCGTGGCCTGCATGAACTTGTCGAGCCTGGCCTCCGATTCCCGCAGCCGGCGCTCGGCCAGGCGATGGCGCGTGATGTCGTAGACCAGGACCCAGCTGCCCAGCAGCGTGCCCTGGCTGTCGAACTGCGGAATCAGGTGGATCTCGAGGAAGGACAGCTTGCCGCCGGGCTGGATCAGCTCGCGCTCGTAGACGACCGGCTTGAGGTCGCGCACCAGTTGTTCGACCGACACGCGCACATGCTCGTAGGCCTCGGATCCGACGATCTCGCTGAAGTGCTTGCCGACGATGGAGTCCTGCGTCAGCTTGAAGGCCTCGGCATAGCCACGGTTGGCAAAGAGGCAACGATGGTCGGCGGCACCGTACAGCGCGATCCAGGCCGGCACATGATCGGCCAGCATGCGAAAGCGCGCCGCGTCCAGGGCCTGGCGCTCGAGGTCGAGTTCCCTGGGTGAGCTCACTGGTGCACCCTTCGGCCTACGGCCTGTCCCGCCAAGCGGGAGCGAGCTTGCTTGGGGCGGCCCGGCGCGGCGCTCATCAGTCGTTCACCGTCCGCAGGGCCAGACACAGGTCGTCCCAGGCGCCGGCCTTGTCCGCAGGCGAGCGCAGCAGGTAGGCCGGGTGGTAGGTGACGATGACGGGCAGGTCGCGCCAACGGTGCACGCGGCCGCGCAGCTTGCCCAGGGGTTCGGTCAGGCCAGTCAGCCGGCGCGCCGCCTGCAGGCCCATGGCCAGCACGACGCGCGGGCGCAGCAGCTCGGCCTGGCGTGCCAGCACGGCCTCGCAGGCATCCAGCTCGCCGGGCTGGGGGGCGCGGCCGCGCGGCGGGCGGCACTTGACGATCGAGGTCACGAAGGCGGTCGCTTCATCACCCGTGCGGCGTTGGCCGGCGGCGCTCAGCATGCGGTCCAGCAGCCGGCCCGTATCACCGCCGAGCGCTTCGCCGGAGGCGTCGTCGCCTTCATCGGGCGGATCGGTGACGACCAGCCATTGCGCCTGCTGCAGGGCGCCGTTGCCGAAGACGGCGTTGCGGCGCTGCTCGCACAGGCCGCATGCCCGGCAACTCGAGACGGCCTCGCGCAGCGCCGGCATATCCAGGTTGGCGAAGCTCGATGGCGCCGACGGCGCTGCCACACGCACGATGACAGGCGGCGGCGCGGCAACGACGATGGGCTCCGGCTCGGCTTCGACGACTTCGGCGGCCACTGCCGAAGCAGCCGGCAGCCGATAACCCATCTCGGCCAACATGGCCCGCTGGCGCTGGTCCCAGCTCATGCCGTCACCGAGAAACTCATCAGGATGGCATCCTCGCGCGGCCCCTGCTGCACCGGGTAATACGCGCGGCGCCTGCCGACCTCGGCGAAGCCGTAGCGCCGGTAGACCTCGCGGGCGCGCTCGTTGCCGACGCGCACCTCCAGCCACAGCTGCGTCAGGCCGCGGCGGCGGCATTCGCCCACCAGCCGGTCCAGCATGGCCACCGCCAGGCCGCGCCCCTGCCAGGCCGGCACAACGGTGATGTTGAGCAGGTGCATCTCGTCCACGCCCGGCATGGCGACCCAATAACCGAAAAGCTCGGCGCGCGGCCCGCGCAGCACCTCGGCCGGGTAGGCGGCCGCCAGCGAGTCGACGAAATTGCCATGCGTCCACGGCACCGGGTAGGCCTGGCGCTCGACGGCGATGATCTCGGTCAGGTCGGGCACCCGCATGGCCTCGGCCTCGAAGGGCGGCAGGCTGCGCTCCAGCAATGCGTTCATGACTTGAGTTCTCGCTCGGCCGTCGTCAGCGCGACCTTGTCGCGCACATAGACGGGCAGGGCCTCGGCCGCGTCGCGCATCTCGCCACGCTGCCAGGCGGCCAGAGCCAGGGTACCCAGGGCTGCAGCGCGCGAACGGGCCTGCGGCCAGGTCTGCGGCAACACGCCCAGGGCCTCGGCATATTCGGTCAGGGCCGTGCCGGCGACGGCCGCGGGCGTCCCCCAATGAGCGGCCAGCGCCGTGGGCTTGTACAGAGCTGGCGCCTCGACGGTGCCCCAAGCGCCATCGGCCCAGCGGTAGCGGGCCGCATAGATCTCGCCGATACGCGCGTCCATCGCCACCCAGAGGTCGTCGCCAGCGCCTTGCGCACGAGCGTCCTCGGCGACCACCATGAGGCTGTCGATAGCCAGCACCGGCCGGTCCAACCCGAAGGCCAGGCCCTGCGCGACGGCGCAGGCGGTGCGCAGCCCGGTGAAGGCGCCGGGGCCCTGCCCGAAAGCGATGGCGTCCAGGTCGGCCATCGCGATGCCCGCGCCGGCCAGCAGGGCCTTGACCTCGGGCAGCATGCGTGCCGACGCCTGCGCCCCGCCCTGAGCCTCGAAAACCCGAGTCTGCCCCTCGGCCACGAGGGCCAGGGCCATCGTGTCGGTGGAGCTGTCGAGAGCCAGGAGGGAAGGCATCAACCCAGTGTAACTTTCGGGTCATGCGCAGACAGGCGATGGGATGGGTGTTGGCGGGTTGGATCCTGGGGGTACAGGCGGCGGAACCATTGCCGCTGTCGGTCCAGGTCGCGCTGCGCCAGGCCCAGGTGCCGGCCACCGCTCTGGGCGTGTTCGTGCAGGCCCTGGATGAACCCCGGCCCCGCCTGGCCTGGCAGCCAGACATGCCACTGAACCCCGCCTCACTGACCAAGCTCGTCACCAGCATGGCGGCGCTGGACACCCTGGGCCCGGCCTGGCAATGGCAGACGCCGGTCTGGCTGACCGAGGACGGCGGCCTGGCCATCCAGGGCAGCGGCGACCCGCGCCTGTCCACCGAGCGCGTCTGGGGGGCGCTGAAGCGCCTGGGCATCAGCGAATTGCGCGGACCGCTGCGCCTGGACCGCAGCGCCTTCACGCCCGGCGCCGCCGAGCCCGGTGACTTCGACAACGAGCCCTGGCGCGTCGGCAATGCGCTGCCCGAGGCCTTGCTGCTGAACTTCAAGGCGGTCAGCTACACGATCCGCGTCGAAGGCATGCAGGCCCGCATCAGCGCCGACCCGGCGTTGGACCCACCCCAGACCGTGCCGACGACGGCCGGGCCCTGCGGCGACTGGCGCGGCGCGCTGAAGCTGCAATGGGCTGCCGGCCAGCGCCCGCGCTTTGCCGGCAGCTATGCGGCGGCCTGCGGCGACCTGACCTGGACCCTGGCCGATCCCGACCCGGCCACCTATCCGGCGCGGCTGCTGGCGCTGATGCTGCGCGAAGCCGGCATCGCCTGGCGCGGCGAGGCCATCGTCGACGCACCAGCGCCCGCCAGCGCGCCCACGCTGCTGTGGCCCGGCCCGACGCTGGCCGAGGCGCTGCGCGATATGAACAAGGCCAGCAGCAATCTCACGGCCCAGCAGGTGTTGCTCAGCACCGCGCGCGCCGCTGGCGTGCCCGCGCCCTCACCCGACACGGCGGCAACCTGGCTGCAGGCCTGGCTGGACGCGCATGCCGGCACGACGCCACCGACCCGCGTGGTCAACGGCTCGGGCCTGGCCCGCGAGACGCGCATGAGCCCGGCCCAGCTGGCAGCGCTGCTACGCTGGGCCTGGGGCCAGCCCTGGATGCCTGAGCTGTTGGCCTCGCTACCGGTGGCAGGGCTGGACGGCACGCTGTCACGCCAGCCCGGGCGCTTTGGCGCTGCGGCCGGGCGGGCGCATCTCAAGACCGGTTCGCTGCGCGACGTCGTCGCGCTGGCCGGCATCGTCGATGCGCCCTCGGGCAAGCGCTGGGTGCTGGTTGCCATCGTCAACCACCCACAGGCCCAGGCCGCGCGCGGCGTGCTGGATGCAGTATTGCGCTGGGTGGCGCAGGACGCGCCGGAGGGCAAGGCCGGGCGCTGACGCGCAGGTCAGGCGTCGCTCTCAGCGGCGTAGGGCTCGACGCCCTGGCCCGTGAACCAGGTGTCCCGCTCAGACACATGGCCGCCGCCGACGGCGTTGTAGTTCACCGTGAGTTCCTCATCGGTGGCAATGTCGCGGATGGCCACGAAGCGCAGCAGCCGCAATTCGACATCGGCCTCGTAGCGCATATTGGCCGGGTTCTCATGGTTGTACATGCTGCCGTAGCCGAGAGCCAGGCAATGGCCGCTCGTGGTGTGAGCCAGCACGCCCCAGTTGAAGAGCAGTTTTCTGACCTCCTCGGGAATCGACGTGTAGGAGCCGGTGAACAGCACGACAGGGCAGGCCTCGACGGTCTCCCCCTTGGCATGAGGCCGTGACGCATAGGCGCCGCGGCCTTTGGTCGTGCCCGTGTCCTTGATGTAGACGCTGGGGGATTGGATGGTCATGAGGCGGATTCTCGCTATCCCCGCGCCCGAGCTTGTGCAGCGAGAGCCGCGCCGCGGTAGGAGGCCACCTACCGGCAGCTTCAACGGCGTCCGACCATCCGCGACGGGCCGCCTCACTAAAGTGCACTGACGAGATGGGGCGCCGCTCCATCCCTGACAGGAGCCGCTATGTCCTTCCTGCTCTATATCGTTGGCCTGGCCGTGCTGCTGGGCGGCTTGGCCTGGGCCCTGATCACGGCCGGCCTGGCCGCCACCTATGTCGCCATCGCCTGTCTCATCGTCGCCGGTGTCGGCATCATGATGGCCGTGTCCCGCACCCGGGCCAAGGATCCGCCGGCCTGACGGCCTGACGTCAGGGCGCCGCTAGCGGGCGGTCGAAGGCATTGGGCCGAGAAATCGGCCTGCCGCGCCCGCCATTCGCGCAGCGCCGCTGCCATTCGCCCACTTCAGCCGGCCATTCGCCCGCCGGCTGGGTCGAAGCCAGGAGATCGGCCCGAGCATGGCCGTCATGAACCTCCGACGCACCCTCCGCGACAACCGCGGCTTCATCCTCTTCCTGCTCAGCTTCGCGCTGTTCCGCACCGCGGTGGCCGACTGGAACCCCATCCCCTCGGGCTCGATGCGGCCGACGCTGCTGGAAGGCGATGTCGTGCTCGTCAACCGCCTGGCCTATGACCTCAAGCTGCCGCTGACCGACGTCGTGCTGCTGCCACTGGGTGAGCCCCAGCGCGGCGATGTCGTCACGCTGAGTTCGCCGGCCGGCGGCACGCGGCTGATCAAGCGCATCGTCGGCCTGCCGGGCGATCGCGTCGAGATGCGCGACGACGTGCTGATCCTCAATGGAACGCCGCTGAGCTACAGCGGCAACCAGTCTCATGGCGAGGCGGTGGCGCCCGGCTGGGTCATGGACGCGGTGCGCTCCACGGAGGACCTTGACGGCCGGCCCCATGCTGTCCAGTTCCTGCCGGCCCTCAGCGCGCGGCGCAACTTCGCCGAGCTCACCGTGCCGGCAGGGCAGTATTTCCTGCTCGGCGACAACCGCGACAACAGTGAGGACTCGCGCTTCATCGGCACGGTGCCACGCGAGAAGCTGATCGGTCGAGCCCATCACGTCATCGTGGCGGCGGACTGGCTGGGCGAGGACGGCTGGCGGATGGCGCCGCGCTTCGAACGCTGGGTGTCGGCGATCCGCTGAGTGCATGCTTGTCGCAGGCCGTGACCAAGCCCACACCTTTTGCGCCGCCCATCGACCGGCGCCCGTCGAAAGCCGAAGAAGCGGTGTTTTTCGGCACGGGTTTGAGGTGCGGCGGTTCTATCTTCGCGGCCATGACATCCCGCCGCCACCGCCGCTCGCTCCCGCTGCCCAGCTTCGGCCCACGCCGCGTCAGCTGCCCCGAGGGGTCGGTGCGGCTGGTGATCGAGGAGCAGTGGACCTGCGAGGAACGCCCGATGCAGGCCGAGCTGCAGCTGCTGGAGCGCTTCTCGGCGCTGATGGCCGCCCAGGGCTGGCCCGCGCATGTGTCACGCATGGCCTATGACCGCATCTACGCCGGCGAGCGCTTCGGCTTCGCCAAGCGAGCCGGCCGGGGCGAACTCCCTGCCCTGGCACGAGAGCTGATCCTGTGCTGGCGCGCCAACCGCAGCGAGCCAGTGCAGGGCTGAGTCTCAGGCCGCTCGCGTGCCCTGCGGGGGCTGCTGGTCAAGCACCTGCGCAACATGGATCTGTGCCCGTAGCGCCGTAGCGCCGTAGCGCAGAACGGTAAGGCTTTGTTCAGTCCGGTTAATGGCGCAAGGATTGCTCACAGCTCGGTACGTTCGTCCGTGAAGGACTGCCTACATTCGCACCACTTTCTTATCCACGAGACTACCGATGTCGAGACTTTCGCCCCTGATCGTCGCCAGCAGCGTCATGTTGCTGAGCGCTTGCGCCACCAAGGATTTCGTCAAAGAGACAGTCGCTCCGGTGCAGACCAGCGTGGACGGCCTCGGCACCCGGGTGCAGGCGCATGACGAGGGCCTCAAGGCCCTGGATGGCCGGCTGCAGGGCAGCGAGGCACGCATGCTGGCCCTTCTGCAGCAGGAGGCTGCAGCGCGAACCCAGGCCTTCAACAACCTGCCCAAGCCGCCCGGCCTGCTGATGAGCACCGTGCTGACCGATGACAAGGTCAAATTCAAGTCGGGCCGCTTCCAGCTCACCGAGCAGGCTGGCCAGGAACTCGATCAACTTGTCGCCAAGCTCAAGGCCGACAACCAGCCGGTGTTCATCGAAATCCAGGGCCACACCGACGCGACCGGCAGCGACACGATCAACCAGCAACTGGGTCTCAAGCGAGCCGAAGCCGTGCGCCTGCACCTGTCTCGCGCCGGCTTGCCGCTGGCGCGCATGGCTACGATCAGCTACGGCGAATCTGCGCCCCTGGCCGACAACAGCAGCCGCGAAGGCCGCAGCACGAACCGGCGGGTTCAGCTGATCGTGATGCGCTGAGCTGGAGGGGAAGCCGCAACGCGATTGCGGCACTACAGCTGGACAACGACCAAGCCGCAGGCAGAAGCGATGCCTGAGCGCATCGCGCTCCCTTCCTGCGGCTGAACTGTTCCTGAAGCGGTGGCCAGACTGAAGAGGCATTGGGCGTTGATACCGCGTCCCAGCCCACTGTGTCGTCCGCCGCGGAACAGACTATTTCGCAGGCGAGAAAGAGGTTGGCGCCAAGAACGAGTTGTCCATCTTCGCAACAATCGGTCCGGCTGCCTCGCTCGCCTTTCTGACCTCGACCCATTCGGGATCGGCGACAAACTTGCTCCACTTGACCTCACGATCGGCCATGCTCTCCCAGACAAGCATGTAGGTGAGCGCGTTGCTGTCAGGTCCGACTGCCGTCGTCCAATATCCGAGTTGACGAATTCCCAGCCGGTTCCAGATGCCCACGGTGTGATCGCGAAATCTTGCAAGAACGTCGGGTAGCCGGCCAGGCATTGCCGTATAGACGCGCAGTTCGTAGATCATCGACATCAGTCCTGGGAAGATTGTTGCGAGTTGACGGGGTGGCGGGCGTGACCGCCAGGCTCACATTGTGCTGTCCAAGCGCGCGTGCTGGCGTCGCCAGGAAGACGCCTGCCAAGAAAGCGGGCAAGTTGAAGGGGCGTCCTGGACCGGGTTGCTGCCGACTTCCAGCCGTGGCGACGCCGAGCTTGCGGACGGCCCGGTGCTACAGTGCGCCGCTCGTTCACCCCGCCGCCGGTCAGTGTCCGCCTCGACACCCAAGCCTTCCCAGCCGACGAAAAGTCGTCGTCACAGATTGCCCACGCTCGCTGACGTCGCGCGAGAAGCTGGCGTGTCGGATGTCGCGGCCTCCTGCGCGCTCAACGCCGGCAAAGGCTCGACGCGCGTATCCATGGAGACGCGCGAACGGGTGCTGGCGGCGGCGGAGCGCCTGCGCTACCGGCCAAACGCGACGGCACGCGCACTCAGCCGTCAACGGGCCAACGCCATCGGCTTCGTCGCGAACATTGCCAATGAGGAGCCCAACCTCTACTTCCTGGAGGTGTTCAACGGCGTTGTGCGGGGCGCGACGGAGGCCGAGCAGGCCACATGCGTCTTCCCGCTCAGCGGCTGGGAAGAAGCGCCCAAGCGCATCCCCGCGCTGTGTGACGGCCGCGTCGATGGGCTGGTCGTGCTGGCGCCGTATCTGGAAGATGACTGCACGAGCTGGCTGCCTCCCCATACGCCCTTGGTCACGATCCATGCGGGAATGCAGCTGCAGGGCCAGGTGAACGTCGAGGCGGACGACGAGGCGGGCGGCTTTGGCATCGTGCGCCACATGCTTGATCTCGGCCATCGCCATATCCTGTGCGTGGGCGGGCCGCCGCACACCAAGGGTGCGGACCGCCGCGTCGAGGGCTTCTTGCGCGCGCATGCCGAAACCGGCGTCGAGGTCGCTGCCGACCATGTGATCCGTACCTGGTTCACCGTGCAGGGCGGCCGACAGGCGATGGAGACGTGGCTGCAGGGCCACCGCGGTGAACGGTTGCCCGAGGCCATCTTCTGTGGCAACGACGCCATCGCGTTCGGTTGCATGGAAGCGCTGGAGGCGCGGGGGCTGAGCGTGCCTCGGGATATTTCGATCGCCGGCTTTGACGATACCTTGCTGGCCCGCACCCTGCGCATGACGACCGTGCGCCAGCCCCTGCTCGAAATGGGTCGTCATGCGGTCAACGTCCTCATGCAATTGATCGAGGCGCAGCGCAGTGGACAGATGTACGAGGGCCCGCGCAATATCGTCCTGCCCGTCGAGATCCTTCCCGGCCGGACGTTGATCGCCCCTGCGCGCGGCGCGGTGCTGACGATCTCCTGAAGCTGTAAGCAGGTGCAGCGGCGCCGATGGGTTTCCCCTAATTAGTTCGGTTGTCGACCGAATTAAGATGACCTCGCGGCACTGCTGCAATTTTTTTCGCCGAATGATTCGGCGTCGAATCAATCCTCGCATGGTGCTCACGCCGACCTGCCAAGCCTCCGACCGACCGGATCGACCGGCGGCGGTCGCCATGCACGCCCACACCACGTCGAGCAGCCGCGGGCCATCCTGCCCGCGCCGTTTTGAGCCCAGCCTGGCCCGCAGGACCTGGTGCTGGCACTGCCTCCGGCAGTCCATCGATGTCGTCGGGATGTAGCCATGCATTGAAGCTGCATCTTTCACAACGCTCGTGACCGGAGGAGACAACCGGCCGAGCACTTTTCAACCTTGAAAGGTAGAACATGAGAACCTTGATACCCGCACTGCTGCTCGCCTTCGGCGCGAGCGCAGGCACCCTCGCGCAGGCGCAAAGCTGCGGCAGCGGCGGCGGCGCCACCGTCTGCCTGAGCGCCAACGGCTCGGCCAACGACAACCAACTCAGCTGGACCGTCAGCGGCAACGTCTCTCGCCTGGAGGTCTACCGCGACACGGACAGCGACCCCAACGGCCGCACCCGCATCGCCGTACCCGCCACCAACGCCAGGAGCTACGCCGACGGCTCGGCCAACACCGGCACGCCCTACTGGTACTGGGTCAAGTTCACGACCAGCGCCGGCAGCTACAACTCCGGCTCGGCCTCCGCCACGCGCGGCAGCAGTTGCGCGCCGACCGCCGTCACGCCGTGGGTCAACGTCAATGGCACGTGGACGCAGACCGCCTCGGGCACCGTCACCGCCGGCAGCTCGGCCATCCTGGGGCCGCAACCGATCTCCGGCGGCATGTGGACGTGGAGCGGCTGCGGCACCGCGGGCGGCTCGCGCGAGCAGACCATCACGCCTACTGCCAGCTGCACGGCCACCGCCACGTATACCAACAGCTGCGGCGCCAAGAGCAATCAGGCGTTCGTGATCACCGTGCCAGGCTCCATGCGCGACCTGACGAGCGTCCAGCTGTCGCAGCAGATGTCCCCCGCCTGGAACCTCGGCAACACGCTGGACGCGGTGCCGGCTGAAACGTCCTGGGGCAACCCCGTGGCGAGCCAGCAGTTGCTCAACGCGGTGAAGGCGGCCGGCTTCAAGACCGTGCGTATTCCCGTCACCTGGAACCAGTACGCCGACGCCGACGGCAACATCAACCCGAGCTGGATGGCGCGCGTCACCCAGGTCGTCGGTTACGCCCGCAACGCCGGCCTGTATGTCGTGCTGAACACCCATCACGAAGGCGACTGGCTGATTCCGACCTACGCCCGCCAAGCCAGTGCCAACGCGCGCCTGGCCCGGATGTGGACGCAGATCGCCAACAACTTCAAGGACTACGACGACTACCTGCTGTTCGCCGGCACCAACGAGATCATGGTCGCTGGCGACTACAACCCGCCGACGGCCGAGTACCAATCCGTCCAGAACGGGTTCAACCAGGTCTTCGTCAACGCGGTGCGGGCCACGGGTGGCAACAACGCCAAGCGCCATCTCGTCGTGCAGGGCTTCAACACCAACATCAACGCGACCTACGACGGCTTCGTCAAGCCCACCGATCCGGCGACGAACCGGATGTTCATCGAAGTGCACTTCTACGATCCGTTCAACTTCGCGCTGAACGACAAGAGCGGCATCTGGCAGTGGGGTTCGATCGCGACCAATCCGGCCGCAACCGAACCCTGGGCCCACGAAGCTTACGTGGACGCGCAGTTCCAGAAGATGAAGTCCCGCTTCGTCGATGCCGGCATGCCCGTGCTGATGGGCGAGTACGGCGCCATCCTGAGGACCGAGTACGACCCGGCCGGCACCTACCGCACCTACTGGACCAAGTACGTGACCAAGTCCGCCTACCAGCACGGCATCGTGCCGACATGGTGGGACCCGGGCTACACCACCAACCACGCGACGGGCCTGTTCGATCGCTCGACCAGCGCTCAGTCCTTCCCGGACTTGATCAAGACCATCGTCGACAACGCCAAGTGACGTCATGACATCACGGTGGTGACACCGTGAGCCCGCCGCGGATGGTGTCCGATGACCGGGCCACCAACCGCGGCGGACCCAGTTTTACAGCGTTAAAGCCTGTCCCGCTGCCTGGCACCTTGGCGCGATGTCGGGCGACAGGCCACTCGCCCAAGGGTGGCCCGCAAGGACCTGCTGAGCCTGCCGTTGGCTCGCGGCCATGGTGCGGCGCCCTGGCCGCCCTTCAAGGAACCAGACCCCTTTCCTTGTGAACAAGTTCAGTCAACGACTCGCCGCCCTTTGCGTCCCTGCGGTCGGCTTGGCAGGTTGCGGCGGCAACAGCGCAGGCAGCGACACGACGCCCCCGCCGTCGGCGGCGGGTCGCCGGCCCAGGCCAGCGCTTTCGAATGGAAATCCGGCGAGCCCCTGATCCAGCCGCCGGCTGAGGCGAGCCGCCCTATCGGCTGGGCTTGATCGTCGCCACCGCCCCCAACGCCATCAGCGAGTTGTGCACGAAATGAACAGCCGCGGCTGCAGGAGCCAATGCCTGCTCCGTGATCAGCGCCGCCGCGCCATAACAGTCAACGAACCACACATCTTTTCCGCCATGAAGTACAGCAAACAGCTCACCGTTCTCTCCATCGTCACCGCGACCCTGGTGGCGGGCTGTGGCGGCGGTGGTGGCGACGCACCTGCACCTGCACCTGCACCTGCACCTGCCCCTACACCTGCGCCTTCGGCTGCGCAGGGGCCTTGCGACATCTACGCCGCCGGCGGCACGCCGTGCGTCGCGGCGCACAGCACGACGCGGGTCCTGCTCTCGACCTATACGGGTCCGCTGTACCAGGTCCTCAGGCAATCGGACAATGCGACGCTCGACGTCACCGCCCTTTCCAGCGGCATCGCCAACGCGGCGCTGCAGGACGCCTTCTGTGCGGGCACGACCTGCCTGATCAGCGTCATCTACGACCAATCGGGGCGCAACAACCACCTCACGCAGGCGCCCCCCGGCTTCTTCAAGGGGCCGGCGGCCGGCGGCTACGACAATCTCGCTGTCGCCAACGCGGCGCCGTTGACGCTCTCGGGCCAGAAGGTCTATGGCGTCTTCATCCCACCAGGAACCGGCTACCGCAACAACGCCACCAATGGCATCGCGGTGGGCGACCAGCCCGAAGGCATGTACGCGGCCCTCGACGGGTGGCATTTCAACTCGGCATGCTGCTTCGACTACGGCAATGCCGAGCCGAGCGGGAACGACACCGGCAATGGCCACATGGAAACGATCTACTTCGGCAACCAGTCCGCCTGGGGCACCGGAGCAGGCCCGGGCCCCTGGATCATGGCGGACCTGGAGAACGGCCTGTTCTCGGGCCGCGACCCGCACCTCAACGCGAATGACCCCACGATCACCAGCCGATTCGTCACGGCCATCGTCAAGGGTGAGCCGAACCACTGGGCCATCCGCGGCGGCAACACACAGGCCGGCTCGCTGTCGACCTTCTATGACGGCGTGCGCCCGAGCGGGGGGTATACGACCATGAGCAAGGAGGGTGCGATCGTCCTGGGCATCGGCGGCGACAACAGCAACGGGGGGCGGGGGACGTTCTACGAGGGCGCGATGACGTCGGGCTATCCGTCGGACGCGACCGAGAACGCCGTCCAGGCCAATCTGGTCGCGGCGAAATACGCGGCCGACATTTCCACGACGCTGGCGGGCCGTGCGATCAAGAATGAGTACAACGGTCTCTGTCTCGACGACTACAACTCGGCCACCGCGGCCGGCTCGCCCGTCGTGCAGTGGACGTGCAACGGGTCGGCGGCGCAGCAATGGAATATCGTGCCTGCGGCCGACGGCTACGTCACGATCGTCAACGTCAACAGCGGCCTGTGCCTCGACGATACCGACGGGAAGACCGCCCCCGGCTCCGCCATCCAGCAATCCACCTGCAACGGCCAGGCCGTCCAGCAATGGCGCCTCGTCAACGCGGACGGCGGCCAGCTCAACATCGTCAACCGCAACAGCAACCTCTGCCTGGATGACTTCAACGGCGGGAAGACCCCCGGCGCGGAAGTACGGCAGTGGCAGTGCACCGGCGGGGTCGTGCAGTGGTGGAGCATTCTTTGACATCGTGCCGGTGGAATTCTTCCCGTTCGGCCTCTACTCCGACGCCGGCTCCTTGACATGCGGCTGGCCGCGCCGCTGATCGCCGGCAACGACCTGTCGAAGATGGACGCCGAGACGCTGCGCATCCTCACCAACAAGGATGTCATCGCCGCCGACCAGGATCCACTGGGCAAGCAAGGCCACCGCACACTGAAGGAAGGCGATCTTGAGGTCTCGGTGCGTCCGCTGTCTGGCGGTGAGCACGCGGTGGTGCTGTTCAACCGCGGCAAGACGCCGGCCAACATGAAGGTGGCTTGGGACCTGCTCCAGTTGCCCATCGACCAGAAGGCCGACGTGAAGGACCTGTGGAGCAAGAAGGTCACGAAGAACGTCAGCGGCAGCTATGGCGGCAAGGTCGCTCCTCACGGCGTGATCATGGTGCGCATCACGCCGCTGCGCTGACGGCGGGCCCACGCGCCGATGGCGGGCAGACCATGATCGCCGTTGCCCATGACGCCGAGCATCGCCAAGCCGGCGCATTGAAACGCAGGACGGGCCCAGCGACTTCGGGTCGCTGACCCATGACGACGCCATCCATGCTCAGACTCACGTCACCCCGCTGCTCGGCGCACTCATGCCGTCGGGAGGCACTTCAGCCGCGCCCGAGGCGCCTCCCGCGAAGCCGCGCCTCGTCGTCCTCACCGACATCGCGTACGGGCCTCGGTAATGGCACTGTGATCCGCTGGAGGACACGCTTGGTTGGCGCCCGCGCGAGTCGTTGCGCGCCTCAAGGCTGATGGGCGTGCGCGAAGCAGGTCTTCATTCGCATTCGCAACGACATCCCCGCACTTACCGAACCTTGGCACCCATGCTTTGCACGACCACCCAGCGGCCGTCGCGCTTTTTCAGGATGTCCGCATAGACGAGTTCCATATAGATCTCCCGACCGTCGACGAATCTCTTCTCGGCCACGTTGCCCTGAGCAATGGCGACTTCACCGAAGACCTGTACATCGATCGGCCGCAGCTCGAACCACGTAAGCCTCTTCTTGCCCGTCTTGACGTCGTTCAGGAGCATTCGCTTGGTTGATACGCCGCCGGATGATCCGACCGACACCCAGTCATCACCAAAAATTTGGTCAATCTTGTCGATGTCGAGTGCCACCATCGCATCCCCCATCTCTTTCCCTAGCTGCCTGATTTCCTCGACGGCCGCCTGCGTCGAAGGAGGAACCGGTGTGTCAGCCAAGGCAGCGACCGCGAGCGACCAGAATGAAAGAATCAAAGCCATCGATCGTTTCATATTGCCATCTCCTTTTGGTTGTGTGAGATCTCCCCGCGTGCCTCTCGAGGGCCCGGGCCCGTGCGCAGCGACTTGAGTCAGTCTAGGCAGTCCGCAGGGACGAGGCCAGACCGCTCCCTGCATGCCGGCCGCCGTTCGCTGCAGAACGCGTGGAGGCTGATTACGCCTAAGGTATCGTCGCCGGCATGCTCTCCTTGGGACGGTATGCAGCCTCGAGCCGTTGGCGCTGGATCGCCGCAGCCTGGACGGCCGGCGCGCTGTTCGACGCGTGTCAAACCGTGGCGATCATGCGCCTGGAAGGCAGAACGCATCCCTGGGCGCCGCTGTTCTTGATCGAACTGGCCCTGTGGTTGCCATGGGCGTTGGCGACGCCACTCGTCGTCCAGCTGGCCTTGCGCTACCCGATCATTCGCAGAGCCAGCGTAGGCACCGTCACGCTGCATCTGGCAACGTTCGCCATCATCAGCACGATCACTGAATGCTGGTATGCGTGGCTCCAGACGATCTTCAATCCGTGGGGCAACAAGCGCTGGCCGACGTTCGGGGAAACGTGGAGCACGTCGCTTGTCTACCAGCTATTGACGTTCACCATCGCCTACACGCTGATATTGACTGTGACCTATCTGGTGGACGCGAAGGACCGCATCACCAAGCAGGTGACAGAAGCTGCCCGACTCAATGAAGAGCTGACCAGAGCGCAGCTGGAGGCGTTGCGAAGACAACTCGAGCCGCACTTCATGTACAACACGCTCAACACGATCGCTGGCCTTGTTCGTGACCGACGCAACGACGCGGCAGTCAACATGGTCGTGGGACTGAGTGAATTCCTGCGTCGCGCATCGGAAGATTCGCACAGGGCGCAGGTGACGTTGGCGGAGGAAGTGGACTACCTGCAGCGTTACGTCGACATCCAGAAGCTTCGGTTCGGCGAGCGCCTTGTCGTGAACATGGAGCTCCCGAACGAACTGCTCGGCGCCAAGGTGCCGAACCTGCTGTTGCAGCCTCTCGTCGAGAACGCCATCAAGCACGGCATTTGCAAACGAGTGAGCGGCGGCGGCATTCGCATCGTCGGCGAGGACAGGCAGGGGATGCTGCGGCTGACCGTGTCAAACGACGGACCGTTCACGCAGGAGGATCTCGCTGCAACGGGCACCGGCGTGGGCCTCAGGAACTTGCGGGCACGCTTGCGGATTCTTCACGGCGAGCGGTCCGGCCTGACGCTCAAACCCGCCGGAGAGGATGGCGTCGAAGTCGTCGTCACGCTTCCCCTGCAGGTGTCCTGAATGGCGGCGCTGCGGATCCTGGTGGTCGACGACGAGGCGATCGCCCGGCGTAACCTTGTGATCTTGCTGAGTGCCGATCCAGATGTGGCAGCCGTCGTTGAATGCGACTCTGGTCAAGCGGCCGTTGCCGAGATGCGGCGCACAAGACCTGACGTTCTCTTTCTCGACGTCCACATGCCCGAGTGCGATGGCTTCGATGTGCTCGAACTGATGGGCTCGGACATGCCCGCGGCCGTCGTCTTCGTCACGGCGTACGACGAATACGCGCTGCGCGCGTTCGATGCAGGCGCGCTTGACTATTTGCTCAAGCCGTTCGACGACGCGCGATTTCACCGCGCGTTGCAGCGAGCCAAGTTTCGGATCACGCAAGAGCCGACGGCGGACCGCCCGCCATTGACTCAACTCGTGGTGAAGAACCGGGGCAAGACCTTGTTCTTGAACACGGCAGACGTGGACTGGATCGAGGCGGCCGACTACTACGCATACTTGCACGTGGGCAATGCGACGCACATCTTGCGCCGCAGCCTGCACGCTCTAGAACGAGAGCTGGACGCAAAGACCTTCGTTCGTATCCACCGGTCCATCATCGTCAATCGCGAGAGGGTTCGCGGTCTAGAGCTTCACAGCAGCGGAGAGCACGAGGTGGTTCTTCAATCGGGCGTTCGGCTGTCAATGAGCCGCAGGTTTCGAAAGAATTTCACCGATCGAATATGACTTCACGAAGCGCTTGCGCGCGACGCCTTCACTCCTCCAGCGCGACCACCATCACGGCCTTGGCAGGTACCTTGATGGACAGCTTGCCGTCCGCGGCACGCGCGCTGAACGCCGCCGGCTTGATGACCTGCGGATCCTGGAAGGTGTTGTGCGCGTCCATCGCGGCCGAGGTCAGCACCTTGCCTGCCGCACCGTTGACCTTCGTGCCCGCAACGTTGACGGCGACATCGACCGCCTTGGACGGATCGGTGTTGACCAGCGCCAGGTACACCTTGCCGTCCTTGGCACGCGCCGCCGAAGCGCTCACGCCCGGAATGGTCACAGCGCCCAGGGTGTAGCTGGTGTTGTCCTTGATGGCCAGCGGCAGCGACTTGGCATCCTGGAATGGCGCATACATCTGAAAGGCGTAGTAGGTCGGGGTCAGGACCATCTTCTCCTTGTCCGTCAGGATCATCGCCTGCAGGACGTTGACCATCTGGGCGATGGTGGTCATGGGGACCCGCTCCGCRTGCTSATGGAAGATGTGGAAGTTGAGYGCCGCCACGAGCGCGTCGCGCAGGGAGTTCTGCTGGAACAGCCCGCCYCTGGGGTTCACTTCGTCATACCAGGTGCCCCACTCGTCGATCATCAATCCGATCTTCTTCTCGGGGTCGTGTTTGTCCAGCACGGCCACGTGGTCCTTGATCAGCTGATCCATCTTCAAGGTATTGGCCAGGGTCGAGATCCACTCGCCTTCCTTGAAGCCGAGGTCCTTGCCCTTGACGTCCCAGTTGCCGGTCGGGACGGTGTACTGGTGGACGGTGATGCCGATCGTGCGGCCCTTCAGTTCCTTGCTCAGGAYCTGGGTCCASGCGGTGTCGAAGCCGCTGCCGCCGCTGGCGATCATCTTCGGCCGCGACTTCTCGGGCGCCCACAGGAAATGCTCGTAATTGCTGTACAGGCTCGCGTAGTACTCGGGCTTCATGTTGCCGCCACAGCCCCACAGCTCATTGCCGACACCGAAGAARGCGACCTTGAACGGCTTCTCGCGSCCGTTCTGRGCGCGCAGCCTGGCCAGCGGCGAGCCGCCTTCCGCRGTCATGTACTGGACCCAGTCGGCCATCTCCTGCACGCTGCCGGTACCGACGTTGCCGTTGACGTAGGCGTCGGCGCCCATCATCTCGATCAGGTCGAAGAACTCRTGSGTRCCGACGGCGTTGATCTCTTCGACGTGGGTCCCCCAGACGTTGCTCGGGCGCTTGTCCTGCGGGCCGATCCCGTCGCGCCAGTGGTAGGTGTCGGCGAAGCAGCCGCCCGGCCAGCGCACCAGCGGCACATGCAGCTCCTTGAGCGCGCCGACGACGTCATTGCGCCAGCCTCGGGTGTTCGGGATGTTCGACTTCGTGCCGACCCACATGCCTTCGTAGACGCCGGTGCCGAGGTGTTCGGCGAACTGGCCGTACACATACTTGCTGATGACCGGGCCGGGCTTGCCGGCGTCGATGTTGATGCTGACCTCGTTGGCGGCAAAAGCCGGGGCCGCGATCAGGCCGAGAACGGCGAGGCTGTGTTTGATTGTTTTCATATAGGGTCTCAAGACAGCTGCAAAGCCGCCATGTGTTTGATCGCAATGAATCCCGCTGATTCTTCGGCAGCGCCATGCGCGGACCGCCTTGTTCAGTTATTTCGAGAATTGCCAGTAATCGAACTTGAACAGTTCTTCGCCGGCCGCACCGCGGAATACGAAGAAGAGATCCTGGACGCCGGAGGCTCCGGAGATCTGGGCCAACTGCTGCTTCCATTCGCCGCCGGTTCCTGACACCGGCAGAGTGCCGATCAACTGGCCGTCGAGCTTGCCCAGACGAATCTCGATCTTTGCCCCGCTGGGCTCCTTCGCCTCGGCCGTGCTGGCGAGGCTGGCCATGAAGGCGCGCGCGCCGGTCACGCCGAAATCGACATTTCGCACCTGGATATAGGCGCCGTCATGGATGTCGCGCACATTCTGGCCACCGGCGCTGCTGGGCTCGATCTTGACACCGGAAGACCAGGCGATGGTCTCGGCTTCAACTCGCTTGTAGGGATCGAGGGTGGCGACCGGCGCCGGCCCTTCCTTGGTTGGCTGCACCATCGGGACCGAGCCATCGGGGTTGAACTTCAACTCGTCGACGCACACGGAACGTTTGAAGCCGTCGCCTCCCGGAAGAGCGGCGTTGTGATAGAAAAGGTAGGTCTTGCCCTTGTAATCGACCACGCCCGGGTGGTTGGTAAAAGCGCTTTGCGGAGACATGACGGCGCCGCCGTAGGTCCACGGGCCTTCGGCTGTGGGGCCGGTGGCGTAGCCGAGATGCTCAGGGATGGGACCGGCGGCAAAAAACAGGTAATTGAGATTCTTGCGCCTATAGAGCCAAGGACCCTCTTCGTAGGATGTGCCGCGCAAAGCAGGCTTCGGCTTCGTGACGCCTACTGTGTCCGGAGGGTTGCGCTCGCCCAAGGCCTTGACGGTCATCGGATGGCCAATGATGCCCTTCTCCCCGACGCTGGTGTCGTAGGAAATCATGTCCTTGTTCAGTTTCACTGACCACAGATTGGGATTGCCCCAGGCGAGATAGGCCTGACCCTTGTCGTCGATGAAAACGGTCGGATCGATGCTGTCGTACAGGCCGCCGGCGTGGCCGGCGATCAGCGGCTTTTTGATCGGGTCGATATAGGGGCCCAGGGGGTTATCGGCCACCAGCACGCCAATGCCACGGCCTTGCACCGGGCCATAGAGATACCACTTGCCATCGCGCTCAATCACTTGAGGGGCCCAGGCACCGTTGTCATAGCCGTCCCAGCCGGAGTTCTCCTTGGAGGCCCAAGGAAAATCTCGCAGGGAGGCGACCGCGCCGTGCTGAGTCCAGTTCACCATGTCCGTCGTCGTGGCGAGCACCCAATTCTTCATATTGAAGTTGTTGGCCTCCCCGACGTCTTCGTCGTGGCTAGAAAACAGGTAGAGCGTGCCCTTATGGACCATGGGGGCCGGATCGGCCGTATACATCGTTTGAATAACCGGGTTGCGCGCGAATGACGTTGCGGGCAGCAAGACCAGCACGGACGAGAGAACGACTGCGGAGAAGGCTGTTTTTTTCATGCGCGGCGGAAAATGAGAGAAGGCGGAGAAATAAAGTTGCGCCGTCCTAGCGCCCGTCTTGCGTCCCTTGCCCGACCCGGTAGTAGTCAAAGTCCACGCGGCCGCCGGCAATCTTGGTCGAGTAATAGAAGAGGCCGTAGCGGTAACCCATGAAGTGCGGGAAGGTGTAGGCCAGGCGCGAAGGACGACCGATGGGGGTCCACGATTTGCCGTCTAGGCTGTAGGAGAACCGGGCAACTTCAGGCGCGGGCTCAAATTCGCAGTCGACCCGAAGGTGAACGGTCTTGCCGGAGAGGGGAATGGAGGCGATCTCTTCGGGCTTGTCGGTTTCGGCGCTCACCATGACGAGAGATCGGGCGCCGTCGCTCATCTTGACGCCCACGAAACCGTATTGCCTTTGAAACGCGGCCAGGCCGGCCCAGTCGCCGTCTTTCATGCCGCTCACGTCGATGCTGGTGGTGGCGGAACTGCGCGGCCCGAAGGTGCGCTGAGTGAGGGTGTTCCGGGCCTCGAGCAGAGTTGCGACGTTCCGGCTGGTGGTCAAGCTCAGGTGGCCCGGGCGCTTCGTGAGCGACCAGTCACGAGGCTCGGGGTTGTGATTCCATTGCCAGGCCAGGGGCAAGTCGGGCTCGCCAGGCTGACGGTCGAATTCGTCGGAGGCGACGATGCCCGATGCGCCTGAGACGCCCTGCGCGCCGGCCGGGATATCGAGCGTCATGGCCACCTTGCCGTTTTCGCCGAGCACAGGCCAGCCGTCCGTCCAGGTCACAGGCACGAGGTAGGGAATGCGACCGACGGCGCCGTTGTCCTTGAAAAGATAGGCATACCACTTGCCGTCGGGCGTGTCGATGAGGCCGCCCTGGGCGATCCCCCGGTCATCGAGCGCGATGCGACTCTCGTAAGGCCCGTCGAGGGTGTCGGCGCGGCTGACGATGACGGTGCGCGCCCAGCGGCTTCCGGGCGAGGCGATATTGAGGAGGTAGTAGCGGCCGTTGATCTTGGAAAGCTGCGAGCCCTCCCCACACAGCCCGCCCTGGTCAGCGCCGAAGACGGCGTTGACGTGTTCGATGATGACCTTGTTCACGCCGCCGGGCTTGGTGCCGGTCAGATCGGATTTGAGCTCGGTGAGCATGATGCGGTTGCAGCCCCAGACCATGTAGACGCGACCGTCGTCGTCGAAGAACAGGCTGTGGTCATTCATCAAGGGCTCGAAACTCGTCTCCTTCCATGGGCCGCGTTCGGGATCGCGCGTGGTGTAGACGTGGGTGCGTCCTCCGGTGGTGGCGGCGAACGTCGAGGCATAGAACATGCCGTCGTGGTAGCGCAGGCTGCTGGCCCAGGAGCCGGCACCGTAGGCGTTCTTGCCGTTTTCAAGGCGGAAGGCTTCGTTGTCGGCAAGGTTCTGATGTGCGTAGGAGGCCATGCTCCAGTTGACGAGGTCCGTCGACTTCATGATCGGCAGGCCCGGGCTCATGTGCATCGTCGTGCTGCTCATGTAGTAGGTCTTGCCGACACGGATGATGGCGATGTCCGGGACGTCGGCCCAGATCAGCGGGTTATGTGCAGGTGCTGCCTGTGCAGCCTCTGCCGCCGGAGCGACCTGAGACCCGACGGAGAGGATGAGAGCCATCAGGAGGGGAAAAATCGGCCGACTCAGGCCGTCAGGGTGTTTGTCCATGTTTTGTCTCTGGAGTAGTTTTTGCGAGCCAGCGCATCGGTCGCACGGAGCGGCCCAGGCTGCGGCGCGCTTACGCGGGGCGGCCGTCAGGGACCGGATGAGTTCAAGATGGCCAGGAATCAGCCCAGCATCTTGAGCAGCATGCGATGGTGCTGCGGCATGCGCGCCACCGAGGCTTCGATGGCCTTGCGACGCTGGTCCAGCGCCTGCATGGCCCGCTCCGGCGAAATCTCCGCGAAGACCGGATCGTTGCGCTCCGGCCAGTGCTCCATGCCGGCGTGGATGGCGAGCCAGCTGGTGGCGTCGAAGCCCTCTTCGTCGTACTCATGCAGTACGCCGTAGCGACGCCACAGCTCCATCCGGAAGGCCAGGGTTTCGGGCAGCTCCATCGATGACACGTGCCGCCACAGCTCGCTGTCGCGGCGGCGGGTCAGGCAGTAGTGCAGGATGATGAAGTCGCGGATGCGCGCGAAGCGGCGTGCCGCGCCGTCGTTGAACAGGGCCCGGTCGTTCTCGTCCACCGGCCGGCCGGCCGTCAGCAGGGTCATGAGGCGGCTGATGCCGTCCTGAATCAGGTAGATGCTGGTGGACTCGAGCGGCTCCAGGAAGCCCGAGGACAGGCCGATGGCGACGACGTTGTGCACCCAGAAGCGCTCGCGGTGGCCGGTCGTGAAGCGCAGCAGCCGCGGCTCGCCGAGCGGCTTGCCGTCGAGCCGGGCCAGCAGTTGTTCGCGGGCACGGTCGGCGTCGATGAAGCGGCTTGAGAACACGTGGCCATGACCGGTGCGGTTCTGCAGCGGGATGCGCCACGCCCAGCCCCCTTCCAGCGCCGTGGCCTGGGTGTACGGGGCCAGTTCCTCGCCGACCCGTTCGGTGGGGCAGGCCCAGGCGCCGTCGACGGGCAGCCAGTGGCTGAAGTCGACGAAGGGCTCCTCCAGCGCCTGGCCCAACAGCAGGGAACGAAAGCCCGAGCAGTCGACGAACAGGTCGCCCTCGATGCGCCGGCCATCCTCCAGTTGCAAGGCGGCCACGCCGCCGTCGGCGCGGCGTGACACGTCGGTGATGCGTCCCAGCGTGTGGCGGGCACCGCGCTGCACGGCCAGATTGCGCAGGAAGGCGGCGTACTGGACGGCGTCGAAGTGGTAGGCGTACTTGAACTGCGCCTGCTCGCTGGGCAGCACGAAACGGCCCTTCATCGCCATCACCGTGGGCACGCACTGCACGCCCAGCGGCTCGGCCAGACCCATGCGCCGGTGCTGCGCCCACAGCGTCTGCGAGCCGAACAGGTTGCCGAAATGGCCGAAGGTGTGGAAGTAGTCCTTGCCAACGTCCAGCCAGTCGCAGAAGCGGATGCCCAGCTTGTAGGTGCCGTTGGTGGCGCGCAGGAAATCGCGCTCGTCGATGCCGATCAGCTGGTTGTAGTTGCGGATGGACGGGAAGGTGGCTTCACCGACGCCGATGATGCCGATGTCCTCGGACTCGACCACCTCGACGGTGGCGCGGCCTTTCAGCCCGGTGACCAGCGCCGCGGCCACCATCCAGCCGGCGCTGCCACCGCCCACGACGACGATGCGATCAACTTTCTGCGTCATAGAAACCCTGCGAAGTTCTTGGGCGCCTTGAACGACCTGCGCCGACGTCAATCATTGCCATCTCTGGCCATGCGCGGCGCCGATCCACACGAGTGGGCATGCCGCCCGGACAGCCCGTCCGGGCGGCATGCAGTGACGCCGCGTCAGGGACCGCGTCAGAACTCGTAACGTGCGCTCAGCGAGTAGCTGCGGCCAGGGTAGAACCACGCACGTCCCATCACGCCGATGTGCTGCTGCTGCGTCTGGCGGACGATGACGTTGTTCAGGTTCGTCACGTTGAGGGACACGCCGAGCGCGTCGGTGACCCTGTAGTTGACGCCGGCGTCCCACTGGCCGAAAGCCTCCTGCCATACCGGCAGGCCCCAGCCCACATCCCGGGCACCTGGGCGCGACGGGTCCGCGCTCGTCGCGTCGTCGCCGCGCGTGCCATTGGCATCCGCCGCCTGCAGGATGCGGCTGTGCCAGTTGTAGGCCAGCCGCGCCGACAGCGGACCGCGGTCATACATCAGCACGAAGTTGGCCGCGTTCTTGGCCATGTAGGGCAGCGGCAGATCAGTGAACGGCAGGCCGTTCGTGTCGCAGCCGAACAGGTGCAGCGTGCCATTCGTCGTCGCTCTGCCTGCATCGCAGTAGGGGTTGTAGATCTGCTTGTACAGGCTTTGCTTGGCATCGATGTAGGTGTAGTTGACCGACACGCCGATGCCCTTGGCCCACTCCGGCAGCACGCCTTCCAGGAACGCGAGCTTGTCCAGGTAGGTCATGCCCGCAACCTCCAGACCGCTGACCTTGGCTTTGCCCACGTTGTCCGGCCCGGTGATCGCGAAGAGCTGCGGAGTGCCGGTGTTGGTGTTGTAGGCACGGCTGTAGACGCTGTTCATGATGACGTCCTTGACATCCTTATGGAACACCGTGCCCGTGATGGACTGGCCGTCGCGCGGGTACCACTCCAGCGCCAGGTCGTAGCTGTTGGCCGTGATCGGCTTGAGCTTGACGTTGCCGGTGTTCTCTCCGGTGTAGGTGAGCGTCCCTTTCTGCTCGTCGTAGTTCTGGAACAGCTTGATGTACTCACCCAGTTGGTTGAAGCCAGGTCGGTTCATGCTCTGGGCCATTGCCAGGCGCGCCTGCAACCTGTCGGTGAAGTTCATCTTCAGATTGAGCGACGGCAGCACCTTGAAGAACTCGTTCTGCACGTCGATCGGTTGATTGATCTGGTCGAAGTGCGGCAGGTGCGGCGGCGTATTCGAGTCGTATTTGCGATCGAAAACTGTGTAGCCGTGCGAGACGTCGTGGGTCAGCACGGCGCGCACGCCGACATTGCCTTCGATCGGGAACTTCAAGTCGTCGAAGCCAAAGCGCAGCGTGGCATAGACGGCATCGGTCTGTTCGCTGTGCGTGCTGGTTTTGGACGGGTCGTTGTCGTAAACCAGCTCCTTGAAGTTCTGATAGTCCTTCTTCAAGTCGCATTCCACGCCTGGGTACTGCGCCTTGGCGTCCAGGCATTGCTGGTAGCGGTAGTCGTTGAGCAACTTGCCGTATGTGTTCGGATAGTCGCGCACGGCACTGACCGTCGGCATGACGATGTTCGGCAGCGAGCCCGCCTTGCCCCCGTAGAAGCTGCCGAAGTTGAACACTTCGACCGGGACGGTTTGGTACTTCGCATCTTTCAGGTACGCGAAGCTTGGGCGCCGGCCCCCCTGGCCGTTGTCTGGGGGATATTGACCGGGTACGACGTTCTGCTTGACGTCCCAGGGTTCGGCAATGGAACTCCACCCATTGCCCGTGGGTTCGTAGCGGCGCGCCACGCGGTAGGTGGCTCTCACGCCGACACGGATGTCACGCAGGATGGGGTTGTCCTCGAAACGGTATCGCGCGTCTGCCTTCCATGCGTACAAGTCGCCGTCGGCCTTGCTGGCGCTCGGCATGATCAGGTTCCAGTAATAGTGTTTCGGATCGGCCAGGAAATCCGTGGCGGCCTGGTCGAACTCGAGGCGCAACGGGCCCTTTCCTGACACGTCGATGCCCATGCTTGGCGCGAAAGTGCCCAACTGCAGGTTGCGGCCGACCGAATCGTTCTTCGCGTGAACCCACTGGACGTCGTTCTGCAGCAGCCAGTTGTCGTTGACGGCCCACTTGAAGTTCCACGCCAGTTCACCGGTCTTCGAGGTGGTCTGGTTCCAGCCGCGCGTGATCTGCAAGCCCAGGCCGCCAGCCTCGAAGTCGTTCGCCCCGGGCCCGGTCGGATAGGTGTACTTGCCCGAGAGCAGCACATTGTTGGCGTCGTACTTCGCTGTCGCGGGGTCGATCTTCGACTTGTACGCGTTCTCGATACCGGTGTAGAAGCCCTGCTCGCTGCCCGTCTCCCGTGTGCCCGACACGAAATAAGTCAGCGACGAGTCCATGCCGTCCTTCTTCCACTGCAGCGCGCCGTAGAAGCCGGCGCGTTCGTTGTCGCCGGTGTTGTTGCGGAACGAGGCCGATTTCGGCGCCCACGCCACCTTGCCCTCGATCAGGTCGGTACGGGGGTAGTAGGCGTCCAGTTGGAGGCTCTCGTTCTGGAAGCTGGTGTGGTTGTAGGACACATCCAGCAGCACGCCCACACGGCCGATGTCCGTATTCCACTGCGTGGTGTACAGCCCCGACAGGCTGGGCGAATTCTTGCCTGAGCGCTGCACGTAGTTGTTGCCCGCCGACATGTAGGCCTTGGTCACCTTGTAGTCAAAGGGCAAGGCCGTGCGCAGGTTCACCGTGCCGCTGACGCCGCCTTCGATGATTTCGCTGGAGGGGTTCTTGTAGACGTCCACGCCGGCCATCAGCTCAGGCGGGATGTCGCCCCAGCTCAGCTCGCGGCCCGGCCACCCGGCAGAGAATGACTCGCGGCCATTGAGCAGCGACGAGCCCCAGCTCAGGCCGCGCACGCTGATGCCCGAGCCTTCGACGGAGAAGTGCTCCGGGTCGCCGCGCGACTTGTTGCGGTCGATGACGACGCCGACGACGCGCTGCAGCACTTCGGTGATCGACTTGTCCGGCAGCTTGCCGGCCTCTTCGGCGACGACCGAGTCGACGATTTCCTCGGCGTTCTGCTTGATCTTCTGCGCCGACTGCAGCGCTGCGCGCTGACCGGTGACGACGACGGTTTCCAGGTTTGCCGGCTTTTCAGCCGCCGACTGCGCCAGCGCGGCGCTGCCGACGGTCAGCAGCATCATGTGGACCATGCCGCGATGGATGGCCGTGGTGCGGAATTGTTTTTTCATGGTGTCTCCGTATTCCTTCGATGAGTCGGCGGCAGCGCGCCCGTGTGGGCGGCTTCGCCTTCTCGGCATCGGATGCCGTGGCACTTGCCCGATCAACACGGGAGACCGGCCACCGGCACACGACGCCGCGCGCGAACTGGGTTATTGGAAGTAGATGAGGCCCTTGAGGGTCAAGTCGGAGGCAGTGATGCCGTCGGTCTTGTTGTCCAAGTTGATGTCCATCAGCCAGAAGCGCGTGCGCACCACGGTGGAGGACTTCAGCAGCGTCGCAGCCGAGGCACGCGAGGCCGCAAGCTTGTCCAGGGCTGCCTTGAACGCGGCTTCGTTGACGGGGGCGCCCGTGCTGTCATACGGATTCGGCAGCTTGCGCACATCGTCGTCCAGCGAAGCCTTGGTGATGTCCGGCAGGCCGCACGACTCAGTGACCGCAAAGTTGTCCAGAGGCACGGCGTAGCTGACCATCCCCGCCTTCGGGACCCACACCAAGGTGCTCAGAGCGACGTTGCAATTGTTTTTATTGCTCTTGCCCAGATCCAGGTGCACGACGATGGGCTTCGCAGCCGCGAAGAGCTCGGCATTGACGCCCAGGGTGAAGTTGAGCGTCTTCTCGTTGGTCACCTTCAGCCCGTTGAGGGTGTCGTCATCCGTCTTGAACCCGATGGTCCAAGGCGAGAAGATGTCGATGCGATTGAAGCCGTAATTCCAGTTACCCGGGGTCCACCTGCTCTCGGGAAGGTGCAGTGAAGAAACGAGAGACAACCCGTCGTCGGAGACCTTGCTGTAGCACCAGTTCTCCACACTTGTGCCATCGTCGGCATTGGCGTTACACCGCTCCCAGCCCGCGGCCAGAGTGCTGCTCCAGGGGTTGACGGACACACGACCGCCTTGCCAGGTTCTGTAGGACTCCGTCCAGCCGACGCTGCTGCCTGGCGCAAACCCACTAGACACCAACAGCGGGTCGGCGAGCACCTGAAGCTTCTCAGAAGTGCCCGCTGCGCTGGACAGGGTCACCGCGCAGCTACCCTTGGCGGTCAGACGAAGCTCATTGCCGGCCACCGTGCAAACCGTGGGCGTGGTGCTTGCGTACGTCAGGGCGTTGCCATTGGCATCGACCGTGCCCAGCACGACTGTTTGAGTCGCGCCGCCCAACGGAACCACCGCGGGCGGCAAGGCGCCGATTTCAATGAAGGCCTGCCCCTCGGGCATGGCTGTGTATGAGTCATTTTCCGCCGCCGTCACCCCAAGCGTGCAGAACCCTTGCTGCAGGACTTTCAGCGTCGTGCCGCTGACCGTGCAAACCTCGGGCGTCTTCGTCGCCGTGTAGGTTGCCGGCATGCCAGCGTCAGTTTTGTCTGGCAGCGTGATGTTGACGGGAGCCGCTCCGCGCAGAACGATGCCCACCGGCACCAGCGGGCGTTGTGCATGCTTCAACACGACGAACACTTGGCTCGTATCGTCTGCAGCAGCCCATACGGTGCCGTCCGAGCCAACGCCGCCGGGTTGGCTCGCGATGACCAGGCAGTCTCCTGCAGCCACCAGGGTCACCTGTTTGTCCGCCACCGTGCAGGTGGTGGGCGTGCCGGTACGGAAGCTGACCGGCAACCCGGAAGTGGCTGTTGCGGACAACGCGGTCGGGCCGTTCAACAAGGTGTTGCCGCCCGGATATTTGAAGCTGATGGCCTGGAAGCGCCCCTCAGACCCTCCACCACTATCTCCGCCCCCTCCGCCCCCGCAGGCGGCCAAAAAAGCGCATGCCGCTACAGCGGTCAACTTCTTGGCGTGTGGAATCGACTTTTTCGTCACGTTCTGTCTCCTTTTCTGAAATAACTGGTAGCTGCTCAACTGCAGAACTTGCAGCGAGAGCGCTCCTTTGAGCTCGGGCCCGTCTCGCCGAACCCAAGCCATTTGGTTCGGGCGTTGAGCGAACTATTTCCGAGTAAAAAAGCCCCCCATCGGCGTGCTTGTTCACCGTGGTTGGGTCTCATCCACCCCAGCCGAACGGTGGCGGAGGATGTGAATTCGAGGCAGCCCTTCACACGGCCGGTCCTAGCCCCAGAACCACCGCCCGAGGTGCGCACGGCACCTCCAAGGACACGCAGTTCGGCCATCCGGGGGCTTACGGTGAGGTCAAACATGGGCTGGTCCGTTGGACGTGGCTGGCGGCAGAGGACGCCGGCCGTATGGGGCTGGTTCCGCTCCAAAGCCACCAAATCGCGCTTGATTCGACGCCGAATCAACCGGAGAAAATAATTGCGGCAAATGCCGCGCGAGCATCATATTTCGATCGACCGTCGAACTAATTAGGGGAAACCCATCGGCGACGCAGGCCCAACATCCCGTTCGGGGCGTGAAATCACACGAGCCCGACCGACCCTCTTTGGGCGCCGAAGCAGGGATCACGCCCATGCGAGCGCCGCCTCGGTGGAGGGCTCGGTCGGTTCGCCGATCCAGCGCCTATGGGAAGACTGGAGGTGATGGCACATCTGCGCCGCCGCAGCTTGCGGATTGCGCGATTTGAGCGCCCGAAGGATCGCCTCATGTTCGTCCAGGGCAGACCGCCAACTGCGCTCCGTTTCCACGCGCACACTCATCTGCGCTGAAATCGGGCTATGCCGACTGTCGAACAGTGCACCGACCATTCCAACCAGCACGGAATTCCCGCCCTGTTCGGCGATGCTGAGATGAAATCGTCGGTCAGCCTCGACTGGCTTATATCCTCTGGCGAGCCCATCCCGCATCGCCTCAAGAGCCTCCTCGACACGATGCAGCCCTAACGTACTGACGCGAGCGGCGGCGAGCGTGGCCACCGCGCTCTCCAGTACAACTCGCGCTTGCAGCAGTTCCTCCGGGCTGTCCCCCAAGCTCAGCGCAGAAGTTTCGCTGCGACGGCCAGACGGGCAGACGTAGATGCCCGATCCGCCGCGAATCTCGATGCGCCCGTCTATCTCCAGCGCGATCAGCGCTTCACGGAGGGAGGGCCGCGACACGCCGAGTAGCGAGGCCAGATCGCGCTCACCGGGAAGCCGTGCGCCTTCGACCAGGCCCTCGGCTTCTATCAGCGCCCTGATCCGATCGGCGATCTGCTCGTACAAGCGACGGGGCTCGACGCTCCGATGATGAAATGACATGGCCTCCGTGAACTCCTATTTCTGAAATAACTGGCAGCCGCTCAAACTGCAGAACTTGCAGCGAAGTTTTCGGCGAGTTTGGTCACCATGGCTGGGGGCCATCCAGTCCGGCCCATCGGTGGCAGGGATGTGAATTCGGGCCAGCCCTCCACGTGGTCGGTCCTAGCCGCAGAACTACCGCCTGGTGTGCGCACGACGCCTCCAAGGGCATGCGGGTTGGCCAGCCGGGCGCTAGGGGTGAGGTCAAACATGGGCTGGTCCGCCTGACAAAAGAGTGCGTTGGACGCGGCTGGCGGCGGAAACCGGCGGCTGTACGCTGCTGGTTCCGCTCCAAACCACCTAATTGGGCTTGATTCGGCGCCGAATCAATCGGCGAAAATAATTGCGACAATGCCGTGCCGTCATCATAGTTCGATCGGCCGTCAAACTAATTAGGGGAAACCCATCGGCGCCGCGGGGTCCACGTGTCGGCGCACAAGGGACCGCAGCGACGCATTGAGAGCGCCGAGTGTTGTCGCCGACGGAAAACTGAGCCACTGGCTCAAAGTTCGGTCGGCGACAACATCACAACTGGTGGCTGACTCCAGCAAATAAGGTCCGTCCGGGCATGCTTGCATAACTTGTTGATTCCATTACATCTGTCGCATCGGACAAGGTCCGTCGGGAGTCCACAAGAAGCAGCGCTATGCGGCCCGCTTACAAATAAGGTCCGTCCTGCCTCTTGGAAGGATGCCAGCTGGGTTCTTCAACTGCGAGTCGACAGCTCCTGACAGTCACCCGTCAACTCTCCATCGCTAGGGCAGCGAGTAGGCGCACGCGCGCTTCACGCTGGTGCTTCTAAACGGACACCGCGAAAAGACTCGCTCTGCTGCAAGGCAGCGCTGCGGCGATCGCCAAGATCTACCAGCCCGTCAAGTACCTGCAGGAGCTTACGCGCCAGAGGAGCCGGAAGCGGATGGGATCGGTCGGCATGCGCCTGCACCAACGCTGCAATCTTGGCCGGAATCAAGGAACCCTTCCAGCCTACCGGCAGACGTCCTTCGACGATCTGCGCCAGCACTTGGTCAGCGAACGTGTCGGCGGGGTAGGCAGCGCCGGAGCGCTCGCACAGCGTGACGAACTTGCTCGCTACATAAGGATGCCAACCAGCGGCGCGCACGATGCGATCTATCAGCGGCATCACCTTGCCAAGGTCATCCCAAAGGCCGTTGGCAAAGCGGGCAGCGCCAGGGGCATGCTCGACAAGTACGAAGAGCAGCGCTTCGACCAGCTTCGGCAAATGGAACCCTCCCATGCGCCCTTTTTCATGTGGCGAGCGTCGCAGGTCACGATTCTCCAGGACCCGTTCAAGTACAGCATGCAACACCTTCAAAGTGTCATCGCGGACCAGTTGCGAATCCAAAACTTCACCGCAGACCACAGACACGGTGAATGGCGCGAGCAACCGCATGGCGATTTGATCGGGCTGAGCAAGGATTGGCCGCAGCAAGCGTCCTAAGACCTCATCGCTGGGAAGGTGGGGAACAACGCACGCCACCATCCGCCCGAGTTGATCCTCCCACTCATACAGGTCTCCCTCGCCACGCTCACGACCGCGGCGCCGCTCGGCTCGCCACGCCGGATTGATCGTGTCGAGTGTCCAACTGACGTACGCCTCAAGGGCGTCGACAAAATGCGCGCGACCTTCGCCGGCCATGACGGCCGCCACTGGGACCCTTTGCAGGACCACAGCGGCAAATCGACCGTCCCACAGATCGTCCGTGTGCTGCCACCCATCTTCATCGCGCTCGCCAAAATCGTGCGCGTCATCAACGTCTGGTGCAGCCTGTTGCCATGACGGGCGTGGACGCACCCATGCAGGCAGAGGCTCTTCCGCGTTGAACTCGCCAAGCGCTGCAGTCACCGCCGCCGCACGACGATCCAACTCCAGTCGGCGCCGGGCGCTGCCATCAAGCCGATAGAGGTCTTTTCTGCTCAAGTATTGCGCCAGCCGCAGCCCAAGATTCAACCCGCACCAAGCAAAACGAGCATCGCGCTCCCAGCAACCAACGACGCCGGCCAACGCAGCGGTTGCAACTGCATCGAGCGGATGCGCGACTAGGCGATAAAGCGCGTCGCGGTCACCATGAAGTTCACGGCCGACCTTGATGCGCGCGGCCAGCGCATGTGCCACGAAGATCTTCGGGTGCCACGGAATCACCGACGGGCCAAACGTGTCGTCGGAAATCTCATCCTGCGCGACGCGAAAGCTCTCGAGCATGGCGTTGGCCCAGGCCTCATGCGCGTGTCCACCCGAAAAGCAAATCACGGCCGCAGCCGTCCCAGCTATTGCCCCCTCTGTAAGACTGCCGCCCGGGATCAGGGAAATCGACTCTCCTGTACTTGCCCGTTCGGCCAGTTCGCGCGCACGTTCAACGGCCTCGTCCGCCGTGAATCCTGCGTCCCAGCAGCGCGAAGTGAAGCATTTGTCTACCCAAAGCCAAAGTTGGGACTCGCGCGCCAACAGCTCATGGTTCTGTAGGGCAACTTTCACCTGCGGAGCTTCGTGCCGCGGGCTGGTTACCGAGATCTTGACCACATCATCACGGCCTGGGACCGGTTCGCTTGTGTAGTTCTCGACATGCCCCAGCTCAGACCAGAGTTCAGCGGTGCTGCGAAGCTCTGCCACATGCTCAAGCGCTTGGCACTCTTCTTGAAAAGCGAGTTCCAGATTGTCTGGAAAGGCGTCAAGAGCCGTTCGGCAAGCGTCGCGCATCGCCGTATCGGTGCCGAGAACGAAGAGCGGAACCAAGTTGCGAAGCTCCATACGTCGCGACGCCATCTTTGCCGTCTCGGCCACGGCTTGCCGGTGTACCGCGTCGGCGCTTCCCCCTTCAAAGCCAATCATCCCGGCGCTCTGCAACTGCTGTTCCTGGACCATTCGCTGCAAGTCAAGTCGCCACAGTCGGATGCTGCTCAACAGTGCCAACGTCGTAGGCGACACCTCTCTGGCCCGCAGGGAAAGGTGTATCGCAATCCCAAGGACGCCAATGCTCGTCTGCCCTTCTAGGAGCTGTTGCAGCACTTCGCCCAGTGGACGCCCTGCATCGAGCTGCGAGATGCCCCACCGCTCCAGAGTCATGAGCGCGCATTCCACGACTTGAGGTCCGCCGTGGCCGCGAAACCAGAAGTAGTGCCGGTCGTCCCCCCAAAACTCCTGGCGCCCCCATGGGAAGACCAGCGCCAGTGGCAAAGGTGTCGAGCTGCCACGCCAGTGGTCGTGCAACTGGCGCCATGCAACGGTGGCATGGTTTGTCACATCGCGGATCAACGCCAGTCCGGTAGCCGGATCACGCAGGAGCAGCGAATGAAAGGGTTCTCTTAGTGGCGACGCAGGGAAGAAGCCCTGATGGTCACCGTCGATCGATAGCCGGTCCCAATCGTGTCTAGAAAACGAGTTATGCATGATCGCGGTGGCCGAAAGCGCGATCTGTTCGAACCGCGATCTTTTCTCCGGCGGGATCGCTTGAGCTTCCCTGCGTCTGCGGCCCTCTTCACGCGCTTCGCGGCGCCACCGCGTCGCGGTGTCGTTCGGTAGTTCTGCCATGAACCAACGCCGGGCCATCCGAGCAAGCTGCGCGAGATGTGTCTGCGCCAACAGCGGCGAGTAGTCCATGAGCTCGCGGAAGGCCTTGTCAGACCAGCGCTCAACTGCCTCTACCTTCGTGAGATATGCGCCCACCACATCCGGGTACGCGCGCGCCGCGCGCAAAACCAATGCGCGCAGCTCGGCTTCCATGTTGGTGGGGATGTACGGGCGCGGCGCAGCATCGCCCGGCGGCTCTCGGTACCAATGTCGACGATCTGCATGCTCGTCCTCGATCGCATTCAGCCACGTGGCGCACTGCGCGACGATTTGCTCTGACACCTCATTGGGGTAGTCCGCGACAGCAACTTGCCAGGTCTCAAAAAGCGTGACGAGGTCCCGTACATATGCATCAGGTATCGACTCGACATGCTCGACCGCCCACATGAGCAGACGGCGCCACGCGGCGAAATCCGAAGGCCAGCCGAGCGAATCTGCTACGCGGATCCGGGCGGCCGGGTCAAGCTCACCGCCAATCGCCCCGGACAGCACCATGGGATTGGGCGTTGTCTTCTCGGCTTGCATCCACACCAGGAGCTTGCCGAGTAGCAGATGGCCGTTCGCCGACAGTGAAGCAGCAAACTTGTCAGCGTGATCGGCGAAGCGTGGGCCGAACACGGGCGCCAGGAGCCAAGCCCGCAGCCACTGCGGCCGCAGCTGAGCCTGCTCAAGCGCACGGAGTTCGCGCGACCACTGGTCTGGAAGCGGATACGTCGCCAGCGACAACAGCTCCACTACCCGCGCCAGGGCAGGCGGTTCCCCGGTCGCAGTCAGCGCCGCGGTCCAGTCGTCACCATGATCCACCAGCAAGTGGAAGAACGACCACTCAAAGAAGATGTCGTGGCTGAACTGCGCCGTATGACCTGGGCGCACCTGCTGCACGAGGCCGTCCGCCTCTAGTGACGGGAGTACGTCGCGCGTCGTCGCCGACAGATCTCGGATGCGTACATTCCGGCCCAGGTCGGGTGCGCTGTGCCGGGCCAGCTCGATCAGCCCCCGCTGTCGCGCCAGAGCCTGCGGCGCGTGGGCGTCATAGCCTCCCCGAGTCCACCAAGCTTCAACCAGGTCCACTTCCGACTGAGGCGCGAACTCGGACGGGTACGCCGCAAGTGAGAACCCTCGTGCCAGCACCGCGGCGAAGAACGGGCGGCGCGCTAGCGTGCGCACGCGCTCGCTCCCTCCGGTCAGGATCGGCCGTAGTGCAGGCAGCGATTCCGCGAGGGAACTGGCCTCTTCGTCCGTCAGATTCTCCACGTCCACATAACCCACGCCATTGCTAGCGAACAGCGCGGGCGGTACCCAGTTTCTTAGGGGCTCGATCCCGGCATCGCGAGCTGTGGCGACCACACGCCACTCTGAAAGCACAGGGTTCGTCAGAAGCTGGCCGAGGAGGTCTGTCACGATCGCGCGCTGTTCCGGCGCGATGCGGTCCAGGCCGTCGATGAGCAGCGTGGCATGTCCGGTGGTTGCAATCTCCACAAGTAGTGGTTCGATCGACGTCGTCGTCAAGCCCATCGCACGCGCATGCTCCGACCAACTGCGGCCCGAGAGCCGATTGGCGGTCAGGAACACGGTGGTGCCATCAGCGGCCAGTTCTTGCACGAACTCGCGCAACAGCACCGTTTTTCCGGTGCCAGGCAACCCCTTGATAAATGTCAGGCGGTGGACTGCCATCTGCTTGGCAAGCTGGTCGCGCAGTGCTTGGCGCGAAAGATGCGTCCCACCGATATCGTTTGCCTGCTGGTCAAGCCAGTGGCGGGTGCTATCGCGCAGGATCTGCAAGTCCCCTGCGAACGCGGGCGCGCCGTTGAACCGCCAGCCAGTCAGTGCACGCGCCAACAAAGCTCGGGTGTGCACGGCGCTGCGGCCTGCGCCGTCCCGAGCGCGCTGACGCAGCAAATCCCACAATTCGCCGGCGCGCGCTACCAGTCCAGGCACAAGGGCGCGCTGGAGGCTGACGACCGCCTCTGCATCATCCGTCGATCCTGCATGAAGAAAGTCGAACCTGACCAGCACGAGGTGCGCAAGCAGACGGCACACCTCTTCATTGGACAGAGGAGCGTCCGCGCCCCGCGCAACCGACCGAACTGCTTCGATGACGGCGTGATGAGTAGCCGAGGCATTGCCGTTAGACCGCTGCATGAAAGCCGCGGGCGTGTCCGAAGCCCGAGCCCAGTCGCACACTGCTGTGAAAGCTCTGAACGCCTCTTCTGCGACCGATCCTGCTGCCGCTCCGACTCGGTCAATGTGCACGCGGAAATCGGGTTTCTGCAAGGTCTGCCAGCTGCGCTGGATCACCTCTCGGAAGTCGGTGTTGGTAGCAGCATTGGAAATCGTGAGAGAGCGCTTGACCTGCAGCGACAGCCGCATGACCGAGCCGTCAGCCAAGGAGGCGGCATCGACGACGACGTCGTCCAGCGGCTCGCCAAAGTCAGCCTGCTGCTGGGCAACTCGCTGCACGATTCGCGTATCAAGGGCCGGCGCCGTCGTGCCACCGATCATGGCCACGAGGAACTTCGCCGCAACCGCATCCTCGTAAGTGAATCCGGCGCCGCCAGTGAGTTCAGGCGACGGCATGGCTACTAAACCCCTCAGGGTGAGATGTCCGAACTTGGGTTGTCACCTTGTGGCTCCTGTTGACCTCGGCGAATCGAATCTCAGTTGTTCGATCGTGATGGTATCGGTGGGCTCTATGGCGCCGCGGCCAATGCACCAGGTGCAAGGGGCAGCCAGCATGACGAGACCTGCTGCAGCGCCCGGCCTCCTCTTGGATCGTGGTTGGAATAGTCGAATTTCGACTATTCATCAATACGGCTGACGATGAGATGGAGCCTTTCGACGTCCAGCTGTGAACCAGATCCTCGCAACACCCTACGCACTTCCCAGAGCCAGCCTACCCTCGATGGGATGGCCCCTCCCCTTGGCAGAAGAGGACGAATTCATCGGAGGGCACCTCGGCAGACTTGGCCGCTGGTGTGGAGCGCCAGATCTCGCCTCGACGAAGTCCGTCTTGAAGGAGCGCGCGCTCGCCAGACTAGGAGAGCGCGTTGAATGGCCGGAGGCGTTCGCTCTCGAATGCTCGCTCGACACCCATCATTACGTCGCGGCACATTCAATGCTCGCGCTCACCCGATTCACGCACAAAGGAGACCATCGCCCCAGCGGCCCGCCACAAGCTTGGTCCAGCAGCGACACAGTGCGCGCATGGGCACCTCCCAGTCAGAGAGCAGCGTTCTGCTCGAGCTGCGTTGCCGATCAACTTGGGCGCAGGCCGTATGCGGTCTGGCGCCGGTCCGATCAGCTTCCGTTTCGATTTAGATGCGTGAAGCATCTCGAGCCGATGTGCGTCGCTGACTCGGACGAGGCCCTCATGCAAGACCCTGCTCACGTGTGGAAGTCCGGTGCTTGGGCCCACCGCCAGGTTCCGACTGAATGGCTGGAGGCCCCGCAGCTGCAGAGCTTGGACGAGATGACCGCAGCCATGCTCCAAGCGAATCGAACGTGGCCTCGGTCAGTGGTACAGCGATGCCTGCAGCTTCGGGCAAACAGGCGGTCGATTCGCAACAAGTTTTCGAATACGGGCCCGCTGCTCTCCGATTTGTTCCTTGACAGCTTCCCCGCGGACTTCCTGCGCTCAAAGTTTCCCTTCTTCGAACGCAAGAAGGTTGGCGAGCCGCTTGATCTGATCGACAACTTGGTTCGGAGCAACTCGGGCTCATGTCCGGCTATGGCACTAGCATTTACTCTTCTATTCAAATCGACAGCTGACGCGATGGGAAGTTTGAAGACTCTCGCCACTAGACGGTCTTCTGACCATTAAGTTCGCCGTGGCGGACTGTCTAAGGCTTGGACCCCGGAGCCGGCGACAGCGAAGTCAAGAAGTCCTGGCCAGCTTCAAGCAGCCCGTCGAGCGTTCTCGGCTTACGCTTGCGGTCCAGCGAAATCACCTTGGCTTCCGTGGGTGGCTGCCGAGGCTCGGCGGCCTTCTTGATCGCGTCTACAGCGCGGCGCTCTTCAGCGTTCATGCCGCCTTCGACGGTAGCCTGCGCTACCTTTCCGGCCCTTGCCCCGCGAAGCGCCTCCGAGTACACATCAACCTTTCTCTGTACCTCTGGTCCCTCGAAGGGACACAGGAGATCTCGCCTGAGGCCGCCACCCTGGCCCGCATGGGCGATGAGCAAATTGACGTCCTCGCGCGACACCGAGTACGTCGCCGATGAGAAGGCTTGGAGGACGTGAGGCCAAGCCATCGCGTTTGCGCCAGAGAGCCGAGCAAGCCGGTAGCTGTGGACCAGCAGCTTGACAAGTTCGCGCTTTAAGCCAGCACACAGGTTCCAAAGTTCGGCGCGCATGTCCGGCAACTTGAAGGCAACCGCGTCTGCGAAGACGATTTGATATTCCTTCAGGAGGCTGCCCCAATCCTCGGACTCTGGCGGATCGGGCAGCATGATTACTGGATCTCCGAGGAGACGTTGCCGTGCCTCGGCCGGTCGTTCGCACAGCTTCCAACCAAGCGAATAGTTCGCAATCACGAACCACGGGACTTCCAATTCGGAGAGTGCCAGCAAGGTTCTGGTGACCAATGTGCTGGCCTCGGCTGACTGAGTCATGAACTGCATCTCGTCGACGCCAAACAAGCAAGCACCACGCAAGCGGATCCAGCGCCTGCAATCGCCAGACAATTCATCCTGGTTGATCTTGGCGCGGCCGCTCGCAACCTCTGGACTTGCGAGGGTCTTGAGAACGGCTTGCGTGCTCGCCTTTGATCCAATGGTGCAGCCCAAGTAGTCAACCAGCGGCACAGCAGGGTGGGATGGATCGACGTAGACCGCTTGCCCCCCAGCAAGAACCTTCCGCAACACGAGTTCGAGCTTGGATTTGCCTACGCCCGCCAAGCCCGATAGGAACATCGGTGTCCTGCCGCCACGACACTCTACGCCTTCGTACGCGGCCATTACGGCCGAATGCGGGGACTCGTAGACGGCCCTCGCGTGCGCCAACGCGCGCTCGATCAGAGTTCTGAGAATCCATTCGACCTGGACAGTGATGAGGCACACGTCCTTTAGTGCGTCAAACAGCCTTGCGCAGGCTTCCTCGACAACCATGTCCGCGAGACCCTCAAGCGCTTTGCCGCGAAATTCGCCTCGCGCGCGAATCACTCCTGGCTCCAGCGCCTCCTCGTAGCGCCTGGTCCATGTGGAAGCGTCTGCTCGAATCAAGCTGCCTTCCTTCCTGCCGAGCTTTGCTTGGCCTCCTTGGCTTCCTGGCGCGCCGTAGCACCTCCTCGCTTTGGCCTGCCCGCCGCGCGCGTACCGGAGCTCAACTTCATCCCCGTTTGCTCCTCGAAGTCCTGCGCGAAATGAGCCTTGGCCGCGCGCTGATGCTTGGCATGCGCTCCTTCCCGCTTCTTCATATGCTCGTGATACTCCACTGCTTCGAACAGCGACATGTGCTGGACCATCGCCGACACGGCAACTGGGTACCGCACGTCAAGCTCGATGAGACGCCCCTTCCATTCAAACCAGACGTGCCTGACGCAGCAGGTCAGGACGTAAACCTTTACGTTGATGTCTTGTCCATTTGCAGCGGAAGTCAAGGCTTCCTGGAATGCCTCCGCGTTGGAGAAGTAGTTGCGTCCAGCGACTTCCAAGCCGCCGCGTTTCAACACGGCCTGCTCGATGTCCAGGAAGGCGCGTATAGCTTCATCAAATCCAATTTGCACCGCGTCATTGCGGCCCACCGAATCCAGCGCTTCCCAGATTCCACTCGGGCTGAGGCGGGTCACCCGATGCTCGAGCTCGGGGTCCACTCGATTTGCAACGTTGGTGGCCTCATTGAAGACCAAGAGGTTCGCCAGCTCGCGCCGAGCCAACTCGACCACAGTCATGTTGGACCGCCGATACGACGGTGCTTCGTCGTCCGACATGGTCTTTGGGTTTGATGTTTCGACCAACGCCTTAGCCTGCCCAGAGTAGGCTTGTGTGCCCTCTCGGATGACTGGCTTGAATTCAGGGGAGCGTGAGGCTCCACCCGCTGTAGAGCCGGGCCCGCGGTCCGTGATGTCATACGGAGACAGACCACGCCCGTCGTCCTTGACCTTCATTCCAAGTAGCCGCCCAAACTCCTGCAGGCCGATAGCTTCGCAAAATGAGGCCATGCGGTAGGCGGCTGCGGTTTCGCTTCCTTGGCTAAAACCTATCCCCGTCTTCTTGCCGCTCGCCGTGTCGCGCTTCACGACAACAACAAGTGCAGGCAGATCGCTGCCTTCGATGTATCCCTTCGGCAGGTCGTAAACGCGATAAGCGTCGGCCTCGACCCGCTGCATCAGGTTCCACGCGCTCTCGGTGAAGCTGCCACGAAAAGGCTTGATCTTGGAGCGCGCGCGGTTGCGACCCAAGCGAGTCTCTTGGACGAGGTGCGGCCTGAAGTACTTATTAACGTGATAGAAGTACGTGGACTTCTCAGGAAATGCCTCGCCGTGTGGGTGATAGAACGCCAGTTCCTTCAGGCCCTCTCGAATGACCCACCGCGTCTTGCAACCAAACTCTTCGCGCATCGCGTCGACATAAATCTTCTCGTCGCTGACTCCGATGCCTGAGAACCGCACGTAGGAGCTCTTGATCCGTTCGAGCATCTCCGACTTTGTGTTGTGCCCATGCCCTGGGCCGTTTGCTCCTGGAGCGCCCCGCTTCACTTCCGACGGATGGTTCATGCGGTCCCAACGCCCAAGGCGATGCACGGGATAGTGAAGAGCATTCCGGTTGCGCCCGAATGCGAGGTATACGAATAGCCAGAGCCTTACGCGGGTCACGTTCTGCACTGGCTTTAAGCCGCGGGCGTGCCGATTGATGAGAGTCTCGGGATCGTCCTCGTCGAGGATCTCCTCGATCTTTGGAAGGAGCGCATGGAACGTGAAGAGCTGCGAGTCGATCCGGTCCTGGTGCGGCTTCGCTGCCTTTTTTCGCTCCGAATCAAACAGTGCAAGGTCCAGCCCCTCCAGGTCTTCAAGCCACGGAGGCATCAGTTTCCTCTCACCGGGAGCGACTGCCTGTGCCCACAAGCCGGACTCCCAGTCGGTCCGAGGCAGACGAACCAACACCGCCAGCGGAAGTTGGGCAACCGTTCGTTTGGGCTTCTTGGCTTTCTTGTAGATGACCTGCTTTGGCGGTCGACACATGAACTCGACCAGCGTGACGAGCTTCGTCCTAGGGCTGCTTCGAAGGAAGTAGTAGGTGACATCAGACCTAAGCGACTTGTAGCCCCTTGGCGCGGTAATGGGCGTGCCGGCGCAAATGCTCACGCCGCCCTCCGGAACCAGTCACCGAACACTTCCACGACGTCCCGCCGCTCCGGCACCATCGGCTTGTCAATGAACAGATGACTCTCAAAGAGATCTATTCGCAACGCTCGACGGTAGATGCCTTGATAGAGAACTGTCTTCTGTTGATAGGGGTTGATCTGGTGCGAGACCTCGACGGCGGCCATCACCTCCAAAGGAGATGCCTCGACGGCGAGCCCATCGTTGAATGCGTCCAGGACTACCTGGACCTGTTCGCGAGTCAGGCCATGGCCGCGTTTCTGCCAGAGCAGCAGCAACTCGAGGTTGGCCACGAGTATTTCTGGGATCTCGTCGGCAGCGACCTCGATCGTTGGGATGTCGATGTCTGCGTAGACCTGCTTTTCGACTCTGTGCCTGGCTGTGTTCTTGGCCCTGGCTCTCGCCAGGTTGGTCTTCACGGAAACGCCGTGCGCGGGCACAGTGAACTCGTCCCTCGTCTCCTTGACGTTGAAGTTGACGCAGAAGGGGCCCTTCGCGTCTTTGAGAAAGGCGAGGTAGTCGCCTATCCAGCAGCCCGGGATGTCTCGCTTCAGGCCACCTTTGACCTCCGAAGCGACGGGATGGAACGGGAGGCAGTTCAGTTCGGCTGCGACCGCCAGAGTGCCCCTGAACATCTTCAGCTCGACTCCTTCGGCGAATGGATGACCCTCGAGAGGATGCGCTGCAGGGACAAATGGCAGCATCCGTTGCTCCTGAAGCTCGAAGAGCGAGGACGGGCAGTACAAAAGGATCCCAAGAACGGCGCGTTCGGGTCTTGACAATGTGTGGATGTCCCGGCCGAGCAGGCTCGACCAGACGGTCGCGAAGCGAGAGCTCGAGGGCGCCTCCTCGCGACACGCTTTTATCGAAGGCTCGTAGCCTTTGCCAAACACTGGCGCACGTTGGCGCCGCAGGATCTCGGCGACCCGCGCCGCAGTCAACTTCGCTAACTTGTGATGCATCGTGGCTGTCTCCTAGAACTGGCCATAGACCAGGTGGATGAAAGCGGGACAGCACGAAGGCACCCTCGACCCAACGGGTCGAATTGACAAAAGGCGCGCGTTGATGGAAAGTTGAGTCAGGCCGGTTGCAAAAAGTCTGCTCGCACATTCCAAACACGCCCGTGATCCTTTGACGAGGATCACGGGCGTGGTGCTTTTGTCCCACGAATTTTTCGTTGGGATCAGGTCATGAGGCCACTCCTCGGTGAGCGAGCGCCCCAACCTGAGCGGTGGTCGCCGCAAGGGGATGCTCTTCGTTCTCGTCTGGTGACGGGCGCAAACCCAGCGCGACCGCTGCGTTGTGCGCCTCACCCCAGTTGCCTTGTGCTCGTCCAGCGAGCAATGCCGCAACGACAGCCGGCTTGAACCCATGGGCACGCGCCCATCCAGTGATGGTCACACCATGGCGGGACAGCCAGGCGCGCGCTTCAGTTGGAGTCCGGAGAGTCGGCATTTTGAAATGTTCAGATCTTTCCCATCTTTTGTCAAGATTATTGACAACCGTCATTGATTACGGACTTTAAGAACGGCTTGTTAGATAATGTTCATACTTTTGGAGGATGTTCAAACATGTTTGGATTTCGTCTTGCCGCAGAGCGCAAGCGGCTGAAGCTCAGTCAACAGCAGCTCGCAGAGCTGCTGCAGGTGAGTCGATCCGTGATTGGAATGATCGAGACAGACCAATCGGGCCTGGGTGCCGAGCGTCTTCTCGAACTTGGTTCCCACGGTTTCGACGTTCTCAAGGTGCTCACCGGCGAGCCGGGCTCCACTGCCGCTGGAAGGCTGCTGAACTGGAACCTGTGTCTTGCGATTTCTGACCAGGTGGACACTTGGGCGCGATCTCGAGAGATCAGCCTTCCGCCGGAGAAGAAGGCCATCATCGTGAAGCACCTGTATCTACAGTTCGCGGCGCGTGACCAGGTCGACGAGGCTGCGCTGATCGAAACCCTTCAGTTGGCCGCGTGAGGCATGAGCGGGAACTCCTTGCCGCCGCCGCATGAGGTCTCGCGCCTTTTGGACGAAGCGCTTCATGACGTCATGCTTTCCGAGTCCAGCTCCAAGAGCAGGATTGGCGTCCGTGTCTTGCGCGTCGCGGGCCTCGTCTTCTTGGTCCTTGCGGCCGCATGCACTGCCGGCTCCCTTGTGGCCCCTGCATTGCGCACCCCACCAGCCATGCTTGCGGCTGTTGTTTGCTCCGTCGCGCTGCTGTTATTCGGAGGGTGGCTACAGGCTTGGGCTGGCGACATCGAACGATCTGGCCATCGGCCAAGCGATCCAGTCATAGCCCGAGGTCTGCAAGGGTTGGATTGCGTCCCTCAGCAAGCCAAGATCAGCATCGAGCGGTACTCGGGCTACACCATGCTCCTGCTGTCTGTGCACAGCGCGTTGTTCGCCTTCGCGCCGTGGCCTGGCACGCGTATGGTCGTGCCGTTCTGTGTGCTCTCTGCGGGGCTTGTTGCGGTTGGGATTTGGTTGCTTCGCCGGGTGCGGGCTCAGGATCGGCTGGTGGCAACAATGGCGCCCGCTGCGCGAGCTCGCCGATTGGCCAGATCTGGCGCCCGCGCTTGGAGGATCTGGTAAGCCGCCGGCCGTGCACCACCTGCACCCCGCACTCCCAATTTCATGGCTTCCGGACGAGACTCTATTTAGCCTCTGCAGCCGCTATCACGCTCTGTCGGGAAACCGCCTTTCCGAGTCCACTTGCAAGGCACTCTTCGGCCACCGACGACAGGGAAGTGCGCATGACTTTCCCGCCAGGCTTGACTATTTCTGCCGGGTAGCCGGCCCTGAGCTGGGTACGGTCAGGGAGATCGTTGAGTCCCACACTCTTCTGCCTCTGTACTTGAGGTTTGCGAGCCCGGACCTCGCAGACGCGGCCATCACGGCAGCAGCGGCGAACTCTGCGGGCGCGTTGAAGTTCCAGCTCGGCCTGCTGACCAGCCGCTTCCGCGCCAACCATCCCCTCAAGGCGTGCATGGCCTGCATGGATGAAGACAGAACTCGATCAGGCACTCCCTATTGGCATCGCGAACATCAGATACCAGGCATCTGGGTTTGCCGCCGACATGGATGCTGGCTCTCTGCTTCCGACCTGAAGGCTACCGGGGCACGTCGGTTTCACTGGGTTCTGCCAAGTGCTAAGCAGTTTGCCCCGGTGCCTGGCGATCCGGTTCCAAAGAAAGCACTTCAATTGGCGGCGATGATCTCCGGCCTCGTCACCTACGCCGGTGCGTTTTCGCCGGCCAAGCTTCGGCTGACATTCAGGTCAGCTCTGAGGTCGCAGCAGCTGCTGGCCGGCCCCACTCGCGATCGACTCGCGCATCGAGCGGCGGGACAGCGGTTTGCGGAGTTTTCCTCCGCTCTCGCCTCTCTTGACCAACTGCGAGGCCTGCCCAGCACCGAAGTCACAGCGGCTGCCGAGGTCGCCCGGCTTGTTGGCAAGGAGAGATCAGGGGTTCACCCCATTCGATACGCCGCCATCGCCGCTTGGTTGTTCGCCGACTTCGATGAGTTCATCGCTTGCTATCGATCGGCGATGAGCGGCGAATGCCTACAGGCACCTGTCCCGAGATCGATCGCCAAGGGTGACCCTACAGAAGGTGATGCGCGCAGGCAGCGGCTGCTCGACCTCCTCGCCTCCGGCGCTTCAGTGAGCGGTGCATCTCGTTCGATTGGAGTGGACGTCAAGACTGGAATGGCGTGGGCGGCATCCCAAGGAATTCAGATCGCTCGGCGTCCCAAGGTTCTCAAGGAAGACGGGAGACGTCGTCTAGTTTCACTCCTGCGCAAAGGCGTCTCGAAGCAGCGGGCGGCCGAAGTCGCTTCGGTGTCTGTAGAGACGATCACGAACCTACTTCGAACTGAAGTTGGGCTGCACGACGCATGGAAGCGCGCGCAGTTCAGCACACTGCAGCTGAGGAGTCGCCGGCTATGGGACCGCGTCACTTCGGCCAATCCAAACTCAGGCGTTAAGGCGGCACGAATGCTGGAGCCAGCCACCTATGCCTGGCTCTATCGAAATGATCGGGACTGGCTGGCCGCGAGGACCGCATCCATGAGCCGCGCCGTCCGTGTGGCGGCCGTCCGGATTGATTGGGACCACAGAGACGTAGCGCTGGCAGATTCGGTACGCCGCGTGGCTCTGTCGCTAGTGGAGGAAGCTCCGCAGCGTCACATTCGATTGGTTTACCTCTATCAACGCCTGCCTGACCTCAAGGCGAAGCTGAATCAACTCGACAAACTTCCGCTGACTCGCGCCGCCATCTTTGACGTCGTCGGACGTCCGCGGCGCTGACCTATCCGCGAAGCAATCGTTGGCCAGGCCGCCACTCAAGCTACGGCCAAGAGTTTCCAAGCAACTACGGCCGCGAGTGCCATGACGGTCATTGGAAAAAACGACAGCCGCTGGAAAACCTTCGACATGGCCCAGCGGACGGGCCTGGCATTCGCTTTGCGCCAGTACTCAGTCCACTCCTCATCGTTCCGCTGCCGCTGCACGAGTTCGCGGCTTGACGCTGGCACTGGTAGAGAATGTCGCCGACGTAGTCGCGGACGTTGAGCTCCGCGATGTTTGCCTTCCACGCATCGACTTCCACCAACGAGGCTGCAAGCATCACCCGGGAGACTCCCTCTTCTTGCGCTGAACTGCTGTAGTCGAACTCGATACCGAACTGCTCGTAGAAGCGATTGCGGCGCTGCTTGTTTTCACCGCGCGCTTGACTCGAGATCAGCTTGATGGGATTCACGCTTGCATCGGGCCACTGCTTCGTCCACAGCACGATCTGGTTCATCAGATACGTGCCAATCCGATTGCCCTCCAAGCCAGGGAGGTCCAGGAAAACGGCACCGCTCTGCATCACACCAGACGTCAACGAAACATAGGGCTGGCCGCCGTAGGACTTGGAGTAGGAGCCTGTGAAATAGCCCTTGCCCCCTTCCCTGAAGGAATGCGTCGGTTGAATGATCTCGAAGTTGAGCCGGATCGAGGCTTCATAAACGACACCCTCATAGCTCTTGCTGGTCTCTTCGCGCTCGACAAATACCCAAGCGATCGGTGGCCCGTCCGGGCCTTCGCGCCCGCGGACCTCGAGCACCAGCAGACGAGGCGCGATGCGCTCGCCGTTTCTCGACCCGGCCCCATCAGAATGGCGACAGTGCCCGCAATGCGTATCGAAAGATGCCGAAAAACCCTGCTCGCACGGGTCGAGTGTCAATCAGCATGGCACCTGGAAAGGCTTGAGGCACTCGAACCAGCGAAAAAGGGTCCAGGTATACGGAGCTTAGGTGGGGCGTAATCGTCGCCTGAAAACGAATGCCCGCGTTCCACGCCGCGAGTCTCTCGACCATCACGGTACTTCCGGTCCGACATACGTCTTCAGTCGGATTCAAGCTTTCCAACGCTAGCAAAAGATGTGCGGGACGATCCGGAGGTGCCTCTGCGACAGCAAAGATGAACCGCCCGAACAGCATTGTGTCAAGCCTAAAGCTAATGTGGCTGTAAAGGCGGATATGGCGAGACGCTCCAATGAAATACCGATAGGAAAACACTACCTTTTCGCCGGGTGCAAGTCGCCAATCAACTATGTAGCGCCCCTCGCCAGCATTCCACCGGACGATCGCGTCGCTCATGGGGCCTCCAACGTTGAAGCCGTAGTAGCGGAAATGCAGCAAGCGCGCAATCAAGCTGCTGAAAGGCCAAGGCGGCAAACGAGCAGCGTATTGGACTTGCCCATCAAGAAACTCTCTGGTCACGAGAGGCGTCGTGGACGTCACATCGTCGAACCGAAGCACAGTCGATGAGGCCGCGCTCCCGGCAATCTTTGGCCCTTCCCCCACTGCCCCTGCGCTCGAATCAAGGCGAACGCGAACACTCGATGGAGTCTTAAGCGCGAAAACTTTCAACGACATCGTGTAGAGAAGGCTCTTTGCAAGCAACAGGCAAACAAGGACAAGCAATACGGTGTCAACCGCCCACGCCGTGCTCTCCGCCAGACCGAGCGCCTTTCGCAAATCAGCTGCGGCATGACGTATCTCTCGGCTGCCCTGATTACGTAGCGCAAAGATCGCCTGATCCGACAACGTGCCGACAGCCTTCCGCGAAGCGTCCGCACCGTCTACGAAAGCTTGTCCTGCCGAGCGTCGGGTTGACTCGTACCGCTCCTCCAAGAACTCCGCAGCAGCGTTCTGTACTTGCCCGAAGAAAGCACAGCAGGGCTTTCGACCGAGCGCGATCCTGCGAAACCTAGAAGCTTCAAGCGCTTGCGCCTGCTCGCCGGCAATTTGTTCTCCCTTGTCCGCATTCAGAAGGGCTGTGACGGTGGAATGCTCCAAATCGTCCAGCTTTCGCGCTTCCCACTTGTCAATGGAAAGCTCAATGCTTGTCCGCATAGGCTGGGGAATCACCTGCCCGTGGCGCCCCGCGACGAGCCTTGACTCGCACGGGAAGGAACCGACATTGATTGCTGCTGGCTCCCCGTCGACCTCCTGAGACACCACCTCACGACTCTTGGCCTCGAAGCTGCACATACTTGGTATGCCAATCGCCGAATATTGGCCTTCAGCGCGGGGCACATGGTTTGCAACCGCCAGCGCGACACCAAGCGTCTGACGACGTACCTGTTCTGAGTAGATCAGCAACTTTGCGATTGCCCTTGCGCGAGCTGCCGCCGGCGGTGCGAGACCAGGCTCAATGCCTGGCAACGCAACCGTCGAGACGGCCCCGGCCATCTGCTTCTTGAGCTGGATTACTGCGGACTCGCTGGCCTCTTGGTTTGTGATGATGGGAGGGTGCTTGCCTCCGAGAACCAGTGCTGTTTGTGCCTTCAGTTGCTCTTCGACTCGTGCAAGTTCTTCCTTGCGAAGGTAGGCGATGATCTCGTTTACGTTGACGTACTGCAGCCATCCCCCGATATTCGGATTTGGCAGCGCCTGCTGGACTGGCTCATGCGGTCGTTGTAGCTCGGCCCTAGTCGCTCTCAGTCTTTGAGTCACGGGGTCTGATCCAAGTAGCACTTCTTCTTCGATGCGGTCGTCCACAAGGCGGAGCCCGAGTACGTCGGGGGTTGCCAAATACTTCTTCAGGACCGTGTTCAAGCTAGGCCGGTTCTCAAGATTGAATTTTTCGTCCCCTAGGCTCCCCACCTCCGCAATGACGTGTTTTTGCCATGCCCGAAATCTCTCCTCCCAGTAGATCTCGATGTTTTGACTTAGGGGGCGATGAGTCGGCTCAGTGTTCGCATTGAAGACCTCATCACAGGGGAGCGCCCCGCCAGTGGCTGTGCAATAGCGGTCGATCGGCGTGGTGTCGAAGACAACCTTCTCGGCGACTCCTACGAGCAGTGAATGCAGCTGCCCTCCGATCGCGACGAAGACGATCATCGGCGACCAGTACAAGAGAGCGGAAGCAAGCTTGCGTAAGTAGCCTGAGTCGGTCCTACGCACCTCCAGGACTGTCGCGATGTTCTGTCGAACGATTTCTACTGCGACGGTTATTAGTACGTTTGCGCAAAACCAAACCACCATCAGGTCAATCTTGATCTGTATTTGCTGGCTCAGCCTCGACGCGATCCAAGTCGCAAGGATCGTCAAGGCAAGAGCCATCCGTCTATGTGGCGATAAGACTGCGAACGCAATCAGGAAGGCCACGCAACTCGCACCGAGGTATTGGTGGGAGCTGACGTCAAAAAGCTCTTTCCAATCTGGCATTGCTGAAACAGCAACCACGAGGAACGTGTGCAGTGCAGCGAACCCAACACTGATCAATGAGGTGAACAGCGTCCGCACCCTAGCTAGCAGCATGTTGTGCCCTCCCATGAATCGTTAGACGCCCTCACGGCGTACGGTTCGGTCTTCGAATTGATGATCTAGCTTAACGACCGCTGCTGTTTGCCTGTCCTGAGACTTCTATAACCTTCCACGGTCGAAACCGGACGTGCAGTACGTGGTGCGTTAGGGCTCCCCGATTCCCTCTGGCTCCCGGCGCCGTACGAGAACGACTGGGCCGTTCGTGCGGCTCGACCGCGTGATTCTGATATCTCAAACGGCGAGTTGAGAAGTCCATTGCTAGCTTTGAAAGCTACGGCTGCGGGAGCACCACGAGTTGAGCTGTCGAAGCAACTGGTTAGAACGGCGAAGCGGCCGGTCAGGCGCTGCGAACCCCAGTGGCCGGTTTTGGTGGCAGCGGCCGCTTAGGCGTAGAACCGCGAACGATATCAGCCTGAAGCAGTCAGCATCTCAGCACTCGGAGGTGGGCCGAGTGGTCAAGTCGCCGGACACGCTGCCCTGCACGACACCTCTAGACAAGGTGGTCATCAGGCGCCGGATTCGATGCTCAGAAGACGCTGGACCTGGTGCTCAGGTCGCGTCGGAATATGCACCTCCCCTGGATTGCAGCTTCCGCGTTCTGACTTCCAGATGGCGACATCAGATAGCGGCTATGTCGCTCGGAAGATATCCCACGGAGCTGCGTGCTACTTCTTGTCCGCTGTGTCGATATGACCGCGCCGGCGTACTTCTGACGCCTCGTTTGACCGTCCCTGCTTGTCGAGGGCCTTCGCCCAGCCGCGGAACGCGTCTGCGAAGCTCGGGTCGATTTCGGATGCGATCCTATAGTCCGCGATGGCGGCATCTAGTTGGTTCAGCGCGAGCTCGGCATGGGCTCGGTTGATGTAGCCGATCTTTTGCTTTTCCCCCTTTTTCTTGGCTATCTCGATGGCTTGGCTGCTTTTGTCCAGTGCCTCCGCGTATCGGTGGAGGGTGAGCAAGGAGTCCGCCCAGTTGACGAGCGCACCGTCCCGATCCGGTTCAAGTTTGAGGGCCTGCTCGTACTCGGCAAGGGCTTCCGCATCCCGACCTAGGTAAGACAAAGCCGTCCCAACATGTTCATAGGCGTCCGCCATCGGCTGGGCGTCCCTGCTCTTTCGATAGGCAGCGATGGATTTCTCGTATTGCTTTGACTCAAGAAACGCATAGCCCAGACCCAGCCCGATGAGAAGCTTGTCCGTCGGCTTCTCCGCGAGCTTCTCGGCGTGCTCGAGCATCGGAATGGCTTCTGCATAGCGCTCCAGCTCATTCAACGTCACTCCAACCATCACGTAGCCATGGGCTTCCTTGGGGGCCAGTTCGATCACCGCACGCCCAGCTGCAAGCTCGGCGTCCGACTCGTTGGCTTGCGAGTACGCCGCGGCGAGGATCTGCCAAGCCTCGACATTCAGCGGGTTCAGTTCCACTGCCATCTGCAGTTTTTCTTTTCCCTCGCTCAGTTGCTTTCGGCTCAGTAGCCTGCTGCCCCAGCTAACGAGCGGCCAGTCAGCGGGTGGCGCCAAACGAGCGCCGGCATCAAAAGCTGCCAGCGACTCTTCGGGTCGCTTGAGCATCCACAGGGCGTCGCCAAGCCCGAAGATCGCTTCCGGATTCTTGGGGCGCAATCGCATTGACGTTCGAAACTTTTCCTCCGCCTCGGAGAACCTACCGGCATGGTTCAGGGCAATGCCCCAATTTCTGAACGCGATGTCGTTCTTGGGATCGAGTTGAGCTGAGAACCTGCACTTTTCGACAGATTCCTCCGCCTTGCCTTTGCCGGCAAGCGCATAGCACCATGCGAGGTAGGCAAAGGCAACAGTCTTCGTGTCGCCCTCCCGAATGAGACGTTGAACAAGGCTGATCCCTGTAGAAAAATCACACGGCGGCATCTGTGTGCAGCGGTACCGCTCTGCAGTCAACTCGTGCCGGACCAGGGCTTGCGGGTTGACTTCATAGGCGACGAATCGAGCGACACCTTCGGCGAGACTGTCAGCAGACATGCCGGTCTCCACGCTGGCCTTGCCTTGAGAGCTACCGTCGACCCTGTTCACTTGGATCTTGACTCTCAGGCCTTCTGAAGTCTCCAGCACACTGCCTGACACTTCGAAGCGACGCCTTGCGAATCCAGCCTGCACGGCCCGAATCAGATCCTTGAAGCCAAAGCCGGCACCAGGAATCTGGATGTCTACGCTGTTGCCGCCGTTTACTAGTGCGAATGCAGCTGCCTGCATTTCTGGTTTCGCAGCCCGGCGCCCGTCGTGCACAGGACGAGACATCGCTCGCAGACTAGTCGCGACTTCCGCGGCTAATGCGGCGCCGGTAGCGCCTCGCTTGACCTGGTCTTCCCCCATTTCAAAAGGCAGGATTTCGACCACATCTGCATCAATCGCGCCTCGAATCTGCTGCCACCCCAGAAGGACGAACAGAAGCGCTGCCAGCGCTGCTGCGAAGTTCACAAGGAGCTTGCGAGCTTGTTCCGCCCAGGTGCCGCAGCGTTCCAGCGCGGTCTCCTTCTGAGCTCCTGACGGGTGGTACCCGACTCTCCCGGTCACGCCGTTTCGCCGAAGCGTTTTCGCATTCGGTAGGTTGGCTTTGCTACGCCTTCGTAGGATGGACATGTCGACTCCGCAAAGAGGCAGAGCGCTCGCCTCGCCGTGATGCGAGTCAAAGTGTCTTGGCCGACCGGTGACTTCGCATCCTCCTTTTTGGGGATTTACTCGATTCGAATGAAATTTCTCGATCTGTGGTCTACAACTTCGATGGGTTCAAGAGAAGTAACGTTTCTTTGCAGCTGACGACCCGTTGACGCGTCCGGTTCCGTTCCCCTCCTCAAGCTGCAGATCGCAATGGTGGAGTAGTGGCTCTCCGGCTTCTCAACGCTGTCTTTGATTGAAGGATGAAAGCCAATGATCCACCCATTGATCGCGCGCTTCGAAGCGGGCGCAGAAGTACTTGAGCTTCAAGGAGACAGATCAACTCCCGACGATGCCATGACTCGTTTGGCAGCTTGGATGAAGTTGGCTGCAGATCACCTGACCGAGGATGACGAAACGGTGTTGGTCGCGATCGGTGCCATGCTGTACCGAGACGGTCTAAAGCGTCGTATCGCTGGCGGAGTCTGAGCGATGAGACAGGCCTCCTATGGGTCTAGGCGCAACTGGGCCTGTGCCTACGTCGAGCCCTTTCGCATCGACCAGTCGTTGAAGCCGAACTCGTTCCAGCGCGCCTTGGCCTGACGACCGAGTAGAGACCAGAACTTGGTAAACGGTTCATCTCCCATCTCCGCGCGCAATTCATCCAGACGGCTCGCAGAAATGTCGTCGTCCCAAAGCACCCATCCCCAATTGCCTTCCTCGTCGATCTGCTCGAATTCGAAAAAGAAGCACAGGCCGCTGCGGTGCCAAGCTTGCGGCATGGGCTTGCTGTGCTCCTTAATCTCCCAGTCGTTGCGCCAATCAGCAGGCCATCTCTCGAGGTCTGCCAGCAGTTGAGTGTGCGACATGGTGTGACTTCAACCGTCGTAGTCAGGCGACTGCGAACTCTGCTCGCGTCACTTCTTGCCCTGGCAGATGTCCGTTCGTTGAGCCAGTTTCGGCCTGGCGGCGCTGATGCTCGGTCTGGACCAGGAGGTCGCGCAACTCAGGGTCATCGGCGATTCGCCGCTGCGCTTCCAGGATAGCGGGCGCGAACTCGGGGCTGGCGCGGAGCTTGTAGGTCAGAAAGCTGTCATGCCGTTCAGGAAGTACCTTCCACCACGCCAAGATGCTTGCGGGATCGTTCAGGTTCAACAGCATCTCTACCCTCCTTGATTCGGTGCGCCGCACATGGGATTGCGTGCAATTACTGTATGCGTGTACAGTATTGTTTGCAAGCTGGGTTTGAGCGCCGTTAGAGGCCTGCCTAGACTTCAACTGCACGCAGCAAGGTGGCCTCATGAACTCGCAAACATCCTGGCGTCAGGACTGGGAGATCGACGACACGGGCGACGACCTACCGACTGCATGGCACCGGTCCGGCCTGAGTTTCGAGCTCGAGTACGACGACATCTTGTGGGTCTCTTGGTCCGCCGAAGTGTCCAAAAGCCGAGAGAAGGAACTCCTTCTCGAGATGGGGGAAGCCGGCTTCGCCGAGTTCCAGGGCGAGTTGCGTCGTCAGCTTTTGCAGTTGTGGCGTGAGCTGGGCTACACAGACTTCTCTTCTTGCAAGAGCGACCTTAGAGCGCCATGGCGCGCAAACTGGGCCATGAATACCGATGAAGGCGCGTCGGCTCAGGCGGTGCACTCGTCCGGCCTAGGTCTGACTCTCCACCCCGACATCGACATGGGTTGCGTGCCCGTGTGGGAGGCGGTCGAGTCATCCAGCTTTGCTGACGAGTGCGCGCGCCTGAAGCGCGAGATGGGCGAACAGCACTACGCAGAGTTCCTGGCGGATCGGCGTCGCGAGGCACTGGAGATCTGGTACGGCCTCGGCCGCGGAAATGGCAACGCCTTGCGGCCGGCCGCTCGCACCGAACTCGCTGCACCGCGCTCGATGGAATCACCCACGCCGTACGCCCTTTGGTTTGAGCTAAGCCCCTTTAGTGTCGAGAACGAGGCTGCTGCTCGCGAGGTCGCAAGGAAGGTCTTGGACCGCCACTTCGGAGCGGACAACGTGGTCGCGGCCCACCAGGCCGCGCTGGCCACGGGGAAGCGTTACGTCTCCGATGCGGGCGCCATGCCTGCGGCCGTGCAAGCCTGGTTGGCCGCGATCGGCGAAGCCTACTGGACGGCATGGAAAGCAGCAGGTCTGCCTGCCTTGACGTCAGAGCTGTCTCGAGACAACCCACAGCTCGACGACAGCTGCGTCATGGTCGGTCCAAGCGGCTCTCCAGAGGCTGAGCAGAAGCCGTTTGGGCTGACCTTGAGGATCTTCGATGTCTGGATCGAATCGAGCATTTTCGAGCCGGACGAGGAACTCGCCGTCGCGGACCAGGTGCGTAGCTCGCTTTGGACCAGGTTTGGCAGCCAAGAGGCGGTGCTTGAGGCCAAGGCAGCGTGCGACGCCGCGGGCGGTATCCGGGCTCAAGAGCCCCAACCCGCTCCGGTCCTCGAGTGGCGATCAGCTGCGAGAGCGGCCTTGGCTGAAGCGATCGAGGACATCACGCAGTTTGACCACGAGGCAGCTGAACGCATCCGCGGCCACATGAACTTCGGGCGATGCCATATCGAAGTAAGTCGGCACCGTCCTCCGAAGTCCGTCGTCGCGTGATCTAGCTTTGCAGCCAGGCGCGTAGGCCCGCACTTCTGTCAAGGTCGACGCGCGTGAGCGTATAGCCTGTGTCAGTGGGCTGACAGAGCCAAGCCACGGCGTGACCAGGGGTCTGGTCCGGACGGCAGGCGTCCATGGAGCGCGTCATGTATCCACTGCCTGCGTCTGAAACCCAGAGCGTGGCGATTCCATGTGTCTTCGCGAATTCGAGCGCGCCTGACTGAAAGCTACTCGTCGCGGCCACGATTCCTTTGTGCGCCTTTGTATCTCTGAGCTTCGATTCCAAGACCTGGATGGCCTCACGCTTGATGGGGTTGCGGTGATGCTTGCATTCCACCAAAACCACAAACTCGGCGTCGTGGAGGGCCGAGAACCTGGCGACCACGTCCATCTCGTACTCGCCTCCGTCGCCTACGACGGTTTCAAGCCTCGTGACGCGAAGGTCGATCAGCCCAGCGCCAGCGTTAGACAACCAATCGCGAACATGTTGCTCGAACTCAGCAGGGGTAAGGTTGGCGGGGTATGCATGGTCAGCGTGGCGCTTCGAAGGAGATTGGGCTTGATGTTGCCTTAAGGTTTCCGGTCATTTGAAATCTCGGCTCTCTATCGGCAGTTCGCCAAGCATCTTTGACAGGTCAACCACATCGTCAGCGATCAAGCTGCAGGCGTCGCCTTTGCGCTGCCACCTGCCAGTGACGCCGAGGAATCGTGACTTCAACAGGACTTCGCGATATTCATCTCTCACGCTGGGCCACACAATGATTTGCACCATGCCGGTCTCGTCTTCTAGGCTGACGAAGAGAACTCCCTTGGCGGTCGGCGGGCTCTGGCGCAGCGTCACCAAGCCGCAATAGCGAATGCGTGTGCCGTCGGGTACCTTGTCCAGCTTGCCTGCCGTGGCATATTTCTTGAGTTTGTGGCGCATCAGCGCCAGGGGATGACTGCGCAGCGTCAGGCCCGTCGTACGGTAATCCCACAGCACGGCTTCCTCTTCGGTAGCTTCGCGAAGCTCGATTTCGACCTCGTCGATTGCGGCGTCCTTCAGCAACTCGGGGGGCTTGCGCAACGCAGCGGCATCCCAGACCTGGTTCCGCCGATGGCCGGACAGGCTCAACAGCGCGTCCGCCGCTGCGAGTTGACGCACATCTAGCTGCTCCAGGTCGGCGCGTCTGGCCAACTCTTCCGCGTTGTTAAAGAACCCATTCGCGCGCGCCGCGACGATGCGCTCTGCTGACGCCTGCTTCAATCCGTCGACAAGCCGCATACCCAACCGCACGGCCGGCTGATGCGCGATGTCTTCCATCGTGCAGTCCCAATCGCTGTGCAGCACGTCGATGGGACGCACCTCCACCTCGTGGCGGCGCGCGTCCTGGACCAGCTGGCTAGGACTGTAGAAGCCCATTGGCTGAGAGTTCAGCAACGCGCACAGAAACTCCGCCGGGTAGTGGCGCTTGATCCAGCAAGACGCCCACACGATCAGCGCGAAGCTGGCTGCGTGGGACTCAGGAAACCCATAGGAGCTGAAGCCTTTCATCTGTTCGAAGACGCTTCGCGCAAACAGCTCCGTGTAGCCACGCTCCTGCATGCCGACGATGATCCGAGGTTCGAACTCGTCCAACGACCCGGTTCGCCGCCAGGCAGCCATACCGCGTCGCAGACGATCAGCCTCGCCGGGCGTGAATCCCGCGGCCAGGATGCTCAGCTGCATGGCCTGCTCCTGGAAGATGGGCACTCCATGCGTCCGGCCCAGTGCCAGCTTGATCTCTGGGGTCGGGTAGTCGACAGGCATGAGGCCGTTGCGGCGTTGGATATATCGCTTGGCCGTGCCGCCATCGATGGGCCCAGGCCGCACCAGCGCGACCTGCACGACCAGGTCGTAATAGCACCGCGGCAGGTGGATCGGCAGCATGGACATCTGCGCACGGCTCTCGATCTGGAAGACGCCGACCGTGTCTGCCTTGCAGATCATGTCGTAGGTCTCGGCGCAGTCAGCCGGGATGTCCTGCCATTCGAAGTCGTAGCCCAACCGATCGCCGATGCTCTTCAAAGCTTTGCGGACGGCGGTCAGCATGCCCAGAGCCAACACGTCAACCTTGAGAAGGTTCATCAGATCCAGGTCATCTTTGTCCCACTGGATCACGGTGCGGTCTTCCATCGCCGCGTTCTCGATGGGCACGATGCGGCTCAGTTGGCCGGCAGTCAGCACGAAGCCACCCGTGTGCTGCCCAAGATGCCGCGGAAAACCGAGCAGCTGCTCGGTGATCGTGCGGAGCTGCCTGACCAGCAGGCTGCCCGGATCCAGCCCGGCCTCCACCAGGACGTCGTCGGTCAACTCGAATTCCCAGCCACCGGCGCCCGCACTCAGGATCTTCAGCGTGGCCTCATCAAGTCCAAGCGCCTTGCCCACGTCGCGAAGCGCGCTGCGGGGGCGGTAGCTCGCGACGACAGCCGTCAGCGCAGCCCGGTCTCGGCCGTACTTTCGATACAAGTACTGGATGACCTCTTCACGCCTCTCATGCTCGAAGTCGACGTCGATATCCGGCGGCTCCCCACGCTCACGGGAGATGAACCGCTCAAAGAGCATCGAGCTGCGCAGCGGATCGACCTCCGTCACCCCGGTGCAGTAGCAGACCACGCTGTTGGCCGCAGAGCCGCGCCCCTGGCACAAGATGCCCTGCGACTTCGCAAAGGCCACGATGTCGTAGACGGTGAGGAAGTAGTGCTCGTAGCGAAGCTCCTCGATCAGAGCGAGCTCGTGCTCGATTTGGGCCTGCGCCTCCGCGGGGACGCCGCGTTTCCAGCGCCGGCCGGCGCCTTCGTAGACGATCTGGCGCAGGTAGCTAATCGGCGTGTGGCCCTCGGGCACGACTTCGTCTGGGTACTGGTACTTGATCTCGTCCAGGCTGAAATTGCACCGGTCAGCCACCCGTACTGTCTCTTCCATCAGTTCGGGCGGGCAGCGCTCGGCGATCACGCGACGCGTACGGAGGTACTGCTGAGCGTTCTGCCGGAGCTTCAGGCCGCATCCGGTGACAGGCATCCTGAGCCGAGTGGCGGTCAGCACGTCCTGCAGCGCTTTGCGCGAGCGCACATGCATGTGGACATCACCCACGGCAACGATGGGCACCGCCGTCAACTCGCTGCACTGCCGCAGCCTGTACAGCTGGACTTCATCGTCAATGCGACGAAGTTGCTCCCATCCCAACCAGCAATTGCCGGTCCAGTGCATCAACAGCCAGCGAGCGATGTTCTCCATCTGCGCCTGCGTGCATTTGCGATCCGGAACGGCAATGACGACGCAGTCGGCCAGCGTGCTGCTGTCGATCTCGGCCAGGTCCAGGTGATACGTGCCCTTCTCCGACCGACGGCGCAGGTGGGTGATGAATTCGCAGAGGTTGCCGTAGCCGTTCCGATTGGCGGCCAGCACAACGAAGCTGAAAGGCGTGTCGGAGCGCACCTCGAACTGACTGCCGACAAGCAGCTTGATGCCGGCTTCCTTCGCCGCGGTGTGGGCGCGGACGATGCCGGCCATGCTGCACTCGTCTGCGATGGCAACGGCCTCGTAGTCCAGCTCTTTGGCGCGCCGGACTAATTCTTCACCTGTGCTGGCTCCGCGCAGGAACGTGAAGTTCGAGATGCAGCGCAGTTCGGCGTATTTCGGAATCACCGCTGCACCTCAACCAAAAGCCCCATGCAGGTACCAGCCGATACCGTCGTCGAGCTGGGCTTTGAAGATCCAGAGCAGGCCGGCATGTTCGGATTCAGCCAACCAGTAGTCGCGCACGATGTTGCGGCCTTGGCCGGCCGCCTCGTCACGGTCCCACCATCCGCCTTCGACGCACTGCGGGCCGGCCAATAGCTGGAGTTCGCCCTGATAGCAGGGTCGCTCATTGCGCACAGTCAGCTTGAGTGGCTCTCGCAGCACCAAGGTGGGTTGTGGCAACGGGGTGGTCGGTGCGTTCTGTCGGGGTACCTCTTCATTCGCCGGCACCCAACGCGCCATCGATTCTTGCCGGTGATCCTCACGGATGACACACCGCTTCACTGCCTGCGGGCATAGCCGTGCCGCCACACGTTCCAGCACGATGTCCAGCGCTTCGCCGTCTTCCGCTGGGTCATGCAGCAACGATGCATTGACGCCCGCCTGGTCATGCACTTCGTCAGCGGTCAATTCCAGCTCGCCAGCAGGCGCGAGCAACGTCGTCTTGGCGAGGTGCTCTCCCAGCAGCTTGCACAGGTGTTGGACCGCGCGGCTCGGTTTGGCCGTCCCCACCGTCAACTCGCCGCCATCGCCGGCGTCGCGCGATCGCATGGCGTCATGCCGCCACTTCAATGTGAAGCGTGTCGTGCCGCTATGGCGGGCGCACAGCCAGCCGCACATTTGGATGATGAGCCGTTCAGCGCCATTCAGCAGCGCTGGCGCATGCTCGACCCGAAAGTCCAATTCGAGCCGTGCCTTGAAACTTTCCGGCAGAACCTCCCATGTGTAGGTCTCGTCGGCGTGACCTTGCCCATAGACCATGTCCAACGCGTGCAGCAGCTCCTTGCCGAACCGCCGGGTCAGGCCGCCTCGTGGCAAGCGGCGCACGTCGCCGAGCGTACGGCAGCCAGTCTGTGCGAGCGTGACTTCATGCGCGCGCACGGCACTGAGGCAACCCATCGGCCGTCGGTCCAACAGATCCTGCAGCGGCTTCTTGAAGCCGTTCTCTATACCGGACCGCGCCAGCACCAGCGCGCCCAGGCCGGTGACAGCCCAGGATACTTGGGCAACTCCGATTTGCTTGGCTTCGGCGACCACACGGTTCCTGAGGGCGCGCCGACCTCCGAAGAGTCGCACGCTGGCCTCCACCTCCATCAGGACGGCGTCTTCGAAGACGGTGACGCGAGGGCTGAACTGCAGTGCCCACACGGCGACGGCCCGGAGTGCGTCAATGCTCGGAGGCTTCGGGTGTTTCGGATCGCGCGTGCACGGCGGCAGCAGGAGTGCTGACCACAACATGGCTCGGCCTGTGGCGAAGGCGGCTGTAATGGCGCAGCCGCGGGGTCATGATGGCGCTGACACCACCGGGAAACGACTCCAGATGGAGTTGATCTTCGAGCGGGGGGCCTTTGCGCTTGAGGACCGTGACCGCAACTTGCCAGTCGGTCTCGTAGCGGGCCAACAGTCTCAATGGGGCGGCGGAAGCGTCACGTGCGGCAGATTCAGGGCGGCACAGAAAGACCGGCCCTGTGCACTGGCTCGCCAGCACCTGCAGCCGCCGGACGTTCTCAGCACGAACCAGGGGCAACCATGCCACTACAGCTCCGCACTTCTTTGACCTCACCAGTTGTTCGGTGGACCAGAGACGGTCCTTGGGCGTGTCGACGTCTAACCAAATCAGGTGTCGTTCGTTGATTCCATCGTGGCGCAAACCGGGAATGTGCGGATCCATCGCAGGCCCCACCAGTGCCGCGGTGCGGCCGGCGGTCGTCAACGAGCCCAACACCGGTAGTAGCAGCCGCAGTTCAACTACCGAAAATTGACTGACCAAGATCTCGGTCAGGGCGCCGCAGGGCCAGCCGCCGCCAGGCAGCACTGCATCCAGGGCCTCGAAGCCTGTCGAGATGGTCTGCGCGATTGCTCCGCCCAGCTCGTTGCCTCGCCAGAGAGCTGCTTCGACCTGTGCGGGCAGCGGCTCTTGAACGCCGCAAACGGCGTTCTGCAGGGGCGAGGACGGGCTGGACGACGGCGAAGCCGTATCCGACCCGGACGAAACGGGATGCATTGGGGGTAGGCGCATGTACTGTATGGCCATACAGTATAGGCAAGCCGGTTTGCTGTCCAGCAGGGAAGTGGCGCCGGCGCGCGGTAAGAGTTGGCGGCGAGGCCCAAGGCACCGCCATACTCAGGACCGCGTCCCCGACACCAACTTAATTGGGACTCGTCGCATGAATCCGATCGTCAACCGTGCTCTTGATCTAAGGCGAAAGCACCCCGACTGGAGCGGCCTGCAGATCTTGGATGTGGCCATGGATGGCCATGTCGAGACGCACCCCGATTTCGAAGTGCCGCCCAATGGCGGTGGCTATGCCGACTGGCTGAGCCCGCCGTCTCCATTCGCGCATATCCTCAAGAGCGCTTTCGGCCTCCAGCTCACTGTTGAGGAGTTCGAGCCCCGCTGCGCACACTGGCACGAGGTGATTGATGGCTTCGCGGCGCGATACCGCCTCTGTCAGTAGCCATGGACGACCTATTTGGAGAAGCGGAGGCAGCGCCGGCCATAGACGGAGCTGCTGTAAGGCCGACGGGCCCGCGCCAAAACATCATGGTTGGCATGGCTTCGTGGACGGACCCATCGCTCATCAAATCCAAGGCCTTCTATCCCAAGGGCCACTCGACGTCGGAAAAGATGCTGCGCTACTACTCAAGCCAGTTTCCGATGGTCGAGGTGGACAGCAGCTTCTTCGCGATGCCCAGCGCCAGCAATGCTGCGCTCTGGGCTGACCGCACGCCTAGCGACTTCAAGTTCAATATCAAAGCGTTCCGTCTTTTGACAGGGCACCAGACGCCACCCAACGTCTTCCCGCGCGACATCCAGGACGTGCTACCGCCTCTCACGGGTCGCAAGAAGAACTGGTACTACGCCGACGTGCCCCGGGAGGTCGTTGACGAGATCTGGCTGCGCTACAAAGCCGCCATCGAGCCTTTGAAGGCGGCCGGGAAGCTGCGCGCCGTGCACTTCCAGTTCGCACCTTGGGTGACCGGCGCGCCTGAGTGGCGGGCTCATGTCGAGGAATGTGTGGCTCGCATGGGCGACTACCGCCTGGCCGTCGAGTTCCGCAACAAGTCGTGGTTCGGTGATGGCCGTGCCGAGCAGACGCTGGCATGGGAACAAGCATTGGGAGTCACGCATGTCATCGTCGATGAGCCGCAAGGGGTGGGCAACTACGGCCATGGGGTGTGGGCGGTAACGACGCCCGATCTGGCCCTCGTGCGCCTGCACGGCAACAACGAAGACACGTGGAAGATCAATGCGGGCGCGGCGTCCGAGCGCTTCAACTATGAGTACAGCGACGCAGAGTTGGAGGAGATCGCGCGCCGTACTGCTGCAATCGCCGAGCAAGCTTTCGACGTCCAGGTGGTGGTGAACGTCAACTACGAGGATCAGGGAATCCGCGCTGGTCGGCGACTGGCGCAACACCTTCAACAAACAAGAATCTGACAACGTGTAGTTCAAATGGCGGCCCGTCGTGTAGCTCGCCGGGCACTCTTAGTCGTTTGCTACCTTCGTCGGTAGTCCCACGGCGCCGTTGGCGTGGCATCCCTCCACAAGCCCCGTCGAGCCCGGCGTGAGTCCACTTCCGCCGCCGCGTAGAGCCTTCGGTCCTCCGCCGATTGCTCGCTCGCGTAGCGACGGTAGTGCCAAGCCATTCCCCGCTTCACCTGCTCCAAGCAGACGTCTACATTCCCGACCGAGACTTTGCCAACGATCCTGCCGTACCGGTCGTGCTTGGTCCACTCCACGACAACCTGTCGTCTGAAAACCGCGGTAGCCAATGTGTCCTTCGATTGCGTCCCGAAAGGCTGACGCTTTTCCGGGGCATCGATGCCTGCGAGGCGCACTTTGTGCTGCACCCTGCCTTCGTCCAAAACAGTGATGGTGTCTCCGTCCGCTATGGCGACGACCTCTCCGCGAAGAGTTGAAGCATGCACATGGACGGAGGCGACGGAGATGCAAGCGAGCAACGCGACAGTGGCCGCCCATCTCGCAAGAGCTATCAACGCCGCACCTCAGACTTGTAGAAGTAGTCTTCCACCATCAGTCGAGCACGGTCCGACGATGTCGCGTCAGGAATGGAGTTGCGCAGAAACACATAGTGCCGGCATTGCGGATCGTGACGCCTGCTCCAATCGAATACCCCTTGAACCTTCGCTCTAAACTCCTGAAACGTCAGTGGAGCCGCCATCAGCTCGGAGAGCCCTGGCAACGACCTTGCATCGACATCCCTGACGGGCGGCCATGCCGCCGACACTGTGACCGAGTCCGGACGCAGATCCACATTGAACAAGAACTGGATAGTTCCTTGCTCGTCTGCCCAGCATGGGGGCCAATCTCGCCCCCCGCGCGCGTCGAGTCTGTTCTTTAGGTATGCGACTTGGCCGCGGAGGTCGGTGTTCTCCTTTTGGACGGAGTCGATCCCACGCCCTCCACGCCCAGCACCACCAAAGTCCTTCGCGACGCGAACGAGGTCTTTGATGATCTGCTCTTCGGTGCCAGGCTTGACGTCAACGCCAAGAAGCTCCTTGGCCTGTTGCACAAGAGTGGCTTGCGCCTTGAGCGCTTGTGGCACCTTGGTTGCGATTTCACGGTCAAGCCTTTCCTTGGCCTGAGTCGTCATAGGTCCGGAAGCGCCAGTCGCCGATGGCGCGGGCATCACTCGGCTCGCACTCGATGCCGCCCCGGCTGGCGCCGATGGTCGCGCATCCGTCGCGCCAAATTGACCTCCCTGTTCGGCCTTGGACGCAGCCGCAGACGCCGGCGGGGTAGGCCCGGCTGCAGCTTGACCGGCTTCTCGCGCTTCCTGAATTGCCTGACGGGCCCTTTGTTGCAAGACCAAAGCGCGCGCCACCTCTGACTTCATGCCTTCCTCTTTGGACCCGCCGCCTGCTGCGTTCGCCGCTTCTTGAAGCGCGGTGAGTGCGCGCAGCTGCTCGTCGAGGTTCTTCACCTCCTGCTTCAGCCGATCTCTCTCTGCCCTCGCGTCCTCACCGAGCAACATCGTCTTGATGACTTCGTCCGGGGCCTTCGCACCGCCGGCTCGCAGCGCGGCGTTGAACTCTCCCTTGGCTCTTTCGAAGGCTTCAGTCGCCCGGCCCATGCCCTGCAGCTGCTTGAGGGCCTCCTCTGCTTCCCTGCGGTCTGCCTGCTCCTTGAAAACCAGGTAACCCAGCAACAGCAGCAGGATGAACACAATGGTGAACGCAATCTCCGTTAGAGATAACTGAAAGACTTGGTCGTTTCGCTGCCCCACTCGAAGTCCTTAAGAAGTGCCGCCTTGACCAGGCTTGTCGCCGGCTTCGGGTGCGATCGAAGGCGCAGCACCTGTGCCTCGCCATACGGGAGCCGAGGCATCTGGCAACGGGAGAGAACTTGCCGAGCCCACAGCTCCCCCCGCACTCGGCTGAGGCGTCGCTGCCACAACGCGCGGAGCCGCCTGGAAGGCGCTGAGCAACGGCCCGCTACTCGGTACCGCTGCCGAGGTTTCTCCAGCTCGAAGGTTCGAATCGAGCGACGGGACGCGGGGGCCAGCGGGAATCTGGATGCCGGAAGGAGGCTGAGCGGCCCGCGGAAACTCTGCCCGCGCACGGCTCAACGTCTCAATCGACCGCAGCTGAGTTGCAACCGTTTGGAGTTGGCCGACGGCGGATTCCATGCGGTCGAAGAGCCGGCCGGCGCCACTTCCTAGGTCCTGCAGCAGAGCCGCCGAAGTACGCTCCGTCGCTGCCACCTCTTTCAACTGACTCGTCAGACTCTCTGTGGCGGCCGTACTGGCTTGCCAGCCTGCCACCATCGCCGCCGAAGTACCGGCACCCTGAGCAATCCTGTCTGCCACGAGCGCCGTTGCTTTGGCGTTGCTTTCCATCCGGTCGATCACCGCGCCAAGAGACGCGTGGAGTTCCTCACGAGTGGTCTGCGCTTCGCCTACCACCCGCTTTACTTGACCAAGAACGTCTGACGAAACAGTGGTGGACGCACGCAACTGAGCGGTCACGTGCTCGAGCAGCGCATCAAAGCGCGCCATGCTGTCTTCGATGCGCTCCAAGGTGGACAGCTGCCCCTTCGCAGCGTCGAGGACGGCGTACTGCTGAGCTGACAACCGCAGGACACTCTCCATTGCGCCATCGGTCGCCGCGGCCTTCTCGTTGAGCTTACGTAGGGCCGTCCCAAGCACCTTGGAGGCATCGCCGACTGCTCCTGATGCCTGCTTTACCTCTTCGGACAGCGCCGAAGCGTCGTGCCGAATTTGCTCCATGGGCGCGGCCAGATGCTGCACGAAGAAATCGTCCGGGAACGTGGTGTTGTTGAGCCGCTCCGACACGGCGGCGGCAAACGAATCGACCTTTGCATCAATGCTCGTCAGGTTCGCACGCATCCCCTCCGAATAGCCGTCCACCGCCTTCGAAAGTCGCATCGTTGCCGCTCTGACCTCGGTGAGCGCCTCCGTGAACGCCGCCTGATTTCGTGCTGTCAGGTCCGTGAAGAAATGCGTCAGCTTGTCCGCATGGTTCCTAGACATCGACTCGACCTGTGCATGAACGCGCTCGACCGTCTCCTTGGCGGCGGTATCGACTGCGGAGTGGAAGTCGCGAAGCCGCTCGTTGGCGATGACAAGATGCTCGCGGAATCGTTGCGAAGCCTCGATGACAGCTTCTTCGGCATCCTGAATAGCGTCCGCTCCATCCTTCTTAAAGCTCACCAGATAGACACGTACAACCAGACCGACCACTGTGCTCACCATTGCAGCACCGAAGCGAACCGCGATCTCCTGCAACTTCGTGCCGATGCTTGGGAGGTCGAACAGGCTGAAGATGATCGAGGTAATGGTGAAGATGAAGCCGAGGTAGTAGCAGGTGTCGGCAAACTTCTCATCCGTGACGTCCTGATCGCGCCGCTTCAGCCCCAGAAGGACATAGGCACCCATGATGGCCAACGGAATGCCGAATCCAAAGCTCCATTGGAGTTGAAAGTACCACCCTATGAATGAGGACGTCGCCTTGAGGACGATCGTGACCAGGAACAGCTTCTGGACTCGAATATCAAGCAAGCTGTTCATCGTCATCCCTCCAAAGGTCGAATGGCCACCACCCGCGCGCCGGCGGCGTTGAAATAGGCCTCCCAGAAGGCGGCCTGACGCCGCGTCTGCAGCTGAGGGCTGTTCATGAGCACGTTGAGTTCCACGTTGACTCGCGGCATCTGCAGCGCCACCTTCCGACCGTAGTCCGTGGCGGCAAAGGTGTCGTACTCGATCGGCCCCCTGTACATGGTGAACGGTGCAGTGTTGTGCAGCATGTCCGAAACAACGATAAGGGTCCGTTCACCATGGACGTCGTATCGGCGAAATCCGTTGATGCTGACCAGTTGCAGCATCTCGAAAATCGGCGAAAGCTTGGCTGGCTCCGTCGAGACCAACGTCTCCAATTGCTGGGTGAGCGGATGCAGGAAGCGTTCCTCGTACTGCCGGCGAAGTTTGCGCTTGTTCGATGTGTATTCGCTCTTGTCGTCGCCATTGCCCGGGTTGCAGAGCTCTATAACGGGACTCGCCGTCTCTTTAAAGTCTTCTCCTAGTACAAAGACGGACAGCAGGTAGCCCTCAGGAGTTCGTCTCTCAATGACTTCGCGAAGCAACTCGGAAAACGCCTGCTTCTGCGTGAAATTGAGCGGGTCGGTCTTGTCGACAAGCAAGACGTAATGCCCTGCGGGCCCGGTGGAAGGACACAGCGTCGTCGGATCGAGCCCACCCGTTTGATGCGCCTTGAAATAGAGCACAGCCGAAATCGCCGCGGCGACGACGAGCACGATCGCCGCGCCTCCGATCATCTGCATCGTGCGTCGTTGCGAAGCCCTGCGGCCGAGTCTTGGCATCAGGTAGCCCCTTCAGTAGGAAAGTGCGCGTCGAGGGGGTCGATGCGGTCGAACTGCTTATTGAAGGCCGCCTGGATGCGTGCACGGATGGTCTGGGCCTCTGTCAGTAAGGCCTCTACCAAGCCGCGCTGCTCAGCCAGCGCTTGCTCATCCGTTGTCGTATCGAAGCTCGGGATGGTCAGCGGGCGAAGCGACGGGTAGGTGTCGAAGTACCCAGGGCGCTTCAATCCGCCTCGGCTGACATCGTTCTCTGTGCGGAATCGCTTTAGCAGAGCCTCGAGCGAGTTGTCTGCGTCCGTGACTGCTTGTTGCAGCCGATGACCGGCGGATGATTTATCGCGAATGGTGGACTCGAATGCAGCGATGGCTGATTGCGACTGCTCAAGCACTCGGTCCAGCGTTTGCAGTTCGCCTTCCTTCAATTCCTCCAGCTCTTCGCGCACTTCGGTCAGCTTGTCTTCATAGTCGTCGATCGCGTCTTGAGTACGTCGAGAGACCGGGCCGTAGCCGGGATACAGGTCGTCGAAGAACACACCGTCGAACAGTGCGACGAGGCCGAAGCAGACACTGACGCCAAACAACACCCAAGACGAACCTGGCTTTAGGCCGAATGGGTTGGCAAGCAATGCCTGCTGGGCAACGCTCGCGGCGTTCGCAAGCTCGGACGTCAACGCGTCTCGATAGTGTGAGATGCCAAGGCCGACACCACAAATGATTGCCAGCGCTAGCACGGTACTTCCCAGGCCCACAACTTTCAGTGAAGGCCTCGCGTGAACCAGGTACGGGACGCATGTGCGCCCAAGGGTGAACGCGATAAGAACGTTGATGCTGGCGGCCATCCCTGCTTCAAAAAGCCCCCCGATCAAACCGCTGTCGAGTCCGGTCGCAAAGAACGACGCGTTGAAGGCGCCTTCGAACAGAATCAACAGGAGCAGGACGCTGATCCGGAAAAACCTGCCGGTCCCCGTCCGCTCGGCCGCTTCTCGCGTCAGGCCGTGACGACTCTTGAACGCGGAGAGTTCAGTTTTGCGAGCGCGGGCAACATCGGCCAGGCGGCGAACGACGGCTTCTTGTTCGCTGAGAAGCGAGCTGGCCTTGCGCTCGAACTCCTCATCAGCTTGGCGTGCTCGATTCACGTCTGCCGTGACGTTCCATCGGCTCAGGTCGGTGCTAAGGATGTTTATGCGCAGTACGGCCCATTCGACGTATTGCTGTCGTACTCGTTCGACCCGCTGAATTATCGACGCCTCCGGCCCCGAAAGTCCTTCCTGATCGGTCGCAGGCAGCCCTGCCTCTCCGAGACGCTTCGCGTCGCCGTCAACGTTGAGCTCCTTCGCGAGCTTGGCGACGTCGATCGGATTCAGGTCCGGGTGGGCCTTCCTGCGGCCTCCGCTATCTGAGGTGGTTAGCCACTGGAAAAACTTCGAAAAAACCCCCATGTCCTCACCGCTCCCCACGGCCGCGCCCAGTTGTAACGCATTGTGACCATTCTGCACCGTTCGGGCACCTTCCGCCTTTCGAATGCGATGAAGATTGCACCCCTCGCTCCGAGGGATTCCCCGCTATTCGACAGGACGCCGTGAGTCGATGCAGCCGCGCCGTAAGGCGGAATCGTGCCGCTATGGCACTGGTGCATCAGAGACGCGCGTGAAGGCTCAGCGTAAGCGTCCGGCGATCCCACCCGACCGCTCAGCTCAACGCCAAGTCGATCCTGATGCTCGTACGCGCCAGTTGTCCCGTCAGGATGTCGTCGTACTCCGCTGCGATTTTCATCAGCTCTTCGAGCTTACGCACGGTCGTTTGCAATACCGAAAGCTCCGCGCGGTCATCGAGGCTTCCGGTTCTTGAAGCCCTGTCGTGCAACGTTGCCATCATCGTCCGGGCCTGCCTTACCGACTCCGCGATGTCCGTTGGGGACCGATGCATAAGAGTCTCCTTCTGATCATTTGGGCCCACTGGGACTGAGTGTGCTCATCGTATGCGTCCGGCGTAAGCGTCCGGTGAACACCGACCGTGGGGCGTCATCAGCCTAGGTGCCAGTTCTTGCTGGCGAGGCGATAGGTGGCTTCGTAGTCGACCGGGCCGTCGTACGTTGCCTCGAAGTAGCTCAGCCGCAGGCCCGTCTCATTCATGCTTGCGGTCTCGATGTGATGCGGCGGCCATTCGCGGCCGAGCTTCTTCCAGACGCTGCGCCAGTTCACTTGCCACGACAGCAGTGAGAAGCTGTTTCCGCCGTCGGCGGAGAGGTATACGTTTGACCTGCCGGCAAGATGCTCCGCATCGCTGAAGTTCTCCACAACGACATGAATGGCGCCGAGCGATGCATGTAAGCGGGAGCGACCTACGTCGCGGGCTGCGGTGTACTCAGGCGTTGGTTGCACCGGCTCATGCTAAGCGACCTAGGCGCCCTCCAGTGATGAGGTAGCACCTCGTCGATCCGGCTGACCGGCAGCACGGGCAGTTGCGCCAGCACATCGCGCAGGTATGCGTAGGGGTCAAGCCCATTGAGCTTGGCCGAGTGAATGAGGCCAAGCTCAACGGGCTCGATCCGCACACCTACCTGCGCGGTGTGCTGGGTCGCTTGCCATCGCACCCCGCCAGCCGAATCGACGAGCTGCTGCCGCATCGCTGGTCACCAACAGCCTGACGCTGCCACCCTGGGCCGCGCCCTTCAATTTGGTTTCGGCAGCCGCTTACTTCGATGTGATCGCAATGTACGAATCGTCAGCAAGCCGAGCAACAGCAAAGGAAGGGAACCAAGCTCCGGCACGGCTGCCACATCGCCGTCAAAGACGAACCACGTGCCGTTAGCTATGGGATAAAACGCTACTTGTTGGACACCGCCACTAAAGCTGAATGTGTAAGCCATGTTGGGGTCGTTGCTAGTAACGCCGCCAGTCCAGACATTGTTGTACGGCACCGACTGGAAATTCCCGGTGTTTGGTGGAAAGCTGTCAGGCTGCTGAACACAACTGGTATAGCCCGGAGCACATAGCGCTTTGTTCCCGAGAGTGATGTAGTACAGATGGGCGAGTTCGCTGGAGGCAGGGTCGACGCTGTATCCGCAGTCTGTCCCGCCGAAATAGCTGAAGTCGCACCCATGAGGGCCGGTGTCATGGGCCGCGGACAGCCGCCAGCCATAGACCCCGAAGAGGGTAATGACGTAGCCGGGCTGCCAGCTCGACACCCCGATGTTGAAGTCCGCCCAAGTGATTTTTAGTGAAGTGTCGAAGAAGGCATCGGAAACGCCGTCCCCGTTCAAATCACGGGGCTTCAGAGTCGCTTCCCAAGTGCCTTGACCAGGAATCGGAATGGCGCTGGCGAGCGAGCAAGCCAACAATAGCAACAGGCTGCCGACGACCTTCCACAATCGCTGCATACGAACTCCTATCATGCTCAGGCAAGCCAACATAGCAGCGTTTGTTAGTCAGCGAAATCATCTGAATTGAGGAAGGCGCGAGCTGCGGCTCAACTCATTGCAACACCTTGGCCGTCCCATCCTCCATACGACTATGGCCGAGTACAGGCGGAGTTCCAAATGAGTAGTGGGGAGATAGTTCACCTGTTTTGTGGGCGCCATCCTGACGGCCAGCCACACGGCGCTCCAGACGAATTTGGCGGACGGTTACGGATCAGATGGGTTCCCGTTCGCTTACCGAGCAGGCCTCAGCCGAACAGGTCGCCCGTCTGCGGGCCGTCCGGCTCCGGCTTCGCGGGCGGCTCGATCTTCGGCTTCCCGCAGCTGATCGAGGAGCTGCCTAGCCGTCGATCAAGCCCCAGAAAGTGCCTTCAGCCCTTGAACACGCGGACGCCTCGCAGCCAAATGCAGCAGGCCTAGGCCGGAGAGCAGAAGCACCGTCACAGCAGGTTCCGGAACGATGCTCGCGCTCACGGTCAACACTTCAGGCTCCAGAAGGACGTAGGACAGATTGGTATACGTGTAGCCATTTTCCCAGTGCGAAATGCCGCCTCCACTGGTCCCCACCTGCGTGGGTCCCACCAAATAGACCCCTGGTGCCGGCAAGTCCATCCCATTTGGCAATGCATACGTGACGGGCATATTCAACGCAAAGTGACCGACGTCACCGGGAGGCCGTTGATCGAGATAAAACTGCAGCCCGAGTTGTTCAACTGACGTGCCCGTGTGCTTCTGCTCGATCCACGTCTGCCCGATTTCAGACGGCGAGTAGTAGATCGGGTAGCCGCCAATCGTCATCGCAAAGTCATACAAGTTCGGCGAAGGCGACCTTGGAGCCCCCACGGGGTCGATCGCACGATCTCCACCAAGCATGTACCGCCACCCACCATAGTCCGCGAAGCTCATTCCAGGGACGTCGGTGACGACGGTCATCGTGATCGTGAAAGGGAGCCCCGCGGCGGGAATACCGTACCAAAACTGCTCGTTGCTTGTTGCCGTCGTAACGTGCCCCGTCACGGTGATCGTGCCGCTTGCGCTGGTGGCCAGCGTCGGAGTCAGCATCGCCAAAGACATGGCTAGAACTAGGAGCGCACGAGGCATTTCAATTTCCCTCCATGACCGAAGTGGGTTGCGACGAGCTTTTGCGGTGGTCGTACCGTTCGATCGCCGGGAGCCACGCGAAGTTTTGACTTCTTCAAGCGCGGAGCGTACCTAGGCCTTAATCGGATGCATCCTCAACAGATAGGAAGATAAGAAAGATTCAATGGTTTGGTGGACACCATCCTGGCCTCCGCAGCCTGGCCGTTCAAGGCGGGTTGGCCGGACGCTTACGCTGCAGCGCCGTCTTTCGAAGATCGCCGCGTAAGGCAGGCTAGTCCTTTGGCGTCAGCACCGCCGTTGGTGAACAGATGACGAGCTTCTTGCTACCGCGGGTCATCGCCACGTATAGATGTCGCCGGTTCAGCCTTTGCGGGTCAAGGACAACAGCGACGTCGGCTTCGAGCCCTTTCAGCAGCAGCGTGCTTCCAACTGCGCGACGCGGAACCGAGCGGGGCAGATGACGATTTCGCTCTCGGGCCCGTATGGCCTCTTCCAAGAATGTCCCGCCCCGATGCGCGGACTCCAGGGCGTTGACGCAGAGCCTGAACACTTCTGGCCTGAAGATCCGAACGTCGGCGGCGGCTCGGAAGTCGTTCAAAGTGCGTGCCGCGCTCGAAAAGTCGCGCTTGTTGGAGAATGCCAGTGCTGCGGTCTCGATGGGCGTGGCCTCCGTCTTAGAGCGCTTAGTTGAATGGGATGCCACCCGCTTGAGCAGTTGCGCTGCGGACAATCCCGTCATCATTTCGGACGCAAATCCAACCAGCTGATCGAGAGACGCCGAATGGGCAGGATCGAAGCCCCGGGCAAATTCGATGAAGTCCTTGAGCTCAAGGGCTTCGACCATGAGAGCTCCCGGCGTCCTGATCGCGGTATCGAGTTGCGCCCGCTTGTTTGCACTGTCGACGATGATGACGACAGAGCCCTTGGAACCCGGCGCCTTGAACTGGGCAGCCTTCATCCGTTGCATATGCGCTTCGGCTTCGTTGCTGGATAGCTGAACCCAAACAACGTCCTCGGGCGCCTTGGCAAGGTCGATAGGATCCCGCCTCACCAACGACTTCCGCACGCTGAGTAACCATTCACCGAGGTGGGAGGCCTTGGCGTTGTGCCATCGCCAGGGCGTGGCGAGTCGGCCCAACGAAGGAAATGCAGGCAGCACGTCCGTCTTCCAATTAACGGTTGGTCCGCTGAAGTCGAAGATGGCCTGTAGGGGGTCGCCCAAGACCGTGACCGGAAGCACTCGCGAAAGTGCCGTCGCGAGCGCATGTTGATCCATGTCGCAGTCTTGGTATTCATCAATGAGCACCCGTGAGTACGTGGCTCGCAACGGAGCGTCGAGGTGCTTGGCCCGCAGAAGCTTTACTGTCGCCTTGCGGATGGCCGGATAGTCGCTGCTGGCACGCTCAACGCGGAGAACCTTGCTCGCCAAGCCGGTACGGGCCGGAAAGTGCTGACCCAGTCGGATCGCCCAGCTATCCAATGTCGCGACGCGAAATGCGGTCGCCGGCACCTTGGCACGCCGAAGGCGCTGCTCAAGCGCGGCGCGCCCCGCATTCGTGTGTGTGAGTACCAAGGCCGGCCGATCTGACTCCATGGCTCGCAGCGAGTCAGCGATCAGCTGCGTCTTGCCACACCCCGCCGGCGCTACGACGCTGCCCGATTGCGCAGTCAGGATGTCGATCTCGAGGTCAGCCATGGATCTTTGCGAACAAAGCCTCGAGAGTCCGCCTGAAATCGCCTTTGGCATATCTCAGCCGGGGCCCGATGACCTGATCGCCAGCGACCTCCATCCGGCTGATCGACTTGAACCAACCCTTTCGGGCAGCCTTGCCGCCCTTGGCCTTCGAGCTAAGTTTGGCCGCGGCCCCAAGGACTTGGCGAATGTTGGCCGTGTACACATCGGCAAGGGCGAACGACTCTCGTACCGACTTGAGAGTGAAATTTCCTTCTGACACCTGAGCGATGCTCGAGTCGATCTCCTCTCCCGAGTTGAGTTCGACGGCCAAATCCAGTAGCTCGTCGACTGCAGTGTCAGAGACGTCGTTGAACATCGCCTGCTCGAGTGCACACCCTTCCGCCCACAGGAACACCTGTACTCCGGCGTTGCGAGCCTTTTCGAGCTCGTTCTGATCGATCTTGAGGTCAGAGTCCAGAAAGGCCATCGTCTCGAAGCCAAGCTCTCGGAAGATCCGAGCTCGTTGAAGCGTGCGCTCGGGCGTGCCGCCGGACGAATCGAGAAATGAGCATGCCGCTGCGAAAGCCGAAGTCTCGCCCTTGGAAGTCCGATGGAGATCGATACCGCGCAGAAGCCCGATCTCGCTGGCCCCTTCGCAGACAACGACAGTTCTCGAAAGGAATGCTTCGGGATACGTCCGCAGGGCTCCCTGGATCGCGTCCTCAGTTCCGACCTTCGCGACGACGTGCGTCCGCGCCTTGCGCCGTACCACGTACACCTGGTCGCCATTCAGCTCACGGATGGCGACCGGCGAGTGCGTTGTCATGAAGACCTGCAGCGCGTCGCCCTTATCCTTTGCGCCTAGGGAGTGCAGAAGGCGAATCAGCCGGTGCGGCTCGAGTCCATATTCGATCTCATCGGCCAGGAGCATGCTGGTGTGTGCAGCGGCGCGCCGATGTAGGCCCGCAAGCAGCAGTCGAGCTGACCCCACGCCGAGTGCTCGCAGCGGGATCCCGTCTTCGGAGTGCAGGGAGATCGCGCCATCCGTGAACGAGACCGCATGAGCGTCCAGAAGCGCCTTGACCTCCGAGCCAACACTGATGCCCAGTTCCCTCGCCGTCTCCGTCACAGCATCGAGGACGTCGGACACGGTCTCACCAGCTTGCTCGCCGAACGAGACGCGGGCTTCGCGGGCTGCGTCGACCAACGCCGTTCCCACGTCGACGCGTCCGTCCGACAGCCTATTCAAAACCGATCCCCGTGACCAGGAAAGGTTCGAGCTCGAATGGCTTCCAAGCCTCGCAGGCGCGAGCGCCAACCGATCCTTCCAGGCAAGCGACTTGCGACGTTCGCTGCCCTCGGAACGTTCGGAGTAGAGGCGCCATTGGGGCTCTAGATCAGCCTCCACGCCTAGCTCGAGAGTCAGAACAGTCTCGTTCCCATGTTTAGGTTCATCGTCGATAGATCCGAGCTCGTCGTCATAGCTTCGGAGGTAATCTCCGTAGACGTCGAGATCCAGCAGGCCGTCGGGGAGCGCACCGATCGTCAGACGAACGTGCAGTCGCTTGGTCACGTCTTGGTTGTAGAAGTCCGAATCCGAGAAGCTCCAGCTTCGTCGGGCCGACAGGCATATGTCTATCGCGTCGAGGATCGTGGACTTTCCACTGTCCCCGGGTCCCACCAGGCAGTTCACGCCTGGGCCGGGGCACCAATCGAGTGACTTGATCGAGCGGAAGTTGCGGATTTCGATGCAGCGGATTTTCGGCACGCCCTTAGTCCTCCCAGACGACCCAGTCTAAGGTCTCTTCTCGACAACACGACCGATCCTGACCAGTTGGCGAATGGTCACTTGGTCAGATAGCCCCCAGGATTGAGAGGCTGCTTTGCCTGAAGCAGTCACCGCATTCACTGCAGTCGTCGCTGGACTGGGTGGTCAAGGCGTCGGCCACGCTCCCCTGAACAACACCTCCGGACAGGGTGCTCATCAGGCGCCGGATTTGGCGCTCAAAAGACGCTGGACTGGGTGCTCAGGTTACCTCGGAATATGCAGCCGCTAGGCCGGCGCCCCGTCTGTGCCGTTGCACGCAGCGCTTGGCGCTAGGTGTGGGCGCCGCGTCCGGGCGAACCTTTCCGCGTGCGCAGTAGCGCCGCTGAACCTCGGCGATGCAGAAGACCCGCTCATAGAGCAATAGGAGCTCGTCTACTACGCACTGGCGCATGCCGTCTCGCGGTATGCAATGGACGGCCTGAAATCTCTCCGCGACGGCAATTCCGGTCGACTTGCACGCGGCGTACGTTGTCCGCTCAAACGCCAGCGCGAAACCGATCAGTTCGCTGCGCTAGCTGCCTGTACAGGCTTGGCGGCAGACTTGCGAGTTTTCTTGGCGACTGGAGTCGATTTGGCTCGAGTTGCGCGCTTCCTCGCGGCGGCCTTTGGCTTCGCTTCGGCGGTCGCATTTTTCGTGGGAGCTTTCTTAGCTGCTGCCTTCTTCGGCGCCGGTGCAAGTGCGGGCTTCACGAGGCGGAAGTCCTCTAGCGCTTTGCCCGCAGCAAGTGCCTGATGCAGCCATGCCGGACGCTTGCCCACGCCACCCCAAGTGTTGCCCGTACCGTCAGCGTACTTCGCTGCCTTAGGCTTCACAGCCTTGGCCTTTGTGGGCTTGGCCTTTGTAGCTTTTTCCTTGGCCGCACGGGGGGGCGAAGATTGGCTGAAGAGCTGCTCGGCAGTCAGGCCGTATTTGGCGATCTCTTTCTGGATCCGATCAATGACTTCCGACTGAATGGCAGCAGCTTCCTTCTGCAGCCGTTCAATTTGACTCATGATGCTGGCGAGAGATTTGGCCATTGAAGAGGCTCCTAAGTTAGTCCGTGGAATGCATCGCGGCTCCGCCGCGGATATCACCATAACACTCGGGCGCCACCGGCGCCGATTTTGGCGCCTCACTTATGGTGGCGATCAGCGCTTTGATTTGCGCGACTGGCGCGTAGTTATTCTGGCGGCTTGCGAGTTCTCGTATCGGTCGCACCTCAGTGAGAATCCGAGGACGCAGAACGACACCCCAGGGAGGGGTACACGAGACCATGGCTGCCGTACGCCCGTACTTCAAGCTCGGCATCGCTGATCTTGAGTCCATCTTCGACGCCGCACCTTCAGACAAGGCCGTTTGCCAAGCGCTGATCGATGAGCTCGGCCATCGCAACACCGAACGCTCCGCTGCACTTCTTGATCGGATTCAGCATGCAGTTGGGCAATGGCGCAGCGCTGATCCACCCACAGCGCCCAATACAGCCATCAATCCGCCTAGTAATGCCGGCGCTGCCGCAGCACCAACAGCCCGCCCAGCTGACCGAAATCTCGGTCCTGCATTGCAAGCCACTCCCCCGCGGGTTCCGCCGACGGTGACCAACCAGCCGTCAGCAATCCTGGCGACGTGGACGGCCTTGGAGGCGCTGTCGCCACAAACCTATCGCCGCCCCGCCGACCTAGTGAACGGCGACAACCGCTGCGTCGCACAGTTTGATGGCGACGACCTACCGTGGTTTCGAGAGGAGAGATCCCGACCCAAGCAACAGCTTTACTACCAGGTAGTGCTGGGGAGCATCCCCGTCGATCGAGCCACCGACGAACTCATCAGAACCTTTGGCGATGATGAAGAACGGTCGCGAAAGGAGCGGGAGAAGGCCGCCCTGGCGGCAGTGCTGGTAGACCGAAATGGCTTCTTGCTTGAAGAGAACGCCGTTGCCGTTTCCAGCTTCGGCTGGGCGCTACCGATTGCACTTGCCGGAGACCTGGCAGGCCTTAGCGCTTGGACCGCTGCAGAGAAGGGGCTCGTTGACGGACTGACCAAACAGCTCTCTCGCACTGATCGTGAGGGCAGCGCTCTTCCGCTTGATGCTCCGACGCTGAACAAGGCCTTCAAGTGGTTGGTGACCGCGTTGAAGCTGCCGACGGGGCTGTACGAGGAGCCCAGCTTTGTGCTCCGCGTCTTCCACTACTTCAAGTCGAAGAATCCACCCGAGGTTGCGCTCCTCAACTCGTTCTTCCTGGCCGACCTCGCCCGCGCATCCAAGCTGATTGACCGAGGCCAGGAAGGTCAGGTACTCGCTCGATATCTGGGTGCCAAGCCCCATGCGCACAGTCCCAATCTCCTCCAATCGCCACAGCTGATGGAAGCGCTGGTCGCGCCCGCCAAGTTCCCGACAACCCGATGGCCAGCTCCAGGCGGACATCCGCTGGTAACCCTGCAACAGGCGGCGGTGAACGCCGCTCGAATTGAACTGGCCGCGGACGGCGCAGGCGTCGTCGCGGTGAACGGCCCCCCTGGTACTGGCAAGACCACCCTGCTGCGCGACGTGGTTGCCGCCTGCGTCGTCGACCGGGCGACCGCCATGGCACGCTTCGACGACCCTGTGTCTGCATTCAAGACCACCGGCCAGAAGGTCGCCGCTGGCGATCGTGCATTCTTCCACCTGTACAGCCTGGACACCTCCCTCAAGGGACATGAGGTCCTGGTCGCATCGAGCAACAACAAGGCGGTGGAGAACGTCAGTAGAGAGCTGCCGTCCTTAAAGGCCATCGGCCGCGACGTCAGCTACTTCAGGACGGTGTCCGACCGGCTGGCTGCAAAACGCGCGGAAGACGGAACGCTCATCGAAGGCGAGCCAACCTGGGGACTCATTGCGGCCGTTCTGGGCAATGCCCTCAACCGCGGCGCCTTTCAACAAGCGCTGTGGTGGGACGACGATCGCAGCCTGCGGCTGTATCTCAAGGCGGCCAGGGGCGACTCCGTCGTCAGGGAACGGACGGATGCGGCTGGCAGGGTCGTCAGTCGAGAGATTCCCCCCATCATCCAAGCCGAAGCCCCACCGTCGCCGGAAGAGGCCCGGGTGAACTGGCGCCAGGCGCGCATGGGCTTCACAGCGCTCAAAGACGAGCTCGATGCGGAACTGCGCTCGCTCGAGGCCGTGCGACAGATCTGCCAGAAGCTGCAGCCGACTCGCGCCGCTGCCCAAGCTGCTCGCGATGCCCTGGACGCCGCCGCATCAGTCAAAGCTCAGCGCGAAGCCGCTATCGCCCGTTCGCTGGCCATCTGCAAGGTGGCCAAGGACGATGCCGGTCGCGCGAGGAAGCTTGTGCAGCATGCGTTGGCCGAGCGTCCAGGCTGGTTGCATCGGCTCTTTCGCACCAAGCGAGACCGGAAATGGCGCGCTGTCTACTCGCCGCTGGAAGCTGCTCTCGCAAGCGCCGAAGCTCAGGTAGAAACAGCTGCCTCCGCTCAGCAGGCGGCCGAAAACTCACTGCAGCAGGCGGAGGCGGCACATCGACTCGAGCACGCCAAGTTGGCCGAGGCGCAGGCGGCCCTATCGGCTCTCGAGCGGTCCATCGACGTCCACCGTCAACGCCTCGGTCATCGCCTGGTCGATGAGAGCTTCTTCCAGCAGAACCATGAGCGCTGGAATCTTGCCTCTCCGTGGCTTCCCGACGAGGTGCATGGGAAGCGCGAGGACCTCTTCGCCGCCGCGTTGAATCTCCACCGAGCCTTTATTGACGTCGCGGCTCAGAAGATCACCCACAACCTAGGCGTATTGATGGGCGCCATGCACGCCGGGGCGCTCCAGGAGGAGCCCAAGAGAGCGCTGCTCGGTGACCTCTGGTCGACGCTCTTTCTCGTGTGCCCGGTGGTGTCCACGACGTTTGCGTCTGTCGATCGGATGCTGGGTGACCTTCCCCCGTCAAGCTTTGGCTGGGTGCTGGTGGATGAAGCCGGGCAAGCGACACCCCAGTCCGCGGTGGGCATGTTGATGAGAGCCAAGAAGGCCATCGTTGTCGGCGACCCGCTGCAGATTCCACCGGTCGTCTCGCTGCCTCAGCGCCTTGTAGTCGAGGTGGCAAAGTACTTCGGCGTAGACCCGGTTGTTTGGCTGGCACCCGAGGCGTCGGTCCAGACGCTTGCCGACCAGGCGTCAAGCCTGAAGGCTGAGTTCCGAGCCGACGCCGGCGTGCGTGAGGTCGGCATCCCTTTGCTGGTTCATCGTCGCTGCCAAGAGCCGATGTTCGGCATCTCCAACCGCATCGCCTACGACGGCCAGATGGTTCATGCAGCGGGCGATCCCGCGCCAGGCCCAGTAGCTCGAGCCCTCGGCGCTTCACGATGGCTGAACGTTGACGACGTTGCCGAAAGCAAGTGGTGCCCGGCGGAAGGCGAGGCGGTCGTGCAGCTGCTGGCCAAGCTGGCAGATGCAGGCGTGCGCGAGCCAGACGTGTATGTCATCACGCCCTTCCGGATCGTCGCGCAGGAGCTCCGACGCCGTATTGAAGCCGAGCCAGGGCTTCTCAGGCGTCTGAGCTCCGATCCGGACGACTGGCTGCGCAACAGGGTCGGGACGATTCACACCTTCCAGGGTAAGGAGGCCGAGGCCGTGATCGCAGTGCTGGGCGCCCCAATGGCGTCGCAGCAGGGTGCCAGGCGTTGGGCGGCTTCAACACCCAACATCTTCAATGTGATGGTCTCAAGGGCGAAGCAAGCGCTATACGTCGTGGGCTCACACGCAGCGTGGTCGACTGTGGGGCATGGGAAAGCGGTAGCCGCGGCTCTCGCCCGCACGTGACGCGCGGCCGCCTTCTCTAGACCACTCTAGAAAGAACGCTCGACTTTGAGGCCTCGGCGAGCGCCTCTTTCAAACCCTCAAGCTGGTCCGCATATGTCTTGCGGAAGCGGTCGAACGGGTGAGACATCGTCGTCCAACGCTGTGACCATAGAGCGATGTTCCAACCGCACTCCACAAGATCTGACGCCGCAAAGATGAACTCAAGTGCGTCAGTGAAAAAGGAGGTCAGATCGGAGTTGTTCGCGTAGTCTAGTTTTGCGACCGAACCATGCACGAAGTAGTTTCTGCAGTTCACTGCCTCATCGACAACCAGCTCAAGGTCGCTGAAGCAAGTGCCGGTGAATCGCAGAATCATGGCAGCACGCGCGCGAATTTTCCGCTTCAAACTTGCCTTGCCGATCCGCCCGAGCGCCCCCAGAACACTGTCGCGCTCGGGGCTTTTCGCCAGGGGCTTGAACAGCATGCGTGCCTTGTCTCTGGCTTCCTCAAGCTCAGCCGTTAATGGAATGTCTGTTGGCACCGCTGTGGCAGGGAGGATGTCGAACATGTTGGCCGCTCCCACCAAGCGATCGATGGTGTAGAGGTTTCCCTGCTCCATTCCGCTGGAAAACCGAACACGCGCCTGGATCCAGGCATCGTCTTTCGCCAGCCATTGCGCGAGGATCTTTCCGAACTTATCAGGCTCCTTCGCCGCCTGCACGGGCATGTCGGCGGGATGTGGCTCGTGCTTCGAGTCGACCTCCTCACTAGGAGGGGACATGCTCCAGTAGACGTTGAATACGCTGGGCCGACCAGTGCCCTCATCGGCCAAAAAGTAGAGACGTCGGACTTTTTGCGTCCGGCCGGCGACGATCTCCAGAAACCGTAGCAGTGCATGCACTGGCGCCATGGCTCCGTCAATCGTCTTCGGCTCGTCAAAAGCAACGTTGATGCGAATCTTGTTGTCTACTTTGATCCCTCGAGGACCGGGCATGCTCAACGACGGCGCATGAGTCGCCGAGACAACGCCCATGGCAGTCTTGGCCTTGAAGATCTCCTCCTTGCCTGTGAAGTAGTAGATCAACGGATATTTCCCGGCCACCAACTCCCGGCCTTCGGCCCTTTCAGCCTCTGCCAGCAGCTCCATGAAAGCACCCTTATCGCCCGTTACCGAGCCGAACGCAGGGAAGTCATAGAACAGCGCGTATGCGTCATTCACCTCAAAGCTCACTGCCGTGATCTTCTTGTCCGAAGCGGTGATGTGATCGGCAGCGAAGACAACGAAATGGGGGAAGACGGTTGAAAAGTGATACGACTCGCTGCCCCTATACCCACGTCCTGGACCTTGCACGGTGATGCACCCGATCAGGGATACCTTGGTCCGGTCGTGAAGCGACCCAAGAATGCAGCCCTCCGCCACATCACCGGAAGAAAAGGGCTCCTCCGCAAATAGATCGAGCGTGCTTGCCTCGCCCTTGAGGATCAGGTCACCGGCGATAGTCAGCCCGCCAACGCTAAACGTGCCCGACCCTCTGAATCCGTCGAAAGATGGAACCATTTGTCCCCTCCTTGCTCATGAACAGTCTGTTGGACCGATCGTAGCTAGCCACATTTCGTCGCCGCCGACTACGCTTGAGGCATGGAAGCCCACTCTGTCACTGAAATCGCTGAGGAGGCACTGTGTCGCCAGTTGTTCATCGATCCGACGTTCTCGCAACCCTTGTTGCGTGAGCTTCGTGTCGAGGCGACATCGCTTCTGGCGCTCAGCACGCCGACAACCCGAATCGCGCCGAACGCCAAAGGACCGGGCGACATCGACGTTCTCATATCGGCGACTCCTCACCACGAGAACGCACTCGCCATTGAAGTGAAGCGCGTCAAGGTGGGCGCTGAGGCGTTTCACACCGGGATGCCGGGGAAGCTTCAGAACCTGCGCCGCGGCGTCCAACAAGCGAACCTTCTTGCTCAACTGCAGTTCTCCAGAGCGATGCTGTTGATCGTCGTCGTTACCGATGGGCGTGAGCGAGATGGCTTGAACTTCGCTTTCCGTGGTGCCGAGACACGCGCCCTCCGACAAGCCATTGACGGCTTCCCCGGGCGAGAGAAACTCGCACCAAAGGTTGGTCTCGCCTTCGTCGAACTGACGCAGCCTATTGACAAGGACATCGCCGACGCCGGAGGTATTGGAATACGAATTGCAAGGCCACCCACAATGGTGACGCAGCCGGAATCCCTCAGTTCGGCTGTTAGGGCCCTCTTTAAGCAAGGCGCCTGCTGATTAGCTCATCGGCAAACGTCGGCACCATCTTGGCCGGCCTTGGCAAGCCGCTCAAGGTGTGTTGACCGGACGCATACTTGGTTCCTACAAGGAGCTCACGTCGAAGACACAGAGTGCCTGAGTGGGGTCGACGCGGGCTCGCCAATTGCCAACCACATTCAGCGCCAGCTTGACGCGCTGAATTTCGCCCTGCGGCAAGAAATCTGAATCAAGAAGGATGCAGAGGTTCTCGTGCAGCAACCGCAGACCTAACCGAAACATCGGCGGACCCATACCCACCGCATCCCGAATCGACCTCCAAGCCATCTCCGCCCGCGCTTTGACGCCCGCTGGTGGAAATTCCTCTCCCAAAACGACGAAAGCCTTGACCTTCCGCTGAAGCAACAGTGTCGCCAGCAGAATGCTGGGGTCAGGGATGTCTTTCACCTTGCGACTCAGATGCAGGATTCCAGCCTCCCAGCCTTCTTCCGCATCCGCATGTCGCGAGTAAACGAGCGCGTAGGCCTCCGCTACCTTCTCATACGGATTCGCGTCCCAACCAGGAATCTCCCAGTCGCTTCGCCCGACGGCCAAGGCACCGTTCAGATCACCGTTCTGAAGGAAGTTGAGCAATGAGGTGGCCAAGGGGTCAGACACGGTCAACCGAAGACCCACGGCGTCTCGGAGCCACATCGAGCCAGTGAATTGAAGCTGAAGCTCTTCTCTCGAGCCGTCCTTTTGCAGCCAATGCTGTGGAATCGGAACAACTTTCTGTACCTGCGCGCCATCCTTTCCGTTGGACACGAGCGCGCTGAAGTACCGACCGGTGGCAGCATCCTCGGGCTGCTTACCTCTCTGGGCCAACTTCCATTTCTGGACCTCGCTTCCGCCTGATCGCGTCACCTTGGCGGGTTGAACCGCTACCGCCGAACCAAAGCTCATTCGTGCGGCGGTCTCCGAGTCAAGCTGAGGCGCACCGATCGACCGGGTGTCAGCCAAGAAGTCCACGTGCATTGCCCTTACGCGATGAAGCGAAACCTCCTGGGTGGCGTCACCGAGTTGGTCAAAGTGAACTCGCCCCGTGGCTTGGCTACCCACCCAATTGATGACGGGCAACGGCAAGACATGCTTCGACCAAGATGGTTTTGGAACGTCGTCTTCGATTTGGACCTTAACGCGCGCCACCCGCTCACCGTAGTCGGCGGACCTTTTAAGCTTGTCCACCCGATACGGGTCGCTTCGCTCCATTGGCATGCCCGAACTCCGGACGATTAGTACAGCCGGCGCCAGATCGGAAGGAACCGAAACGGTCTCGGTGTGAAGCGCACCATCCGGCATTCGCACCCTTACTTGGTACTCGCCTTCACGAAGCGAGCCCTTGACCCTCTGAGGTACACCGTCCACGGGAATCACCACGTCGCGCTTTGCCGTCGACCCGTTTGCAGGGCGGATGTCCCCGACGGCGAAGGCGGCGGCTGCCTTGAAGCCGTCTGCTTCCTTTTGCGAAACCACAATGAGCTCGAGCATCTGCCCCACCTATTCGCATTTGATGGCGATGACCGCCTTCGGTGGATGGGGTTGACGTTTAATCAATCCCTTCTCTGTCGTACCGGCCTGGTCGTACGCACGGAACTCATAGATACCGAAGGGCAAGTTCTGATGCCAAGGTTCGTCGTTCGGCGGGTTCCGGCTGGTCTTGACGCCGGCGTCGTTAGTGTGCTCGAGCACGCAATCGCTCAATACGCCGTCTGGCTTGCAAGTAATCATCACGGGGACAATGGGTCCGCCAGGAAGCTGATGCAGCGTGATGCGACGAGCCGGCACCTCCATGGTCATCCATTGCTCGGTGACCTCTGGGTCCAAGTTGATAAGCCAATTCACGCCGCTTTGCAGTGAGACGGGTTCGACCGACCAACCGTTCTCGTCATCGGTTGAGCCAGCACCTGACATGGCTTCAATGAGAGCCTCAGTGAACCTAGAAGCTTTCCCGTTTGTTGAATAAGCCTGCATGCCAAGGTGAGTGGAGCGAAAGACTGCCTGGTCCTTGCCGCTCTTCGCGTCACTCGGAAGCGCTCTCAACAGCCCAGTCACACCAGCAAGCCCGGTAGCAGCGTTAGCCGCCTTAGGCTCCTCATTCCGGCAAGCGTCAAAGAAATAGATCTGTAGTGACGCACGGCAAGACTGCATTCCGGTCAGCAACGCCGAAGGATTGAAGGCCTCATTCAGGTGATCCCCCTGGCTAAGGTCGCCAAACCCTTCAAGCAGCAGCGCTTCGTCGTCACCGACGCTCAGCCCATGCCCACAGAAGAACAGGATGGCGACGTTGTCCTCGTTCGAGTTGGCATAGGTCTTCCAGTCGATGGCGGCCTTCTTGACGTTTGCCAACGTTGGCGCGTCGGTAAGAACCTCCTGCCCCTGATGGTCGATGACCTCATAGGCCGGACCGGCGAGCACATCCAGCCGGCGCAGTTCCTTCCCGTCCAACTTCAACCCGCTTTTCAACCACTGCGAGAAGGCTTCAGCGGACTTTGGCGGTGCGTCCAATTGACCCATTGAGCACTCGAACCTCGGCTTCTTAGATCCGCCTTTCAAGTATGGGTACGCACCGACACCGATCACCAGCGCATGAATGCCAGGCTCATCAAGGTCCGCGTCCAAGACGAGAACAGTCATTTTGATACCTCCCGTGTCGCATCCCTCATTCGCCCACCGCAGCCTTCAGTTGCATGACATCCACTTCGATTCCCGCCTCGCCAGCCCCGTAGCCAGCGCTGTACTTCCATTGATCTCGAAGGTCGTCGTCATCCCACATCTCGTTGAACTTGGTTCTGTAGTTGAAGAGTAAATTGGCACCGTCGCCGTGGGCCTGGATCACACGAGCCACGGCCTCCCGGTCCGGATGAAAGTAGCTGACACCGTTGGAGGAGAAGATGTAAGCCCTCGCCGAGACGAGCGACATGAGGGTCTTCGTCACATTCTTCTTGCTGCCATGGTGCGGCAACTTGAAAACGTCGACTTCGAGCTTCTGTTCTTTTGGCAACCCTCTCTCGGCAGCCAGCTTCTTGATGCCCGCTATGAGAACTTGTGGATGAGCGTCTGCCGCCAGCAGGACGGAGCAATCGTTGTATTCATGAAGCGTCGCGATCGATGTGCCGTTCGGCTCCTCGGGATCTGTCTTGGTCGCGGCGTTGGCAAGCGCGTTCACATCGAGGCCCCCTAAGGCCTGTTCCCCGACCCGTTCACGACGAACGTCTGGCGAAGCATCTAGATCCAGTCCAGCTCGCTTTACTTCGTCCTCCCAGCGGCCAAGCATCTTGCTCAGCTGCGGAATGCCAGGCGACAAGATAGTCACCTTCATGCCGCCATCCAGAGTGGCAGTCGGCAACGCTCCATCCTTCTCGAAATAGATGCCTTTGCCTCCAAATGCCTCATTCCAGGGCAGATCTTTCCCTACTAGCCAGTCCGTCAGCTTGTCCCCTTGGACCGCTCCCATCGCTTGCTGGTTAGACGCCGTGTACATATGGTGATAGGCGTTGAACCAGAGGTCCTTGAACTGCCCCCTACACGCTTCGTCAGCGACGACGGGCAGGATCCCGCCGATGTGGTCTCGGTCAACGTGGGTGACGATGAGAAGCTCGTGGCTCGGGAGTTTTGCTCGGACCGCGGCCAGCATCGGCATGAGCTTCTCGGCAGTCTTACCAGTGCCCGCATCAACGAGCACGCGGTGCGGTGCCTTCTCATCGCCGTACTCGAGCCAAAGGCAGTCGCCGAACTCGGCGGCCAGTGCTCGCAGGCGAAATATCGTCGCCATAGCTCCTCCCTGATGAGATCTGCCGCCGTTAGTCGGTCGGTCAGCTCTTGATTGGATCGTACGCGAGGTCTTCGTGCAATGGCCGAACCCTGGACACGGAGATGGTGAGGCCTACCAGGACGTCCTTGGACTTCGGGACTACTTGTTGGGCAATGGCGCCACTCTCCACATCCGCAATGGCTTCGTCGACCTCAGGGCTCGGGTTCGGGAACTGCGTCAGGTCATCCTGGGCTAGGCACCTCATTGGGACTTGGTGGGTACCGCCTGGCCGGCCAAGCCGTGTTCGCGCCTGGCACTATGCGACTGCTTCCAGTCAGCCATGGCTGGTATGCCCCCTAGTAGGAGAGGCCCCAGAGCCGCTTGATACTGCTCGGACAAAGCCGAGGGAGGCCAAGATGAGCATTTGGGTTGTGCTGGAGCGGATATTGAAGGTTGGGCAAGTACCTGAGCCCAACAGGCCTCCCGCGGTGAACCAGTTCACGATCAAGTTCCTCGTGGGCCTGATCGCGGTTCTATTGCCGTTTGCCGAGCTGGCGCTAACTGGAGGATGGGGCGCCGTCACGTCCATCAGTGAGTCCTACTGGTTCAACGACAAGGACTGGCCACGCACGATCGACTGGCTGAACATCAGCGACTGGCCGAGGACGGTCTTCACAGGCTTCCTATTCGCGATCACTGCACTGCTGCTCAGTTTCAACGGCGAGGCTCGGGCTCAGGGCATCCTCGCGCGGGTGGCATCGGCCGCCGCCGCGTGCATCGCATTGTTCCCCTGCGCCTGCCGATGCGGCACGGAGCTGATTGGCGGCCTGCACTACGTCGCCGCCGGCATCATGTATGCCGTGTTGGCCTGGTTCTGCTTGCACTTCATGGCTCGGGCACATCAGAAGGTGCAGGTGCACGGTGCCGCTGCAAAAGCGGCGACAGCATTGCCAATCGCGTCAGTTGCGCCTGGCTCTGAAGATTGGAAGATTGGAGTTCGTCATGGCAAGGCCAGTTCGAATGCCAAATGGCGCAGGAACATCTACGCAGGGTGCCTCGTCGGGATGATTGCGTCGATCTTCGTCCTTGCGCTTCAAAAGTACTTGAGCCGCTGGAGCCCAGCGCTGAACCCTGTGTTCGTCGGCGAGGCCGGTGGCCTGATTTCGTTCGGCATTTCCTGGATCACCGCGAGCCGTGTCGTTCCAGTCGTCACCACCAAGGGGATCGACCGAGAGACGCTTTTCTGACGCGCCGCCATCAAAGGCAGTCTGTTGGTGGCGATCTGCGGGAGCCCGGCGCTGATCGTCGCCCGGATACATTGCCGCGGAAAGTCGAACGAGCAGTACGTAAAGGGAGCTCGAGAGCCAGGTGACGACGATACGCAGTTCGCCGTGCGTGCACTTGGCCTGGTCATGTTGGAGATCGGCTGGGCTCAATAGGACGTGTCGGGCGCGTGGACGCGGCTCTAGGGATCGGGACTCGCAGTCGCAAAGTCACGGCATGCGGACCTCGCGCAATTTGCCGATTGGATCCGTGCAACGTCTGCGTTTAGCGGAAGACCGACACCGTATCGCTGCGAGGTAGCCGCCATCGCAGACTAGCCGCGTGACAGCCACCACCGCGCGAGTCGATTGCCTGTGAGTCACTCAACATCCCAACGGTCGACGGCCCAATACGCGCACCGGTCGCGTTCGCGAGGATAGAAGCCGAAGGCGCGCTGCCAAGCAGCGGCGTACGCGAGGTTGTAGTCGAGCAGCACGCCGTCGGCGTCAAGTGCAATCACAGGCATGGGGCCTTCCGGGCTACGTGGGCAAGGTCAGGATCGGTGGTTCATCCAGTTCCCCCTGCATCAAGCCGCTCCGGCCGGGCGCGCGGTCTAGGTAGAACGCCGCCCATCTTGCGGCGTCGGAATGGCTTTTTCACGTTGCGCGGAGCGTCGGTGCCAACTGGGGAATGACGCGCAATCCGCCGTGCTTGATCGGACCACAATTGATGGCTCTTAGCCACTCGAATGGTCATGGCGCCAACGTCTTGGATACGCTGTGCTGCCAGCAAGAGCGCGGGGTCCTCAAGGTCTTCGAGCCGGCTCTCAATTGATTCCGGTGTTGGGTACCCATCGAGCAGCTTTGCTGCGTGGGCGCGCATCTCTGCGGGCAACGCTTCATCTACAGCGAGATCTTGCAGCAGCTCACCTGCCCAAACCAACGCACGGATTCGTTCGTCAAATGTCGTCACTGCATCTCCTGTATGCCGCTGAGCCAAGCCAGGCCAAGTTTTGAGTCGCAAGCAATCACGAAGTCGCCCAGCTCTTCGAGCGACTCGGCCTGGCCATCGAGCACGGGTAGCGCAGCTGCATCAGGTGCCCTCAGCTCGCGCCAGCATGACAACCCTGGTGCCCTGTCCTTGCTCGACGGCCGTCCGTGGTGTACGGCCATCGAGGCCGCCCAGCGCCGTCTCGAGCCAGGCCAGGGCGCCCCAGGCGTCGAGGTCTAGCGCATCAAGGATCGCCGGCAGCTCTGAGCGCAGCGGCTCAACGATTTGCCAGGCGGGGATGCGCCAGGCCTCGCCAGGTGCCCGGACTCCAAGCAGACATCGAGTGCGGACCAAGTCGTCAATGACTTGACTGTTGACGTCTAGGATCCGTGCGGCCTCATCGACAGAGATCATGTCGGCGGCGTCGAGCCGAGCTCGGAACCGCCTGCGCGCCTCCTTCTCCAGTCCATCCCATGTTGGCGGCCGCATCGGGAATTGGCTCTGCGGACCACTGGTATTGGTCACCTCAGCGACGCGATGCTCGTAGGCAGCCTGCAGGTTGAGCCAGCCCTTTGCTTCGCTGCCGAATTGACGCTCCAGCCGCTCGGCGACTTCAGAGGTCACCGCTCGCTCACCGGTGGTGATCTCGAGTAGCTGCTCGTAGGACACATCGAGCGCTTTGGCCGCCTCGCGGACGCTTGTACCGCTTGGGCGAAGGTAATCCTGCAGCAAGATCTCGCCTGGGTGCACGGGGCGCATACCGTTCCAATGCTTCATCGAACGTGCTCCCTCACGATGCGAGCCTCTTCGAGCTTGGTCAGCGGCTTGATGCCTGGCTCCTTGCCTACCGCTGAAGGGTGGTCAACTGGTAGAGGTCGCACAAAGGCACGCTGGCTAGGGCTGAGCGGGGCGCCATTGGCGTCACGGCGCGTCCGTCGCTCCGGCTCTTCCTGTTCAAGCCGCTGGAGCAACTGCCAGGCGCGATCCAGCAAGGCCAGCGTGAGGCCGACGGCCGGGTCACAAAGGACGAGATTCGCGCGCGAGAAGCGATCGAAGAGCTCGGCCTGGTCATCGATGGCGACCCAGGCAGCGTAGTAGTGCCCCTGGTCAGCAAGCCAGTGTCGACATTCGGCCGAGCGTTCAAGCTTTTGGCGGTCCAGATTTGGGGTCGCCCCGACCACGCGCTCAGCCAGGTCAGGCTTGTCGTGGAAGAGGAGGTCGCGTAGCTGGCTCAGCGGGTGAACCTCTCTCCAACTGCTGCTGACTACAATCTGAACGGTTGGGTGCTCTCCCATCCAGCTGGCGAGCAGATCGGCGTGCTCGAAAAGTCGGTCGATGTTGGTGCCGACATGGGCGCGGTGCATGACACCGTCGAAGTCGAGGAAGAGAAACGCGGCTGACATCAGTACGTCAATCCGAGGATTTTGCAATTCCTCGCATACCCGCCAAGGAACCAAGATCCGTTGCCGCCGGTGGCGAGGAACTCCCTCTGCGGCCGATGTTTGGTTGCCCAAGTCGCGGAGGTCGTCGCACCAGAATGCCAAGCATGCCGACGACGGTGATCTCGCACGATCATGATGCGACCTCGACGACAAAGCCCCGATCGAAGTGCTGGTTCTCAAACCTTCCGTCGCGGACGCGGTAGCCACGTGGGTTGCTGACGACCCTGCAGGTGCCCTCCATGTAGTCGAACGAAGTGTGCGTGTGCCCATGCGTCCATAGGCAAGGCACCTTGAAGATCGTTGATGGCAGCTGACTAACGAAGGCCGGCGTCAACCAATCGGCGGCATAGCGCGCGGCGACGGAGGCAATTGCTGGAGCGTGGTGCGTGACCACGACTGTCGAACCCTGGAATGGCTGCGTCAGTTCGCACCGGAGCCAATCACGGTCGATCCAGTGCATCGCCATGGTGTCGGCAGGCCGGAGGACGCGTTGGAACGGCCTGCAACCCGCCGCCCCATTCGTGTTCGCTGTCGCCTCTGCATCGACCTCGATCAGCCTGAAATCATTCAGCTGGTCGCCTGCAGCACGCAGCGCGCGCTTGATGCTGGACTTGAGCTCGCCGCCAGGCATCCGCAGCGGCAGTTGGAAGTCGGTCCATAGCACGCAGCCAAGGAAGCGGACGCCGTCGATGACCACTCCAGAGCGGTTGAGGATGTGCACATTGCTGTCAGCAGCCGCGGCCTTCATCTTTTCGAGTTCGACACGCATCACACGGTTGTAGAACTCATGATTGCCAGCCACGAAGATCACCGGTCGGCCGCCGAAAGTCGATTCACGCTGCGCCCAGTGGATGGCATCGGTGCCCGGCGATGAGATGTCGCCAGCCAAGACCACGGCGTCGAAATCAAGGCCGGCCGGTACCGTGTATGGATCACCGAACTCTAGGTGCAGGTCGCTTACAACAAGGATCTTCACTCTGCGCCCTTCCTGGCTTCCGCTTCATGGTTGTCGTCAATGTGGCTTTGAGCAAAGGCTCTCGCAGAGCTGCGGTGCGATGCCAAGCGCTGCCTCCATGTCGCCGATGCTGACCGTGTGCCTTCCGCTGGCGACCGCCGCTCCGACCGCCTTCTCGATGGCTCGGTGAACGACCCGTGCTGAGAAATCGGCCAGCAAGGCCGCGCATCCGGGGCTCACTTTCACGGCGCCGTGGACGCCGAGCCTCCGTAGCGCGCTGTCGACAACACGTGCGGCCGCCTCCCGCCGCTCCGATGGTCTTGGGAGACCGACTTGTACAACTTCAAATCTGCTCAGAAGCGCAGCATCAAAAGATTTCAGCTGATTGGCGGTAGCAACGTACATGACGAGGCTCGCATCAAGTTCAACGTCCAATGACACATCGGCCAGGTGCCGCGCGGTTTCTGGCTCCAAAGCCGAGTACAGCTGCGCAAGCATGTCGATGCTCTGCGTGCCGGAACTTCGGGGAGCCTTGTCGATCTCGTCAAGAACGACGAGCGGATTCGCTGTGTCGCTGAGACCCAAGAGGTCGAATAGGGCCCCGTGCCGCGAAGTCGACCAGTGGCTGTCGGATCCTCGCAAATCAGCACCTGCCGTGTGTTGGTCCATCGCGATCCAAGCGGATCCCGACCCCAACGTCTGCGCAAGTCGCCGGCAGAAGTAGGACTTTCCGACGCCAGGTGCGCCAACGATCAGGATCGGAGTGATCGATGGCGTGGTTCCGGTGATCTCTGCCAACGCAAGTGCATTCGTGATGACTTGAAGCACAGCCCTGTAGGCCGGAAGTTCGGTGGCCAAATCTTCAAAGGCCGACCTCCAGTCCGGCCTTCGGACAACCGACCTCATCGGCCCCCTATCGAGGGCAGTGCTGAGCGCCTTGAGCTGTCGCATCGTGTGCTCTTGGTCACCGTAGAAGCCGTTCCCAAGTCTCGCAATGCGTTCCTTGACTACATCGATGCGCGGGAAAATTTGATGGCGGGCAACCTCGTGCATATGCGCCCGATGCATGGAGTCGTCGGCCTCGTGCGACGCGGTGATCGGTGCCGCGTCGTCGGCCACTGCTACGGCGTTGCGTTCCACCGTGCCGTGGTTCGATGCTGCTGCGAGCGCCGCCGCTCGTGCTTCCCGCTCGAGTTTCTGCCGCTCTGCCTCGATCTGCGACACAACAATAGGAGGCAGGTATAGCTTGTTGCACGCATAGTCGCTCCACCATAGGACCCAGTCTCCGTGACTGTCGGCATGCCTGTTGCTCATCGCCTCCCCCTTGAACTCTGTTGTCCGGTTGGCCCGGCTCCTGGTTGAAGCTTTGTCACCGCGACGCCTCCTCGCCTGGCCGCGAGCACCAGAGCCCTGCCTCATCTATCCATCCATCGACTCGAGCCTGCGCTTCGAAGGCATCAAGGCTCTGCTTCCTCGCTAGCTCTGAGACCAAGCCGTAGCGCCCCGGACGTCGATTCAATTCGTGAGCCGCCCACGTCCGAGCGTCCTCTGGCGTAGCTGCGTCGAGAGCGCGAACACGCGGGAAGTGCCAGGCGATCCGTTGAGCCCGTTCCGCCAGGGCAGGAGAGATCCCTACAGTCAGTCTCGTCACAAGCATCCTGGTTTGATGGATGCAAGACGCGGCGACCATCAAGTTGTGGCCGTCTAGGTCTTCGAGTTGGCCACTGATAGATCGGGTTGTGGGATACCCGACAAGCAACTCCGCCGCGAGATCGCGCTCGCTCGGATGTGCCAACGGGTCCGCCACCAAGTCCTCGAGAAGGTCCCTGCCCCAAGCCAAAGCGCGTGCAGCCTCACAGAAGGTTGTCATTCCGACACCTCCGCGCGGCTGCGCTGACGACATTCACTTCGAAGCGACGCTACGGCATTTGCCGAACACACCGATCTCTCTAGTGTGGGGCGCTCGACTGAGGAGCGTGCCGCATCTTGGTAGCTGCATTGCCTTTGAGAGGGGACGTTTGCTCTACGTGTTAGGTGCGACATGAGGCCAAGCGTGCCAGTTCAAAATTGCGATTGCAAATTTTCGTCCTGTAGGTCATCACATTTGGCGCTTCATTTCCTGTAGATCATCACAGATACATGCAATTGGCACGTTAGCAACTGGCTGCAAGTGCATCGGAGCTGCCGTTATGGATTGCAATCAATGGTCGTGGCGTCCAAATGGCTGGCGCTTGCCGAACGCGTGCGCAAGCCGGAGTCGGATCAGGATGAGCATGAGCTGCCAGAGGCGGACGTCGAACTTGCTGAGCGATGCGACTACGCAATGAGGTACTACGAACGAAGCCGCGTGAGATCTCCGACGGAAGAGGCCCTGACCAAGGTGCGAATTAGGATAGACGCCAAGGCCAAGGAGCTTGCAGGCAGGTACCCTCCGCAGGAGGGCGAGCAGGAGTTGCCACCATGAAGATGCGCGCGCGTCGCCATTCGCGCAATCGACGCCTCGAGGTCCCAGAGTTCCTTTCTCGTCGTCTTCTTCGCGACGGTAGGGAAGTCAGGAAGGGCCTCAGATCGGCGCGAAGCCTGTGGGCATTTCAGCCCGGGGCCCTCGCCGGATTCACGGTCACGTTCAACCCGGATTCCGAGTACGAGCAGGCGGGTACAGGCTGGTGAAGCCATGAAGCTCTGAGTATGCGGGCGTCAAACGCCGTGCAAGCCGGCAAGCTCCTCTGCGACGACTTCGCCGGCTGCAAGACCTGCTTCGAGCTGGGGGCTCCCAGGTCCGTTGCATGGCGCACTCCCGCCGCCACAGCAAGGGTCCCAACACGAGGCAGCTGTTAGAACGTTCAGGCGCCCGTGGGCAAGCGCTCGACTGCCTGGCGGATCTCTTCGCCGGGAGGGAAGAACTTGATGGAGGTCCATGACTTCCACAGCACTTGGATGTACAGCAGCCCAGGCACGACGAAGAACGCCAGTCCGATGGGAATCACCACGATGCCGGACAAACTGAGAAGGAGCGCCGATTTCGTAGCGTGGTCCCGGAGCTTGTACATCTCCTCGTTGGCGTAGAGGCGCTGATCGCCCTTGTCGTATGCACCGAGGACGATGGACTTCGACTTCGCGCCTTTGTCTATGTGGAGCACAACAAGGGCCACGTCCTTCTGAGGCTTGAGCGCGCGATGCACATCGTTGACCGCAGTGACCTCCTTCAGGTCGATCCGACCGTCGGGGGTTTGGATCTCGACGGCGCTGTACGTGTGATCGTGCTCATTCCTGGTCGAGGAGCCGACATGGGACACGCGTCCGACGATGGTTTTGAGGTTTGACATGCGAGATTCCCTGGGTTGCTCGTCGTCAGATCGAGCATCTGAGTCTTGGCGAATCTGGCGAGATGGCAGATCCGAAGCCATCAGATTAGTCGAATTTCGACTATTTGAACTTCGCATGCATGGTGCGCGTCGCTTCCCTGTGACGCATGCCACGTCTCCCTCAACCTCTAGAGCTCAAAGTGCTGCTGGACCTCCTCATCGAGGTCCGGGAGGAGTGCGCCATGTCACAGACCACGCTGGCGGAAGGCATGGGTTGGGCTCAAACAGACGTGAGCAAGGTGGAGCGAGGGGTCCGTCGGCTCGACGTGCTTGAACTTCGCACCTGGGTTGCAACTCTGGGGTCTGGTATCGAGGAATTCGTGCGCGAGCTGAACCTTCGCCTCGAGAGTGCGGAGCACCTCGACCAGCAAGCGCGGGGGCGAAAGGGCCGTTAGCCAGCTTCGGATCAACAATGCACTGAGCGCATCACCTAGCTGCATTGGCAACTGGTGCCGGACTCAAAGACATCTACCGTGTATGAAACGCCGGAGGCGTTACGAGAGCTGTCGAAGCAGACTCAGGTACTGTTCTTGAGCCACCACGACCATCTGTTGCCGCTGGTGCTGCAGGTCTTCGGCGCTGGCGTCAACGTATTGCAGTTGCAGCGGTGAGGGCGGGCTCGCATAGCCCGTAGCCGCGCGCTAGTCGGAAACCGGGACGGCCACTACCGGTCAGCGACTAGACCGCCCTGCTTGGACTGTCACGATTCCATTGGACTGGATCGGGATGCGCAGTTGGCCTCCGGGCTTAAGGTTGAGCTGACTGAGCAACTTCCGAGGGACGGTCAAGCGGCTACGCGCGCCCACGATGACTGAAATGTTCATGTCGCTACGCTGAACGCCGAACGGACCTCGACGCGCCTGCCATCCGCCCGTAGTTCTCAAGAACACAAGCGGGTGGCACCCATAGCGCATCCACTCTCACATTGCGGAATATCCCCGACGGACCTTATTTAATCCCGACGGACCTTATTTGCTGGAGTCATGGCGTCAACAGCACCAGCTCGCCTACTCGACAGTCACACTTTTTGCCAGGTTACGTGGCTTGTCGACGTCCGTTCCCCGCGCGCAGGCCGTGTGATATGCCAGCAGCTGCAGCGGCACGACGTGCAGGATGGGGCTGAGTTCGCCGTAATGCTCGGGCATGCGGATGACGTGCAGGCCGGCCTCGCTTTCGATGGCGGTGTCGCCGTCGGCGAAGACATAAAGCTGGCCGCCGCGGGCGCGCACTTCCTGCATGTTGCTCTTGAGCTTTTCCAGCAGCGCGTCGTTGGGCGCCACCGTCACCACCGGCATCTCGGCCGTCACCAGGGCCAGCGGGCCGTGCTTCAGTTCACCGGCCGGGTAGGCCTCGGCGTGGATGTAGCTGATTTCCTTGAGCTTGAGCGCACCTTCCAGCGCGATTGGGTAGTGCAGGCCGCGGCCGAGGAACAGCGCGTTCTCCTTGCGCGCGAATTCCTCGCTCCAGGCGATGACCTGCGGCTCCAGGGCCAGCACGGCCTGCACGGCGACGGGCAGGTGGCGCAGATCCTTCAGGTGCTCGGCCTCGTCGGCCTCGCTGAGGTGGCCCCGCGTCTGCGCCAGGGCCAGCGTCAGCAGGAAGAGGCCGACAAGCTGGGTCGTGAAGGCTTTGGTGGAGGCCACGCCGATCTCGGCGCCGGCACGGGTGATGTAGGCCAGCTCGCATTCGCGCACCATGGCGCTCGTGGACACATTGCAGATGGTCAGCGTGTGCTTCATGCCCAACGAACGGGCGTGCTTCAGTGCGGCGATGGTGTCGGCCGTCTCGCCGCTCTGGCTGATGGTGACGACCAGGGTGCGCGGGTTGGGCACGCTGCTGCGGTAGCGGTATTCGCTGGCGATCTCGACGCTGGTCGGGATCTTGGCGATGCTCTCCAGCCAGTACTTGGCCGTGGAACCCGAGTAGTAGCTGGTGCCACAGGCCAGGATGAGGACGTTGTCGACCTCCTTGAAGATGCCATAGGCGCCATCGCCGAAGAGCTCCGGGCTGATGCCGGTCACCGCGTCCAGCGTGTTGGCGATGGCCACGGGCTGCTCGAAGATTTCCTTCTGCATGTAGTGGCGATACGGCCCCAACTCGGCAGCGCCGCTGTGGGCGTGCACGGTCTTGACCTCCCGCTCCACCGACTGATAGCGGCCCGTCGTCTTGTCCAGGCGGCTGAGCCAGTAGCGGCCCAGCTGCAGGTCGACGACATCGCCCTCTTCCAGGTAGACGATCTGGTCGGTCACGCCGGCCAGGGCCATCGCGTCGGAGGCGACGAAGTTCTCCTGCTCGCCCACGCCCAGCACCAAAGGCGAACCTTCACGGGCCGCTACCACGCGGTGCGGTTCGTCGCGGCAGAACACGGCCACGGCATAGGCACCCTTCAGCCGCGGCAGGGCCTGCTGCACGGCGTCGAGCAGGTCGCCGCTGTAGAGATGGTCGATCAGGTGGGCGATGACCTCGGTGTCGGTCTGGCTCGTGAATTGATAGCCGCGCGACTTCAGCTCGGCGCGCAACTCGTCGTGGTTCTCGATGATGCCGTTGTGGACCAGCGCGATGCGGCCTGTGCTCTCGACGCCCGCATTGGGGCCGGGCGAAAAGTGCGGGTGGGCGTTGTGCACGGCCGGTGCGCCATGCGTGGCCCAGCGCGTGTGGGCGATGCCGGTGCCAGCGGAGATGCCGTCCTGGTCGGCCACGGCCTGAAGTTCGGCCACGCGGGACGTGCTGCGGGCGCGCTTCAGGCCGCCGTCCTGGTGCACGGCCACACCGCACGAGTCATAGCCGCGGTACTCGAGGCGCTTGAGGCCTTCAACGAGGATGGGAACGATGTTGCGCTGACTGACCGCGCCGACGATGCCGCACATGGAGGTCTCCGTTGGGGAATGCGTGCATCGTAGGGAGACCGCCGCGGCGAATGGGTGCGAAATTTCTCAAAAAATGAAGGAAAATTTCCCGATCCACCCACTGAGAAATATTCGTTCAAATATTCAACATTAATGACTGATTTAGACGCAATCGACCTGCGTCTGCTGGAGGCCCTGCAGACGGATTCATCGCTGAGCAACCAGGACTTGGCCGCGCGCGTCGCCGTGTCGCCTGCCACTTGCTTGCGGCGCGTCAAGCGCCTGGTCGAGGCCGGCATCGTCGAACGCCAGGTGGCCCTGCTGTCGCCTGACAAGCTCGGGGCCGGGCTGTCGGCCATCGTGGAGATCACGCTGGACCGCCAGGGCGCCGAGCACCTGGATGCCTTCGAGGCGCGGGCGGTGCAGGAGGCGGCCGTGCAACAGTGCTGGCGGGTGTCGCCCGGGCCGGACTTCGTGCTCGTCGTGCAGCTGGCCGATATGCCGGCCTACCAGGCGTTCACCCAACGGCTGCTGACCCAAGATGCCAATGTGCGCAACATCAAGGCCTTCTTCAGCGTGAAGCGGGCCAAGTTCGAGACGCGAATCGGACTGCCATCCCCCTAACTTCATATGACCCCCCGCGAGCCCGGGGGCAAACCACGCTCCCGGGCCGACAGAATCCTGGATCGCCCCCCAGACCGGAGCCTTCCATGCTTTCCCGCAAGTCTTTCCGCCCCGCCGCGTTCGCGCTGGCCTTGAGCCTCGCCGGCCTGGCCCCGAGCGCCCAGGCCCTCAACATCGTGCTGAACGACGTTGGCACGACCAAGATGTCTGCCGAGCAACTGGGCGCCTTCCAGACCGCGGCCAACTATTGGTCGGGCAAGCTCACCGACAACGTGACCGTCTACGTCAACATCGCCTTCAGCGACCTGGCCCCCAACGTCCTGGGGTCGACCGGCTCGTCTCGGGCGGTCCTTGACTACGGCTCGCTGCGCAGTGGCCTCGCGACCGATGCCAAGTCGGTGACCGATGCCCTCGCCGTCGCCAGCCTGCCGGCCGGTTCCAGCCTCAGCTTCTTGGCCACCCAGGGCGACCTGACGACCCGCCTCGACAACGACGGCTCGACAAACAACAAGCAGTTCGTCGTCAACACGGCCAACCTCAAGGCCCTGGGCCTGGATCCTGGCACCAACGCCAGCAATCCTGATGCACGCATTGAATTCGCCAATGGCTTCGCCAGCAGCTTCGCCTTCACCCGCGCCAACGGCGGTGTGCCATCCAACAAGGTCGACTTCATCACCGTGGCCGAGCATGAAATTGGCCACGCCCTCGGTTTCGCATCGGGCGTCGATTCCATCGACTTCTGCGTGGGCCATACCGCCCAATGCGGACTGTCCGGGGCACCCAACGAGTTCGAGGTGTCCCCCTGGTACACGCCCCTGGACATGTTCCGCTACTCCGCCGCCGGCCAGCGCGACGTGACGCTGGGCGGCTCGCCCTATTTCTCGGTGAATGGCGGCCTGTCGTCCGTCCAGCCTTTCTCGACCGGTCTCGAACATGGCAACGGTCAGCAGGCCAGCCATTTCGGCACCAGCGTCGTCACGCTGATGCGTCCCTTCGTCGGCAATGGCCAGTCGTATGACGCCACGGTCAGCGACTTGATGGCCTTCGACGCCATCGGCTGGGACCTTGCCGCTGCAGTGCCGGAGCCGAGCCAGTACGCCCTGCTGCTCGCCGGCCTGGCCCTCATCGGCATGGCGCGCCGCCGCAAGCGCGACTGAACCTGCGCGCTCAATGCAAAGCGGCCTCGCGAGGCCGCTTTTTCTTTGCCCGAGCTCAGCGCTTCAGCAGCCCCAGGCCCTTCAGATAGTCCCCTTCCGGGAAACACACCGTCTGCGGGTGGTCGGCCGCGGCCGACAGGCGTTCGATGATGTAGCCGTCCACGCCCGCGTCCAGCCCAGCGCCGGCCACGATCTTGTGGAAGAGGTCGGGCGAGATGCCGCCCGAGCAGGAGAAGGTGTAGAGCAGGCCGCCTTCACTCAACAGCATGAAGGCCAGGCGGTTGATGTCCTTGTAGGCGCGCGCGGCACGCTCGGCGTGGGCAACCGTGGGCGCGAACTTCGGCGGGTCGAGCACGATGGCGTCGAAGCGCCGGCCTTCGGCCAGGCAGCGCCGCAGCGTGGCGTTGACGTCGGCATCCCAGGCCTGGTGGCGGCTCGCGTCGAAGCCGTTCAGCTCGACATGGGCTTTGGCGCGTTCCAGCGCCGGGCCGGAGGAGTCGACGCTGACCACCTCGCTTGCCCCACCGGCGAGCGCCGCGACCGAAAAGCCGCCCGTGTAGCTGAAGCAGTTCAGCACGCTCTTGCAGCCGTATTGCTTCACCGCGTCGGCAAAGCGGCGGCGACTGTCGCGCTGGTCGAGGTAGTAGCCAGTCTTGTGGCCTTCGGCCACATCCAGCGTCAGCCGCCAGTCGTGCTCACGGATGGTCAGCGCCGTTTCGCCATCGCCACGCAGCCACCCGGTCTGCACCGGCAGGCCCTCCCACTCGCGGGCCTGGGCGTCGGAGCGCTCATACAGGCGTGTCAGGCCGGTCGCTGTCAGCAGCGCGTCGGCAATGACGGCCTTCCAGCGCTCGACGCCAGTGCTGCCGAACTGGGCCACCAGCGTGTCGCCATAGCGGTCCACGACCAGGCCCGGCAGGCCATCGGCCTCGCCATGCACCAGGCGCCAGGCGTCGGAGGCGATGGCCAGCCGTGCCCGCATCGCCACAGCCTGCTCGATGCGCCGCTTGAAGAAGACCGCATCGATGCGCTCGGCCTCGTCGAAGCTCCAGGCGCGCAGGCGGATCTGCGACTGCGGGCTGAAGGCCGCCCAGCACAGGAAGGCACCGTCGGCCGACTCGACGCGCACGGTCTCGCCAGCGTCGGCGCCGCCGCGAGCAATGGAACTTTCGAACACCCAGGGGTGGCGCTTCTGCAGCGAGCGCTCCTTGCCGGCGCGCAGGGTGATCTTTTTCATCGCCGGGCCGTCCCAAGATGAAAAGCGCCCCCTCGGGGGGCAGCGGCCACACGACGTGTGGGGGGGCAACTGTTCATCGCTGCAACGTCCCGAAGGCGTAGTTCAGGCCGACGTGGACCACGGGCGTTGACTGGCTGCTGCCGCGCATGGTGCGGAACTCGCCCAGGCCGGTGCGCAGCCGCAGCCGTTCGCCGATCCGCCATTGCGCCCACAGCTCGGCTTGCGTCACGGCGCCGCCGCCCACCCGCACGCCGCCGCCGCCGGCTGCGCCGACCAGCCATTCCGCGCCGACACGCAGCCCGCCCCACAGCGGGTCGCTTTGCAAGCCCAGGCCGACGAGCCCGAAGGAATAGGCTCCGGCGCTGCCCGCTGCCGCGCTGCCCGCCAACGCCGATCCATAGACATACGGCGTGAATTCGCGCGACATGTTGACGGCCAGATGGCTGACCGCCTCGCGTCGGCCGTCCTTGAAGCGCACACGCGGCAGATGCAGCACGCTGGCGCCGAGTTGCTGCACGCGCACGATGCCGTTGCTCGTGTCGTCGCCAAATGCGACCGGAGACCGGTCCAGCGGCATCGCCAACACCGCACGCACGTATGGCGCGCTGTAGGAACCGCTGGACGCATAGGTGAAACCGGCATCCAGGCGCACGCTGGGGCCCCAGGGCGTGAGCCAGCGCAGCGTCGGCCCGGCGCGCAGCAGCAGTCCACTGCCGGTGTCCAGCGTGCCGCCGCCACCCAGGCCCGTGCCGAGCTGGCCGCCCACGCGCAGCCGCGGCGTGCCGAACAGGGCCCAGTCCTGGCCGATGTTGCCCAGCACTTCCATATAGCCGTCGGCGCCGCCCTGGGCTGCGCCGGCGGCCTCGATACCCCACCAGCTGCCGTCGACGATGTATTGCCTCAGCTCCCCGCCGGCTTTGCCGATGCGGCGCGTCAGCGGGTTGCCGCTGCGGTCACGGCTGGCGGAGCGGGGCTTCTCGAAGCCGCCCGTCAAGGCAATCTCGTCGAAGCCCAGGCCCGTGCGTTGCGTCGCGCGCCCCGGGCGGCCGGCATCGTCCGGCGAAAAGCTGGGGAAGCCCAGCGATCGACCGAGGGAAAAGCTCAGGCCCACGCCGCTTTTCACATTGCCGCTCGGGAAGCGGATCTGCGAGATGCCGACGCCCGTGTACCAGGCGCCCACCTCGGTGCGCAGCGACAGCTCGGGCCTGAGCATCAGGCCGCCCCCGAAGCGCAGCTGCTGGTTGGACAGGCCGCCACCAGCGCCCACGTAGAGGCTGGCGGCCAGATGCGTGTCGCCGGAGAGCCGCCAGCGCCGCTGGCCCGTGAAGCCGACAGTGAAGATGCCACCGTAGTTGCCCTTGGCCGCGCCGTAGACGCCGGGGCCGAAACCCCAGTCCTCGTCCAAGGCCATCATGTAGCTGATCGAAGCGAAGGCCGTGCGGCCGCCGTCGGGCATCTTCATCTTGGTCCAATTGCCCTCGACCGCGGCCGGGCGCACCGTTTGCACGCGTGCGAACGGCGCGTCGTCGGGAAGGGCCCAGGTCGTGGCCGGCAACAGGGCCGCCAACGCGGCCAAAGCCGTGATTTGGAATCTCATTTCTTGGCTCGAGGGTGCGCGGCGTCGTAGATGCGCGCCAGATGCTGGTGGTCCAGCTGGGTGTAGACCTGGGTCGTCGTGATGTGGGCGTGGCCCAGCAGCTCCTGCACCGCGCGCAGGTCACCGCTGGACTGCAGCAGGTGCGAGGCAAAGCTGTGGCGCAGCATGTGCGGATGAACGTGGGCCGGGCTGCCGGCCGCGACGGCGCGTGCGCTCAGCATGGCGCGCAGCGTCGAGCCGGCGATGCGTTTGCCCCGAGAGCCGACGAAGAGCGCCGCCTCGCCAGCCGCCACGACCTGGGGCCGCACCGCCAGCCAGGTGCGCAGTGCCTCGGCCGCGGCACGGCCCAGCGGCGTGCTGCGGCGCTTGCCGCCCTTGCCGAGCACATGCACTTCATTGGCCTGCAGGTCGACCCAGCCAGCCGCCTGGCCGCTGGCCTGGGCATCCAGCCCTGTCAGCTCGGACGCCCGCAGGCCGGCGCCGTAGAGCAGCTCGACCATGGCGCGGTCGCGGGCCTCCAGCACCGGATCGGCCGCCACCTCGGGCGCGTAGGCGGCGAGCTGCACCGCGTCGTCCACACCCAGCGCCTTGGGTAGAGGCTTGGGCGCCTTGGGCGCGCGCAGGCCGTCGAAGGGATTGAGCGTGACGCGGCCCTGCAGGCCCAGCCAGCGGTAGGCGCTGCGCCAGACCGACAGCAGCAGCGCGATGGACTTCGGCGCCAGGCCTTCACGATGCAACAGGGCCGCGAGACGGCGCGCCTGGGCGATGTTCAGATTGCGTGCGTCGATCGCAGCTTCGACCAACATGGCCTGCAGGCGTTCGAGGCCATCGGTGTAGATGCGCAGCGTGCGCGGACTCAGGCGCTGCTGCACGCGGGCGTGCTGCAAGAACTCCGTGAAGTCCTGCGCCAACTCCATCATGCAGCGAGCAAGCCCGCCAGCCCGGCACTGGCGATCTCGCCAACGCGGGTCAGGAAGTCGGTGCCCATCTCGGCCGTGTAGCGCGTCGGATCGGGCGAACCCAGCACCAGCAGGCCGAAGGGCTTGTCCTCGTTGGCGCTGGGCTGGTGCAGCGGGATCAGGGCCAGCGAGGTCGCCGTGCCGCCGCTCTCGCTGAGGCCCAGCCAGCGTGCCGCCTCGAAGCCGGAGTTCACGCCGCAATAGGGCTGGCTCAGGCTGGAGGCGAAGCTGCGCACGTCGGGGCTGACCGAGGCGGCAAACTCCGAGGCCTCATGCTCGGGAGCGACGCCCCACAAGCGCAGGCCGGCTTGCGGGATCATGAACTGGTGGCGCAGCTCGGCCAGCAGCACATGGGGCAGCTCCGGCGTGCCCACCGCGCGCATGACGGCCAGCGTCCAGCGGTGCAGGCGGTCGGCGATGGTGACGTTGTCCTGGCCGTTGCGGATCATGTCGATGATGCGCATTTCCAGGCCCTTGATCTTGTCGCGCAGCATCTCGGCCTGGCGCTCCTGCAGCGACACGGCGCGTGCGCCATGCGGGTGCTGCAGCTGCACGCTGGCGAGCATCGCCGCGTGGCGTTCGAAGAAACCGGGGGTGGACGCCAGGTAGTTGGCGATGTCGGTTTCGGTGATGCCTTGCACCGCGTCAGCGGCCGGGTTGGAACTCACAGCGTGATCTCTCCGTCAAAAACTTTCACTGCGGGGCCGGTCATCAGCACCGGGTTCTGTCCACCCGCCCATTCGATGCGCAGCAGGCCGCCGCGCGTCTGCACTTCCACGGCCTCGTCCAGCCAGCCGGCGCGGATGCCGGCGACGACGGCCGCGCAGGCGCCCGTGCCACAGGCCAGCGTCTCGCCAGCGTCGCGCTCGAAAACGCGCAGCTTGATGCGGTCGCGGCTCAGGATCTGCATGAAGCCGGCGTTGACGCGTTTGGCAAAGCGCGCATGGTGTTCGATCAGCGGGCCCTGAGTCAGCACCGGCGCCGTCTCGACATCGTCAACGCGCTGCACCGCATGCGGGTTGCCCATCGACAGCACGGCCAGTTCCACGCCCTCGACGGGCCAGAGCTCGAAGCCGTTCACGAGATGGGGCTTGAGCCCGCTCGCATCGAATGGCAGGGCGGCGTGCTCGAACACCGGCGCGCCCATGTCCACCGTGACACGGCCATCGTCCTGCAGCTTCAGCAGCAGGCGGCGGTTCATGGTGTCGACGCGGATCTCGCGCTTGTCCGTCAGCCCGACATCGACGACGTAGCGCACGAAGCAGCGCGAGCCGTTGCCGCAATGCTCCACCTCGTTGCCGGTGTTGTTGAAGATGCGGTAGCGGAAGTCGGCGCCGGCGTCCTGGCTGGGTTCGATGACGAGGATCTGGTCGCAGCCGACGCCAAAGCGCCGGTCGCCGAGCAGGCGCATCTGCTCGGGGGTCAGCGCGAAGGGCTGCTTCGTTGCGTCGATGACGACGAAGTCATTGCCCGCGCCGTGCATCTTGGTGAAGCGCAATCTCATGAGGGGATTATCGCAAGGCCTTCTCTATGGCAGCTCCAAGCTCCGCCTCGCCCCCTTCCCCCTCGTGGCGATAGACGACACGGCCCGTGGCATCGATGAGCCAGGCGGCCGGCCAGTAGCGGTTCTCAAAGGCCTTCCAGACGCGGTAATCGTTGTCCTGCACCACCGGGTAATGCAGGCCCAGCCGCCGCACCGCCGCCTGCACGCTGTCCAGCGGCCGCTCATGGGCGAACTCGGGCGTGTGCACACCGATGACGACCAGGCCGCGCGCCGCATAGCGCTGGTGCAGGCGTTCGATGACCGGCACGCTGCGCAAGCAGTTCACACAGTCCCAGGTCCAGAAGTCGACGAGCACGGGCTTGCCGCGCAGGGCCTGCAGTGTCAGCGGCGGGCTGTTGATCCAGGCGCCCGTGGTGGCGATCTCGGACGCGGGCTTGCCAATCACCTGGCCCTGTGCCGACTCGGCCGGCCCGGCCAGAGCCGCGACCCAGGTGGAGCTGACATTGGCGAGGCTGGCCCCCGCCATCAGCATGACGAGCAGGCCCAACCCCCGGCGCAACCGGCCCGACCAGGCGCGCAGGCCCTGCGCGATGCGCTGGCCGCCATAGGCCACGGCCAGCATCGGCCCGCCGGCGCCGACGGCGTAGGCAATGAGCAGGGCCGCCGCCTGCTGCGAATCACCGGCGCTGGCGACCAAGGCCAGGATGCTGGCCAGGGCCGGGCCAGCGCAGGGCGTCCACAGCGCGCCCAGGCTGGCGCCGAGTGCCAGGGCGCCAAGCCGCCCGCCACCATGACCGAAGCGCTGGGCCCAGTCGGCCACACGGCCCAGCGGGCGCGACAACCGCTCCCAACCCGCCGGCCAGACCAGCAGCAGGCCAAAACCCAGCAGCAGCACGGCCGCGATATCGCGCAAGGCACCGGCCGACAGGCCCAGCACGCTGGCCGAGGCGCCAAAGGCCAGGGCCAGTGCGCTGAAGGACGCGACAAAGCCCAGCACGACCAGCAGCGGCCGCCACCGGTCGGCAGGCCCCAGGCTGCTGCCGAGCAGCGCCGGCAACAGCGGCAGCACACAGGGGCTGGCCACGGTCGCCAGGCCCGCACCGAACGCAGCCGCCACGGGCAGCACGGCGCTCATTGCGACGCTCCCGGCACACGCTGCCAGGCCTGGGTCCTGCCGAACAACGGCAGGCCGACATAGGCGCGCAGCTTCAGCTCGCCGGTCGGGCCGAGCGACATCAGGCAGTCGTAGGTCTTGCCGTTCTCGCGGTTGAAGATGCGGCCGCGCCATTCGGTGACGGCGCTGCGGCCATCGGGCTGGGTCTCGCGTTCGGAGGGCAGGAAATCGCTGAGGACGTCCATGCCCTCCTGGGCGGGCTGGGCATCGGCCGCCATCGCCTCGCCGGGCCGGCTCATGGACTGGTTGGCGATGACGCGCGCCACCTTGCCGCACAGGCCCGCGCCGCAGGGCGCGACGCGCACCTCCAGGTTGCCGCTGGCCGTCAGCCACAGGCCGCGCGGGTCGGCATCGGCGCGGGCCGCGCCGGCCGCGAGCAGGAGGATCAGGAGAAGGCTTCGCATGAGGCACCTCGTCAGCAGTGAAGGAGGTGCCATTGCAGACGGCAGCGGTATCACCGCGATGTCGATGTGTCGCCGGTGGACACGCGCCGGCCGCACAGACAAAGAGCGATACAAAACAGCGGGTCCCGTCCGCTATCGTGGCCGCCATGGACCCGCGCCCCGACCATCTGCTGCTCGTCGACGACGACCGCCAGCTGCTCACGCTGCTGGCCGACTACCTGCGCGCCGCGGGCTATCGCGTCAGCACGGCGACGCAGGGCCGGGAGATGCGCGCCGTGTTGGCCGCCGAGCCAATCGACCTCGTCGTGCTCGACCTGATGCTGCCCGGCGAGGACGGCCTGTCGCTGTGTCGCGACCTCCGCGCACGCGAGGTCGAGCCCCTGCCCGTGCTGATGCTGACCGCCCGCGGCGATGAGGCCGACCGCGTGCTCGGCCTGGAGATGGGCGCCGACGACTACCTCGCCAAGCCCTTTGCGACGCGCGAATTGCTGGCCCGCATCCGCGCCGTGCTGCGCCGTACCCGCCAGCTGCCACCGCGCACAAGCCCGCAGCGCCAGGCCAGGCGTCTGGCCTTCAACGACTGGGTGCTGGACACGGCGGCCCGCCATCTGCTGGACGGCGCCGGCACCCTGGTGCCGCTGACCGGCGGCGAGTACCGCCTGCTGCGCACGTTGCTGGACCACCCCCAGCGCATCCTCAGCCGCGACCAGCTGCTCAACCTCACGCAGGGGCGTGACGCCGACCCCTTCGACCGCTCCATCGACCTGCTCGTCAGCCGCCTGCGCCGCCGCCTGCGCGACGATGCCAAGGAGGCCCGGCTGTTGAAGACGGTGCGCAATGAGGGCTATGTGTTCTGCGCGGATGTCGAGGCCGTGGAATGAGTTTGGCCAGCCGCATCGCCGGCCTGCTGATCGCCGGCCTGCTGCTGGCTTATGGCCTGGCCAGCCTGGCCTGGCTGGCCGAGCGCGGCGAGGTGATGGGCCGCATGCTCAACGCCTACCTCGGCCGCGATGTGGCCACGGCCGTCGCCGTGCTGGACCGCTTGCCCGAGGCCGAGCGTGCCGCCTGGTTGCCGAGACTGGCGCGGCCCAACTACCGCTACGAACTCGGCGCGCCGCAGGACGCTCTGGCAGCTGACGAGCTGGCACTGTCTCTCACGCAAACGCTGGCCAGGGAGCTGGGTTCGGCGCGAATCGGCACGGCGGGTGCAAGGCCAGATGGCGAGCTGGTGTTCGCGCTGAAGCTGGCCGACGGCAGCGCACTGACCCTGCGCGCCCAGCCGCCACGGCTGAAGCTGTCCGGCGCAACGCTGGCCCTGCTGGTCGCGCAGATCGCCGTGCTGGCGCTGTGCGGCGCGGCGGCTGTCAGGCTGGCGACGCGGCCGCTGCGCCGCCTGGCCGATGCCGCCGATGACCTCGGCGCCGATCTCGCCGCCCAGCCGCTGCCCGAAGAAGGCCCGCGCGAGGTGGCCTCCGCAGCGCGCGCCTTCAATGCCATGCAGGCCCGCATCGCCGGGCACCTGCGCGAGCGCTCCGAAATCCTCGCCGCCGTCACACACGATCTGCAGACGCCGCTGACGCGCATGCGCCTGCGCAGCGAACTGCTGGCCGAGACCGACACGCGCGACAAGCTGCTGGCCGACATCGACGAGATGCGCGGCCTGGTTGCCGAGGGCCTGCACTACGCGGCCAGTGCGCATGCGGCCGAGGAAGCGCCGCAGGCGGTGGACCTCGTCGCGCTGCTGGACGGCCTGGTCTGCGACGGCCAGGACGCGGGCCAGCAAGTCAGCCTTGAAGCGCCCTCTTCCCTTGCGCCGGTGACGACGCGGCCACGCGCGCTGCGCCGCGTTGTCGGCAACCTGGTCGACAACGCCGTCAAGTTCACCGGCGCGGCGGAGGTGGTCGTCACGCTGGACAACAGCCAGCTGCGCATCGCCGTGCTGGACCGCGGCCCCGGCATCCCGGCCGACCAGCGCCAGGCCGCGCTGCAGCCCTTTGTGCGCCTGGAGGCCTCGCGCAACCGCGCCAGCGGCGGCACCGGCCTGGGCCTGGCGATTGCGCAGCGCCTCGCGCAGGCGCTGGGCGCGACGCTGGAACTGCTGCCGCGCGAGGGTGGTGGCCTGGAGGCGCGGCTGAGCCTGCCGGTTAAGGAGGGCTGACCCTGCATCTTGAGGAAGCGCGCGACCGCCAAATCGGCGCAAGCTTGGCGCCATGCCACTGCCCGAGCCGCCGCTGCTGGAGCGCGATGCCGCGCTCGCAGGCCTGCGCGCCGACCTGGCCGCCTTGGCCGACCCGACACAAGGCCAGGGCCGCTGCGTGCTGCTCGAAGGCGATGCCGGCATGGGCAAGACGCGGCTGCTGCGCGCCGCGGAACGCGCCGGCGGCAGCGCCATCGACTGGGCCTGGGGCGCCTGCGAGCCGCTGATCACGCCGCTGCCGCTCGGGCCGCTGCTGGACATGCTGCCGCGACTACCCGGTGAGATCGCGGCGCTGCTGCGGCGCAGCGCACCGGCCGCCGAGTTGTTTGCCGCCCTGCTGGAGGTGGCGCGCCTGACGCGCCGGCCGCGGGTCTGGGTGTTCGAGGACCTGCACTGGGCCGACGGCGCCACGCTGGACCTGCTGCGCTTCCTGGCCCGGCGCATCGCCGGCACCCGGGTGCTGTTGTGCCTGAGCTGGCGGGGCGGTGAACTGGGCCCGGCCCACCCGCTGCGCGCGGCGCTCGCGGGCTTGGCCGGCCAGGGCGCGCGCAGCCTCGGCCTGGCGCCGCTGAGC
>NZ_JBFUIM010000015.1:0-165352 GCF_056401875.1 Roseateles sp. P4_D2 | reverse complement strand
GTGCGAGGGCCTGCTCCACCGGCCGCCAGCGCCAGCCGCTCATGGCGCCGGCGTCGTCGCGTCCAGCCGGGCGCGCAGCTGGGCGCGCACCTCGGCCAGCTCGGCCGGCAGCTGCTCGGCCGAGAAGTTGGCGTCGATCTCGCGCAGCACGGTTTCCAGCCGCACCGGGGCGGGCTCGCCCGCCGGCTCCAGGCAGGCGCGGGCGGTGTCGAGCAGGCGGGCGATGCGCGAGCGCGGCTGCAGCGTGGCTTCCTCGACGGCGTGATGCAGATGGGGGTGCTCGGCCAGCGCGAACACCTCCTTCAGCGCATCGCGAGCCTGCTGCTGGGCCGCCTGGGTGGGCAGGGCGTACAGCACCGGCCACAGGTCCGAGGGCTGGGCCTGCAGGCGCCCGGCCAGCACGGCGGCCGCGGCGACCAGGCGCTGGGCCTTGACGATGCGGCGGTCGGACGGGCGGATGCCCACGGCGCGCAACTGGCGCAGCGCGTCGGCCAGGGCCGGGCGCACAGCGTCCATCTGCACCTGCTGCAGATGCCGGCTCAGCAGGTCCAGATGGGCCAGGGCACCGCTGTCGTCGATGTGGGCGAAGTCGGAGCGCCAGCCGCCCTGCAGCAGGGATTCGAGCTGCTCGTCGGGCACCGGTTCGACGAAGGCATGCAGCAGGAAGCGGTCGGCAAAGGCGGCAAGGGCCTCGTCGTCGGGCAGGGCATTGGCCGCGCCGACGCAGACCCGCAGCGGGCAGGGCAGCTGGGTGTGGCCGCGCCGGAAGCGCCTTTCGTTGAGGATGCCCAGCAATGTGTTGAGGATGGCCGTCGAGCCGAGGAAGACCTCGTCGAGGAAGGCCACGTCGGCCTCGGGCAGCATGCCGGTGACGTCGGTCTCCACCGTGCCCTCGCGCAGCTTGCGCAGGTCCACAGGGCCGAAGAGTTCCGAGGGCTCGGTGAAGCGGCCCAGCAGGTATTCGAAATAGCGCCCGCCGAGGGCCTGGGCGACGCGGCGCACGACGGCGCTCTTGCCGGTGCCGGGCGGCCCGACGACCAGCAGGTGCTCCTGGGCCACGGCGGCCAGCACGATGAGCTCGGCCAGGGGTTCGCGGCCCACCAGGCCCACGGTGGCGGATTGGATGGCGGCGCGCAGATGGCGCGCGGCGTCTTGCAGGGCGTTCATGGCAGGTCCGGCCTGGTGCCGTTCTTGGAAATGTGGCGTCGGCCGACGTTCGCTGACGCCGCTCCTCCCGAGGCCTGTGGCGGCGATTGTCGTCGGTGCGGCGCCGCCGGCGGTCCCTGCATTCACGGTGCTATGGTGGGCCGTCCTCCCTGCATTCCTGCCATGAACGTGAGTCGAATCCTGTCCACCGTGCTGCCGCTGTTTGCGGGTCTGGCCCAGGCTGCCGACGCCCCCGTCGCACCGCCCCCTGCCGAGCCCGCCTACGCCACCGTGCGGCCCATGATTGCCGACCAGCAGCGCCTCGTGGCGCCGAATGCGGTCGAGATCAGCGAGGCCGTCGAGCTGGGTGGGCTCAAGCAGTGGGTCACCATCCGCGGCGCCGACAAGGCCAACCCCGTGCTGGTCTATGTGCACGGTGGGCCGGGTGCCGCCGAGATGGGGCGCAGCTGGCCCTACCAGCGCGGCTGGGAGGACTTCTTCACCGTCGTGCAATGGGACCAGCGCGGCACCGGCAAGACGCTGCGCCATGGGGGCGAGGCGGCCAACAAGGCCTCGCTGACGCGCCAGCAGATGGCGGACGACCTCATCGAGCTGATCGCCATGGTGCGCAAGCGCCTCCAGGTCGAGCGCGTCGTCCTGCTGGGCCATTCCTGGGGCAATGTCATCGGCCTGGACGCGGCCATGGCCAAGCCGAGCTGGGTCAGCGCCTATGTAGGTGTGGGGCCGTTGATGAATCTGCAGGCCAACGAAAAGGCGCAATATAAGGCGCTGCTGGCCGAGGCGCGCAAGCGCCATGACACGGTCGCGTTGACCGAGCTGGAAGCCATCGCGCCCTATCCCGGCGAGGGCGAGATCCCCTTCGCCAAGGTCAATGTCGCGCGCAAATGGGTGATGGCCTATGGCGGCCTGGCCGCCTATCGCGACAACGCCGATTTCTACTTCCGCGCCGCGCGGCTGTCGCCCTATTACGAGTTCGAGGACCGCCTGGCCATCGACCAGGGCGGCCAGCTGTCGGTGCCGGCCCTGCTGCCCGACATGCGGCGCGTCGACCACACGCGCATCCGCGAGACGCGCTTCCCGGTCTTCATGTTCCTCGGCCGCCACGACCTGACGACGCCGTCCTCGGTCATCGAACCCTGGTTGACCCAGCTGAAGGCGCCGGTGAAGAAGCTCGTCTGGTTCGAGCACTCGGCGCATCTGGCGCCCCACGAGGAGCCCGGCAAGTTCCTGCTCGCTCTGGTCGAGCAGGTGCGTCCGTTGGTGCGTTAGTACCAGTACGCCGGATACGCCCGCCGCGTGGCCCGGTGATAAAGCACCGCGACGACCACCATCGTCAGCGCACCAAACAGCGTGGGAAAGAGCAAAAAGCCCCACTTGGGTGCGACGAGGAACACGATCACGGGATTGGAGCCCGCGGGTGGGTGCATCGTCCGCGTGAGCATCATCAATGCCACCGAGACCGCCGCGGCCACGGCGAGCGACCACCACGCCGGGCCGAATACCGCCAGCACCGCCAGGCCCACCGCTGTGCAGATGAAATGCCCACCGATGACGCTGCGGGGCTGCGAGAAGTGCAGCTCCGGGAAGGTGAACATCATCACTGCGGTCGAGCCGAAGGAGCCCAGCAGCAGCAGCACGCCCAGGTTGAACGAGCCGATCGCCAGCACGCCAATGATGGTGAACACGCCGGCGCAGGCGAGGACGCCCTGGCTCAGGGTGTAAGTGGGCGCCCTCGTGGGCGGATGCACGACGGGCGCCGGCGCCGGCGCAGGCGGGCGGGCCACGACGTCGGGAGCAAGCTCGCTCATGGATGTCCTCGGCAGGTCTCGGAGTCGCAGCAAGGAGCGCGCCAACTCAGGGCATAAAAAAGGGGGCAGGCCTGCAGCCTTGCCCCTGAGAACGCCACCGACACCTCTCAGCGATGGCGAGGAGAGCGAAACGAGGCCTCAGGCCGGGTTGCTGGCCGGCGTGCCGGGCACGGCTTCCAGCTCACCCGATGCGCGCGCCTTGCGGCCGTAGAAGATCTCGAACAGCGGCGTGGCCATCATGGTCGTCACCACCGCCATCAGCACCAGCATCGAGAACAGGGCCGGGCCGATGATGCCCTTCTGCAGGCCGATGTTGATGATGATGAGCTCCATCAGGCCGCGCGAGTTCATCAGTGCGCCGATGCCCAGGGCGGTGCGGTTGTCTTCACCCGCCATGCGGGCCGCCAGATAGCAGGCGCCGAACTTGGCCAGCACCGAGGCGACCAGCACACCGGCGGCGATCAGCAGCAGCTGCGCCGAATTGATCATGTCCAGGCGCGTGTTCAGGCCGGAGTAGGTGAAGAACATCGGCAGCAGCAGGATCACCGTCAGCGGCTCGACCTTCTTCTTCAGCTCGGCAGCGAACAGGCCGCGCGGCATGACGGCGCCCAGGATGAAGCCGCCGAAGATGGCATGGATGCCGACGGCGTCCATGATGAAGGCCGACGTGCAGAAGCAGATCAGCGTGATGCCCAGCACCGTGTTGCTCATGTGGCCATCACGCTCGACCATGCGGCCCAGCGGGGCCAGCAGCTTCTTGCCGAACAGCATGACGAAGGCCGCCCACAGCACGCCGCCGCCGATGGCCAGCACGGCCACGCCGGGGCCCGCACCAAAGGCCGCCAGCACCAGGGCCAGCACGCACCAGGAGGCGGCGTCGTCGAAGGCGCCGGCCGTCAGCGTCAGGGTGCCCAGCGAGGTGTTGGCCAGGCCCTGCTCGTTGATGATGCGGGCCAGCATCGGGAAGGCCGTCAGTGCGATGCAGGCGCCCATGAACAGGGTCGCATTCGCCGTGGAGATGCCTTCGGCAAACAGCCCGGGAACCTGGAGCAGCAGCGGTGTGATCAGGAAGGCGATGAAGAAGGGCGCCGCGATGCCGGCGAAGGACACGCCCATCGCGCTCTTCGCCTTGGTCGCGAAGTGGTCCAGTCGCAGCGTCGTGCCGACCAGGAACATGTACAGCCCCACACCCAGCTGGGCACCGGAGTACAGCACGCTGCGCATCTCCTTCGGGAAGATGGCGGACTGCACGTCGGGGAAGAACAGGCCCAGCAGCGACGGGCCGAGGATGACGCCCGCGATCATTTCTCCAACCACCTGGGGCTGGCCCAGGAATTTGCGGCCGGCCCAGCCAACCACGCGGCACGCCAGCATGATCAGCCCGAGCTGCAGGAAGAAGTGGACGCTGAAATCGCCCGGCGCGTAGGTCTTGGCGGCCGCGGCCGCAGCGGGACCATGCTTGGCGAACACGTCGCCCATGATGGCAAGAAGGTCGAATTCCATGGCTGTTCCTGTAGATTTTTTGCCGTTGCCACGCACCGCCGCGCGGTTTTGTACAACGTTGTCTGCCTCTTTTGGTGAAAGCGCTCTCACCACGTGGAACACTTTGCCAGCCGGGTTTTCAATATCCATTGGGTCGAACAGATCCGGGCCTATGTACCTACATCCCAATTGCGCGGTTGCAGGTAGGTAGGTACATTGGCGAGGCCATGAAACTGCTCACCAGCCGCGATTTCAACCGTGACGTCAGCCTCGCCAAGCGGGCGGCGCAGGTCGAGCCGGTCGTCATCACCGACCGCGGCCAGCCCACTCATGTGCTGATGAGCATTGCCGAGTACCGCCGCCTGACCGGCGAGGGCGAGAGCATCCTGGAGCTGCTGGCCATGCCCGAGGTCGTGACGATCGATGCGGCCGACGCCGCGGCCGATGGCGCCTGGGATCACCGCGAAAACCTCCCCTGAGGGCGCCATGTTCCTGCTCGACACCAGCATCGTTCTCGAACTGCGCAAGGCCAAGGCCGGCCAGTCCGACGCCGGCCTGGCCGCCTGGGCCGCCGGCCTGCCGCGCCAAAAACTCTTCATCTCGGCGCTGAACCTGCTGGAGATCGAGAACGCCGCCGCCCGCCTGGGCCGCAAGGACCGCGCCGCCGGCCTCGTCGTGCGCGACTGGATCGATAGCCGCGTCATTCCCGCCTTCGAAGGCCGCGTGCTGCCGGTGGACGCGGCCGTCGTGCGCCGCCGGGCCCAGCTGCCCTATGCCAATACCCGCGACGGCCTGCTCGCCGCGACGGCGCTGGAACATGGCCTCACCTTCGTCACCCACCGCGTCTCGGCATTCCGCGTCGGGCGCGTGAAGCTGCTCAACCCCTCCGGCTACGTCGCCCAGCCCAGTGACGAGGACGAGGACTGGAGCCATGGCGCCCAGACCGGCCAGCAGTGGCTGAAGAACCTCTATACGAGAGCATGAACAAGCGACGCATTCTCATCGTCGGCGGCGGCACGGCCGGCTGGCTGACCGCCGCCTACCTGGCCAAGGCCCTCAAGCTGTCCGAGCGCAGCCACCTGGAGGTGACCGTGCTGGAGTCGCCCGACATCAGCAGCGTCGGCGTCGGCGAAGGCACCTTCCCCACCATCCGCAGCACGCTCCAATTCCTCGGCATCGACGAGGCGCGCTTCATCCGCGAGACCTCGGCCACGCTCAAGCAGGGCATCCGCTTCGTCGACTGGGCGCGCACGCCCACCGCGGGCCAGCATCAGCAGTTCTTCCATCCCTTCGAGGCGCCCTTCTACACGGAGGATCTCAACCTCGTGCCCTACTGGCTGCTGCAGGACGAGGCCGGGCGCATGCCCTTCGCCGAGGCCATGACGCTGCAGGTGCGCGTTGCCGAAGCCCACCGCGCGCCCAAGCGGGCCGGCGAGGCGCCCTATGCGGCGCCGCTGAACTACGCCTACCACTTCGACGCGCTCAAACTCGCCAAGCTGCTGGCCGCGCGCGCCCGTGAGCTCGGCGTGCGCCACGTCGAAGGCACGGTGACGGACGTGGTGCTGGATGCGACGGGCGCCATCGCCCATCTCGACACCGCCCAGCTGGGCCGTTTCGAGGCCGAGCTTTATATCGACTGCACGGGCTTTCGCGCCGAGCTCATCGGCCGGGCGATGGGTTCGAACTTCAAGTCCGTGCGCCACCAGCTCTTCGTCGACCGCGCCCTGGCCTGCAAGGTGCCGCTGGATGCCAATGCGGTCATGGAAAGCTCCACCATCGCTACCGCCCACGAGGCGGGCTGGTTGTGGGAGATCGGCCTGAACGGCGCGCGCGGCATCGGCTGCGTCTATTCCAGCGACCATCTCAGCGACGACCGTGCCGCCGACATCCTGCGCGGCTACTGCGGCGCGGGCAACGAAGACCTGGCAATGCGCAGCATCCCCTTCACGCCCGGCTACCGCGAGCAGCAGTGGGTGAAGAACTGCGTTGCCGTCGGCCTGTCGGCCGGCTTCCTGGAGCCGCTGGAGGCCACCGGCCTCGTCCTCATCGAGGCGGCCGTCGGCATGATTGCCGAGATGCTGCCGCACAGCGGCCCCATGCACGCACCGGCGCGGCGCTTCAACGAGCTGATGACGGCGCGCTTCGAGAACATCATCAACTTCCTGAAGCTGCACTACTGCCTGAGCCAGCGGCAGGAGCCCTTCTGGCGCGACAACGCCGCGCCGGCCACCATCCCGGATCGACTGGCCGGCTTGCTGGAGGAGTGGCAGCTGCGCCCGCCGGGCCGTTTCGACTTCGTGCTCGACACCGAAACCTTCGCCTTCTTCAACTACCAGTACATCCTCTACGGCATGGGCTTCGCCACCGACCTCAGCGCCGGCCGCAGCGATTTCCCGCAGATGGTGGACGCCGACAAGCTGTTCGCCAAGATCCAGCGTTTTGCCGACCGCGCCATCGCCGATCTGCCCAGCCACCGGGCGTTGATCCAGCAGATCAACGCGGGGCGCTGAAGGCCTGGGGCGGCGAGGGTGTGTCCAGGGGCCTGAGCGCCTTCTGCCACCAGCCCACGTCGCGCCACTCGCCGTTCTTGAAGCCGACGTTGCGATACACGCCCAGGGCTTCGAAGCCCGCCGCCTCGTGCAGGCCCACGCTGCCCGCATTGGGCAGGGCGATGCCGGCGAAGGCCTGGAAGTAGCCGAGCTCGGCCAGCAGCGGCAGCAGCTTCTCGTACAGCGCCCGGCCGACGCCCTGGCCGCGTGTGTCCTCGCGCACGTAGACCGTCGTGTCCACCGACCACTGGTAGGCGGCGCGTTCGCGGTGCTTGCTGGCATAGGCATAGCCGCAGATGGCGCCGGTCGCGTCCTCGGCCACCAGCCAGGGCAGGCTGGCCAGCGTCTTCTCGATGCGGCTGCGCATCTCCTGCGCGTCCGGCGGCTCCGTCTCGAAGGAGATGCTGGTGTGGGCCACGATGGGCGCATAGATGGCTGCGACGGCGGCGCCGTCCTCGGGGGCGGCAGTACGGATCTTCAAGGCGGGTCCTCCATGAATGGCTGGGTGGTGCGCGCGGGCACATGGATGAAAAGCAGGGCCGCCAGCGCGCTCAGGCCCAGGCCGGTCGACAACCACAGCACGCCGGTTCCGAAGTCCGCCAGCAGCAGGCCGAACAGCCATGGCGCCAGCGCCTGCGCCAGACGCGCCGGCAGCACGAGCAAGCCCTGGCGCTGCCCGTAGCCCAGCGGCCCGAACAAGGCCAGCGGCAGCGTGCCCTTGGCGATGGTCAGCACGCCGTTGCCCGCGCCATGCAACAGCGCAAACACCATGGCGGCAGGCGCGCCGATGACGGCCAGCAGGGCCGCGCCCAGCGGATGCATCAGCGCCGCGGCGCGCGCCGACTGCAAGGGGTGCAAGCGCCGCAGGAAACCGAACTCCAGCAGCCGCCCCGCGACCTGGGCCGGGCCGACCAGGGCGCTGATCAAGATGACCGCCGCTGGCGTGGCACCCGCGGCGTCCAGCAGCCGTGGCAGATGTGCAGCCATCGCCGTGCTGATGAACCACGTCACCGCGAACACCCAGGCCAGCAGCGCGGCGGTCCGCATCGGCGGCGCTTCGCCGTTCGCAGCCGCTGGCGCCTGGGTGGACACCGCCAGCGCCGCGGCCTTGGGCAGCCAGGCGTTCAGTGGCAGGCCCACCAGGAGATGCAGCCCCGCCCAGGCCCAGCAGGCGCCGCGCCAGCCGAAGGTGTGCTCCAGCGCCGCCGTCAACGGCCAGCCGACGGTGCTGGCAAAGCCCGCGATCAGCGTGATGCCGGTGATGGCGCTGCGCGCGTCATGGCCGTACAGCCTCACCAGCGACGCGAAGGCTGCCTCGTAGAGCCCGCTGCCCATCGCCACGCCCAACACCAGCCAGGCGGCGAAAAGCCCGGCCGGCCCATCGGCCAGGGCCAGCAGCGCCAGGCCGACGGCGAACAGCAGGCTGGTCACCATCAGCACCGGCCGGCCGCCCCAGTGGTCGATGCGGCGGCCCGAGTGCGGCCCAACGATCGCCGAGACGACCAGGGCCGCGGAAAAGGCCGCGAACACCGTCGGCTCCGACACGCCCAGCTCCGCCGCCATCGGCCGCGCCAGCATGGCCGGCAGGTAGTAGGTCGAGGCCCAGGCCAGCGTCTGGGCCGTGCCCAGCGAGCCGACGACGCGCAGGCGGCTGGCCGCCATGCTCAGCCGCAGCAGCGCGAGGCGCGCTCCGGCGCCGGCTTGGGGGCGCAGCTGCTCGGGCCGCAGCCCGACTTGGGCGCGGCCACGGCCACCACCGCTGCCGGGCCGCAGCAGCCGGACGCTTCGCCTTCGACCGCCAGGTTGACCGAGCAGACACCCGTCTCCGGCAGCTCCAGTTCGACCCGGTCCGCCGCCGTCAGGTCGCCCGCGATAGCGGCGACGACCGAGCGCGCCTGCTCGAAGCCCGTCGCCATCAGGAAGGTCGGTGCGCGGCCATAGCTCTTCACGCCCACGGTGTAGAAGCCCGGCTCCGGGTGGGCCAGCTCGCGGTGGCCATGCGGGCGCACCGTGCCGCAGCTGTGCAGGTTCGGGTCGATCAGCGGCCCCAGCGCTTCGGTGGATTCCAGCCACGGGTCGAGCTTGACGCGCAGCTCGCTGGCCAGCGACAGGTCGGGGCGCTGGCCGGTCGCACAGATGATTTCGTCGACACCGTCAACGACGACGGGCTGCTGTCTCGGGTCCAAACCGCTGAGGCGCAGCTGCCCGCCCACGCGCTCGATCCGCGTGATGCGCAGGCCAGCGAAGAACTCCAGTGCACCGCCATCGTGCAGCCGGCGCAGCGACGTGCCCAGCGCGCCGCGGGCAGGCAAGGCGTCCGCGTCGCCACCGCCGAAGACGCGCTGCAGCGTCGGCGTGCGCACGGCCCAGGCCAGGCGCGTGCCGGGCGACTGCCTGGCCAGTTCGGCCAGCGCCAGCAGCGCATTCGCGGCCGAGTGGCCGGCGCCGACGACCAGGGTGCGCCGCCCCTCGTAGCGCGCCCGCTGTGCGCCCGTCACGTCCGGAATGCCGTAGAAGATCTGCGCCCCTGCCTCGGTCTCGCCGATGGCGTGCAGGCCGTTGGCGCCGACCGGATTGGGCTGGTTCCAGGTGCCGGTTGCGTCGATGACGGCGCGGGCGCGCAGCTCGTGCACTTCGCCGCCTTGCTCGTAGCGGATCAGGAAGGCAGCCTGGTCGCGCCCGGCGCTCTTGACCTTGTCGAAACCCTCGCGGCTGACGGCCACGACGCGTGCGCCCAGCTTCAACGCGCCGGCCACCTGCGGCAGGGCCGCAAACGGCTTGAGCACGCGCTCGACCACCTCGCCGGCCTTGGGCAGCTCGGCCGCCGGCGGCGCTGTCCAGCCAGTGGGCAACAGCAGGCGGGCCATCGCGGGGTCGACGTCGAACTGCCACGGCGAGAACAGCTGCACATGGCCGTAGTCGACGAGATTGGCGCCCACCGTCGCGCCGGCCTCCAGCGCGACAAACGGCAAGCCGCGCTCGATGAGCTGGGCGACCGCCGCCAGCCCGACCGGCCCGGCGCCAAGCACCGCGACCGGCAGCGCGCCATCGGCGACCGGCGCTTCACGCAGCACCAGCGTCATCAGTGCCGCACAGGCCGGGCAGGCGCCCTGGAACTCGGCCGAGGCTTTCAGCGCCTGGGGCGCCTCCTCGATCTTGATGCGCTTGAAGCCGTATTGCGCGAAGTACTCCGGCGCCGTGACGGTCAGCAGATAGAGGGCCGCGATGTCGCGCGAGCGGGCTTCCTGCAGCAGCCGCTCGACGAGCAGGCGCCCGATGCCCTGCTTGTGCAGGCCCGGCGCAATGGCCACCGAGCGCAGCAGCGCGATGGTTCCGGCGACATGGCCGTAGACCTCGGCGCCGGCGCAGCCAACGACCTCGCCATTGCTGATGGCAAGCAGATAGGTGGGCAGGTGCGCCTGCGCGCCCTCGGTGGGCAACTTGTTCGCCAGCAGCAGGGCTTCGATGGCGGGCCAGTCGGCGGCGCCGGCCTGGCGCAGGGAGGGGGTGTCGTTCAACAGCATGGTTTGGAATCCTGGATGGGCTCCTTCAGCACTTGGGGCGGCAGGCAGCAGGTCGCGGCCGGGTCTTCGCGCAATGCCTTCAGGAGCGTCAGCAAAGAGGTCTCGACGGCGGCGCGTTCGCGCTCGCTCAGGGATGCCAGCAACTGCTGGGCATGGTCGTCGAGGGTCTGGTTCAGCTCACGGACGGTGCGTTCGCCGTCGGCGGTGAGCGTGACGAGCCAGCTCCTTGCGTCGAGCGGGTTCGGCTCCTTGCTCACCAGCCCACGGGCTGCCATGGCCTCCACGGCACGCGACACCCAGCTCTTCTCCAGGCTGACCCGCGTGCCCAGTTCCGACAGCGGCAGCGGCCCGGAGCGGCCCAGCTCGGTCAGCAGATGGCATTGCGTGCTGGTGGTGCGGCAGCAGTCGGCCACGACGCGCTGGGCGCGGGTGTACAGGCGCGCCACTTCGCGCAACAGGCTGCCGGGGGCGGACTCGGTCATTTGGGTGTGTATAGCAACTATCCGGGCGCATGTTGAGGTCCGCTTTGTTCGTTGTCAATAGCAACTACCTGGGTCAAAAAGGCGGGGCTCGCAGCCCCGCGCGTTCAAGTCACGGTCAGGCCGCGCGTCGGGCCGTGACCTCGGCGGCCGTGCCTGACAGCACGCGGCTCACCGCCACGGCCATCACGGCGCCCACCAGTTCAGCAACGACAAAGCCCGGTGCACTGGCGGGCGCGATGCCGGCGAAGCTGTCGCTGAACATGCGGCCGAACACGGCCGCCGGGTTGGCGAAGGAGGTCGACGCGGTGAACCAGTAGGCCGCACCGATATACGCCGCCACCATGGCCGCGACGCGCGAGCCCGGCGCGCGCAGGATGACGAGCACGAGGCCGAAGGTCGCGACGCCCTCCGCGATCCACTGCCCCGTGCCGGCGCGCAGCTTGGTCGAGAACTGCAGCACGCTCATGTCGAACATTGCGTGGGCCAGCCACGCGCCCAGCATTGCGCCGGTCAGTTGCGCGGCGACATAGGGCAGCAGGGCGGCGACAGGCAGCTCGCCACGCCAGGCCATCACGGCGCTGACGGCGGGGTTGAAGTGAGCGCCGCTGACCGGGCCGAAAACCTCGATCAGCACGTACAGGCCGCCGACCGTGGCCAGCGTGTTGGCCAGCAGCGCGATGGCCACGTTGCCGCCGGACAGGCGCTCGGCCATGACGCCGGAGCCGATGACGATGGCCAGCAGCAGGGCCGTGCCCAGGGCTTCGGCGAGGAGTCGGCGAGGCAGGTTCATGCCTTCGAGATCCCGACGAGGGCTTGCTGCAGCTCGGCCTTGCTCATCGTGGCCAGTGGCAGGGCCAGCAGTTGCAGGAGCCGAAAGCCGATGGCCTGGCGCGTCAGCTCGAAGGCGCGGCGCTTGCCCTCATCGCCGCCCTCGGCATTGGAAGGGTCCGGGTAGCCCCAGTGCACCTTGACCGGCTGGCTGCCGCTGCCACCGAAGAAGACCGGGCACTGCTCGGCGGCCGCGCTGTCGCAGACGGTGATGACGATGGACAGCGGTGGTGCGCCGTCCTGGCTGAATTCATCCCAGCTCTTGCTGCGGTAGCCCGAAATATCGACGCCGGCGTTGCTCAGTGCCTCCAGCGCAAAGGGGTTGATGCGGCCACTCGGGGCGCTGCCGGCGCTGTGCGCCTGCACGTCGCGGCCGAGCTTCCTTGCCCAGTGGTTGAGCATGCCCTCGCTGAGCACGCTGCGGGCGGAGTTGTGGGTGCAGAGGATGAGGACGTGGGTGGTCATGGCGATCTCAGCAGCAGGATGCCGTGCCGCTCGGCACGACGCAGGTGGCGCCCTGGCAGCAGTTTTCGGTCAGATAGCCCAGCAGCGAGTTCATGCTGTCGTATTGGGCGCGATAGATCAGGTTGCGGCTGGCGCGCTCCTGGGTCACCAGGCCCGCGTTGACGAGTTCCTTCAGATGGAAGGACAGCGTGGCTGGTGCTACGCCCAGCCCCTCCTGGATGGCGCCGGGTGTCAGCCCCGCATCACCGACGACGACCAGGGCGCGGAACACCCGCAGGCGCAGCGGCTGGGCCAGGGCGGCGAGGGCCTTGATTACAAATTGCTCGACGGCTTGTTCATCCATACTTCCATTATTATCGAATCATGGATTGAAGTGCAAGCGGTCCGGCAATGCCGGCGCTCAGCGAAGGGATTGGATCTTTGTCTGCTGCGCCTCGAACTGCCGCGCCACAAAGCGCCAGACCATGCGTGATGCGTCCGGCCCGTTGGCGTCGCTGAAGCGCTGGCGCGCCGCGCCGCCGCTCCAGGCGTGGCCCAGTCGGTCGACCTCCACCAGCGTCGCCACCACCTCGCGCGAGCGCTTGAACTGCGTCACCCGCATCGGGTAGCGCTTGCCGCGGCGCTGTTCTTGCGCCGGCTCCTGGTGCGCGCCGGCCGCCTCGGACCACATCAGCGCCGCAGAACCGGCGTTGCGGGCTGACACGACGCGGTCCGCGTCACCGTGGATGACCATCAGCGGCGGCCAGTCCTGGGCCGAGCCGGGTGGCAGCGGCTGGCGCCGTCCCTGCATCGCACCGACGGCCGAGACCGGCGAACTCGCCGTGCCGGGCGGCACGCCCGAGTGCATGACCAGGGCCTTGAAGCGCTGCGGGTAGCGCGTGGCCAGCAGGGCCGCCATGCTGGCGCCGGCCGACAGGCCGGCCACGGCAATGCGCTCGCGGTCGGCCGTGTACAGCATGCAGACCTGGTCGACGGCCTTCATGATCCAGCCGGCCTCGGCGAAGGCGCGGCCCGACTGTGTGTCGAACCAGTTCCAGCAGCCCTGGGTGTTGCACAGCCGTGGCTGCTCGGGATAGAGCACCAGGAAGCGCTCGCGCGTGGCGACGGCATTCATGCGCGTGCTGGCGGCAAAACTCTTGGCGTCCTGGTGGCAGCCATGCAGCATGACGAGCAACGGCAGCCGCTCACCGAAGCGCACGCTCGCGGGCCGGAACAGGTAGTAGCGGCGCGGCCCGTCCGCGGCCATCACCAGGCCCATCAACCAGCTGCCCGCGCTGGACGGCGGACGATGGCGCTCGCGCAGCGGCTGGGTCGCCCGCTTGAACAGCGCGGCGTTGCGGTTGAGCAGCGCCGACCACGAGGGCTGTTTCATCCGCCGGTGCTGTCGTTTGGAGCCTGGGCCAGCTCCGAGGGGTCGGGATGCTCGCGCAGCAGGGCGTTCAGCTGGTCGATCTGCCCGCACCAGTCACCATCGTCCTGATGCCATTGCTCGCGGATGAAGGCGACCTGGCTGGCGTTCCAGAACGGGGCCTCCGACAGGTTGAGCGTCTGCGGCAGCGGCCGGTGCAGGCGGATGAACTGCTTGATTTCGGCCGGCGAATCCGGCAGGCCGAGCTGGCAGAACAGGGCCTGCATGTCATGGTGGGTGGTGGTGTCCATGGCGGATCCTCTTTCAAAGGGTTTCAAGGCGGAAACCGTGAGGCTTAGACCTTAGATGTCGGCGCCGCTGCGCGGTGTCAGCCGACACCCCGTCCACGACGGCCGTCCCTGTCAGCCGAGGCCCACACCGCCGGCTGTCACCCGCTGACAGACTGGCGGGAACGGCGCACCTACGGTCATGGGATTGAAGACTGCAGGAGGTCGCGATGACCTGGAATGAATTCATTGCGCGCATGCAGGCCGCGTGGCCCGATGTGGGCTGGACCGACGTGTTGCCCGCCGTGCTGGCCGGCGCCTTGACCATCGTCATCATCAAGGTCGGCCTGCGCTTCGTCGTGCAGCGCTTGCGCAAACTCTCGCAGCGCACCAGCAGCACGCTGGACGACGGCCTCGTCAGCGTGCTGGAGCGCACCAATGGCGCGCTGATCTGGGTGGTGGGCCTGCTGGTGGGCCTCAACATGCTGCCGCTGGACGACCGCTGGCATGACCGCGTGTCGCAGCTGTGGTTCGCCGTCGTGGCCCTGCAGCTCGGCCTGTGGGCCCAGCAGGCGGTGGCGCAGGTGCTCGCGGCCCAGCAGACGCGCCATGGCGGTACGGCGGCGCTGTCGGCCTCGGCCACGCTGCTCAGCTGGGGCCTGCGCGGCGCGCTGTGGGTGGTGGTAGTGCTCGCCGTGCTGTCCAACCTCGGTGTCAACATCACGGCCTTTGTTGCGAGCCTGGGTATCGGTGGCATCGCGCTGGCGCTGGCCGTGCAGAACATCCTCAGCGACCTGTTTGCGTCGCTGGCCATCGCGGTGGACAAGCCCTTCGAGGTGGGCGACTCCATCACCGTCGGCGACGTCACCGGCACGGTGGAGCGCGTGGGCCTGAAGACGACGCGCATCCGCAGCCTGGGCGGCGAGCAGATCGTCATGTCCAACGCCGAACTGCTCAAACGCACGGTGGCCAACTTCAAGCGCCTGCAGACGCGCCGCGTGGCCTTCACCTTCGGCATCACGTCCGATGCGTCCGCCGACGACGCTGCTGCCGTGCCGCCGCTGGTCAGGGCGCTGATCGACGCCGACCCCAAGCTGGAACTGGTGCGTGCCCACTTCAAGGGCTTTGGCGAGAACTCGTTGAACTTCGAGGTGGTCTACCGCGTCAACGATCCCAGCTATGACGTCTACATGGACCACCAGCAGACGCTGAACCTGGCGCTGATGCGCGAGTTGCAGCAGCGCGGCATCCGTCTGGCGTTCGCCACCAACACCGTCAACGTTGTCGGCTTGCAGTCACCGGCGCCGGGCGGCCCGGCACCAACGCGCAAAGGCTCGTCGCCCGACGCGCCTGACATCGTGCCCGCCGCGGCAGGCTGAACTTTGTGATCCACAGCGCCGCCGCCGGCCCCGAGTTGCTGACGGCGGCCATTGCTGCGCTCGTTCTGGTCGCCATCGCTGGCGCCCTCTACACCCACCGCCTCGGCCTGTCGCATCTGCTCGTCTTCATGGCGGTTGGCATGCTGACCGGCGTGGATGGGCCGCTGGGCCTGCCCTTCGACGACCACCGGCTGGCCGTCACCGTCGGCAATCTCGCGCTCGCCCTCATCCTGTTCGATGGCGGCCTGCGCACGCGCTGGAGCGAGGTGCGCCGGGCGATGCTGCCGGCCAGCCTGCTGGCCACGGTAGGCGTCGCGATCACGGCCGCCATCGTCGCGGGCATCGCGAAGGCGGTGCTGGACATGCCGTGGACCGAAGGCCTGCTGCTGGGCGCGGCGGTCTCGTCCACCGACGCCTCCGCCGTGTTCGCGCAGTTCGCCGCCAGCAAGCTGCGCCTGGAGCCACGCCTGGCGGCCACCATCGAGGTGGAGTCGGCGCTGAACGACCCCATGGCCATGGTGCTGACCATCGGCCTGATCGCCTGGCTGATGCCCTTCGGCCAGCCGGGCGACGCGCAGGTGAACAGCCTGGTCGACCTGCTGCCTCTGCTGGGCGAGCAGCTCGGCCTGGGCCTGCTCGCCGGCGTGCTGGGCGGCCTGCTGGCCGCATGGTGGGTGGGCAAGCTGCCCATCACAGATGACCACGACGGGCTGACGGCGCTGCTGATGGCGGCACTGGGCTTCCTGCTGTTCGCCGTCACCAACCGCTGCGGCGGCTCGGGTTTCCTGGCTGTGTATGTGGCCGGCCTGTTGGTGCGCCACCGTGCCGAACGCGTGGCGGCGATGAGCCTGCCCGGGCTGAACGGCTACACGTGGCTGGCCCAGGCGGTGCTGTTCCTGCTGCTGGGCCTGCTGGTCACGCCGCATGAGGTTCTGCGCCTGATCGGCCCGGCCCTGCTGCTGGCGGCCGGCCTGATGCTGGTCGCGCGGCCCGCCGCGGTCTTCCTGTGCCTGGCGCCGCTGGGCTTTGGCTGGCGCTCGCAGTGCTTCGTGGCGTGGTCGGGCCTGCGCGGCGCGGTGCCCATCGTGCTGGCCACCTACCCGGTGCTGGCCGGCCTGCCGAACGGCTGGCGCTTCTTCGACGTGGCCTTCGTCGTCGTGCTGTTGTCTCTGCTCATCCAGGGCCCGACGCTGGCGCTGCTGGCGCGCTGGCTGGGGCTTGATCAGGGTGAGCGCTAGGCTACCGGCGCCAGCAGGTTGGCATCACGCGCCAGCTTCCAGCGGCCACCGTCCTTGCGCAGCAGCGTCAGCGTGTGGCCCTCGCGGCGTGTCGGCGGCGAACCATCCGGCGGTGTGGCGGTCACGCTCAGGCGGGTGCGCATGAAGGCCCAGTCGCCCAGCACCTGGATCTCCAGCATCTCGCTGTGCCCGTCGAACTTCGGCGCCTCGCCGCGTGCCTGGCCCTCGGCGGCCTTGGCGAAATCGCTCTTGGTCATCGGGGCCCGGCCGGGCGTCAGGAAGACGGCGTCATCCGTCATCAGTGCGAGCACGGCCTGGACATCGCCCTCGCGCGTGGCGGCCATCCAAGTCGTCACGAGATCACGGATCTCTTGTTCATCGGCTTGCATGTCACCACCTTAGCGCCACGGCGGGCGCTCGCTGTTTCAGGTTGTGCCGGCCAGGGAGTCCGCCTGCGTGACGAGGCTGCCCGGCGGCACGCTGCGCGTCAGCCAGACATTGCCGCCAATGACGGCCCCGCGGCCGATGGTGACGCGGCCCAGCACGGTGGCGCCGGCATAGATGACGGCCTCGTCCTCGACGATGGGATGGCGCGGCTGGCCCTTGACGAGATTGCCGTCGCCGTCGGTGGGGAAGCTCTTGGCGCCCAGCGTGACGTTCTGATAAATGCGCACGCGCTCGCCGATGACGGCCGTCTCGCCGATGACCACGCCGGTGCCATGGTCGATGAAGCAGCCGCTGCCGATCGTGGCACCGGGGTGGATGTCGATGCCCGTGTCGGCATGCGCCAGCTCGGCGACGACGCGGGCGATCAGCGGCAGGCCGAGCTTGTAGAGCTCATGCGCGAGGCGGTGGCTGATCAGGGCGCGCACGCCGGGGTAGCACAGCAGCACCTCGTCGACGCTGCGCGCCGCCGGATCGCCCTGGTAGGCGGCGAGCACGTCGCTGTCCAACAGCACGCGCACGCCGGGCAGGGTGCGCAGGAAGCGAGTGGCCAGCTCGGCGGCATCCTGGCTGGGTGTGTCATCGCCACGCTGGCGGGCCTCGTGGCGCAGCTCCAGCGCGGCCTGCTGGCGCAGTGTTGCCATGGCGGTGCCGATGGTGTGGCCGACGTAGAAATCCTCGTTCTCGGGCTGCAGCGTTGGCGGCCCCAGGCGCATCGGGAACAGCGCGCCCGACAGGCACTGCACCATGCCTGCCAGCAGCTCGCGCGACGGCAGCTCGCGGCCGTCGCCGCCGCGGCGGTGCGCCTCGCGCCAGCGCCTGCGTTCGTCGCGCAAGGCCTCGACGACAGCCTGCAGTTCATCACCGGGCGCGGGCGTTGACGGAGGAGTGAGGGCTTGGGTCATGGCGGGCGCCGCGCAGGCGGTTGGCAAGGGCGGCCAGTATAGAAATCCACCGTTTCCCCACGAGGGCCAGGGCTGCCGTCACGGCCAGCATCGCCGCCATGTGGACGGCCACGGCCGCCAAGGCCAGCAGCAGCGAGCCCGAGGCAGTGATCTCGCGGGCCGGCGAGGCACTCAGGCATAGCGGCACCAATGCTGGCACCAGCATCATGCCGCTGCCATGGGCACTGGCCACCAGGCAGGACCACAACGCCAGCCCGGCCTTGGCGCGCCGCAGCGCCAGCGCCAGCAGCAACAGCAGGCCGCACAAAAGTTGCCCGCTGCCCATGGACCCGCCCAGCGCCACCAGCACCGCCACGCCGCCGATTGCGCCGGCATGCCCGAGCGCGATAGGCAGCAAGGCCCGGCGCGCGTTCTGCGAGCAGGCGGCCAGGCCCCAGCCGGTGGCCGGGTTCAAGCCGTGCAGGGCGCCGGCGCCGGCCAGGGCCAGCCACGGCCAGAGGCTGGTGGCGCTCATGACCGTCAGGCCTTCTGGCCGCAGCAAGCCGCTGCTGCTGGCGCCTGCGACTCGTAGCGGTCGTGGTGGCGCACCCACTCCATGGTGTAGCTCAGGCCCGCCTCGTCACGGCCCTTGGGCGTCAGGTCGATGAGGTTGTAGCTGCCCATCATCACTTCCACGCCACGGCCGAAGGTCGAGTAGGTGTGGAAGACCTGGCCGTCGTCATCCTTGCAGAAGATGCTGATGCCGGGCGCCTCTTCATTCGGGAAGGGCGTCATGTGGAAGTTGTAATAGACCTCGCCGTCGACCCGGTCCGCCGGCGTGAAGCTGACGTGGAAGTCGCGGTTGAAGTCATTGCCGTTGGACGAGGCCCAGGCGAATTGCCAGCCCATGCGGCGCTTGAAGTCCTCGAGGTCGGCCAGCGGCGCGCGCGACACCGCCAGCAGCGCGATGTCGCGCTGGGCCAGGTGGGGCGCCATGCTGTCCAGGTGGTCGGCCATGAAAGAGCAGCTCTTGCAGCCCTGCTCCCAGCCGGGGCCGAACATGAAGTGCTGTACCAACAGCTGGCGCCTGCCCTGAAACAGCTCGCTCAGCTTGCGCGGGCCGGCCGGCGTGTCGAAGACGTAGGTGTTGTCGTCCAGGCGCACCCAGGGCAGGGTGCGGCGCTCTTCGGCGACCTGGTCGCGCAGCCGGGTCAGTTCCTTCTCGCGGGCGAGCAGGTTCTTGCGTTCGGCGATCCAGAGATCGCGGGTGACGACAGGATGAGAAATGGGGGCGTTCATCAAAGGCTCCTTGGGTGGGTGAAGGCAATGCAGCGGCTCCACCCGGGGTTCGGGTGAGTTCTGCTCAGGGGGAATCAGTGGTTAGGCGCGCTTGGGGCGGCGCACGGCGCGGACCTTGCCCGCGCCGCCGCCGCCGGCGTAAAACAAGTCAGCGCCGTCGGATTCGAGGCCGCTGACATTGGTGCCGGCGGGCATCTGCAGACTTTCAAGCACGCGGCCATCGGCGGGGTCGATGCGGCGGATCTCGCTGGCGTCGTCCTCCCAGGTGCCGTGCCAGAGCTCGCCATCGACCCAGGTCACGCCGGTCACGAAGCGGTTGGACTCGATGGTGCGCTGGATGGCGCCGGTGGCGGGGTCGATCTGGTGGATCTTGCGGCCGCGGTGCTGGCCCACCCACAGGCTGCCCTCGGCCCAGGCCATGCCGGAGTCGCCACCCTGGCCCGGCGCCGGGATGGAGGCAACGACGCTGCCCGTGGCGGGGTCGATCTTGTCGATGCGGGCTTCGGCGAGCTGCCAGAGGTAGCGGCCGTCGAAGGCGGTGCCGGCGTCGCAGGGGCGCTCGATGCGCTGCTGGGCCTCGCCGCTGGCGGGGTCGAAGGCGACCAGGGCGGCGCCGGTGGCGGCCCAGACGCGCCGACCGTCGTGGGTGACGCCGGCGACGCTCTTGCCGCCTTCGAAGGGGCCGTATTCGCGGACGATCTCGGCGGGGTGGATCACGGTGTTCATGGTTTGCTCCTTGCGATGGGCGAACCTTAGCCAAGCTGCAGCGCGGCGGGGAGTAACAAGATCGTCGTGAATCCGGTCAGCGGCGGCGCCAGCCAGCGCCGCGAGCGCGTCTGGCCGATGGCGCGCACGCGGCCTGCGGCCTCCAGTTCGGCCAGCTCGCGTTGCACGGTGCGCTGGCTGGCGTCCAGGGCCAGGGCCAGGGCCGAGGTGGACCAGGCGGCGCCGTCGGACAGCAGGGCCAGCAGCTCGCTGGCCTCGCCTTCCATCGGTGGCGAGAGCACGGCCACCTCCGGAGCGCGCAGCGCAAAACCGCGTGCGGTCGCCTCGATGCCGGCGACGGGCTTGACCAGGGCACGCAGCCTTCCAATCTCGACGCGCAGCCGCGCTCTATGGGTTTCGTCGACCTCGCGGATGCGAAAGGCGCGGGCAATCAGCGTGTCGCGCTCGGCCTCGCCCGGCCAGGCCTCGGCGAGGGCCCGCAACAGCGTGAACAGGACGGGGCGGCGGGCGAGTGGCACGCGCAACTCCCCGGCACTCAGCGCGTGGCGGCATGCGTCGACAACGACGGCGCCCGAGTCCATCAGCGCGGCCACCTCGTGCAGGCGCAGCGGCTGCCAGGCGCCGGCCACGAGCCGGCGTGCGGCGGTGTGGTCGAGCACGGCAGCAGCGTCGGCGGCCTCGGCCATCAGCGCCGGCACGCCGGCCCGTGCGGCTGCGTCGCGAGCGCGTGTGAGGGCGGCGTGCACCTCGGCCATGCGCAGCGAGCGCAGCGCCAGTTCCGCGCCGGCCAGGGCGGCCACGGCAGCGGGCAGGGGTGGCAATGCCTGGTCGTCAAGCGGCGCGAGCAAGGCCGAGGCGGCATCGAGTCGGCCCAACAGCAATTGCCGCCGCGCCGCGATCAGTCGGGCCTGCAGCGCGTTGACGCGGTCGCCGCGCGTTTCGAGCGCGGCCATGGCGGCCTCCAGCGCGCGCGGTGCGGCGCTGAAGTCGCGCATGGCCAGCGCCACCTCTGCCTCGGCGACGACGCAGCGCGCCCGTGCCGTGGCCTCCTGCGCGCCAAAGCCCTGGGCCGCGCGCCTGAGCAGCTCGCGCGCCCGGGCCAGCTCGCCGAGCTGGGCCATCGCGATGCCGCGCAAGGCCAGCGCAGGCGGGTCCTCGCGCAGCGCGACGCGCTTCAGTGCCGCCAGCGCATCGCCGGCGGCCAGGGCGCGGGCTGCGGCGGAGATCAGCGAGTCCATGGACTAGCGCGGCGCGAGTAGCAGCAGGTCGCCATTGCGGTCCTCGGTGATCCACAGGCGGCCTTGCTCGTCCTGGTCGACATCGACCGGCGCGCCCATCGGGTGCTTGCCGGCCTGGGCGCTCCATCCCGCGATCAGCGGCAGCTGCTCGCCCATGGGCTGGTGTTTGCGATCGAAGCGCCAGGCCATCAGCCGATGGCCCGTCGACTGGTAGCCATGCCAGGTCATGACGAGGCTGCCCTGCCATTTCGCCGGCCCGGCCTTGCCGTAGAACAGCATGCCCAGCGGCGCGGCATGCGCCGGCAGCAGCTTCACCGGTGGGGTGAAGTCCTGGCAGCTGTGCGCGCCGAAGCTGCTGTCCAGGATGTCGGTGCCGGTGCAATGCGGCCAGCCGTAGTGGCGGCCGGGTTCGACGCGATTGAGTTCATCGGGCGGGCTTGCCTTGTCGTATTTGTCGCCGGGCAGGCTGTCGCGGCTGTTCTCGGCCTGCCAGAGCTCGCCGCTGTCGGGGTGGAAAGCCAGCCCGACGGAATTGCGCAGGCCCCACGCGAAGGGCTGGCCCTCCCATGCGCCGCCATCTTTCGGCGTGAACTTCCAGACCGCCGCCAGCGGCGCCTTGCCGCCCGTCTGGCCGCAACCCTGGGCCGTGCCGGCCGCGACACCGTCCATGGCCTCGCAATGGTCGCTCGGCGCGCCGTAGTTGACGAAGAGCGCGCCGGCGGCGTCGACGGCGAAAGACTTGAGCGGGTGGCGACCCTGGGTGGGCAGCTCGGTGACGAGGGGCTGCAGCCGGCCCGCGGGCAGTTCGACGCGGCTGATCCGGTGGGCCTCGGCCAGCAGCACATGGCCCTGAGCGTCCTTGCGCAGACCGTGCGGGCGGTCCAGGCCCTTCAGCAGCACCGTGACCTTGAAGGGCTGGCCCGGCTCGCGGGTCAGCTCCAGCAGCCGGCCATGGCCGGGGTTCCAGTTGCCCATGTCGGTGACGAGCAGGCGGTTGGCACTGAGCGCCAGCACACCACGTGGCCGGCCCAGGTTGGAGGCGGCCAATGCGAGGCAGAACTCGGGCGCGACCTTCAACGAGGTGATGGCGGGCAGGCCGTCGCATTGGCCCTGGGTGCGATAGGCGGGCGGCTCGGCCCAGACGGGTGCGGCGACGGCAGCGGCCAGGGCCCAGGCGGCGCGAAGGGTGAAGCTCATACGGCCATTGTGTCGGTCGCCGCATTGATACAGCACGCCGCACGGCACCGCGCGCTGTAGCTTCACGTCACAGCCGCCGGGCGCTGCAATGGCCCCATGAACGAGATGCTGCCCTTCGCCACCTACTGCCTGCTGATGTCCAGCACCCCTGGCCCCAACAACATGATGCTGGTGGCCAACGGCGCCCACTACGGCTACCGGCGCACGCTGCCGGCCATCCTGGGCACCAACACCGGTGTGGCCGTGCTGACCTTCGCGACCTGTGCGGGTCTGGGTGCCGTCTTCACGGCCTGGCCGGTGCTGCACGAAATGTTGAAGCTGGCCGGCACCCTCTACATGCTGGTGCTGGCCTGGAAGCTGGCCGTGGCGCCCGCCGCCAATGGCCGGCCGCCGGAACGGGTCGGGTTCGCGGAGGCCGCGCTGTTCCAGGCGGTGAACCCCAAGAGCTGGATCCGCGCGGTGACGGTGGCGTCGGTCTTCATGCCGGCGCAGTGGAGCATCGTCAGCGGCGCCTTGTTCGTCAGCTTCGCGGGCGCCCTCATCGGTTTTCCCTGCGTCTCGATGTGGGCGCTGTTCGGCGTCGGCATTTCCCGCTTCCTGTCCAGCCCGGCGCGCCGCCGCGCCTTCAATGTCATCATGGCCACCTCCCTGGTTGTGCTGGCCCTGATGCTGCTGCGCTGATGTTTTCTCTGGACCGCGACTCCCCGACGCCGCTGGCCGACCAGATCGAGCAGCGCCTGCATGCCTTGATTGCCAGCGCCCAGCTGCCGCCCGGGGCCCGACTGAACTCCATCCGCCAGCTCGCGTCGCGGCTGGGCGTCAGCCCCAACACCGTCGTCGTCGCGTACGACCGCCTCGTCGCTGCCAGCCTCATCGACTCGCGCGGCACGGCCGGCTTCTTCGTCGCCGAGGGCCCGGCGGACGCCATGCCTGACCTTTTGACTCAGGCGGCGCGCGTGGAAGCCGGCGAGGAGCAGGAGGCTGTCTGGCTGGCCCAGCAGGCGAACGACCAGAAGGCCGGCGTGCTGCTGGCCAGCAGCGGCGCGCTGCCGGCCACCTGGCTGGAAGACGCCATCCCCGCGGCCGCCGTGCAGCGCGGCCTGGCCCGCGCCACGGCCGGCATGGCTTCGCGCTGCCCGCCGCAGGGCCTGCCTGAGCTGCGCGAGCGCATCGCGATGCTGCTGCGCAGCCAGGGCGTGGCCGTGGATGCCGGCCGCATCCTGACGACCTATGGCGGCACCCAGGCCATCGACCTGATCTGCCGCGCCTTCCTGCGCCCGGGCGATACGGTCGCCGTCGAGACGCCGGGATATTTCCTGCTCTTTGACCGCCTGCGCCAGGCCGGCGTGACCATCGTGCCGGTGCCGCGACGGCCCGACGGCATCGACCTGGAGGCGCTGGACGCCGCCTGCACGCAGCACCGCCCACGCCTGCTCTTCATCCAGAGCGTGCTGCACAACCCCACCGGCTGGGGCAGCACGGCCGCCAACCTGCACCGAGTGCTGATGCTGGCCCAGCGCCACGACTTCCTGATCGCCGAGGACGACGTGCAGGGCCACTTCCACCCCGGTGCGCCGACGCGGCTGGCCCAGCTCTCGGGGCTGGACCGCGTCATCTACTACTCCAGCTTCTGCAAGGCCATGAGCCCGGCGCTGCGCCTGGGCTATATGGCGGCCGAGCCGGCGCTGCTGAAGGCGCTGATGCGCGAGAAGATCATCTCGGTGCTGACGACGGCCGCGCTCAACGAATACGTGCTGCTGGAAGTGCTGGCCGCCGGCCGCTGGCGCAAGCACCTGGACCGCCTGCAGCAGCGCCTGGCCGCGGCCCGCGCCGCGGCAACGCTGCAGCTGCGCCAGGCTGGCGTGCTGCTTGAGCATCCGGGCGAGGGCGGCCTCTTCCTGTGGGGCATGCTGCCGGCGGGTGTGGACGTGGACAACGTCGTGAAGGAGGCTTTTCGCGCCGGCATCCTGCTGGTGCGCGGCGCCACCTTCGCGGCCGATGGCGCTCGCGACTCGCATATCCGCTTCAATGCGGCCTTCAGCCAGCAGCCGCGGTTGGCTGATTTCCTGCGGGACCAGCTCAGCGCGACGGCCAGTGCCCAACGCGCCGTCGATCGGGCACGCAGCAAGGTCAGCTGACGCTCACCACGTCACCGACGCGGATGGCGCCGCCCTCGAGGATGCGCGCCGTCATGCCGCCATGGCCGCGCATCGCCGCATAGCCGCCCGGGCCGATGACCTCCTCCATGCGCGAGCAGGGGGCGCAGGGGCCGACGATCTCGATCAGCGCCGCGCCGATGCGGACCTTGGCGTTCTTCAGCGTCAGCAGGTTGATGCCGGAGATGACGAGGTTGCGGCGCAGGCCGACCGGGTCGATCGGGCCGCTGCGCGCAAATGCCGCGATCAGCGGCAGGTGCTCCAGCTGGATCAGCGTGACCTGGCGCGTCGACAGCTCGGCCTCGCCGCGCTGGCCGAGCCGGTCGTCGGCCAGGCCAATGCCGGCCAACGCCGTCGTCTGCTCGATGCGTCGGGCCCGGTCGCGCGGTGCGCCGCGCACGATGATGGTCTCGACGCGGCCCTGGATATGGGCCGGCGGCGTCATCAGGTCGCGCATGGTTTTCATGGATACACCTTAGCCCGGCTTTGGTCCGCATAGTTCACGGATGCGCGGCACGGGGCAGTCAAGTCTCGTCCGGTCACGCCCGAAGATGCTCTCAAGGAGTGTCTGCCGTGCTGAGACGTCTTTTTTCCACCTTTGCTTTTGTGTGTGTCGCGCTGTCGCAGACCGCTCACGCCGCCGATCTGACCGCCCTGGAAATGCGCTGGCTGCAGGGCATCACGCCCGTCATTGCCCATGCTCGCCAGGCGCTCGCCCTGCCGGTGGACATCGTCGTGCAGCCCCAGGCCGAGCCCGGCACGGCGCCGCTCGCGCTGGGTTTTGTCGATGGCCGCTGCAAGCTGGTGCTGTCGATGCGCGGCAACCCCGAAGGCCAGCGCCAGATCGACGCCATCGACCCCGCGCTGCGCGGCCCGGCCCTGGAGCTGATGGCCGCCCATGAACTGGGCCATTGCCGCCGCTATCTCGATGGCGCCTGGCATGGTGTGCCGGCCGGCTTCGTCGCCGCCAAGCCCCCGGACGGCCTGGCCGCGGATCTGCAGCAGGCCTGGCTGGCCATGCGGTCCACGCGGCGTGAGGAAGCCTATGGCGATCTCGTTGGCCTGGCCTGGGCGCAGGCGCGCCACCCCGCGCTGTATGCCAGGCTGCATGCCTGGCTCGTGGCGGAACGGTCGACCGACCTGATTCCCGGCAGCCACCACGACACGCTGGACTGGTTGGCCCTTGTCCGCGACCCGGCCATGCTGGACGGCCGCACGATGTTCGAGGCTGCCGACCGCGTCTGGGCACGTGGTCTCAGGGACTGAGCTGACGCCGCTCTTTCCCGTCTACGCCTGCCACACCGCGTAGCCCGCCTCACGCAGGCCGATGGCGAGTTCCACTTCCATGTCGCGCGCCGCGTCGTAGGGCATCGGGTTGTAGAACTCGTAAAGCTCGGGCATCAGGCGCACGCCGTACTTCAGGACGAAGCGATTGGCCTGCACGCCGGCCATGTGCCTGTCAAAGCGCAGATCCGGGTCCAGGCCCGTCATGCCAACGTACAGGCAGGGCTTGACGATGTCATGGCCGGGGTTGGCCTTGCGAAAGGCTGGCTCGTTCCAGACGCGTTCAGACAGCAGCACGACATAGACGTGGTGGTGATCGCGGCGCTGTCGGCGTGGCATGGCAGGGCGGATTGTCTGGCGACCCCACGATGACAAAAAAGCCCGGCGACCCTTGGGCCGCCGGGATTGAACGCCTTGGCGTGCACCTCACACCTGGCAACGGCGATCCGGCATGATACTGTTGATTTAAACAGTATTTTGGGTGCCGGAAACGTGGCGAAGTCCTCATGCTTGATGACGCCCCACTCAAACTGGGCCTCGCCAACCTTCGGTGTCTTGGCTAAAACCGCCATTCGAAGTTGCAGTCTGAGGAAGTCACATGAATGCTCAACACGCTTTCGTATCGCTGCTGCTGTTCGCCGCGCTCGTCGGCCTGGCCTTCCTGGGCCTGTCGTTCGGCCATGCCATCAAGCACCATGATCTGGCCCTGTGGGGGCACCATCCCTTGTTCGGATCAGGCATGGCGTCGCTGATCACCGCTCTGCTCGGTGGCGTCCTGCTGTTCGGCCTGGGGCGGTCGCCGAGCGACCGCAAGCAATAGCAGCGGCGCTGCGGCCGACCTGGCCCATGCATCGGCCCAGTCGCTCGACCCGTCGGAGGAGATCGAGGTCAGCTTCATAGCGCAGGCGGCCATCAGCGGCGACATCGAGGCCGGGCGGTTCTCGCAGGCGCTGCATGTGGCGTCGTTCTATCGCGCCGTGGGTCATCCGGCGGCGCGCTGCGAGCCTTAGCCCGTCTTTCCAGCGGGCCAGCCGCTGGCCCCGCTCGCCCCACCATTCACCCCAACGCGCCTGCCAGGCGCGCAGCGCCGTGGAATGCTGGTGCTCATCCAATGACCCAGGGAGTTCACGTTGCTTCGTAGACATCTTCTTCAAGGCGCAGCGGCCATGGCGGCGCTGCCGATGGTCACCCATGCACAGGGCCGGGCGCGGCGGCGCAAGCGGCCGACGGACCCGGACTGGCCCGACGCCGCGCAGTGGCAGCGGCTCAAGGACGCGGTGGGCGGGCGCCTGTCGGCCGTGGAGCCGCTGATGGCGCCGTGCGCGGCCAGCCCCGTCGCGGCGGCTTGCGGCGTGCTGATGAAGAACCTGCGCAACCCGTTCTTCGTGGGCGACCAGGCCGGGGGCACACAGGTGTCGGGCTACCTGGACGCGTGGACGCCGGCGGCGAGTGCCTATGTGATCAAGGCCGGCAGCACGGTGGACGTGGTGGCGGGCGTGAACTTCGCGCGCGAGCACAACCTGCGGCTGGTGGTGAAGGGCGCGGGGCACAGCTACCAAGGCACGTCCAACGCGCCGGACTCGCTGTTGATCTGGACGCGGGCGATGAACGAGGTGACGTTGCACGACGGCTTCGTGCCCAAGGGCTGCGAGGGCAAGGTGGCGCCGGTGCCGGCGGTGTCCGCGCAGGCGGGCGCGGTGTGGATTGACCTGTACCACGCGGTGACGACATTGGCTGGCCGCTATGTGCAAGGCGGCGGCTGCACGGACGTGGGCGTGGCGGGACTCATCCAGAGCGGGGGCTTTGGCAGCTTCTCCAAGGGTTTTGGCACGGCGGCGTCCAGCCTCTTGGAGGCCGAGGTCGTGACGGCCGATGGGCAGGTGCGCACGGTCAATGAGCGGTCAGACCCTGAGCTGTTCTGGGCGCTGAAGGGCGGAGGCGGTGGCAGCTGGGGCGTGGTGACACGCGTGACGCTGCGCACGCACGAACTGCCGCAGCACTTCGGCGCGGCATGGGGCAAGTTCAAGGCCCGCGACGACGAGGCCTACCGGCGCCTCGTGGCGCGGTTCGTGGACTTCTATGCCGACTCACTCTTCAACCCGCACTGGGGCGAGCAGGCGTCGTTCGGGCCGGACAACGCGCTCAAGATTTCCATGGTGTGCCAGGGCCTGGAAAAGGCGCAGGCGCAGCAGGTGTGGGCGCCGTTCTTCGACTGGGTGAAGGGCTCGCCCGAGGACTTCAGCGTGGTGGAGGAGCCCGGCGCGTGGGCGGACGATGCGCGCGGCTGGTGGAGGATGGAGGGCAACGGCTCCATGATCCCCGACACGCGCGAGGGCGCGCCCAAGCACCACGGCTGGTGGAAAGGCGACCAGGCCCAGGTGGGCGCCTGGCTACACGGCTATGAGTCCCTCTGGCTGCCCGCCGCGCTGCTGCAGCCCGGCGAGCGCGCCCGCATGGTGCAGGCGCTGCTGGACAGCACACGCCACAAGCACCTGGACCTGCACTTCAACAAGGGTTTGGCCGGCGCGCCGCCCGCGGCACTGGCCAGCGCCGCCAACACGGCCACCAACCCGGCGGTGTGCGAGTCGTTCGCGCTGGTCATCATGGCCGACGGCGAGGCGCCCGCCTACCCGGGCCTGGCCCGCACCCCGCCCGACCTGGCCAACGCGCACCGCAACGCGCGCGCCATTGATGCCGCCGCCGCCGCGCTGCGCCGCGTGGCGCCGAGGTCGGGCTCCTATGTGTCGGAGAGCAACTTCTTCAACGCCGACTGGCAGCGCGAGTTCTGGGGCGCCAACGCCGCGCGGCTGCGGGCCGTGAAGGCGCGGTACGACCCCGATGGTCTCTTCTTCGTGCACCACGGCGTGGGCTCGCAGGCGTGGAGCGCGGACGGGTTTGTGCGGGTTTGAGGATTGAGTTCTGCGCATGGCCTGCTCACGCGCGCTAGCCCCTCGGCAGCTTGCTTCGTTTCCGATTCATACGTTGCTTGCGGCCCAAGGGCTTCGAAACTTTGGCATTGGCATTCGGTGAAGCTCGGTGGGCCGATTCGATACATTGACCTTCAGTTCGAAACTTTGTTATCAGCTTCCACCCGAATGGCCCTGCAATACCTGACCGTCCCCGTCACGCCCTTTCAGCAGAACTGCTCCCTTGTCTGGTGCGACGTCACGAAAGACGCCGCCGTCATCGACCCCGGCGGTGAGCTGCCGCGTTTGCTGGCCGCCGTCAGCGAGCGCGGGCTGAACCTGAAGGCCATCTGGCTGACCCACGCGCACATCGACCATGCCGGCGGTACTGGCCAGCTGGCGCGCGAGCAGGGCCTGCCCATCATCGGCCCCCACCCCGGCGACCAGTTCTGGATCGACGGCCTGGCGCAGCAAAGCAAGATGTTTGGCTTCCCGCCGGCAGAAGGTTTCAAGCCCGACCGCTGGCTGGACGATGGCGACACGGTTCAGATCGGCCATGAGACCCTGGCCGTGCGCCATTGCCCCGGCCACACGCCGGGTCATGTCGTCTTCCACTCCGCCTCGGCGCAGCGGGCCTTCGTCGGCGACGTGCTGTTCGCTGGCGGCATCGGCCGGACCGACTTCCCTGGCGGCAACCACCAGCAGCTGCTCGACGCCATTCGCCAGCGCCTTTGGCCGATGGGTGACGACACCGTTTTCATTCCAGGCCATGGGCCGGAAAGCAGCATCGGAAGAGAGCGCCGCAGCAATCCCTATGTTGCCGATGTCGTTTGAACGGCGGTTGGAGGTAATTCGTTCACAAACACATCCAGCAACATTTACGCCCGAAGCGAAACGTGCTCTCCTACTCTTTGATGAGGGCTCGCATGGGGTGGGCCGAGGAGTGCTTCGATGTGGATGTCCGAGTTTGTGCAGCCGGGGCAGGTCCCGGGCTCCCGTCCTCGCGAGCGCCGTCAGGCGGCCTCGCTTTCCAACCAATGGATGGGCCTTGTGCTGGAGGAGCTCGACCACGGCGTCGTGCTTCTCAACGGCGCGGGCCGTGTGCTTCACAGCAATCTCGCGGCGCGGGCGTCGCTGGATGACAACCACCCGCTGGAGCTCGTCGGCCAGCATCTGCGGGCCCGCCTGCTGACCGACGCGGTGCCTCTGGCCGATGCGCTGGAGGGCGCCGAGGCAAGTGGCCGGCGCTGCCTGCTGCGCCTGGGTGACGATCGCGCCGAATGCGGCCGCGCCAATGTCGTCGTCGTGCCGCTGAACCGCGATGTCAACCAGGCGGCGGTGCTGCTGATCCTGGAGCGCCGCCAGCTCTGCGGCGACCTGGCTGCACAGTGGTTCGCGCTGCGCTACCAGCTGACGCCGGCCGAGACCGAGGTGCTGAAGGCGCTGTCCAACGGCGTCAAGCCGACCGAGGTCGCGCAGCGCCAGGGCGTGGCGATCTCGACGGTGCGCAGCCAGATCCAGAGCATCCGCGCCAAGAGCGGCGCCGACAGCATCGGCGAGCTGATGCGGCAGTTGGCCTTGCTGCCGCCGCTTGTTTCGTCGCTGCGGCCAGCCAAGCTGGTCAATTGATTCGGTGAACTAACATTCCGGCGTGCCGCGGGCCTCATGCCCACGGCGCCGCCGGATGCCTGACGACACGCTCGACAACGAACTCCTGGCCCTGCCGCCCTCGCTGCGGCAGCTGGCCGCGCGCGGCATTGCACGCAGCTATCGCAAGGGCATCGTGCTGATCGAGGAGAGCTCGCTCGGCGACAACCTCTATCTGATCCTCTCCGGCTCGCTGCGCGCCTTCAGCAGCGACGCCCGTGGCCGCGAGATCACCTACGGCGTCTATGGCCCCGGCGAATACGTCGGCGAGATGAGCCTGGACGGGGGGCCGCGCTCGGCCAGCGTCATCACCGAAGAAGGCAGCCGCCTGGTCATGGTCACGCGGGCCAGTCTGCTGACCCACATCAGCGAGCACCCCGAATTTGCCTTCGAGTTGCTGACCAAGGTCATCCGTCGCGCCCGCGCCGCAACGCTGTCGACCAAGCAGCTGGCGCTCAACGATGTCTACGGCCGGCTCAAGAACCTCGTCGACGAGACCACCGGCGATGGCCGCCACCTGGCGCTCACCCACCAGGGCATGGCCCAGCGCCTGGGCTGCTCGCGTGAGATGGTGTCCAAGCTCGTCAAGGACCTGGAGCTGGGCGGCTACCTGAGGCGCGTGGCGGCCGGCGAATACCAGCGACTCAAGAGCCTGCCAGCGCGCTGGTAGCTACCGCGACCTGACCTGCAGCGGCGGCGCAACCGGGAAGCGCTGGTCCGGCTTGGCTGCGCGCTTGTAGAGGCCCTCGACCTTGGGCAGGTTGGCCTGGATGTCGCGGATGCGCGTCGTGCTGGCCGGGTGGGTGGACAGCCATTGCGGTGGCGCGCCCTTGTTGGCCGTCATCATCTTTTCCCACAGGCGCACGGCGGCGGCGGGGTCATAGCCCGCACGGGCGGACAGCTCGATGCCGACGAGGTCGGCCTCGCTTTCGTCGTCGCGGCTGAAGCGCAGGTTGACCAGCTGGGCTCCCATGCCGGCAAGGCCGCGGCCCACGTTGCCCAACCCCAGCAAGGCCGAGCCCAATTCCACGATGCCGTTCGTGAACGCCGACTTGCCGACGCGCTCGCGGGCATGCTCGCGCAGCGCATGCGCGACCTCATGGCCCATGATGGCGGCGACCTCGTCGTCTTCCAGCTTGAGCTTGTCGAGGATGCCGTAGAAGAACGCGATCTTGCCGCCCGGCATGCAGAAGGCGTTCAGCTGCGCGCTGGCCAGCAGGTTGACTTCCCACTTCCACTGCCGGGCGCGGTCGTTCCATTCGTAGCTGAAGGGAATGATGCGCTGGGCGATGTAGCGCAGCCTCTGGGCCTGGGGGTGGTCCATCGGCGCCAGGGCACGCTGCTGGCCGGCCTCGCGCATCATCAGCGCGTACTGCTGGCCACCGGCCTGTTCCAGCTGGTCGGCCGACACGAAGCCGGTGAACTTGCTCTTGGGCCCGACCTCCACGCCTTCGCGTGCCCAGGCTGGCATGAACGCTGCGGCACCGGTAGCGGCGAGCAGCCCTGTGAACAGGCGGCGGCCGCGCAGGGCCGGTGGCGCGCAGCGGCCGGCGGCGCAGTCGGCGCAGTCGCCGAACATGCGCGTCGGCGGGTCAGTGAACTGCAGGTCGTCGCGGACCTGGAAGTCGTCGGCATCCATACCGACATTGTGCTTGGGCGGCGATGGCGGCTTTCGTAGGACAGCGGCGCGGGACTGGCGACAATCACCCCATGGACAGCCAGCAATTCCGCGCCGCACTGGGCATGTTTGCCACCGGCGTGACCATCGTCACCGTTCGCGCTGCGGACGGCGGCCTGGTCGGCCTCACCGCCAATTCCTTCAACTCCGTGTCCTTGGACCCGCCCCTGGTGCTGTGGAGCCTGGCGCGCCGCGCCGGCTCCATGCCGGTGTTCTCGCATGGCTCGCATTACGCCATCAACATCCTCGCGGCCGACCAGAAGGAGCTGGCCCAGCGCTTCGCGACGCGTGACATCGATCGCTTCGCCGGCGTGGCCTGGCACGAGGGCGCGGGCGGCGCGCCGGTGCTGGAGGGGGCTGCTGCCGTCTTCGAATGCGCCAACCGCAGCCGTTACGAGGAGGGCGACCACGTCATCTTCGTCGGCGAAGTCGAGCGTTGCTCGTCCCGGCTCGGCGCTCAGCCGCTGATCTTCCACGGCGGCCGTTATTTCACCGAGTTGCCGATCTAGGGTTTTTTCCGGGTTGGCGTTGTCGATCCGGTCGGGCTCTGATCGTCGTCATGACAGAGGGCCATCCTCTGTCCAACCACGGAATCGACCATGACCAACACCGTCACCCTGCACCGCGTGCTGCGCTGCCCGCCCGACCGCGTCTACCGCGCCTTCACGACGCCGGCCGCCATGGCCAAGTGGCTGCCGCCCCATGGCTTTACCGGCACCGTTCATGAAATGGACGCCAAGGTGGGCGGCACATACAAGATGTCGTTCACCAACTTCACGACCGGCGGCGGCCACAGCTTTGGCGGCCGCTACCTGGAGCTGGTGCCCGGCCAGAAGCTGCGCTACACGGCAGCCTTCGACGATCCCAACCTGCCCGGCGAGATGACGACGACCGTCGAGCTGCGCGCCGTGTTCTGCGGCACCGAGGTGCACATCAAGCAGGAAGGCATCCCGGCCATGATCCCGGCCGAGGCCTGCTACCTGGGCTGGCAGGAGTCGCTGACCCTGCTGGCCCAGCTGGCCGAGCCGGAAATCAACCAGTAACGTGGTGCGCTCGGGCCGAGCGACGGGCCGCCCCTAGCCGGCCCGCCATGGCGATGTGCTTGCGGCTCAATGCCGCCAAGCATCGCCGCCCCCTCGGGGGCCGGTTAGGCCCGCTCGTGTTCAGCGGAGCGGGACTGGACGAGGGGTCTTTACTTGACGCCAGGTGTCGGCACGATGGCCGCCATCGCGGCCTTGAAGGCGGGGTCGGCCATCAGTGCGTTCCAGGCCGCCATCAGGCTGCCGTAGTCACCGGTCGAGATCTTCTTGGCGTTGATCGCCGTCGTGAGGGCGGCGTTCAGGCGCACGATCTCGGCGTACTTCGCATAGCCCTTGCCCTTGAGCTGGGTTGCCGCGTAGTTGCTGTAGCCCCAGGCGTTGTTGAGGTTGTTCCAGTCGCCCGAGCCGGGCTGGACATAGACGACCGGTGCGGGAGCGGGCGACGGGGCCGGTGCGGGCGGTGCGGCCACGGGTGCCGGAGCTGGTGCCGCGGCGGGCTTGCCGCAGGTGCCGCTCACGTTGATGCGCACCCAGCCCGTGCTCGGCACGCCGTCGACATTGACGACGACCTTCACGTTGTTCGCGCCGGCGAAGAGATAGGGCTGGGTCCAGATCGTCTTGACGACCTTGGGCGTCAGCGCGATTTGCGTGTTCTGCGCGATCAGTGTGTCGTTGCTGTAGATGCGGTTGGTGCTGGCGGCCACGGCTGAGGCGCTGACCTCGTCGTACTTGAAGTTGAAGGCGCAGCGGCCGAGGCTGGAGATGAAGGCATCCTTCTCGCTGACGGTGATCTGGGGCATGGCGCCCGTGGCCGTGCCGTTGGCGGCGACGAGCATGGGCGCGGCCTGGGCGAGGACGGTCTGACCGTCGCTCTTGACGATGCGCACGAGGCCGGTGAGCTGGGCCGTCGGGTCGGCGGCGAAGCCGGCCTGGGCGAAGAGGGCGAGGGCAGCGAAGGCAGTGGCTTGGAACTTCATGGCGTGGTCTTTCGGGTTGATGCAAAGGGTGGGGCTACTGGGCAGTAGCCGGCACCTCCCCGTGTGCCACGCTGCGGACATGTCCTTGTCCGCCCAGGGCGGCCCCGCTGTCTTTTGCTCCTGTCAGAGCACGAAGACCGGTGGCTTTGCGTCCCCGCCTTTCGACGGGTTTGCCGACTGCATGGGACGCAGTGTGCGGATGTAAGCCGTGTTTTGTCCGTGCGTCAGTTCACGAACCGAGACCCCCGCCCGGCGAGCGGCGCGAGGCCCGCGACGAGCGGTTTTTGAAGCTTGCGGCGGGCTTGCGCCGAGCGTTTTCAGCTCAGGCGACCGGCCGGCAAGGCCGTTGGCGCAGCGCTCAGCGTGCGCCAGCGCCATGCGCCCAGCGCGGCGCTGAACGCAACACTGATGCCTGCCAGCAGAGGCAGCGGCGCGCCCAGATCCTTTTGCAGCAGGAACATGCCCCAGCCCATCAGCATGAAGGCCAGGATGGGCACGACGGTGGTCCAGGCCGTGGGCGACTTCATGCGCGAAGGCGCGCGCAGCAGCCAGCCGGTGCTCAGTGGCAGGGCGCCAAAGGCCAGGCACAGCAGTGCGGCATTGTTCGCGGCCCAGGCCAGCAGGCCCAGGCCGGCGGTCGTCAGCGCCCAGGCAACCAGGGCGTGGCGCAACTGCATCCGCGCAACCGCGCGGTTCAGCGCCTCTCCCTGCGGCAGGCCTGGCAGCAGCCGCATCAGGGCCTGTTCGCGGCGGCTGTGCCAGAGCATGTTGGGCAGGGTGAAGCAAGGGTTGAAACCGATGCTCGCCAGGCCGATGGCCATGCCGTAGGCGCCTTTGGTCCAGTTGTCCTGCAGGCCCTGGCCGGCCAGCGCAAACGCGATGAAGAAGCTCAGCGCGGCGATGCCCACGGCCATCACGGCGCCCAGGCTCTGGTGCAGCCAGTGCTGCCGGCCATGCAGCACGATCTCGGCGCGGCGCATGGCGCTCTGGCCCGTCGGTTCGGCCTGCGCGACGACATGGCGCTGCCAGGCCGACACGGCGAGCGCAAAAGGCTGGCTCAGCCATTCGCCCACCCGGCCGAAGGCGGCGGCACCGGCGTATTTGCCCTGCATGCTGTCCTCGGCGGCGCGGCGCATGCGGCCCAGGCGGGCATAGGCCTCGGCGTGGGCCGCGTCGCCCCTGCCGAACAGCCGCGTGAGCGACCAGCCCAGGGCCAGCAGGCTCAGCGCGAGCACGGACAGCGGCTGGGCCAGCCACAGCTCGCGCAGCGCGGTGCCCAGAGGCGCCAGCCGCCGGTCCAGTCCGGTGCCGAAGAACAGCACCGGCCCGATGGAGATCACCAGCCAGAGCTGCCATTCGCGCGTCGCCCAGCCCATGAAGGCCAGCACGGCCGCGGCGCCCAGCAGCAGCAGGGCGAAAGAGGGCATCTGCGGCAGGCAAAGCCACAGCAGGGCTGCGCTGCCCAGCGACAAGCCGGCCCAGGCTGCGAGCGCGGACTCCAGCGTCTGGCGCAGATGGCCGGGCACAAAGCGCGCGGCATGGGGATGGTTCTGCTGCATGAGGCTGCCGATGATGGCCATCCACAGCGACATCAGCACCAGTGCCGCCGAAAGGGCCAGCATGGGCACCGCCAGCTGCGGCGCCAGGTAGACGCCCAGCGCCAGGCCCAGCACGGCCAGGGCGAACAGCGCCCGGCGGCCCCAGGGGGATTCGCGATCGCGCTGGCGCCAGAAGGCCAGCAGCAACTGGCTGTAGGGGGCGGCTTTCATCACGTCAGCTCCGCGAACAGGTCTTCGAGGTTGACGGCCTGTGCGTCCAGCGGCGCGCTCACGCCGGCCGGCAGCCGGGCCAGCACGCGCTCGCGGCCGGCCTCCAGCGGCGTGCGCTTGAGCGGCTGGGCGTTCAGCCGCGCGAACAGGCTGGCCAGTTCGGTGACGGTGCCGGTGAAGGCGCGCACCTGCTCCAGCAGCTCGTCCAGCGGCGCCTGCAGGGCGATGCGGCCGCCGCTCAGGAAAGCGAGGTTGAAGGCGACTCGCTCCAGGTCGGACAGGATGTGGGTGGAGAACACGACGGTCGTGCCGCGGTCCAGCACCTGGTCGACCAGCTCGCGCAGGAAGTCGCGCCGGCCGACGGGGTCCAGGCTGGCAACGGGTTCGTCCAGCACCAGCAGGTCGGGGTCGTGGGCCAGCGCGCGGATGATGGACAGGCGCTGCTGCTGGCCGCCACTGAGCTTGCGGATGGGTTTGTCGCGGGCGATGTCCCAGCGCGACAGCAGGCCCTCGACCCTGGACTCGTTCCAGCGCGGGTAGAAGCTCTTGAAGTAGGCCAGCAGTTGGGCCGCGGTGAAACTCTCGAACAGGTCGCTCTGCTGGGGCACATAGCCGATGCGGGCGCGCGCCGCGTCATCCAGCCGCGCGGCGTCCTGGCCGAACAGCTGCACGCGGCCCTGCTGAGGTTCACGCAGGCCCAGCAGCGTCTCCAGCAGCGTCGTCTTGCCGCAGCCGTTGCGGCCCAGCAGGCCGACCACCTGGCCCGGCTGCAACGTCCAGTCCAGCGCCTTCAGCACGGCCTCGCCCTTGGGATAGGCGAGGCTGACGCCAGCGAGTTCGGCGGTGGCGGTGTCGGAGTGGGGAAAGTGGGCGGAGGAGGCAGTCATGCTTGCGTCTCGTCGAGGATGGTTTTGAACAGCTGCAGGGCCTGGGTCTTGGGGAGCTCCAGTTGCCGCGCTTCGGCGGCCGCCTTCTCCAGCGTCGGCCGCAGCAGCTCGACGCGGTCGGCAGTGGGTTGGGCGCGCTGGTGCTGCGCCGCCACCACCATCGACAGCCCCCGGCGGCGCTCCAACACGCCGTCGGACTCCAGCAGGGAATAGGCCTTGGAGATGGTCATGGGGTGCACGGCCAGGGCCTGGGCCAGCTCGCGCACCGAGGGGATCTCGTCGCCGGCCTTGAGCTGCCCGGCCGCGACGCGCCGCTTCACCTGCTCGATGAGCTGGCGGTAGATGGGCTCGGGCGAGCCGGTGTTGATGTGGACGAAATGGGTGGGATCCATCGTTAACTGCCTACGTGTATCAGTACGATAGTACACGTGGACAGTTGATGTCAAGCATTTGTTGTCTGCGCGGGCGTACGATGGTTTGCGTCTCGGCCCGCGGAGACCCTCATGATGCAGACACACCGTCGGCACTGGCTGGTCATCTCGATGCTCGCGGCGGCGGGTGTCGGTGCCGAACCTATCGATGAAGACCTGGCCCTGGCCTATGGCGACAAGGGCACCATCAGCATCGCGACCGGCAGCGCGCAGCCCCTGCGCCGTGCGCCGGCCGTGGCAACCGTCATCACGGCGCAGGACATCGCGGCGATAGGCGCGACCGATCTCGACGAGGCCCTGGCCACCGTGCCGGGCCTGCATGTCAGCTACGGCCCGATCATGTACACGCCGCTCTATGGCGTGCGCGGCCTGCTGAGCCAGCCGCTCAATGTGCAGGTGCTGCTGATGATCAACGGCCAGCCGATGAAGACCGCGTACACGGGCGACAAGGGCAATACCTGGGCTGGCCTGCCGCTGGAGAACGTCGCGCGCATCGAGGTCATCCGCGGCCCCGGCTCGGCGCTCTACGGTGCTGACGCCTTCGCCGGCGTGATCAATATCGTGACCAAGGGCCCGGCCGATCTGCGCGGCACCGAGGCTGGCCTGCGCGGCGGCTCCTTCCGTAGCCGCGACGCCTGGCTCCAGCATGGCGGCAAGCTCGGGCCGCTGGTGCTCGCCGCCTACTTGCGCGTCGGCGCGACCGATGGCCATGGCGCGACGATCACGGCCGACGGCGCGACGCGGCTCGACAACCTGTTTGGCACCCACGCCAGCCGCGCTCCCGGGCCGGCCAATCTTGGCCACGATGCCGTTGATGCAGGTCTCGAACTCGGCTGGGACAAGTGGCGGCTGCGCGTCAACAAGGTCGTGCGCCGCAATGCCGGCACCGGCGCCGGCGTCAACTCGGCCCTCGACCCCGACAGCGTGATCGACATGGACCGGCTGATGGCCGATCTGGGCTGGACCGACGCGCAGCTCGCACCCGACTGGGCCGCCGGTTTCAGCGCGGCGCTGCACAACTATCACGAGCAGACGCCGCGCGGCCTGGTGCTGTTTCCGGCCGGCGTCCGCATCGGACCGAATCTCTTTCCCGACGGCATGATCGGCGGCCCGGCGCGTTGGGAGCGCATGTGGCGCGTGGACGCGCATGCGGTGTATGGCGGGTTCCAAGGCCACAGCCTGCGCATCGGCGTCGGCCACGACGACACCGACCTTTACCGCGCCGAGACGCACAAGAACTTCGTCCTGACGCCGACCGGCGTGCCGGTGCCAACCGGGCCTGTCATCGACTACAACGCCATCCAGCCCCATATCCGGCCGGCTCGGCGCGACAGCAACTATGTCTATGGCCAGGACGAATGGCGCGTCGCGCCCGACTGGACCCTGACCGCTGGCGTCCGCCACGACCGCTACTCCGATTTCGGCGGCACCACCAATCCGCGCCTGGCCCTGGTCTGGGAGGCTGCCTACGACGTGACGGCCAAGCTGATGCATGGGCGAGCGTTCCGCGCGCCGGGCTTCAGCGAGCAGTACACGATCAACCCGGTCAGCACCGGCAACCCGGACCTCAAGCCCGAGCGCATCAAGACGACCGAGTTCGTGCTCGCCTGGGCGCCGAGTGCCGAACTGCAGTTCAATCTGAGCCTTTACCGGCTCGACGCGGTCGACATCGTGCGCGTCGTTGCGAACCCGGCACCGGCCACCGGTGCGACCTACCGCAACGTCGGCCGGCTCAAGGGCCGCGGCGGCGAGCTCGAGCTTCGGTGGGACGCGCTGCGGCAGCTGAGCGTGACGGGTCACCTGGCCTTGCAACGCGCCACCGACCGCGCGACCGGTGCTGATGCCGGCTATGCGCCGCATCAGCATCACTACCTGCGCGTCGACTGGCGCCTGCCTGACCAATGGCTCGTCAGCGGCCAGGCCAACCATGTCGCCGACCGCAAGCGCGCGGCGGGCGACGCGCGGCCGCCGGTGGCCGACTACACGACCGTCGACCTGACCGTGCGGCGCCTGGCCGCTACCCTCGGCTGGGAAGTCTCGGGCTCGCTGCGCAATGCGTTCAACGCCGACGCCCGCGAGCCGACCCTGCCCGGCGGCGTGCTGCCCAACGATCTGCCCTTGGCTGGGCGCTGGTTCTGGCTGCAGGGGCTGTACCGCTTCTAGCCCTTGCTCGAAGGACTGCGCACAATGCAGGCTTTAGCGTTCCCGCCCTTCACCATGCGCCGCCTGCTGCTCGCTTCTGCCCTGCTCGCCTCTTTCGCCGCCCAGGCTCAAGTCAAGGTTGACGACCCCTGGGTGCGCGCCACCGTCGCGCCGCAGAAGGCCACTGGCGCCTTCATGCAGCTGACCTCGGCCAAGCCGGCCAAGGTCGTGGCGGCCAGTTCGCCAGTGGCGGCCATGGTCGAGATCCACGAAATGAAGATGGACGACGGCGTCATGAAGATGCGCGCAGTCGACGCGCTGCCGCTGCCAGCCGGCCAGGCCGTGGCGCTCAAGCCCGGCAGCTATCACGTCATGCTGATGGGCCTCAAGGGTCCGATCAAGGCCGGCGAGACCGTGCCGCTGATGCTGACCGTCGAGGGCGAGGACAAGCAGCGCACGACGGTCGAGATCAAGGCGCAGGCGCGCTGACGCATGGCGAAGATGTACATCGTTGATGCCGCCGACCCCGACGGCTATGTCGCCGCGCTCGGCGGCTGGCAACAGGCCCAGGTGGTGGCGCTGCGCGCGGCCGTGCAGGAGGCCGCGCCCGGCCTGGAGGAAAAGCTCAAGTGGGGCCACCTCGTCTACTTCAGCAACGGCCCGGTGCTGCTGATCCGCGCCGAGCCCGAACGCGTGCTGTTCGGCTTCTGGCGCGGCAAGCGGTTGCTGCATTTGGAGCCCCGCATGCGCGGCGGCGGCAAGTTCGAGCTGCGCACGCTGGAGCTGCAAGAGGACACGCCATTCGAGCGCGACACCGCGTTGGCCTTGGTGAAGGCGGCCGTCGTGCTCAATGCCGAGCTGGGCAACCCGCAGCGGGCGAGCGTCGCGGGTCAGTGAAGCGGGCGTAAAGCCCGTTCAGTTCTGGCCAGGGTTGCCGATACCCCATGATTACTCCGGAGTTGCCCATGGTCGCCGCCGTCAACACCCAAGCCCCGGCCAGTCCCCTGACTGGCGGCGCCTCTGCCGGCCGCACCGAGCAGCCCGCCAAGGAGCTGGACAGCGGCAACCAGCAGGCCGTGGTCGTCAATATCTCGGTAGAGGGCGCGAAGCGGGCCGGCACTGCCACCCAGGCCGCCCAGGCGGCGCCCAGTGCCCAGGGTCTTCCGGCCCGGCCGGACGATGGCGGCGACGTCCAGGTGACAGCACAGCAACTACAGGCCAGCGCGCCCAAGGCGCCCCCGGCTGATGCCAGTGGCGGCGGTGCGGCGCCTGCCGGCGGCGAGACGCCCGCGGTCAGCACCAGCACCAGTCAAACTTATGAGCCGGCCGATACCGACGAGGACGGCACGGTCTCCCCGATGGAGCGGCAGGCCTACGAGGCCAAGCTGGCCGACGAGAAGGCCGCCGCCCAGGCGGAGAAAATCGCGCGCGCCGCCGAGGCCGACGCTGCGGTCAGGGCCTACGAGGCGGTCGAGCAGCTGGGCGGCGCCGAGGGCTGAGGCCCTCAGGCCCGGGCCGCATTGGCCGCGATTTCAGCGGCCAGCCGCGGCCACAGCACCTCCGGCAGGTCGTGCCCCCAGCCGGGAATGGTTTCCAGCCGCGCGCCGGGAATGCGCTTGGCCAGGTCATGCGCCGCGGCGACCGGGATCAGCGCGTCGTCCTCACCGTGGACGATGAGGGTGGGCGCCGTGATGCGCGGCAGCCGCTCGGCGCGGTGCACATCGGCGGCAACGGCCACGATCTGGCGAGCGACTGCCTGAGGCCGGAAGGACCGCTTCACGCCGCTCGCGAGGCGCTCGCGCAACTGGCTGGGTTCGGGCGGGTAGCCGGGGCTGCCGATGATGCCGTAGAGGCTGGCGTAGTGGTCGAGGACGTTCTCGAACTTCTGCTGCGGCGTCGTGGCCGGCCGCGGGCGCGACAGCAGCGCACGGCGCACCTTCAGGCTCTCCTTGGGCACGCTGCGGTCGCCGCTGGTCGTCATCATCAGCGTCAGGCTCTTCAGCCGCTGGCCATGCGAAAAACCCAGATGCTGGGCCACCATGCCGCCCATGGACGCACCGCAGACATGGGCCTTGGCAATGCCCAGTGCGTCCATCACGCCGACAGTGTCGCGCGCCAGGTCGCTGAGCTGGTAGGGCGCCTTCACCGGAAGCCGCAGCGTGTGCAGCAGGGCCGCCATCGGAATATTGGGCGTGCCGAGCTCATCGAAGGGCTGGCTCAGCCCGACGTCGCGGTTGTCGAAGCGGATGACGCGAAAGCCGCGGGCCACGAGCTCGTCCACAAAGCCCTCGGGCCAGGCGATGAGCTGCATGCCCAGGCCCATGATCAGCAGCAAGGGCTCGCCGTTGTCCGGGCCGTGGATGTCCACTTCGATCTGCACACCGTTGGCCGAGACACGCATCGCGGGTCAGCCCAGGTCCACTTGGCGCTCGATGACGCGCGACACCAGGCCGTAGGCGATGGCCTCTTCGGTACTCATCCAGAAGTCGCGCTCAATGTCTGAGCGCACGCGCTCCAGCGGCTGGCCGGTCTCGCGCGAGATCGTGGTGGCGAGGCGCTCGCGCGCGCGCAGGATCTCCTTGGCCTGGATGGCGATGTCGCTGGCCTGGCCGCCAGCGCCACCGGCAGGCTGGTGGATCATGAAACGCGTGTTGGGCAGCGCGAAGCGGCGCTCCTTGGGCACGGCGAGGTAGATGTGGGTGCCGGCGCTGGCCACCCAGCCGGTACCGATCACGTTCACCGGGGCGCGCACGAAGCGGATCATGTCGTGGATGGCGTCACCGCTCTCCACATGGCCGCCAGGGGAAGAGATCAGCAGCGTGATCGGTGCATCGGAGTCCTGCGACAGGGCCAGCAGCCGGCGGCAGGTGGCGTGCGCCATCTTGTCGTCGATCTCGCCAAAGATCATCACGAAGCGGCCCTTGAAGAGCAGCTGCTCTTCCATCTTCTCGGGGGCTTCTTTCTTGGCGGCCTTGTCTTCGGCGGCGAGGGTGTGGTGTTGCATGGTCGGGGGTCCGGGTTAAGGGCGATACCTTACCGCGAGATGCGGGAGCGGGTTGAATATGGGTTCAAGGGTCAGGCGTCGCCCAGGCGGCGCCACCAGGCGACGCTGCCGATGACGAACAGCGTGGCGAAGCAACTGGTGCTCCAGACGACCGTGCGCACCAGCCGGCGCATCGGGTAGCCGGGCAGCGTGTCGGGCGTAAGGGCCCAGGCGGACTGTGCGCCGACCGCGAGCGCCACCGCCAGGCAGGCCCACAGCACGCGGGCGCGCCGCGGGTCCGGCGCTTCCGTGCGGTCGGGCTGCCGGCGCACCACCCGGGCGTAGGCGACGGCAAGGACCAGCGCGCCGGCCACGGTGCTCAGGTGCTGCAGCAGCCGGGCGACCGTCAGCGGCCGGCCCAGGAAGGTCAGCAGCGGCTGGGCCAGCCAGGGCAGCAGGTCGGTGAGTGGCGGCACGGGGTGGGTGAAGAGGTCCCACAGCAGGTGGGTTGCCGCGCCGAGCAGGATGGAGAGCACGGCGACCGCCCAGCGCGCGACGGCCGCTCGCGGCGGCGGCTGTAGCTCACCGCGCACCAACGACCGGTGAGGCTCGGGCAGCAGCACGGTCAGCGGGCGCGGCCACCGCAGCATGAGGCCCAACAACAGCAGGCCGGCCGGCAGACAGACGGTCAGGACCCCCATCGGCGTGTGACAGAAGGCGCGCCAGGGGCCGTGCATGCCGACGTAGTAGCTCAGGTCGGGGGCCATGGCCCCCAGGATCAGGCCGGGAAACGAGAGCCAGCGGGGGCAGAGAGACCGCAGGGGCAGGACGGCTGCGGGGTGGGCGAAGGTCCAGGGCATGGTGGGGTTGTCAACAGCACACAAGAGCACCGTCGTGCATGCTGCACGATGCGTGCCCGACGGGTGGCTGGGCGTTCTACGGCCGCACCGGCGTCTTGTAGAACCACCGCCTCGCCCCCTTGGGCTCAAACGGCTGCCAATCCCCATCCGGCTGCGCCAGCCGGTCCGCCAGCGCATACAGCGCGATCGGGTTCACGCCCAGGCCGATGTGGCTGGCCTGCACCTCGATGTTCTCGGCCAGCGGCGAGGGCGCGTTGACGCTGCAGCGCCAGGCGACGACGCCATCGCTCTTGGAGTAGATGGAGGTCGTCGGCACAGGCGGTGCCTGGCGGATCTGTTCCATCAGCTCCGGGTCGTTGGACGCATGGCCACTGACCATCTCGAAGAAGCGCCAGGCGTTGGTGGCGCGCGGGTGGCCGGTGAAGGGCGTGCCCAGCGTGACGACGCAGCGCGCCAGCTCCGGGCACTCCTTGGCCAGCTCGCGGGCGTAGATGCCGCCCAGGCTCCAGCCGATCAGGCTGACCTTGCGGCCGTGACGCCGGTGCAGCTCGACGAGGTCGGCCTTGGTCTGCTCCAGCACGCCGGCGCGCGGGCCGAAGTTGAAGCCCTGGCCCCAACCCTGCGTGGTGTAGCCCAGCGAGTCGAGCATGGCGCGCAGTGGTGCCGTGGTGAAGTCATGCGCGCCCAGGCCGGGGAAGACGAGCACGGGATGGCCGTCGCCATGTGGCAGCTTCTTCATCCACGGCATGGTGGCCAGCAGCGCCGCGTACTCCCAGGGCGCTCGGCCCTCCAGCATCAGCAGCCAGGCGTTGGGTGCGCGCAAGTCGGACCAGTCGGGGTGAGGGGTGGTGGGGGTCTGGTGCCAGTGCGAGAAGCGCGGCGAACGGGAGGCGGGCATGCGTAAAGCGGGGATCGGGCAGGCACCGCGATGTTAGCCAGCTGTCGCCTGTTTCCGGGGCGTGCTTGCCCGGGGCCGGGGTGTCGCCTAGGTGACGTTGATCGGTCGAGCGAACCTGTGCACGATCAGGCCGCCGCGGCCGCACGCCGCTTGGCTGGCGCCTTCTTCGCCACCGGCTTCTTGGCCGGCACCTTCTTCGCCGCCGCCTTCTTCACCACCGGCGTCGGCTCAGGCTCGACAACCTCCGCCACCGGCAGCGCCTGGAACTCCATGAACGCCGCCTCGACGTACGCCGACAGCTCCGCCGTCTCCGGCAAGGCCTCGCCGCAGGCCATCAGGCCGATGTCCAGCGACTGGTTGTAGGTCTGCACCGTCACGTTCAGCGCCAGGCCGTGCACGGCAATCGACGTGGGGTAGTTGGTCAGCATCTTGGCGCCGGCCAGGTACAGCGGCAGCTGCGGCCCGGGCACGTTGGAGATGACGACGTTGGCGACCACGGGCAGCTTCTCGGCCACCTTGGCGCGGCCGTAGAGCATGGCGCCGGCCTGCATCAGCCATGGGATGCCCAGGGAGGGGAAGTCGGTCGGCATCAGGCTCTTGAGCTGGCTCATCTGCGCCTTCATGGCCTTGCTGGAGGCCATCACATGGGCCAGGCGCTCGCTCGGGTCGCTCAGGTGCGTGCCCAGGCTCATGAAGGTCATGGTGGCCTGGTTGTTGGACGTGGTGTCGCCGGCAGCGCGTGTGGACACGGGCACGGCGGCGATCAGGCTCTTGCGCGGCAGCGGGCCATGCTTGGCGAAGTAGCGCCGCAGCGCGCCGCCGATGACGAAGAGCACGGCGTCGTTGATGCTGGCGTGGTGGCGCTTGCGCGTGCGGTTCAGCTCGGCCAGCGGCAACGTGACGCCTGAGAAGGAGCGGGTGTCAGACAGGCTCACATTGAAGCGCGTGCGTGGCGCCGGCCCCAGGCTGGAGACAGCTGTCTTGCCGCGCACGACCGCCGTCGTCTGCGCGGCAACGTCGCCCAGCAGCGTGCGCAGCTTGTCGATGGAGGCGCCAGCCGCGGCGCCGCCCGCGTAGCCCATGGCCATGTTGCCGAGGATGTTGGCGGCGCTGGGCAGGGAGCGGGCCAGCTTGACGGTCTGCTTCCATTGCTGCGACACGGCGGCGCGCAGCATGCCGACGGTGCCGAGCTGGCCGCGCTTTTTGCCGCGCGCGGCGATGGCGTCGATGGCACGCGGCTCCGGGCTCAGGTCGAGGATGACCTGGGCCAGCGCGACGGCGGCCTGGCCGTCCACGGCGGCGTGGTGGAGCTGGGTGTACAGGGCCACATGCTGCTGGCCATCGGGACCGGGCTCCAGGCCAGTGAAGACATGGAACTTCCACAGCGGCCGGCTGCGGTCCAGCAGCACGGGGTGCAGGGCGCCGACCTGCGCCTCCAGGTCAGCCATGCCGCTGCCTTCGGGGAGCGGGATCTCGACGATGTGCTCCTCGAGATCGGGGTCGGCATCCACCCAGCCCGGGTTGGACAGGCCCAGCGGCATCGCAACCAGGCGGCGGCGCAGGGCCGGCAGCAGCGGCATGCGCGCCCGCATGTGCTCGCGCAGGTCTTCGACGTAGTCACCGTCGTAGCCGACAGGCAGCTCCAGCAGGTGCAGCGCGCCGACATGCATCGGCATCTGCGGCGTTTCCAGGTAGAGGAAGCTGGCGTCGAGGCCGGCGAGCTGTTTCATCGGGCTGTCTCCTGGTGTATTTATCCCACCCCCTACGGCCTGACGGCCGCCCCCTCAAGGGGGCACTGCCGACGGCCCGGCAAAGCCGGTTCCGTGGCAGTCACTGGAGGCGTCGGCCCAAGGGCCTCTTTCATTCCTCCGGCACGAAGATCCAGAGGAGGACGTACAGGAGTATGCCGCTGCCGAAGGCCAGGAAGAGCACCGTGAAGATCAGGCGCCAGACCCAGGAATCCAGCCCGGTCGTGCGGGCGATGCCGCCGCAGACGCCGCCGACCCAGCGGTCGATGCGGGCGCGGCGCAGGCCGTTGACGGCGCCGACGTTGGGGCCTGCCGCACTGCCTTGGCTCGCCGTGGCCTGGCCGCTGAGCAAGCGGGCCTTGGCGCGGGCGAACTCCTCGTCGTTGAGCACACCGCGTGCATGCAGATCGGCCAGCTTGTTGAGTTCTTCTGCGTCGTTCATCTTGGGGCTCCTTTCGGGGTTGATGGGACGAAGCCTAGCGGCCTGGCGCGTGCAGGCCAGCGTGTTGCGACAGTCGGTCGAATCTGCGGGACGCGCCCGCGGAAATCAATGGACAGGCTGTTTGCCGGGATCGATATCCACGAACTGCCAGAAGTCCTGCCAGAACAGCGGGCGGCGGAAACCGCTCATCCAGGGCTGCTCGATGTCAGTCAGGATGCGGTGGGCATGCACCTTGTAGGGCATGTAGGTCACGGCGATGCGCTTGGCCTCCTTGAACAGGGCCTCGCGCTCGGGGCCGTCAGGCATGGCCTGCATGCGGTCGTAGATCTCGTCGAAGCGCGCGTTCTTGAAGCGCGGCAGGTTCTGCGTGCCCGAAGCGGGGCCGTAGAGGCGCTGCATGGCCTCCTGGCCGTCCGACGAGGCCGCCGTCGAGCCCACCGGCCACATCTGGTACTTGCCGGCCTGCGCGGCCTTCATGTTCTCGGGCCACTGCTGGATCTTGACCTGCAGCCGGATGCCAACGGCGCGCAGGGCCTTCTCCCACAGCTCGTCGATGGCGCGGTTGAGCGAGTTGGGCTCGGTGTTGCGCGTGAGGATCAGCGGGCTGCCATCGGGCAGGTCCCGCCAGCCGTCGCCGTCCTTGTCGACATAGCCATACATGTCCAGCAGCGCCTTGGCGCGCGCCGGGTCGTAGTCGCTCATCTCGCTCTTGAACGCGGGGTCGTAGCCGCTGGTGTTGGGCACGATGGGGGCCTGGGCCGGCGTCCCTTGGCCGCGCCGCGCGCTCTTGATTTCCTTGCGCACATCGAAGGCCAGCGAGATCGCACGGCGCAGCGCGATTTTGTCGGGCGTCATGCCGCCGATGACTGGGTCTTCGAGGTTGAAGCAGGTCAGCGTCATGTCGGGCGCCAGCGTGAACACGGCCTGCATGCCGCGCTTGGCCAGGTTGGGTGCGAGCTTGCCGCCCGGCGCGGCCTGGGTGATGAACTCCTCGGGCACCTTCTCGATGAAGTCGTGCTCGTTGTTCAGGAAGGCCAGCCAGCGCGGCTGGTTCTCGACGATGACATCGACGACGACGCGGTCGATCATCGGGATGCGGCGGCCCTTGAACCGCGCGTAGATCGCCTGGGCTTCGGCGTCGCCCGGCGCGGGCTGGGCTTCGTAGTGGCGCTCGCGGTAGTCGGGGTTGCGCTCGAACACCATCTGCGAGCTGCGCCGCCACTCCTTGAGCATGAAGGGGCCGGTGCCGACCGGGTGCTCCATGATCTTGTCGCCGTAGAACTCGACCACCTCGCGGGCCACCGCGCCGTAGAGGTCATTGCCGGCAAAGATGGATTCGATCAGACGCGGACGCGGGCCATTGGTCTTGATCTGCAGCGTGTAGCGGTCCAGCGCGCGCACGCCAGCGATCTCGGTGTCGTAGGAGAAGGGCTGCTTGGTCTTGAGGGCTTTGTCGCGCGCCGCGCCCAGGCCGGTGATGTCCTGGTCCTCGTAGCTCGTCCAGGCCTGGGCGTTGGTGGCCGGGTCGGCAAAGCGCTTGATGCTGTAGACGAAATCCGCGGCCGTGACCTCGCGCTTTTTGCCCTTGAAGGCCGGGTCGTCGGCGAAGTAGATGCCCGGCTTGACCTTCATCGTGAAGGTCCGGAAGTCGGCGCTGATCTCGGGCTCGCCGACGGCGATCAGCGGCATCAGCCGCGTCGGCCTTGCCAGCGGGTCGAAGGCGTACAGCGTCTCGAAGATGTGGGCGGTGATGCTGCGCGAATAGATGTCCGCCAGGCGCGGCGGGTCGAAGCCGGTCTCGGCGATCTTGAAGGCATAGCGCAGCGTCTTGACCGGCTCGGCCGCTTGGACGGGAGCTCCGATCGACAGGCAGACGGCGAGAGTGGCGAGCAGTTGTTTCATCACTTGGCCTTGGCAAGGGCGGCGGGGTCGATGTCGATGTACTTCCAGAAGTCGCGCACGAAGAGGTTGCGGCTGTAGCCCTTGACCCAGGGCTGCGCCATGTCGGTCCAGATGCGGTGGACGTGGAATTTGTAGGGGGCGTAGGCAACGAGCAGGCGCTGGCCCTCGGTCATCAAGGCCAGCCGCTCTGGCCCGTCGGGCAGGGATTTCTGCTTGTCGTAGACGGCATCGAAAGCGGCCAGTTCGAAGCGCGGCTTGTTGGCGTGACCCTTGGCCTTTCCCGAGCCCAGGGCCAGGAAGGTGTCGCCATCGGCCGTCGTGCCGACCCAGCCGACCATCCACATCTGCAGCTTGCCGGCGTTGGCCGCCTTGAGCTGCTCGGGGAACTTGCCGATCTTGAACGTCATGCGCACGCCCAGGGCAGCCATGTTCTTCTGCCACTGCTCGGCGAGCTGTCGGCGCTCGCCGTCGGCAAGCGTCGAGTACTCGATGGCAAGCGGCTTGCCGTCAGGCTGCTCACGCCAGCCGTCGCCGTCGCGGTCCACGTAACCGTACAGGTCCAGCAGGGCCTTGGCCTTGGCGAGACTGAACTCGCTCATCTCCGACTTGAAGGCCGGGTCGTAGCCGAACACGGTGGTCGGGATGGCCCCCTGGCTCTTCAGCGCCTGGCCGCGGCGCACGAGGCGGATTTCCTTGTCCAGGTCCACGGCCAGGTTGATGGCGCGGCGCAGCGCGATGCGCTCGGGCGTGTAGCCGCCGACGACCGGGTCCTCCATGTTGAAGTAGCTCAGGTGAATGTCGGCGCGCGGGTAGCGGGTCGCCGTGATGCCCTGCTTGGCCAGGTTGGGCGCCAGGCGATTGCCCGGCATGGCGACGCTGGCGAAGTCGATGGGTACCTCCTCGATGACGTCGGCCTCGCCGCGCAGGAAGGACAGCCAGCGCGGCTGAGCCTCTTCGATGATGTCGATGACGACGCGGTCCACCAGCGGCAGCTTTTTGCCCTGCAGGGCCGCGACCTCGGCCTTGAGCTTGTCGCTCGCGTCGGGCGGCGCGATCTCGGCATAGCGCTGGTCGCGGTAGTTGGGATTCTTCTCGAGCACGACGCGCGAGCTGCGCCGCCACTCGGCCAGGCGGAAGGCGTTGGTGCCGACCGGGTGCTCCATGATTTTGTCGCCATAGAACTCGACCACCTCGCGGGCGACGGCGCCGAGGAAGCCGGCGTCGGCGAACTGCTGGATGAAGCGCGGGTCGCCGACGCCGAGCTTGATCTGCAAGGTGTAGCGGTCCAGGGTTTTCAGGCCCTCGACGTCGCGGTCGTAGTCGAACGGCTTCTTGGCCTTCATCAGATCGCGGCGCAGCTCCGACAGCCCCAGGATCTTGGCGTTCTCCAGGATGTAGAGATTGCCGCTCTTGAGCGCGGGATCGTAGTGGCGCTTGACGCTATAGACGTAGTCGGCCGCGGTCAGCTCGCGTTTCTTGCCGCCAAAGGCCGGGTCGTCCGAGAAGTAGATACCGGGCTTGACCCGCATCGTGATCGTCTTGAAGTCGGCGCTGATCTCCGGCATCTCGGCCAGCGTGGCCGGGCGCAGCGTGAAGGGGCGGGTGCCGAAGTCGTATTCCAGCGGCGCGTCGAGGATGCCGCCGAGGATGTCCTTGGAGTACTTGTCCGTCACCTGGACCGGATCGAACCCGGTCTCGGCCACCTTGAAGGCGTAGCGCAGCGCCTTGTCCTGGGCGTGGGCGACGTTCAACGCGCAGGCCAGCAGCAGGGCGGTCAGCAGGGAGGGAAGCTTCATCGCAACGTGCGCGGGGTGGCAGGAAAGTCGCGGAGTCTAGTGAAACCGTCAACGCAAAGCCGAAGGTGACTCGCATAGACTCCGCCCCGTTCTCTCGTGTAACCCCGCATCCACAGCGGGGTTTGTGGTTTCTGGAGCCCTGAATGGCGGCCTATCTGATCCGACGCCTGTGGCAGATGATCCCGACCCTGCTCGGTGTCGTGCTGCTGGTGTTCTTCCTCTTCAAGTACTTCGGCAGCGACCCGGCCATCATCCTCGGCGGCCTGAACGCCAGCCCGGAGCAGATCGAGTCCATCCGCGAGCAGCTCGGGCTGAACAAGCCGGTCTGGGAGCAGCTGTGGATCTTCATCAAGCAGATCGTCAGCTTCGACTGGGGCAAGAGCTGGGCGACCAACGAATCGGTCGCCAACCTGTTCGCCACGCGGCTGCCGGCCACGCTGACGGTGACGCTGCCCATCCTCATCCTCGAGGTGATGCTGGCCATCCCCTTCGCGCTGGCCGTGGCGACCGTGCGCGGCAGCCTGACCGACCGCACGGTGATGATCTGCACGACTGTGGCCGTGTCCATCTCGCTGCTGGTCTACGTGATCCTGGCGCAGTACCTTTTCGCCTTCCGCCTGGGTTGGTTCCCCGTGCAGGGCTGGACGAGCAGCCACTGGACCAACCTGACCACCTACGCGCCGCTGCCGGTGCTGGTCGCCGTGGCCGTGTCGATGGCGCCGCAGATCCGGCTGTACCGCAGCTTCTTCCTCGACGAAATTGGCCATGACTATGTGCGCACCGCGCGTGCCAAGGGCATGACCGAGGGCACGGTGCTGCTCAAGCATGTGCTGCGCAACGCGATGATCCCCATCCTGACCAATGTGTCCGTGCTGCTGCCTGGCGTGCTGGTGGGCAGCTTCCTCATCGAGGTGTTCTTCTCCATTCCGGGCCTGGGCCGCGAGCTGCTGCTGGCGGTCAACCGCGGCGACTACCCGGTCATCCAGGCCTTCGCCATCTACCTCGCGGCGCTGACGATGACGGTCAATCTCGTGGTGGACCTGCTCTACAAGCTCGTTGACCCGCGAGTCGTTCTCAAATGAGCGCCGTGTCCAACTCCTCCGGCCCGGTCCGGGCGGCGGAATCTTCGAGCGGCGGCGTCTGGGCCGCCGCGTGGCGGCGCCTCAAGACCGACCGCGTCGGCGTCGTGTCGATGTGGGTCGTCGGTGCCTTCCTCGTCCTGGTGCTGCTGGCGGCCACCAAGCTGCTGGCCTCGGGCTGGCAGCAGGAGGTCGGCGTGCCCAACGCGCCGCCCACGCTGCTCGGGCCCCAGCCGCAGGAAGACACCGGCACCATCGCCACGCCCAAGGGCCCCAACGTCGACCTGTCCGACATCGACCCGCTGGCGCCGCGCTACGCCGAGTGGGCGGAGCGCGCCAAGGCCTTCAAGACCGAAGAGGCGCCCAGGGCCGAGACCCTGCCGCTTGGTGGCGACCGCCTGGGCCGCGACGTGCTGGCCAAGGTCATCAAGGGGGCCGAGGTGTCCATCGTCGTCGGCCTGGCGGCGGCCCTCGTCGCGACGCTGATCGGCACCGTGCTGGGCGCCATCTCGGGCTTCTTCGGCGGCAAGGTCGGCGACCTGCTGGAGTGGGTCTACAACGTCTTCACCGCCATCCCCAGCATCTTGCTGATCTTCGCTTTCGCGGCCATCTTCCCGCGCGGCGTCGGCGCGGTCGTCTCGATCCTGGCGCTGACGGGCTGGACGGGCATCTACCGCCTCATCCGCGCCGAATTCATGAAGCATCGCGTGCGCGAGTACGTGCGCTCGGCCGAGGCCATCGGCGCGTCGCAATGGTCGCGCATGTTCAAGCACATCCTGCCCAATGTGTCGCACGTAGCCCTGGTGCAGCTGTCGCTGCACGTCGTCAGCTTCATCAAGAGCGAGGTCATCCTGAGCTACCTCGGCCTGGGCGTCGGCGTCGACCAGGTGAGCTGGGGCACCATGCTGGCCGAGGCGCAGAACGAGATGATCCTGGGCTACTGGTGGCAACTGGCCGCCGTGACGGCCTGCATGGCCGTCTTCGTTACGGCGTTTGCCCTCTTCACCGACGCGCTGCGCGACGCCCTCGACCCCAAGCTGCGAGGTCTCGAATGAGCATGCTGCTGAGCATCCAAGACCTCAAGGTCGCCTTCCGCATGGGCAAGCAGGGCGGCGCCATGCAGCGCACGCTCGCTGTCAAAGGCGTCAGCTTCGACGTGCCGGAGAACAGCACCGTGGCGCTGGTCGGCGAGTCGGGCTCGGGCAAGAGCGTGACGGCGATGTCCGTGCTCAACCTGCTGCCCAGCAACGCCGAGCGCGAAGGGCGCATCCTGTTCCAGGGCCGCGACCTGTTGCAGGCCTCCCTGCGCGATCTGCAGGCCATCCGCGGCCGCGACATCGCCTGCGTCTTCCAGGACCCGATGAGCTCGCTGAACCCGGTCTTCGACGTGGCCACGCAGATCTGCGAGCCGCTGATGAAGCACATGGGCATGAGCCGCCGCCAGGCGCTGGTGCGTGCCGAGGAGCTGCTCAACGAGGTCGGCATCCCCGAGCCCAAGCGGCGCCTGAGGGCCTATCCGCACGAGATGTCCGGCGGCCAGCAACAGCGCGTCATGATCGCCGTGGCCCTGGCCTGCAGCCCGAAGCTGCTGATCGCCGACGAGCCGACGACGGCGCTGGACGTGACCATCCAGCGCCAGGTGATGGAGCTGATGGCCAGGCTCAAGGAATCGCACAAGATGAGCCTGCTGTTCATCTCCCACGACCTCGGCGTCGTCGGTGAGATCTCGGACCAGGTCGTCGTCATGCGCCACGGCCAGGTGCGCGAGAACGCACCGGTGGCGCAGATCTTCAACGACCCGCAGGACGCCTACACCAAGGCCCTGCTGGCCTGCCGGCCGTCGCTGACGGAGAACCCGGCGCGGCTGATGGTCATCGACGACCACATCGCCGGCCGGGCGGCCGGCAACGACGCGAAGGTGAAGGACGACAGCGCGCCCGTCATCATGGAAGTGACCGGCCTGCAGAAAAGCTTCTGGCTCAAGGACGGCCTGTTCGGCAAGCGCGAGTTCAAGGCCGTCAAGGGTGTGAGCTTCAAGCTGCGCAAGGGCCACACGCTGGGCGTTGTTGGCGAGTCCGGCTCGGGCAAGACGACCATGGGCCTGACGCTGCTGCGCCTGCACGAACCCACCGGCGGCCAGGTGCTGTTCGAGGGCAAGGATCTGCTGAAGATGAGCGGAAGCGACTGGCAGCAGATGCGCCGCCGCATCCAGGTCGTGTTCCAGAACCCCTATGCCTCGCTGAACCCGCGCTTCACAATCGGCCAGACGCTGCGCGAGCCGATGGAGATCCACGGCATCGGCACCAGCACCGCCGACCGCGAGGCCCGTGCCGTCGCCCTGTTGAAGAAGGTGGGCCTGGACGAGAGCGCAATGGCCAAGTACCCGCACGAGTTCTCGGGCGGCCAACGCCAGCGCATTGCCATCGCGCGCTGCCTGACGCTGCAGCCCGAGGTGCTGGTGCTGGACGAGGCGGTGTCGGCGCTGGACGTGTCGGTGCAGGCCCAGGTGCTCAACCTGCTGAAGGACCTGCAGGACGAGTTTGGCCTGAGCTACATCTTCATCAGCCACGACCTGGCCGTCGTCAAGTTCATCTCCGACGAGGTGCTGGTGATGCAGAACGGCGACGTTGTCGAGCAGGCACCCACGCGCGAGATCATCCAGGCCCCGCGTGAGGATTACACGCGCCGCCTGCTTGGCGCGGTGCCGCGCGGATATCAGGGGCCCGGCGCCCGACCGGCCTAGCCTGGCGATTCTTACGGTTGCGTGTAATTTCAACGGTCTCTGACGTGGGATCCGCAACAGCCAGGCCGAACCGCGCTGAAATCAGCAGCGCGGCCCGGCAAGCCCGGCCGCCAACCGTTTCGATGCATCAATCCCTGGCTTCACGATCGACGCTGTGCGCGGCGCTGGCCGCATTGGCATTGCTGTGCGCCTGCTCGCCCAGCGAGGGTCCCGGTGCGCCCGCCTCCGCCGCATCGAACGTGCCGGACGAAGGCCTGGCCCATGACCTCGAACGCATCGAGCGCGCTGCCCGCGCCAAGCCCGCGGCGCTGGAGCAGGAGCTGCGGGTCCGCGGCGAAAAGCTGCCAGCCGGCAGCGCCGCCGAGCTGGACGTGCTGGCCCTGCGTGGCCTGCTCGCCGCCTATGCACGCGACCGCGCGCTGACCGACCAGATCACCCAGCGCCTGCGCGACTGGCCAGCCGGTGAACTGCGCGCCGCGGCCGCCGTCGCAGCCGCCAGCACCAGCGCCGAATACCTGCGCTCCCACGGCGACCTGCGCGAGGCGCGCAAGACGCTGCTGGCCGTGGACGCCGCCCAGCTCAATGCCGCCGCGCCCGTGTTCCGCTGGCGCTACCACCACCAGCTCATGGCCATCGCCAGCGATTCGGGTGAACTCGACCTGTCGCTGAACCAGGGCCACGCTGCCCAGCGCCTGGCCGAACAGATCGGCCGGCCCTGGCGCGTGGCGTTGACGCTGGTGGACCTGGCCTTCACGTCCAGCCGTGCGGACACGCCGGCGCGCGCCCGCCAGCTCATCGGCCAGGCGCTCACCGAGGCCCAGAAGGACCCGGACCCGATGACGCTGAACCAGGTCTACACGATGCGTGGCATCGTCTACGCCGAGGACAGTGACTCCAGCATCACGCTACAGGCCAATTCGGATGCGCTGGAACAGGCCACGCGCGCTGGTGCCGACTCTGTGCGCGCCCTGGGCCTGGCCAACTTCGCCGACTATCACCTGCGCCAGGGCCACCCGGCGCGGGCGCTGGAACTCGCCGAGCAGGCGCTGCCGCTGGCGCGCGCGACGCGCAACATCAGCGCCGAAAGCGTCGCCCGCTCCAACATCGGCCTGGCCAAGATCGCCATGGGCCGCATCGCCGAGGGCCGCGACGACGTGCGCGCCGGCATCACGCTGGACGAACAGCAGGGCGCCATGTCCTACGCCTCCGCCGGCTGGCAGGAGCTCGCGGGTTATCTGGAACGCGCCGGCGACCTGGCCGGCGCCATCGCCGCCTACCGCGAGCATCGCCGCATGGACGAGCGCGTGCTGCGCGACGAGACCCGCAAGCTGCTGCTGGAGGCCCAGGAGCGCCAGGACGCCGAACAGCGTGCGCGCGACATCGAGCTGCTCAACCGCGACAACGCCCTCAAGGCCGAGCAGGTCCACCAGCGCAACCTGGCGCTGACGCTGTGGTCGGCCATGGGCGGCTGCGTGCTGGTGTCGCTGGGCCTGCTCTGGCAGGCCTTCCGCCGCGTGCGTCGCACCAACGAGGCGCTGGCCCACAGCAATGCCTCGCTGAAGCGCCAGAGCGAGACCGACCCCTTGACCGGCCTGGCCAACCGCCGCCACTTCCAGGCCGCGATCAAGACCCTGGCCAGCGGCGAGGGTCTGGCGGCCAGTCTCTTCCTCATCGACATCGACCACTTCAAGCGCATCAACGACAGCTTCGGCCATGCCGCGGGTGACACCGTCCTCATCGAGATTGCCGAGCGGCTGCGCCAGGCCGTGCGCGACGACGACCTCATCGTGCGCTGGGGCGGCGAGGAATTCCTTATCGTGGCACGCAGCCACGACGGCATGCTGGCGAACCAGCTGGCCCAGCGTCTGCTCGACCTGGTCGGCAGCAAGCCTGTTCTGTATGAGGGCCGTGAGGTGACTGTCACGGCCTCCATCGGCTTCGTCAGCCTGCCGGTGGCGCCGCACGGGCTGCGCCTGTCCTGGGAGCGCGCCATCGACCTCGTCGACACCGTCATGTACCTGGCCAAGGCGCACGGTCGCAACAAGGCCTATGGCGTCGAGCGCATTCATGCCGAGGATGCCCTGGCCGCGGCGCAGTTGACGGCCCGGCTGGAGGCCGCCTGGGCCGAGGGCCTGGTGGGCCTGCAGGCCCTCAGCGGCCCGGCCCGCACGGCCGACAGCGGCTTCCATCCCGACGCCGCCAGCCGGCCGGCCAACGCATGAGAACCATTGCGTTGCTGCTGCTCCTGATGCTGGCTTCGGGCTTTGCGACCGCAGCACCGGTCACAGCGCCCGACCCGGTGGCCGAGGACACCCTGCTGGCCAACATCACCCGCCGCGCCTTCGATGCGCCCGAGGCCATGCTGGCCGAGCTGCAGCAGCGCTGGCCCACCCATGCCGAACCCGGTCAGCCGCGCGAGGCCGCCTGGCTGATGGCACGGGGCCGTGTGCTGCTGGCCGCCGGCCAGGCCGGGGCGGCCGATGCCGTTGCCGTGCAACTGATGGGCCGCGAGGACGGCGTCGACCGCAGCTGGGTGCTGCGTGCCCTGGCTCAGGAACGTACCGGCAGATCCGCCACGGCCCTGGCTGCCCGGGCCCTGGCGGGCCTGGACAAACGCTGCCCCGTCGGCGATGAGGTGCGTGCCGTGCGCGAGCAGGGCTGCGACTTCCGCAGCGCCTGGGAGGCCCTGCGCATCCTGCAGCGCGAGCAATACGCCCAGGGCGCCTTCGCCGTCGCCGAGGCCAGCATCAGGCGAGCCCTGGCCCTGGCCCGTGCCGGCGATGACAAGCATCTGACCGCCCTCAGCCACGGCATGCTGGCGGTGGCGCAGCAGGCCCAGGACCGCATGGACGCCGCGCGTGCCGAGCTGCGTGCCGCCGCGGCCGAGGCCGCGGGCGACCTCGTGGCCGGCGCCCGCGTGCGCAACTACGAGGCCGCGGTCGAGCGCCGCGCCCGCGACATGGCGGCTTCGCGCAGCGCCGTCGAGGCCGCGCTGCTGCTGGCCGAGCAGGCCGACGCGCCCCACCTGGCCGCGCAACTGCGCTCCAACCTGGTGGACTCCTACATGCATCTGGGCATGGCCAAGGAGGCATTGGTCGCCGGGCAGCGTGCCATGCCGGTGCTGCAGCGCTTCGGCGACCGCTTCTACGAGCGCAGCCTGCACCACAACCTGGCGGTGGCCCACATCAAGCTGCGCCAGTTCGACCAGGCCCGCCAGGAGCTCGCCAAGGTCGGCGAGTTCGGCACCGACCCGGCCGACCTGGTGCCGCGCGCCCGCGAGCTGCGTGAGCTGGGCGACACCTGGGGCGAGGCGGGCCAGTACAAGGAGGCGCTGGCGGCCCTGCATGCCGAGCGGGATCTCAACACCCGCGCCAACGAGCGCAACCGCGCGGCGGCGCTGGAGGAGCTGGGCCGCAAATACGACAGCGCCGCCAAGCAGCGCGACCTCGACCTGCTGGCCCGCGACGGCCAGCTCAAGGACCAGCAGATCTCCAACCAGCAGCTCGCGCAGCAGGTCGGCTTCGCCATCGGCGCGCTGCTGCTGCTGTCCGTCGCCCTCATCGGCGTGACGCTGGTGCGCATGCGCCGCGCCCAGGCGCGCCTCACGGCCAACCAGAGCCTGTTGCGAGCCCAGAGCGAGCGCGATCCGCTGACGGACCTGTCCAACCGGCGCCACTTCCTGGCCGTCATGGACCAGAGCGCCCGCGACGCCAAGGGCGAGGGCTTTGTCGGCGCGCTGATGATGATCGACATCGACCACTTCAAGAACGTCAACGACTGGCATGGCCACGCGGCCGGCGATGCCGTCATCGTCGAGGTGGCACGCCGCATCCGCGCCGCCGTGCGCGATACCGATCTCGTGGTGCGCTGGGGCGGCGAGGAGTTCCTCGTCTTCGCGCCCGCGCTGCCTGGCGACGACCTCGCGCTGATGGCCGAGCGCGTCCTGCGCGGCATCGGCAGCCAGCCGATCGAGACCGCCGAGGGCCCGCTGCGCATCACGGTCTCGATCGGATTCGCGAGCTTCCCCCTCGGCGGCGCGGCCGGCGCGGGCCTGCGCCTGCATTGGGAGCAGGCCGTCAACTGGGCCGACATGGTGCTGTACCAGGCCAAGGCCGAGGGCCGCAACCGTGGTGTCGGCATCAGTGCCGTCGAGGCCCCCAACGCCCATGCGCTGGCCGCCGTGCTGCAGGACTTCGACGCCGCCTGCATGAATGGCCAGGTCAAGCTCAGGCAGTTGCCGGGGCCGCAATGAGGCCCCTCGTCCAAGGAGTACCTTGGCCGGCCTTGCAGGCCGCGCTGCGGCATGAGCCGCAGCCCTTCGGCAGGCACATCCCGCCCACCGGGCGCGATGTGTCCGGCCTCAGCCCCCGCGGGGACGGCGATGCTTGCGGCATTGAGCCTCAAGCACATCGCCATGGCGGGCCGGCTAGGGAGCGGCCCGGCGCTCGGCCCGCGGGCCCCCATGCGGAGTGGCAAGCATGACACTGCCGCCGCTGCAGCGCCGTAGCCTGCTGATGTGGCTGGCCGCCTCGTCGGCCCCATCGGCTTACAGCCAGCCCAGTGGTCCATGGCCGACGCGGCCGCTGCGCATCGTCGTGCCCTATGCAGCGGGCGGCGCGGCCGACGTCGCCGCCCGTCAGCTCGCGCCCGAGCTGCAGAAGAGCCTGGGCCAGCCGGTGACCATCGACATCAAGCCCGGCGCCGACGGCAATATCGGCACTGCCGAAGTCGCCGGCGCCAGCGATGGCCACACGCTGCTGATGGGCAGCGTTGGCACGCATGTCATCAACCCGCTGCTGTGGCGCCGCCTGCCCTATGACGCGGTGAAGGATTTCGCGCCGATCAGCCTGGTCGCGACCGTGCCGCTGGTGCTCGTCATCAACCCCGGTGTCGCTCAAGCCTTGGGCGTGCGCAGCGTGAGCGACCTGGTGCACGCCGCCACCACCCAGCCCGGGCGCCTGCACATCGCCTCCGGCGGCAACGGCAACCCGACGCACCTGTCCGGCGAGCTCTTCAAGCGACTGACCCAGACCTACATGCTGCACTTCCCCTACCGCAGCGCGGCCTCGGCCCAGCAGGACGTCATCGCCGGCAACATGGACCTGATGTTCGACTCCCTGCCCTCGGCCCTGCCGCAGATCAAGGCCGGCAAGCTGCTGGCCTTGGCCGTCACGAGCGCGCGGCGCAGCCCCAGCCTGCCGGAGCTGCCCACCGTCGAAGAAGCCGGCGGGCCGGCGCTCAAGGGCTATGAGGCCAGTGCCTGGATCGGCCTGTTTTCTCCCAGCGGCCAGCCGGCGGAGCAGCTTGCCCGCCTGCAGCGTGACAGCGTTGCCGCACTCGCCAGTCCCGCGCTGCGCGAGCGGCTGACCGCACGTGGCATGCTCGTGCATGGCAGCGGCGGGCCGGAGTTCGCTGCGCTGATTGCCGCCGAGACGGCCAAGTGGGCGCGCGTCGTCCAGCTTTCGGGCGTCAAGGTAGACCGCTGACTTCAACGAGGAGACGTCATGAGCCTGAACCGCCGCCAGGTCACCGCCTTGGCCGGCAGCCTCGCGCTGCCTGCCGCCGCCCAAGCGCCGTGGCCGAGCAAGCCCATCCGTCTTGTCGTGCCCTTCACGCCCGGTGGTACGACCGACCTGCTGGCACGGGCGATGGCGCCCGAACTGCAGCAGCGCCTGGGGCAGGCTGTCGTCGTCGACAACAAGCCTGGCGCCGGCGGCAATATCGGTTCGGCCGAGGTCGCCAAGGCCACGGACGGCCACACGCTGCTGATGGGCACGGTCGGCACGCATGCGATCAACGCGTCTCTCTACCCCAAGCTGCCCTACGACCCGGCGAAGGACTTCGCGCCCATCACGCTGGTCGCGGCCGTGCCCAATGTGCTGGTGCTAAACCCTGCCAATGCAGCGCGTTATGGCATCCGCAACGTGGCCGATCTGATCCGCGTCGCGCGCGCCAATCCTGGCAAGCTCAACATGGCCTCCAGCGGCAACGGCACGTCCATCCACCTGGCCGGCGAGCTGTTCAAGAGCATGACGGGCAGCTTCATGCTGCACTTCCCCTACCGCGGCTCGGGTCCCGCCCTGCTCGACCTGATCGCCGGCAACACCGACCTGATGTTCGACAACCTGCCCTCGGCGCTGCCGCAGATCAAGGCCGGCAAGCTGCTGGCCCTGGCCGTCACCAGCGCTCAGCGCAGCCCGGCCGTGCCCGACCTGCCCACGATGGCCGAGGCGGGTGGCGCGGCACTGAAGGGCTATGAGGCCAGCTCCTGGTTCGGCCTGTTGGCGCCTGCCCACCAGCCGGCCGACCAGGTCGCCCGCCTGCAGCGCGAAGCCGCCGCGGCGCTGAATACGCCGGCGCTGCGCGAACGGATGGCAGGCCAGGGCGCAGTGGCTGGTGGGGGCTCCTCAGCGGAGTTCGCGGCGCTCATCGCCAGCGAGACCCTCAAGTGGGCCAAGGTCGTGAAGGTCTCGGGCGCCAAGGTCGATTGATGTCCCTCTTGCGCACCTGGCGCGCTGACCTGATCGCCGGCGCCGTCGTCGCCGTGCTGTTGATCCCGCAGAGCCTGGCCTACGCGATGCTGGCCGGCCTGCCGCCGCAGGTGGGGCTGTATGCCAGCCTGCTGCCGCTGCTGGCCTATGCGGCCCTGGGCTCCAGCCCGGTGCTGGGCCTGGGCCCGGTGGCGGTGCTGGCGCTGATGATCGCGCAGGCCCTGGGCGCGTTGCCGGCCAGCGTCAGTGCGACCGAAGGTGCGCTCGTGCTCGCAGCCGAGGTGGGCCTGCTGCTGGCGGTGGCCGCGCTGCTGCGCCTGGATGCGCTGTCCAGCCTGTTGTCGGTGCCGGCGCTGCGCGGCTTCGAGACCGGCGCGACGCTGATGATCGCGGCCGGCCAGCTGCCGGTGTTGCTGGGCAGTGCGGCGGCGGGCTTCACGCTGCCCGACCTGATCGCATCGGCCCCGCAGGGCGGCTTCGGCGTCGCCAGCGCGGTCTGGGGAGGCGCAGGCATCGCGCTGCTGCTGCTGTCGCGCCGGGCCGGCCCACGCCTGCTGGCGCGGCTGGCGCCGCTGCTGCTGCTGGTTGCGGCGATGGCGCTGTCGGCCTTCACGCCCGCCGCCATGGGCGTTGCCCAGGTCGGTGCGCTGCCGTCGCTGGTCTTGCCGCTCGGCTTGCCGCGGCTGGAGGCTGCGCTGTGGCTGCAGTTGCTGCCGTCCGCAGCCCTGGTGGCCCTGATGGGTTTCGTTTCCAGCCTGGCGGTGTCGGAATCGCTGGCGCAGCGGCGTGGCGAAAAGCTGCTGCCGGCGGCCGAGATGCGCGGCCTGGCAGCGGCCAACCTGGTCGCGTCGGTCAGCGGCGGCATGCCGGTGGCGGGCAGCTTCTCGCGCAGCATCCTGCTGCACGAGGCCGGCTCGGCCAGCCGCTGGAGCCTGGTGTTCGTCTGCGCCTTCATGTTCGTCGCGATGCTGCTGCTGGCCGAACCGTTGGCTCATTTGCCCAAGCCCGTGCTGGCCGCAACCATCGTTGTGGCCGTGCTGGGCGGCTTCTCGCTGCAGCCCTACCGTGAGGCCTGGCGCTATGCGCGCGCCGAAGGGTTGTTGATGGTGGCCGTCACGGTGGCCGTGCTGTGCTGGAGCATCGCGGCCGCGCTGGCCATCGGCGTGGTGGGTTCTGTCGCGCTGCTGATCCAGCGCACGGCCCAGCCCCACGTCGCCCGCATCGGCCGCGTGCCGGGCACGCAGCATTACCGCAACCTCGAGCGCTATGCCGTCGAGTGCCGGCCCGAGGTCGTCGGGCTGCGCGTCGACGAGAGCCTGGTGTTCACCAATGCCCGCGGCCTGGTCGACGCCGTGCTGGCCCATGTGCGCGAGCACCGTGAGAAGGTCGGCGCGCCGCAGCGCGTGCTGATGCTGATGGCGCCGGTCAACCACATCGATGTGTCGGGCCTGACCGCCCTGCAGGAGCTGCATGCGGCGCTGCAGGCTGAGGGGCTGAGGCTGGAGTTCTCCGAGGTCAAGGGCCCGGTGCTGGACAGGCTCAAGGCCGTGGGTTGGCTGGAGCGCTATGACGTTTCGCTCTACCTCAGCCACCACGAAGGCATCCAGGCCGGCGAACATGCCCTGAGGCCGAGTCTGGCCGACATGGATGCCCCAGGACAGCTGTAGGGCTCTTCTGCTACCGTCTTGGCCCAATTCCCGGTCCCCGGACGCCATGAACGACAAAGAGACATTGCTCGGCATCCGCCGTGGCATCGAGAAGGAAAGCCTGCGCGCCCTCCCCGGGGGCGGCCTGGCGTTGACACCGCATCCGGTGGCCCTCGGCGCGGCCCTGACCCATCCGCACATCACGACCGACTACAGCGAGTCGCAGCTGGAGCTGATCACCGGCGTGCATGCCGGTGTCGACGACTGCCTGCTGGAGCTGACCGAGGTCCACCAGGCCGTCTACCGGGCCCTTGCCGACGAGCGGCTCTGGGTGGGCTCCATGCCCTGCGGCCTGCCCACGGACGAGACCATCCCGATCGGCCGCTACGGTTCGAGCAATGTCGGCCGTGCCAAGAGCGTCTACCGCATGGGCCTGGGCCAGCGCTATGGCCGGCGCATGCAGACCATCTCGGGCATTCACTACAACTGGTCGTTGCCGGGCGTGTCGACGGAGGGCTATTTCGGTGCCATCCGCAACTTCCGCCGCGAGGGCTGGCTGCTGCTCTACCTCTTCGGCGCCAGCCCGGCGCTGTGCGACAGCTTCGTGCATGACCGCGAGCATGGCCTGCAGCGCCTCTCCAACCACACCCTCTACCTGCCGCACGCCACCTCGCTGCGCATGGGCCGGCTGGGCTACCAGAGCGACGCGCAGTCCAGCATCGCCGTCACCTACAACTGCCTGGAGAGCTATGCGGCCTCGCTGCAGGAGGCGCTGAGCCGGCCTTATCCGCCTTATGAGGCCATTGGCGTGCAGACGCCCGGCGGCGACTACAACCAGCTCTCCACCAGCCTGCTGCAGATCGAGAACGAGTTCTACAGCACCATTCGCGCCAAACGGGTGATCCGCTCCGGCGAGCGGCCGCTGCATGCGCTGCGCGAGCGCGGTGTCGAGTACATCGAGGTGCGGCTGATGGACCTCGACCCCTTCGAGCCGGTCGGCATCGGTGCCGACGCCATCCGCGTGCTGGACGCCTTCCTGCTGCACTGCCTGAAGAGCGACAGCCCCGACGACACGCCCGACGAGATCGCCGCCAACAGCCGCAACCAGCACCGCGTGGCCGCCCGCGGCCGGGAGCCGGGCCTGATGCTGGAGCATTGGCGCGGGGGTGAGCGCAGCCTCGCCGACTGGGCCGGCGAGATCCTCGCCGCCTGCGCTGTGCACGCCGCGGCCCTTGACGCGGCCCATGGCGGCGACGCCTACCGCGCGGCCCTGCGCCGCGTCGGCCAGCGCCTGCAGCAGCCCGAGCTCTGCCCATCGGCGCGCGTGCTGACCGTGATGGCCCAGGACTTCGACGACAGCTATGTCGGCTTCACCCGCCGCCAGAGCGACGCCACGCGTGCGGCCCTGCTGGCGCTGCCGTTTCCAGACGAGCTGCAACGCCGCTTCGAGAAGATGGCGGCCGAGTCGCTGGCCGAGCAGGCCCGCATCGAGGCGGCCGACACCATGGATTTCGAGGAGTTCCGGCGCTTCTACGTGGCGCCGGCGCGGATGGCGGTTTAGGGCCGTTCGGCCCTAAATGCTGGGGTCCAGCGTTGCGTAGACCGACGAGCTGAAGCGCGGCCGGTCGTCCTGCGCGTCCTTCGCCCAGCGCGTCAGGTCCTCGGCCGGCATCGGGCGCGCGAACAAAAAGCCCTGCAGCTTGTCGCAGCGTTTGCCGCGCAGCACCTCGGCCTGGCCTTCGGTCTCGACCCCTTCTGCCACCACCTGCAGGCCTAGCGCATGGGCCAGTTCGATGACGGCCCTGACGATGGCGCGGGCGTCGGCGCTGCTCTCCAGGTCCTGGATGAAGCTGCGATCGATCTTGAGCTGCGACACCGGCAGGCGACGCAGATAGGCCAGGCTGGAATAGCCGGTGCCGAAATCGTCAATGGACAGGCACAGACCGAGTTCGGCCAGGCGCTGCAGTGAGCGTTCGGTGGCGGTGGCGTCGTCCATCGCGACGGACTCGGTGATCTCGCAGGTCAGTTGGCGGGCGTCGACGCCATACTGGGCCAGCGCCTCCTCGAAGCGGCGCACCAGGGCGTCGGGCTGGCGCAGCTGCTGCACCGACAGGTTGATGGCCACGCGCATCTGCAGGCCCGCCTCACGCCAAAGTGCAATCTGGCGACAGGACTCCTTGATGACCCAGTCACCCAGCGGCACGATCAGACCGAAGCGCTCGGCCACCGGGATGAAGACGACCGGGCTGATCGCACCGCGCTGCGGGTGCTGCCAGCGCAGCAGCGCCTCGACGCCCCTGACTTCGCCGTGGGCAGTGGCGATCTTGGGCTGGTAGTGCAGGGTCAGGCGGCCGCTGCCGGTTTCGCCGGCCAGTGCGGCGCGCAGGTCGCGGGCCAGCTCGACCTGCTCGCGCACGCCGGCCTGCATATGCGCCTCGAAGAAGGCAAAGCCATTGCCGCCCGCACGTTTGACCGACTGGGCGGCCGAATCCGCCTGGGCCACCAGCGCCTCGCCGGGCCCCTTGCCGTCGTACAGCGCGATGCCGACCGAGGCCGACAGCCGCAGCGGCTGGCTGCCGGCGCCAGGCACGCCCGTCATGGGCTCGGCCAGTGCGTCCAGCAGACGCTGGGCGATTTGGGCCAGCGTCGTCTCGCCGACCTCGCCTTCGAGCACCAGCACGAATTCATCGGCGGCCAGCCGGGCCAGGGTGTCGTGGCCACGGGCCAGGCCTTGCAGCCGCAGAGCGGTCTCGCGCAACACCTGGTCGCCGGCGGCCAGGCCGAAGCTGTCGTTGATGGGCTTGAAGCCGTCCAGGTTGACGGTCAGCAGGGCCAGACGAGCGCCCTCGCGCTGGCCGCGCGCGGCGGCATGCTGCAGGCGGTCGTCAAGCAGCTGGCGGTTTGCCAGGCCGGTCAGCGGGTCGCGCAGCGCGATTTCCTGCAGCTCGGTCGTGGCGGCCTGCAGGGACTGCTGCAGCCGGTTGGTGCGGCGCTGGCCGCGGGCGTCCAGGGCCGAGGTGATCAGCGTCAGCAACAGCAGCGCGAAGGTGGCGCCGGCGACGAGATTGCCGAGGTTGTCGCCGCGCAGCGCGTCGGCGCTGAGGCAGACCGTGCCTTCGGCAATGTCGGCGGCGGCCATGCCGGTGTAGTGCATGCCGGCCACGGCCGCACCCATGACGAGGGCCGCGACGAGCTGGCCCCAGCGGGCCCAGGCCCGCGGCAGCCTGCGCAGGCCGAAGAAGATGATGAGGGCCGCGGCGGCTGCGCCGGTGGCGACGGCGACCGAGGCCGCCACCAGGCCCCAGTGCCACTGGATGCCGGGGGCCAGCACCAGGGCGGCCATGCCGGTGTAGTGCATGGCGCAGATGCCAGCGCCCATGCTGATGGCGCCCACGGCCAGGCGGGTGGGCGTCAGCGCCTCTCCGGCCGCAACGCGCAGCGCGATAGCCGACACGCCCACGGCCGCGAGCCAGCTCAGCAGTGTGACGGCGCTGTCATAGCCGACGAGGAAGGGCAGCTTGAGGGCCAGCATGCCGACGAAATGCATGGCCCAGATGCCCGTGCCCATGGACAGCGAACCGGCAATCCACCAGGTGCGGGCGACCAGCGCATCGGGCGTGCGCACGCGTTGGGCGAGGTCCAGCGCCACATAGGAGGCGAAGGCAGCGGTCAGGTAGGACAGCACCACGACCGCCGGGTCGAAGCGCAGCGCGAGTACGGCAGCGGACATGCCGCCAGTATGAAAGCCCGACGCAAGATTGGCCCGGCGCCATTCGCTTGCTGCGTGAAGGGGTGCCGGAACCCACGGCTCACGCTGGGGAGATGCGTGCAACGTGACCGGCCTCGCGCCCCACGGGGCGCGGATGGGCCTCTTGGCACAGGGCCGCAGGTCCCGGCGCACCAGCGCCGAGCGGCTCGCGCCAGCGAGCTGCGTGCCAAGTGACCAACAAAAAAAGACCCGGTCAGCAGGCTGCCGGGTCGTGAAGCCCTCAGGGTAGAGGGCGTCGTTGGGATGGAGGCACTCTAGAGCTTCGGCCGGCGCCCCGGTGGGCAATATTCACTTGCACTGCCCATAATCCCGCCATGTCAGCCCCCCAGCACCGCCCCACCGAAGCCCTGTCCGAAGCCGATCTGGAGCGCCTGCAGGCTCTGCTTGACGCCTTGCCGGCGCCGCTGGAACCGCTGGACGTCAGCATGGCCGATGGCTATCTCTGTGGCGTGCTGCTGCAGCCTTCAGTCGTGTCGCTGGAGCAATGGCTGCCGCCGCTGCTGGACAGCGAGGGGCGACCCATTCCCCAGCGCATCAGCGACGAGTTGATCGGGCTGCTGCGCCGCCGCCACAAGGAGCTGAACCTGGCCATCGTCGGTCGGCAGTGGTTCGACCCCTGGGTGTTCGAGCTCGACGAGGACGCCAGCCCCAGCGAAACCGTGCTGCCGTGGGTGGCCGGCTTTGCGCATGCGCTGGACGCCCATCCCGCGCTGATGAAGCTGCCCGAAGAACCGCTGCTGGAGCCGCTGGCGGCCCTCTATCTGCACCTGGACCCGGACGACCTCGAGGACGCCGATACGCTGCTCGAGGAGATCGAGTCGCTGGAGCCGCCGACCGATCTGGAAGAAGCGGTCGAGGGGCTGGTCAGCGCGGTGTTGATGCTGGCGGACGTGTCTAGGCCATTGAAGCCGCAGCCGGCCCAAAAAGCCGTCGGGCGTGCAGGCCCAGGCCGGTCGCGACCGAAGCAAAGCGGTCGCCGCTGACGCGCGCCGCGGCGGGGAAGCCGGCGGCCATGCCGTCCACCAGCAGGCGCAGCCCGGTTGAGCCGCCGGTGAAGTAAAGGGCGTCGATCTGGCCGGCCTTCAGGCCGGCAAGCGCCACGGTTTCGTGGGCGGTCGAGATGATGCGGTCGAGGTCGGCGCGCAGCGCGTCCACCGCGGTCTTCTCGCTCAGCGGCAGTACCAGGCCGGTCTCGATGTGACCGAGGTCCATCGTCGTGTCCTCGCCGCCCGACACGGCAATCTTGGCGCCCTCGGCGCGAGCGGCCAACTCGTGGCCCAGGCGCTCCTCCAGCACCGTCATCAGCCGGGCGTGCTGGCGCACGTCGCTGAACCAGCTCTTCATGCCGCGCCACTCGGCCACGCGCAGCGGCGAGTAGCAGGTGTTGATCAGATGCCAGGTGGCCAGGTCGAAATAGATGCCGCTGGGCACCTCGCGTCCGCTGGGTCCCGTGGTGCGGTAGCCGAACTCCTGCAGCAGGCCGGCGAGTTCGATGTGGCGGTCGAAATCGGTGCCGGCGATGTGGATGCCGTGGCTGGCCAGGATGTCGTCGCGGCGCGCCAGGCGCTGCATGCGCTCGGGGCCGACGCGCACGATGGAGAAGTCGCTGGTGCCGCCACCGATGTCGGCGACCAGCACGACCTGTTCGCGCGTCGCCTGCTGCTCGAAGTCGAAGGCCGCCGCGATCGGTTCGTACTGGAAATGCACCTCGCGAAAGCCGACCGCGCGGGCACAGGCCTCCAGCTGGGCCTGGGCGGCCGCATCGCGCTCGGGCTCACTGTCGACGAAGAACACCGGCCGGCCCAGCACGGCGCGCTCGGGTTCGCCGGCCAGGCGGCGCAGCCGCTTCAGGTAGCCGGCGACGATGTCCGAATACTTGGCGCCGCGGCCGCCGCCCACATCGGTGGTCTGGTCGATGAGGGGCGAGCCGAGGATGCTCTTCATCGAGCGCATCAGCCGGCCGTCGTGGCCCTCGACATAGGCAGCCACGGCGGCGCGGCCGAAGGCGCGCGGCGGGCCGTCGGCGTCGTGGGCGCCTTCGGTGAAGTAGAAGACCGCGGTCGGCATCGTGCGTTGAGCCGGTTCCAGCTCGATGAGATGCATCTCGCCGGCGGCCGTGCTGGCATTGGGCACCGCCACCGCGGAATTCGACGTGCCGAAGTCAATCGCGCAAAAAGGGGGAGGGGCAATCATTCGAATTACGGCCCTGGGAGGCCAGTCCTGACAAGTCCTGAAAAGTTCGGAGGAAAGGGCGCGGATTCTAGGAACACAATCGCGCGCCTGATTTGCGGAGATTCGATGAAGACGCGCCATTTCGCTCCCCTCCTGCTGGCTGCCGCACTGGCGGCCTGCGGCCAACGTTCCGAGCAGGACCTGCTCGCCGCCGCGCAAAAGCGCATGGAGCAGAAGGACGTCGGCGGTGCTGTCATTGAACTGAAGAATCTGCTGCAGCAGAACCCCGAGAACGCCAAGGCCCGGCATCTACTGGGCAAGGCGCTGCTGGATGCCGGTGACGTAGCCGGCGCCGAGATCGAGTTGCGCCGGGCCTGGGAGCTGGGCGCGCCGCGCGACGAACTGGCGCCGCTGCTGGCGCAAACGCTGCTGATGTCCGGCCAGTCGCGCAAGTTGATCGGCGAATTCTCCGACCAGACCCTGGCCGACCCCGTGGCCCAGTCGACGTTGCAGCAATACCTGGCCATGGCTTTCCTGGCTCAGGGCAACGTGACCGAAGCGAAGGCGGCGGCCGGGCGAGCCCTGCAGCTGCAGCCCGAGTCCGAGGACGCCATCATCGTCAGCGCCCGCACCAAGGTGGCCGCCGGCTTTCCCGACGAGGCCCTCGCGGCGCTGGACCAGCTGATTCTGAAGAACCCCAAGGCGGGCAAGGCGCTGCTGCTCAAGGCCGAGGTGCTGCTGGCGCGCGGCAAGATGGATGAGGCCGAGCCGCTGCTGCGCGAAGTGCTGGTGCTGGATCCGCGCTCCTACGACGCGCGCTCGCTGCTGCTGCGCCTGGCGTTCGGTCGCCAGCAGATCGACGTGGCGACCAAGCTCGTCGACGAAATGCCGCCGGATCTCGCCAAGAAGCCGCAGGGTCGTTTCATGCAGGGCCAGCTCGCGTTGGCCAAGGGTGATGCGGCCAAGGCGAAAGAGCTGGCCGTGCCCCTGCTCAAGGTGATGCCCAATTACCTGCCGCTGCTGCGCCTGGCCTCGGGAGCCCATCAGCAGTTGGGCGAGCTTGCCGACGCGGAGAACCTGCTCAACCAGGCCCTCAAGCTCGCGCCTGAGGACCTGGCGCTGCGCCGCCAGTTCGCCGGGCTGCAGCTGCAGCGGCGCTCGCCCGCCAAGACGCTGGAGACGCTGCGCCCGATGCTTGAAAGCGGCCGCGCCGACGCCGACTCCCTGCTGATGGCCGGCAAGGCCCAGCTGATGCAGGGCAATTTCGAGGCTGCCGATCAGGCCTTCGGTGCCGCCGCCAAGCTGCGCCCTGACGACGCCAAGACCACCGCGGCCCTGGCACTGTCGGCCATCATTCGCGACAGCGCTGCGCCGGGCGGCGCCAGCCGGGCCAAAGCCGACGCGGCCATGAACCAGCTGCGCGACATTGCCGCCAAGGACAGCGGCAGCAGTTACGACCTGATGCTGATCAATGCGCTGCTGCGGCGCAATGACCTGCCTGCGGCCCTGGCAGCCCTGGACAGGCTAGCGCCCAAGATGAAGGACAGCCCGGTGCCGGACGGCCTGCGTGGGCGCATCCACCTCGTCCGCAAGGACACGGCGGCGGCGCAAGCCTCCTTCGAAGCCTCGCTGAAGGCCGATGCCGGCTATCTGCCCGCCGTGCTGGGCCTGGTCACGCTGGACATGCAGGCCAACCGCAGCGAGGCCGCCGTCAAGCGCCTGGAGAGCTTCGTCACGACCCAGCAGCATTCGCCGCAGGCCCGCTTGGCCCTGGCCGACCTGCTGGCGCAGACGCGTGCGCCGGTCGATCGCGTCACCGAGGTGCTCGCCGCCGGCGTGCGCGAGGAGCCGACCGAGGCCGCACTGCGCGTGTCGTTGATCGACCACTACCTGCGCAACGGCGACGCCACCAAGGCCGCCCAGGCGGCGCAGGAGGCTGCGGCCGCCCTGCCGCTCAACGCCGACCTGCTGGAGCGCCTGGCGCGCACCCAGCTGGCGTCGGGCGACAAGGCCCAGGCTGCCAAGACCTATACGCGCTTGACGGTGATGGCGCCCACGCGCGCCCAAGGCTGGCTGGGCCTGGCCCAGCTGCGCTTCATGGAGAAGGACGACGCGGGCGCCGAGCGCGAGGTCAAGCGCGCGCTGGAAGCCGAACCGGCCTCTGTGCCGGCCCAGCGCCTGCTGATCCAGCTCGCCGCCCGCCAGGGCCGCGTCGACGAAGCGCTGACCGCCCTGCGCGAGCGCCAGAAGAAGAATCCGCAAGAGGCCTTTGCGCTGATGGCCGAAGCCGAGATCGAGAGCAACCGCCAGCACTACGACGTAGCCATCGCGGCCCTGCGCAAGGCCGTCGCCCTGCGCGAGCCGGCCGACGCCGCACCGCGTCTGTTCTCCGTGCTGATGGCGGCCAAGAAGCGTGACGAGGCGCAGGCCTTCGAGACCCAGTGGGCGGCTGCGCACCCGCAGGACCAGAGCTTCCCGGCAGCCACGGCCGACATCCTGCTGGCCCGCGGCGAACTCGACCCGGCGCTCGGCCGCTATGAAGCGCTGCTCAAGCGCAACCCTGACGCGCTGCCCATCATCAACAACGTCGCCTGGCTGCGCAGCAAGACCGGCAAGCCCGGTGCGCGCGAACTGGCCGAGCGCGGCCTCAAGCTCAACCCCGACTACGCGGCCTTGCGAGACACCTATGCCACCGTGCTGGCCAACGAAAAGGACTTCAGCAAGGCGATCAGCGCGCAGCGCCAGCTCATCAGCGACCAGCCCGACCAGCCGGCCTACAAGCTCAACCTGGCACAGATCCTGATCCAGTCCGGCGACAAGCCGGCCGCCAAGGCGGAGCTTGAAGGCCTGGCCAAGCTGGGCAAGAAGTTCCCGCAGCAGGCCCAGGTCGAGGCGCTGCTGAAGACGCTCTGATTAGACCGAACCGTAGAAGCCGAAGGCCATGCCCGGCTTTCGGCCAGCGATCAACTCGGCCATCGCATGGCCCGAGCCGGCGCCATGCGTCCAGCCCAGGGTGCCGTGGCCGGCGTTGATCCACAGGTTGCGAGCCTTCCTGCTGCGGCCGATGTAGGGGATGTTGGTCGGCGTGCTGGGGCGCAGGCCTGTCCAGTAGTTGGGCTCGCTGGTGTCGGCCACGCCGGGAAAGAGTTCCTCGTAGCGCTTGACCAGGGCGGCACAGCGCACCCGGGCCGTCGGTGAATCGAGGTTGAGGTCGAAGCCCGACAGCTCGGCCGTGCCGGCGATGCGGATGTGGTCGCCCAGGCGCGAGATGGCGATCTTGCGGGTGTCATCCAGCAGGCTGACAACGCTGGCGGCCTCGGGCTTCTTCAGCCGCAGCGTGGCCGAGTAGCCCTTGGCGGGATAGATGTTGAGGTGCTCGCCGAGGGGCTGAACCAGGGCCGGCGTGTAGGAGCCCATGGCGGCGACGAAGGCATCGGCTTTCAACGTCAGGCGCTCGCCGCTGCGCGTGTGGGCAACCTGCACGGACTCGATGCCGTCGCCCGCACGCTGCAGTCCGAGGATGTCGTGCTCGTACAGGAATTGCGCGCCGCGTTCGGCGCACAGCCGGGCGAGCTTCTGCGTGAAGACCTTGGCGTCACCGCTTTCGTCGCTGGGCGTGAAGGTGCCGCCGAAGATGCGGTTGCCGAAGGCCGCCAGCGCCGGCTCGACCTTCAGCACCTCCTCACGGCCCAGCACGCGGCGGTCCACGCCATGGCGTCGCATGATCTCGGCGCCGGCGGCGCCGTTGTCGAAGTCGGCCTGGCTGGAGAAGAAATGCAGGATGCCGCGCTCCAGGCGGTCATATTCGATGCCGGTGCGCGCGACAAGATCTTTCAGCGAGGCATGCGAGTAGCGGCCCAGCTGCACGAGTTCCTCGACATTGCGCTCGAAGGCGGCGTTCGTGCACTGCATCAGGAAGGCCAGGCCCCAGCGCCACTGGTTGGGGTCCAGGCGCGGACGGAACAGCAGCGGCGAGTCGTCGCGCAACAGCCACTTGGCCACCTTGAAGGGTGCGCCGGCATTGGCCCAGGGTTCGCAGAAGCTGACCGAGATCTGCGCGCCGTTGGCGAAGCTGGTCTCCAGCGCGGCGTCCGGCTGGCGGTCGACGACGATGACCTCATGCCCCTCGTCGAGCAAATACCAGGCGGTGGCGATGCCGATGATGCCGGCGCCGAGAACGACGATCTTCATGGCTGTCCTTTTGAGTTCTTAGAGGGGTTGCAGGAGGAGTTGTAAACCCAGCGCGGCCATCAGCACAGCGACGAGGGCATCGATGACCCGCCAGGTGTGGGCGCTGCGCAACCGCGGCGCCGCCGCCGCCGCGCCGAAACCGAGCAGGCCAAACCACATCGCCGACGCCAGGCCGGCCCCGGCCGCGAAGGCCGCGCGCAGCTCGGCCGGCTGGCGCGCACCCAGGCCGCCGAGCAGCACGACGGTGTCAAGGTAGACGTGAGGATTCAGATAGGTGAAGGCAAAAGCGGCCGACAAGGTGGCGCCGAGGCTGGACGCGGCTGTTGCGGCATCCAGCCCGGGGGCGGGACGCCAGGCGCGCCGGGCGGCGAGCAGCGCGTAAATGAGCAGGAAGGCGGCGCCACCGAAGCGAAACACTTCCAGCAGAAGCGGCTGGCCCTGGATCAGCGCACCGAGGCCGAAGACGCCCAGCGCAATCAGCAGCCAGTCCGACAGCGTGCAGACCGCGACGACGGCGCCGACGTGTTCCCGCTTGAGGCCTTGGCGCAGCACCAGCGCGTTCTGGGCACCGATGGCCAGGATGAGGCCGGCGCCCATGGCCCAGCCCTGCGCAAAGACGGCGGGCGCGGTTGCAGAGGCCAGAGCGGAAGCGGGCATCGGCGGATTCTCTGCATCGGCAGGCAATTCAAGAAGTGTCATTCATATTATTGGCCATACATTAGCAGTGCTAATGAATGACTTCGATCACGCCGCGCTGGACTGCCTGGCCGCCCTGGCCGACGAGCAGGGCTTCGAGCGTGCCGCCCAGCGCCTGTCGATCACGCAGAGCGCCGTGTCGCAACGCTTGCGGTCGCTGGAGGCCCAGGTCGGCCAGCCGCTGGTGGTGCGCTCGCGGCCGCTGCGGCTGACGGAGGCGGGCAAGGTGCTGCTGCGCTTTGCCCGGCAGTTGCAGGCGCTGCGCGTGGATGTGGCACGAGAACTGGGCGAGCGCGTCGCGCCGCAATCGCGCCTGGCCATTGCCGTCAACGCCGACAGCCTGGCGACCTGGGTGCCCGCAGCGCTGGACGCGCTCGTGCAGCGGGGCCTGCGTGAGGGCTATGGGCTGGAGCTCGTCGTCGACGACCAGGACTTCACCCACGACAGCCTGCGCCAGGGCGCGGTGCTCGGCTGCATGTCCACAGTGGCCGAGGCGCTGCAGGGCTGCCGGGTGCAGGCCCTGGGCGTCATGCGTTATGTGGCAGTGGCCAGCCCGGGTTTCCTGGCGAGCCAGTTGCCCGAAGGTTTGCACGCCGGCAACTTCGCCGACACCCCGTTTCTCGTCTTCAACCGCAAGGACGACACGCAGGTGCAATGGGTGTCACAGGCCTTCGGCGTGCGCGGACCAAGGCTGCGCGAACGCTTTGTGCCGTCCAGCGAAGCCTATGTGCGCGCCGCCGCCATGGGTTGGGGCGTGGGCGTGGCGCCCGAGATCCAGGTTCGCGCCCTTGTCGAAGCCGGCCAGCTCGTCGTGCTCAGGCCGGAGATCGGCGTCGACGTGGCGCTGTACTGGCACCAATGGCAGTTGCAAGGGCGGGGCGCCCTGCTGGATCAGATCGGCCAGGCCCTGGCGGACGGCGCCAAGCTTGCGCTGGGCTGATCAGCGAGTGGCCGTCACTGGAGCCGATGCGGCCGTTGTCGGTGCTGCCACCTGGGCGAGCATCAAGTTGGTGCCGCCCTGTTCGGGATGTATGGCACTCGCCATCCACAACGTACAGACGAGCACGGTGGCAATCAGGCCGCTGGCGACCCACTTCAACAGTTCTGAACTCATGCAAAAAGCCGGGGGGCTTGGAGGTGGGGCAGCTTAAGCGCCGGACCCTGCGAACCTATCCTGAGCTCTAGGGAGGCGCAGAAAAGAATTGCAAAAGCGCAACGCTCCCCTCGGATCGGGGGCATCGGCCCGCAGACCCCATCAACACTGGGAAAAACAGGGGTTGCCCCTGTGCGGAAATGCCTGGCGAGGCAATATTTACTCACAGATGGGGGGTTCGGTTGTCACATGAATCCCGCACACTGGGTTCACGGTGCTGATGTTGTTGTCGGCCCGTCAAGCCAATGAGGTCTGCCATGCGATTCGTTCCAGCGCTGCGCTTCTTCCGCCGAGACGTCGCTGCGCGCAGCGAGCCGGATCCCGCCGACCTCGGCACCGCCTTCGGCCTGGATGCCTGCTTGGACGGCGTGGGCGTCAGCGAATATCGCAGCCAGCCGCCCAGTGATTTCCTCGAATCCCAGTCGTCTGTCGCGATTCAGGAATCGCCGCTGAGCTGGTTGTCGCGCCGAACGGCTTAGAGTTTCGGAATCCGAATCCGGCTCACCATCAACGAGCCGGATAGCGCGAACATCAGCACCAGCGGGTGCAACTTGAAGCCCGCCAGCCACCAGACGCCACCCCATAGCGCGTCACCGATGGCCCCCTGAACCGCGGCCACCCACAGCACAGCCACAAGCAGCATGGACGTCGGAATCGGCGTGCCCTCGAAATACGCCACCTTGTCCGAGCCTGCGCTGAGTTTTTCCGCCGTCACGTTGTAGCGCGCCAGCCGGCTGACGCCGCAGGCGACGAAGAACACCAGCACGATGCGGTCATACAGCCCCTGCATGCCGCAGCCGTAGGCGATCGCCGCGGGCGCGACGCCGAAGGAGATCACGTCGGCCAGGGAATCCAGCTCGCGGCCCAGGGCCGAGCTCTTCTGGCGCCAGCGCGCAATACGGCCGTCCAGCACGTCGAAGGCCAGCGCCAGCGGAATCAACGCACAGGCGTATTGCAGATGTTGGCGCTCGCCGGTCTGCAGGAAGCTCATCACGGCGAACAGGGCGCCCATGCCGGCGCAGGCATTGCCGAGGGTGAACCAATCGGCGAGATGGAACTCGCGGATCATCGAAAAGGGCTTGGGTTTTTCCATCAGGACCTCCTCCTCAACGCTGCTCCAGCGGATCGATGTCGTCGCGCCGGGACGGGCTCGCAGGCGGCCGGCTGACCGCTTTCACGACGAGATGAGGCACGAGCAGATGCAGTGGCATGCGAAGGTAATGGCTGCGAACGAAGAGCGCAAACTCGGCAACGCGCGTGCCCGGCGCCATCGAGCCGCGGTGGGCGCTGGTCAGGGCCCGCCTCAGCAAGCCCTGCATCAGCCAGCGCAACAGAGGGCCGGGCCGGGCAGGGCAGCGCTCCAGCACATCCTCGGGGATGGGTGTGTGCAGATGGCGCCGGCACAGGCAAAGGGCATAGAACAGCGGCCGGCCCAGCGACAGGGTTGCGGCGCGCGCCAGCAAGGTGTTCCAGAAGCCAGGCTCGGCAGCATGGCGGCGCAACAGGCTGTCGAGATCACTGAGGTCGCGCAGGCCGTGCCCCCATTCGCCCTCGTGCATCAGATGCGTCGCGCTGTGCAGGATCTGGTCCGGCGCCGACGGCAGGCTGAAACGCGGGAATTCCGTGACCGGCTGGGCGGCCGCCAGAAGCGGTGCGCTGTGGGTTTTGATGCGCGCCGTCAATGGCAGGATGTTGTGGTGCAGGTCCAGGTTGGTCTGGCGGCGCAGGTGCACCATCGGCGGTAGCTCGTGCATCCATCGTCGGTAGTAGCGTTCATCGTAGGCTGTCCCCGCAGCACTGGCCCAGCCACCGAGCATCAGCGCCGCCTCCGCCTCGTCGAGCTGCTCACGCGGCACCAGGATGTCGATGTCCGAGAACAGTCGGCCCGGGGCTGGCGGCAGGTCGCCGGCGACATAGGCCGCGCCCTTGAGCAGCATCACGGGGCCGGGGAGGCTTGCCAGATCGCGGGACAGCAGCACCAGCTCCCAGCGCACGGCGCGCCGCTGTTCCTGGGAAACGGCCAGCAGCGCGCGCATCTGGCGGCGCACGGGCAAGGGCAGTGAGCGCTCGACGCCCGCCTCACAGGCCAGCGCACCCAGCCGGGCCAACAAGCCGGCCGACACGGCCTGGCGCAGCAGCAGGTCCCAGGTCGCTTCGCCATGGGAAGCCATGAAAGCCGGCTCGCGCAAGGAGCGCAGCAGCGGTTCCCATGCCGGCGTCATGACTTCAGCCCGTCAAGCGTGGCCAGCCCTTCCGCCAGGTCGGAGTAGCAGAAATCCCAGCACCCGCACGAATCGATCAACGCTGCCGTCAGCTCGAAGCCCACCCGGCCCAGCATGCTGTAGTTGAACGCATGGCCGGCCAGCCGCTCGAAGGCCTGGGCCTGTGGCACCGGCGTCAGCTGCGTCGGCGCGCCGGCACGCCAGCGCGGAAAGATCAGCTGCGTAGGCCGCGCCTGCTGTTGCTGGCCGGTCACGCTGGCGGCCGACGCGCGCAAATGGGAGACCGTGCCCTTGTGCGTGTCGCGGGCCGCCTCACCCAAGACGGCCTGCGGGGAGAAGCGGCGGATGATGGCGATCGACTGGTTCTTCAGGCTGACCGGACGGGCCAGCGGTGCGACCTGCCCGTCATCGCGGTCGATCATGGCCATCTCGTCAGAGAGCAGCCGCCAGCCCGACAGCATCAGCGCGGCCGTCAGCGTGCTTTTGCCGGCACCGGGGTCGCCCGGCATGACGAGGCATTGGCCGTCTTTCTCGAGTACCGCCGCGTGGAAGAGCAGGTAGTGATTCGCCTGGCTGGCCAGGCACCAGTTCATGCCCCATTCCAGCAGAGCGAAGGCGTGGTTGGCAGGCAGCGGCAGAAAGGGGCTGTGCTGATCCAGCCGGAATTCCACCTGGGCGCCAAGCCAGCGCCGCAGCCCGGTGACAGGCTGCACATGCACGTGGAAGTCGGCGATGCCGCCCTCGGGTTCCAGCTCGAAATCCGCGTACAACGCCGCCAGGCCCGCCGCCACGGGCGGGCAGCTGCTGTGGATGCGGTAGGCGAAGGGGCCAGTCCTGAGCGTCAGGCCGTCGTGCAGCCGTTGGCCAAGTTCCGCCGGGGCCAGCATGCCCAGCGTCAGCATCGCTGGACCAACAACAGCTGTTCGAGCTGTTGCAGCACATCGGCGGTCATTTCCGAATCGGCATCCATCAGCGCAGCCAGTTCGTCGAACTCCGCAGGCGGCTGCTCGGCGAGGCGTCGCAGGGCGGGTACCAGCCAGGCGGCGAGGCGATGGGTGTCGTTGGACAGCGCGTGATGCACGAGGCAGTCGTCACCCCAGACCCTGATCGACAGATCGGCCCCGTAAGTGAGTGCCCATCGAGGCGTTGGCACTGGATCGGTGGAGGTCACGGAGTGGCTGCAGAAAGACTTCGGGCGTCGCTACGGACGCCCGAAGTGTCACACCGACGGTGCCGGCCGCTCAGGAGTACAGGCTCTGGAAGTAAGCCATGACCTGGTTGGCGTCCCAAGAGACCGTCGTATTGACCTGGTATTTGCCGCCCAGCGGGCAGACGGCATTGAACATCTTGATGGCTTGGGCGACTGTGATCGGGTAGTCGGTACCGACGTTCAGCGCATTCAGGATGGTCGCCACGGTGGCGCGGCCCAGCGCGTAGATCATCGTGTCGTTCTGGCCGCCGGGCGTATTCAGGACCTGCAGCAGGGTGGCCTTGCTCGTGCACAACCCGAACGCCGAATCGCGGTAGCCATAAACATTGCAGGCCGAGGACTCAGCCTTGTAGCGGAAGGCGTCCATCAGTGTCTGGCCACCGCTGATGAAGCCTCCGAAGACGGTGCCCTTGTTGCCGCCGAAGCTGCAACTCGCCGTGGGCAGAGTGCCCTTCAGCGTGCCGGCCGGCCAGGTGCTTGCGTTCTTCCAGTAGCCGGGCGACTTGCCGAGGAGCTTGCAGTCCGCCTTGCCAGGCCGCGGCGACGCATTGCCGGACATCTGGCCCGACACGGTGCAGTTGTAGGCCTGGCTCGCCAGCGCCGGTTTGCTCAACAGGCTGCCCAGCACGACCGGCGTGGCCGCGCCCGCTTGGGCAAAGCGTCGGCGCGACGCGTTCATCCGGGTCGAGGTCGGCCGGCCGGCGGACGCGTCGACGGAGGCCGGCACCTTGGGCGTCGACTGCGGGTCGTTGATTTGGCGTTCGCTCATGACAGTGTGCCTCGTGGATCCGTTTTTGGGTTGCACCAGACTAGGGCACAACTCGCTCTGGGCGTCAGAGCGGGCCGATGCTAATAGGGGGCTCGGCGGTTTGGATGGCAGTGTTTCACACAAAGCCTTTTGGGGGTCATCTGGCGCCCCCTTGATTGGGTGGGCCTGAATCAGGGACTTAGAGGGCGGCTGACGAAAACGTGTCACATGTCTTCAGATCGCCCGCTTCCAGGCCGCGCTTGAACCAGCGAACACGCTGCGCGCTGCTGCCGTGGGTGAAGCTTTCGGGCACGACGGCGCCCCGGGAGCGCTTTTGCAGGGTGTCGTCGCCGATCTGGGAGGCGGCGTTCAGCGCCTCCTCGATGTCGCCTTGCTCCAGCCAGCCTTTGCTGCGCTGCGACAGATTCGCCCAGACACCGGCAAAGCAGTCCGCCTGCAGCTCCAGCTTGACGCTCATGGCGTTCGCCTCGCGCTCGGAGACGCGGCCGCGGGCGCGATCCAGCTTTTCGGTCGTGCCCATCAGGTTCTGCAGGTGGTGGCCGACCTCGTGGGCGATGACATAGGCCTGGGCGAAGTCGCCCGGCGCGCCCAGGCGCTGTCGCAAGGTGTCGTAGAAGCCCAGGTCGATGTAGACCTTGCGGTCGGCGGGGCAGTAGAACGGGCCCATGGCGGCCTCGCCGGTGCCGCAGCCGGTGGGCCAGCGGTCGCGGAAGATGACAAGCTTGGGAGCGGGGTATTGCTGGCCTGCGCGTTGGAAGTAGGCGCCCCAGACGTCTTCGGTATCCGCCAGTACCTTGCTGACGAATACCGCACCCGGATCCTTGGGGTGTTGCTCGGCCGGCGCGCCCGGTTGGACCTGCGGCGCAGCGCCGCCCCCGCCGTCGAGCAGCCCGAGCACCGTCAGCGGGTTGATGCCGAAGGCCCAGGATGCCAGCAGGGCGATGACGACACCGCCCAGGCTCAGGCCGCGCCCGCCGATGGGCAGGCCGCCACCCCCGCTGCTGCTGCCACGGACATCTTCGACGTTGTCGCTCTCACGCTGGCCATCCAACTTCATGCTGTCTCTCCTGCTGATCGGGCAATCCTACGGCCCATGACCGCCAAAACGCAGTCCGTCGCCTCTCGCGGGCGTCGCACCGGCCGGCTGGACACACTGCCGCCGCATCGCCGAACCAGGAGCCCCCATGAAACGCCTCGCCCTGCTGACCCTTGCCGCCGCCCTTGCCACCAGCAGCTTTGCCGGCGACAACGACTGGCATCTGCGCATCAAGAAGGAATCCGACGGCTGGACGGCCCACTTCAGCGGTCCCATCGACTACGGCAGCGGCAAGAACCGCATCAAGGGCTCGGGCGTCAAGGTCGAGAAGGCGCGCGCCCTCGGCAGCTTCAGCAAGCTGCGCATCGACGGCCCCTTCGACGTCAAGCTGACCCAGGCGGGCAGCGACCAGGCCACGGTGGTTGCCGACGACAACATCGAGCCGCTGGTGGAGACCGTTGTCGAGGGCGATGCCCTGGTGGTGCGCATGAAACGCGACGCCGGCTTCACGACGCGTTCCGCGCCGACGGTGCGCGTCGACGCCCGGGCCCTGCAGTCCATCGCCATCAATGGCTCGGGCGACCTGGCCGTGGAGCGCTTCAAGGCCGACAGCCTCAGCCTGAACGTCATCGGCTCGGGGGATGTGCATTTCGGTGCCGTCGAGCTGAAGGACCTGAGCGTCAGCATCAGCGGCTCGGGCGATGTGCGCCTGGCCGGCCGGGCGGACCAGCAGAGCTGGACGGTCAGCGGTTCGGGCGATGTTGACGCGCGCTCCCTTGCCGGCCGCGCAGCCCGAGTCAACATCAACGGTTCGGGCGACGTGTCTGTCGGGGTGACGGAACAGCTGGACGTCCAACTGAGCGGTTCCGGCGACCTGAGCTACGCCGGACGGCCGCAGTTGCGCCAAAGCGTCAGCGGCTCGGGCGAGATCAGCCGCCGCTAGAGCGCGACGGCCCAGGCCCCTCAGAATGGGGCCGTGAACCCCAACGACCTCTGGTGGCAGACGCTGGCCGATGGCCCGCTGCTGCTGGCCCTGTTTGATGCGGGCGAATGCCTGCGGCAAGCCAATGCGGCCTATCGACAGGCCTGGGGGCTGGCTGCCGATGCATCGCCGGGCTGGCTCGAGATGGTCGAGGCCGCCCAGCGGGCCGGCGTCGGCCCGGTCGACGTGCCGGAGCGCCGCAGCCGCATGGCGCAGCGAGGCTATGAACAGGCCTGGCGCGACGGCCGGCGCCTCTGGTGGGTGGAGCAGCGCATGCCAGACGGCGGCCTGGCGCTGACCGGCGTGGACATCAGCGCGCTGGCGGGGCCGCGGCCTTTGACGGGCCAGTTGCTGTCGGCTCAGGCCGGCCGCGAACTGCTGCAGGCTCTGCTGGCCGACCCGCGCGCCTGGCCCTTGTCCGTGGCGACGTTGGCACCCGAGGCCGATCCGGCCGAGCTGCTGGCGCGCACCCGTGGCGAGGATGGCTGCATGCGCCTGGACGACGGGCGGCTGCTCGTCATGCTGCCGTCCACTGGGCCAGCCCAGGCCGCGGCGCTGGGCGAGCGCCTCGGGGCATTGACGCTCACCGAGGCCATCTGGGGCGAATCGGCAGCGGCACTGATCGTCAGGGCTTGAGCTTCAGGTCCCGGCCTTGAGCCTGGGCCGGCGCGGGCAAGCCGGCGATGGCGGCCAGCGTGGGCGCCAGATCGGCAATTTCGACGCGTTCTTTCACCTCGCCCTGGCCGACATAGCCCGGACCCCAGAACAGCAGGGGCACATGGGTGTCGTAGTCGTAAGGGCTGCCGTGCGTGCTGCCACCAGGCCGGTAGCTGAAGATCCAGTTGCGTTTCAGCACGATCTGCAACTGCGCGGCGCGCGTCGGATCGAAGGACTTGCGCATGGCTTCCAGGTAGGGGGTGGTGCGGTCGTCTCCCAGCAACTGCTCGCGGGTGAAGACGGTGGCCACGCCGGGCAGCTTCAGCAGTTCCTCGCGGGCGGCAGCCTGGACGTCAGCGAACTTCAGGCCCTTGTCGGCGGCCAGCTTCTCGTCCAGCAACAGGCCGGAAGCGGAAAAGTCGCGCGCCAGCCTGTCGACGCCAAAGCGTGCCGACAGGGCGGTATTGACGACCGCCAGTGACGGCGAGCTGTTGAAGCGGCCGGCATCGCGGCCCTGGGTGGCCGCCCATTCCGGCGTATCGGTGAAGCCGTGGTCCGCCGTCAGCGCGAGTACATAGTTGCCGGCACCGACTTCCTTGTCGAGGAATTGGAAGAAGGCCTGCAGATGGCGGTCCAGATGCAGGGTGTGGTCGTGCGACAGCCGCGACTCGGGGCCGAAGGCATGGTTGATGTAGTCGTGGCTGGACAGGCTGACCGACAGGATGTCCTGCACACCGCGCTGGCCGAGCTTCTCGTTCGTGATGGCGGCGCGCGCGAAGGCCAGCGTTAGCTCGTCGCCGAAGGGCGAGGCCAGCAGGCCGCCGTAGAAGCGCGGGCCGGGGCCGTCCATCTTGTCGCCGATGACGGCCGGCAGCTTGTTGCCGTTGCCGCTGGCGATCTGCCAGGACTGGCCGTCAGGCACGGAGCGGGCGTAGGCCGCCTCCGGGAGAAGGGGAGCCCAGGTCTTCTTGAAGAAGGCGTCGGCCGGGTTGGTGGCGTTGAAATCCTTCACCCATTGCGGATGGGCCTGCATGTAATAGGTGCTGGAGGCGAAACGGCCCGTCTCCGTCATGTACATATACGCCGTGCCCTTGTGGCCGGCCGGCAGGATGGCGCCGCGATCCTTGCCCGAGATGCCGATGACCTTGGACGCCGGCGAACCCGTGCGCAGCACGTCGCCCAGGGTCTCGACCTTGAGGTTGCGCGGGCTGGTGCCGGCGAGCGGCGCGGTCGGGCTGTCGATGTACTGGTAAGCCACGTCGCCGGTGTTGTAGACCTGGGCGCCGGTGGCGGGGTCGCGCCATTCGTTGCTGATGATGCCGCTGCGCTGTGGATAGGCGCCGGAAAGCATCACCGAGTGGCCGGCTGCCGTCACCGTGTGGCCATGGCCGTAGTGGGCCTGCGAAAACCAGCGCCCATGGTCGAGGAAGCGGGCGAAGCCGTCAGGTGCCAGCTGGTCCCGGTAGCCCGTCACCTGGCGCATCGGCAGGCCGTCGATGACGACCAGGACGAGGAGCTTGGGTTTTTTTTGCGGCGCCACGGCCGGCGGCGCCGTCGTTGCGCAGGCGGACAGGGCAGCGGCGAAGGCCAGGCTCAGCAGGCGACGGCGAGTGTGCAACATGACGTTTTCGTGACAGTGGGTCCGCAAGCTTACGTCGTCACAATGTCTGGCTTGTAAACGCCATGGCCGAACCGGACACCTTCGACCCCACCCATGCGCTGGACGGCTGGCGTCCGCCCGCGCCTGTGCCCGTGCCGCTGCAGGATCTGGCGCTCGGCGCGTTGCTGCAGGGCGACGGCAATGGGCAGGGCAGTGAGCCGCTGCTTCCTCTCGTCAGGGCTGAAACCGTCAACTTCGACCCCACGCATCTGCTGGACGGCTGGCGCCCGCCCGCTCCGGCGCCCTTGGACCTGGAACTCAGGTCCCTGGTGCGCGCGGGCCGCAGCGGGCCCGACGAGGCCAAGAAGGCGCGACTGAAGGCGCGTGGCTACGAGATGCTGGACGTTGAGGACATCGAGTTGCCCGAGGCGCCGCCGCCGCGCATCGCCGTCGAGCTCCTGGTTCGGGAAGTCTCGCCCGCGCCACCGCTTGCCGAGGCCGAGTTCGTGCCGCCGCCTGTGAGCGAGGTGCCGCCTGCGCCGCCGGTCGAGGGGCCATGGCCCCTCTTCGAAGCCGAAGCACAGGTCCTCGAGGAAAGGGCCTCGGCGCCCGCCGAGCCCGACGCTGTCGACTCGCCTGGAGCGCCGCCGCTTTTCGCCGCCGAAGCGGCATGGCTTGATCTCCGGTTCGAGCCGCCTCAGATCGTTGAGGACGATGAAGCGTTGGCGGAGCCGCCACCCGCAACTGCGGTCATGCATGGCGGCGAAGCGCTCGCAGCGCCCTCGTCGGACGTGGGCGCCGCCGCGCTGATGGCAGACGTTGAAGCGCCCGAAGTGTTCGCGCCGGAGCCAACGCCGTTCATCGACATCGCCGAGTCGATCGACGAGCCGCTGCAGCCCGCTGCCGCGCAGGCGCCTGAGTCGTTGAGCGCGCCGCTGCCAACAGCGCCTGCCCTTGTGGAGGACGCTGAGCCGCTCGAAATTCCGCCACCTGCTGCGGTCGAAGCGGCAGTGTTGGACCCGGAGCCGCCGACGGTCGAGCCCGAGCCCGAACCGCTCATCGAACCCGTCGAGCTGCCCGACGAGCCGCTGCAGCCCGCAGTCGCGCAAATGCCTGAACCGCCACCCGCGCCGCCGCTGTCCACGCCCGCCGTCGCGGAAGACGCCGGGTCGCTCGACACGCCGCCGGCCACCGTCGAAACGCCGGTACTGGATTTCCGCGCACCGCCCCCTGCCGTCGTCGAAGCGCCGGTGCTGGACTTCCGGGCCCCGCCGCCACCGCCCGAGCCGGACCCGCAGCAGGTCCTCGACGACATCGAGCTGCCCAAGGTGGTGCCCCTGCCCACGGCCGTCGAGGCACCGGTGCTGGACATGCAGGCCCTTGCCTCGCGCAGCGAACCCGACCCGCGGCTGGTTGCTGAGTGGCAGCCGCAGGCCTGGACGGCGTTGACGCAGCACGTGGCCGATGCCAGTACCGAGGTGTCGCAGACGGCGCATGGCCTGCACGTGGAAAACCATGCAACGCAGTGGCTCTGCGCCCTGTGGCCGCCCCTGGACGCGCAGCCGGCACTGCTGGCGCGCTGGCCTGAGATGGTCACTCTCGTCGGCGCGGCGACGAGAGTCGATGCCTTGGCGTCCTTGCTGGAGGCACTGCCCACCGAGGCGGCGTTGTGGCCGGCCGAGTTGGAGGCGGACTGGGGGCTGGTGGCGGAACTCGTGTTGCACCAGGACAGGGACCTGCGGCCCAACCACGCCCAGGTGCTGCGCGAGTTCGTGGAAGCGGAGCGCCGCGCCAATCTGGCGCGCTTGAACGCCGGCTACCAGTCCCAGGGCCGCGTCGCCCGGCGCAAGCCATGACGAGCGGCCAGGCGCCGTTGCTGGAGGTGGCCGATGGCGTGGCGCTCATCACGCTGCGCCGGCCGCGCCAGGCCAATCGCCTGGCTGTGGACGACCTCGACACCCTCGGCGGCTTCATCGAGGCGGTGGATGCGAACGATGCCGTGCGTGTGCTGGTCCTGGCCGGCGAAGGCAGGCATTTCTGCAGCGGCTTTGATCTCGGCGCCCTGGGTGCCGTTGATGCGGGCGCGCGCTTCGGGGAACTGGCCGATGCACTGGAGGCCGCGCGGCCCATCACGATTGCGCGCCTGCATGGCGGTGTCTATGGCGGCGCCGCCGATCTGGCCCTGGCCTGCGACTTCCGCCTCGGCGTGCCGGCCGTCGAGATGTTCGTGCCGGCGGCGCGCATCGGGCTGCATTTTTATGCCGGTGGCCTGCAGCGCTTCGTCGACCGCCTGGGTCTCGCCACCGCCAAGCAGGTGCTGCTGGCCGGGCGCACGCTGGACGCCGCCGCCCTTCTTGGCTGCGGCTATCTGGACCAGTTGCTGCCCGACGTCGCAACGCTGGACGCCGCGCTGCAGGCTCTGGCCGACGAACTGCAGGGGATGGCGCCCCTGGCCCTGCTGCCGATGAAGCAGCACCTGAACGCGATCGCCGCTGGGCGGCTCGACGCGAAACAGCTGGCGGCCGACATCGTCAAGGCGCGCGATTCGGCCGATCTTGCCGAGGGTCAGGCGGCCTGGGCGGGCAAAAGACCAGCGCGATTCAAGGGGGGTTGAAAGCCCTAGGCCGGGGCTTTCGCCACATCGTGGAAAATACGGGGCCTGCGCGCCTGCCTGGCGCCCCTCTTTACACACTCTTCGACAGGACCAGCGTGGCCAAAGAAACCACCAAGACCACCATCGAAGCGGATGGTCTGCGCTACCGCTCCAAAGCTCCCGGTTCGCCCTTCGCGGCAACCTCGTCTTTCGGCGCAGCAACGATGTCTTGCTTCCTTTGCGGCAAGCACCGCCCCCGAGCCATGCTCAAGTCCAAGAAGCTGTTGGGCAAGTCGCAGCCCGTCTGCTCGCCTTCTTGCAAGGAACTCGATGCGCAAATAGCAGCCAAATAGGGCTGTCAGCCCCTCACCTCGCGTGAGGGCCATGAACGACCCAGCGCCGCCACGGCCTCGACCGCCGTGGCGGCGCTTTTTGCATTCAGCCTTGGCGGAAGCAGCGGCCGCAGACGGAACGGTAGCGCGCGTTGCCGCCGATCTCGACCTGGGCGCCTTCGGTGACCTTGCGGTTGTTGGCGTCCACGCGCATGTTCATCGTCGCCTTGCGGCCGCAGTCGCAGATGGTCTTCATCTCGTCCATCTCGTCGGCCAGCGCCAGCAACGTGGCCGAACCGGGGAAGAGTTCGCCCTGGAAATCCGTGCGCAGGCCGTAGCAGATGGCCGGCAGATTGCGCAGATGCGCCAATTCGTGCAGTTGCTGCACCTGGTGCTTGGACAGGAACTGCGCCTCGTCGACCAGCAGGCAGGCGATGCCCGGCCCGTCTTCGTTCTGGCCGACCAGGGCCAGGAAATCGGTGGTCTCGTCGAATTGCTCGGCCTCACGCTTCGGGCCGAGGCGCGACGTGACGAAGCCGTGGCCATAGCGGTCGTCCAGGCGAGCCGTGAAGATGCGCACCCGATGGCCGCGTTCCTCGTAGTTGTGTGCCACCTGCAGCAAGGCGGTGGATTTGCCGGCATTCATCGCGGCGTAGCGGAAAAAAAGCTTGGCCATGTCGTCTTCTGGAGCGGAGCGGCATTGTCCTCGCTCGCTTACCCCGCAGATCGGGGTAGGGAAAGCCCGCGATTTCGGCCTTTGCTGGCGGCAACCGCGGGCTTGCGAGATGGCGTTGTCATCTTCGCCGTGCGTCAATTCACGTTTCGTCCCGACCTGTCTGAAGAATGAGCAAAGACACCGTCACCGCGGTCCGCCAGGATGGCTTGCGCTACCAGTCGAAAATCGGCGGTTCGCCTTTCCTTGGAAGCGGCCACACCCGCTCCTGCTTCAAATGCGGCAAGCATCGTGCGCCGGCCAGCCTGCAGTCCATCCGACTGCTTGGCCGCAACGAGGTAGTCTGCAAGCCCAACTGCAAGGCCGAGCCCTAAGGGGCCTCTGTCGGCTGGGTGCGCTTGCCGCACCCTATGACGCCCGCCATTGACGGCGCTGGACCTGTTGCATAGCATGATATGCATATCGGTTGAGCGGAGCTCGTCATGGTCGAAGATGTCGTCAAGGAACTGGGCCACCTGAGCCTGGGCACTCGCCTCAAGCGCATCGGCGAGACGCTGCAGGCGCAGACCCAGGCCGTGCTGGTGGCGCATGGCTTTGAGCAGCCGGCCGCATGGTTTCCGCTGCTGGCGGCGCTGGACCGGCTGGGGCCGCTGAGCGTCGGCGAGCTGAGCCAGGCCGTGGGTGTCAGCCAGCCCGTCATCACGCGTTCGCTGCGCGGGCTGGAAGACGAAGGCCTCATCGGCTCGGAGGCGTCGGAGCAGGACCGGCGGGTACGCCGCATCGCGCTGAGCAGGAAGGGGCAGGGTCTCGTCGAGCGGTCGCAGCGCGAGGCCTGGCCGGCCATCGAAACGGCCGTCGCGCAGGCCTGCGCGGGGCTGGAAGGCGACCTGCTGGCCCAGCTCGCGGCGCTGGAAGACGCGCTGATCGAAGCGCCGCTGATGCAGCGAGGGCCGGCATGAACGAACTCGACCGACCCGTCTGGGCCAGCCTGCAGCACCAGCCGCATTGGGGCACGGGTGACGAGAAGGCGCGACGCTTCAAGGCCGACATCAACCGCTTTGCTGCGACACCCGACGAAAGCGCCGCCAGCCTGGCCGCGCTCGCCGCCCTCGTGCAGCCGGGCGATGACGCCGTCTTCCTGGCCCAGGTGCCACCCATCGTCGTGCCGCCGGGCTTGATCGCAGTGAAGGAAGCGCTGGGCGTGCAGATGGTGGCGACGCAACCTTTGACGGCAGACGGAGACTTGCAAGTCCTCGGCGATGCCGATGCCGCCGAGATGCTGGCCCTGGCCACGTTGACCGAGCCCGGGCCCTTTCTGCCGCGAACCCACACCATGGGCCGCTTCATCGGCATCCGCATCGACGGCCGGCTGGCGGCCATGGCCGGCGAGCGCATGCGCTTTGCCGGCCATGTCGAGGTCAGCGGTGTCTGCACCCACCCCGACTTCCGCGGTCGGGGCCTGGCGCGCCGGCTGTCGGCCGCGGTGACGGCCGACATCCAGCGTCGCGGCGAGCAGGCTTTCCTGCACGCCTGGACGAGCAACACCGCCGCGATTGCGCTCTACGAAAGCCTGGGCTTCGTCACGCGTGCCACCGTGAACATCGCTGTGCTCAAGCGCCAGCCAGCTTGACCGGGGCCGTCTCGCTCCAGCCGCCACCCAGGGCCCGGATCAGCCCGACCGTGGCCTGGTACTGAGCCGAGCGCACCTGCAGCGCGGCCCGCTTGTTGGCGAGCTCACTGCGGCGCGCGTCCAGCAGTTCCAGCTGGCTGACCAGGCCGTTGCGGTAGCGCGTGTCCGACAGCTTCAGCGCCTGGCCGGCCGCGCTGACCGCACGCGCATTGGCCTCGCCCTGCTGCTGCAGCAGCGTCAGCGCGCCGAGTTGGTCCTCGACGTCCTTCAGCGCCAGCAGGAACTGCTCGCGGAAGGCAATCGCCGAGCCATCGAGCTGGGTCTTGGCCGCGTTGACACCCGCCTCGCGGCGGCCGCCGTCAAAGATGGGCAGCGCGGCCAGCAGGCCGACGCCCCAGGTGCTGGCGCCACTCTTGAGCAGGTTGGACAGCTCGCTCGACACGCCGCCGCCCTGCGCCGTCAGCGCCAGGCTCGGCCACCACGCAGCCTGGGCGACGCCAACCCGCGCTTGCGCGGCCTGCAACTGGCTGCGTGCGGCGGCGAGGTCGGGGCGTCGTTGCAGCAGCTCGCTCGGCAAGCCGGCGGGTACTGTGGGCAGGGCAGTGGCCCACGCGGTGGGCGCGAGTCGGAAGTTGGAGGCCGGCTCGCCCAGCAGCACGGCCAACGCCGTTTCAAGCTCCAGGCGGCGGCGGTCCAGGGCCAGCGCCTCGGCCTCGTTGGCGGCCAGCTCGGCGCGCACGCGAGCCAGGTCCAGGTCGGCGACGTCGCCAGCGCGGGCGCGCTTCTCGGTCAGCGACAGCGTCTCGCCATAGGCCGCAACGGTACCCCTGACGATCTCGCGCTCGGCATCCAGGGCACGCAGCGCCAGATAGCCGCGGGCAACATTGGCCTGCACCAGCAGGCGGGCATCGGCCAGCAGCTGTTCGCGGGCGAGCACGTCCAGCGCGCTGGCATTGCGTTCGTGCAGCAGGCGGCCGCCCAGGTCCAGTTCATAGGCCAGGTTCAGGCCGGCGTTGTATTGCGTGATGCCGCGCGCGCCGGGGTCGGCAGCGCGGCCAGCACCGGCGGCGACGCCGAGCTGCGGCAGACGCGCCGCCTCGGTGCTGCCCAGTGCCGCACGCGCCTGCGCCAGGCGGTTGGCTGCGGCTTGCACGCTGGTGTTGGCCGCCATCGCACGGCCGACGAGGTCGTCCAGCACCGGGTCGGCAAAGGGCTGCCACCAGCTGGCGGTCAGCGCAGGTGCGTCGTTCGCAACCTGGGCCTTGTAGGCGGCGGGCGCCTGCGGCAGCTGGGACGGGTCGACCGTGCCGACCGACGCGCAGCCGGCCAGCAGCAGCGCTGCAAAAAGTGGGGTCAGGTTCAATTTCATGATGTTGATCACTTTCCTCGTTGCGGCAGGGCGTCGATGACGGGCTGCGTGGGTGCGGCAGGAGCGGCGACCTGGCCACCGTGGTGGCGCAGCGGTGCATTGCCGGTGACACGGCGCACGATGACGTAGAACAGCGGCGTCAGGAACAGGCCGAACAGCGTCACGCCGATCATTCCGGCGAACACCGCGATGCCCATGGCCTGGCGCATCTCGGCGCCGGCGCCGGTGGACAGCACCAGGGGCAGCACGCCCATGACGAAGGCCATTGACGTCATCAGGATGGGACGCAGTCTGAGCCGCGCCGCCTCCAGCGCGGCCTGCATCGGCGTTCTGCCGGCGAACTCCAGCTCACGGGCGAACTCGACGATCAGGATGGCGTTCTTCGCACTCAGGCCCACCAGCACGATGAGGCCGATCTGCGTGAACACGTTGTTGTCGCCATGGCTGAGGTACACGCCCGTCATCGCCGCCAACAGGCCCATGGGCACGATGAGCAGGATGGCGATGGGCAGCGTCAGGCTTTCGTACTGCGCGGCCAGCACCAGGAACACCAGCAGGATGGCCAGCGGGAAGACCCACGCACCCGAGTTGCCGGCAATCTTTTCCTGGTAGGTCAGGTCGGTCCACTCGTAGCCGATGCCCGGGGGCAGGGTCTCGGCGGCGATGCGTTCTACCGCGGCCTGGGCCTGGCCCGACGAGAAGCCGGGTGCGGCGCCGCCATTGATGTCGGCGGCCAGGAAGCCGTTGTAGCGCAGCGCGCGCTCCGGCCCGAAACTGGGCGTGACCTTCATCAGCGCGGCCAGCGGCACCATCTCGCCGGTGTTGGAGCGCACCTTCAGCGCGCCGATGTCCTCGGCACGGGCGCGGTAGGCGGCGTCCGCCTGCACGCGGACCGAGTAGGTGCGGCCGAACTTGTTGAAGTCGTTCACATACAGGCTGCCGAGGTAGATCTGCATGGTGTCGAACACGTCCGTCACGGCCACGCCGAGCTGGCGCGCCTTGGTACGGTCGAGGTCGGCGAACAGCTGCGGCACATTGACCTGGTAGCTCGAGAACAGGCCGGCAAGCTCGGGCGTCTTGTAGGCCTTGGCCATGAAGCCCTTCAGCGCCTGGTCCATGGCCTCGTAGCCGAGGCCGCCGCGATCCTGCAGCTGCAGCTTGAAACCACCCGTCGTGCCCAGGCCCTGCACGGGCGGCGGCGGGAACATGACGATGAAGGCATCCTCGATGGCGCCGTATTGCGCGTTCAGCTTGCCGGCGATGGCGCCCGCGGACAGATCCTTGCTCTTGCGCTCGTCAAAGGGCTTGAGCGTTGCAAACACGATGCCCGAGCTGGAGCTGTTGGTGAAGCCGTTGATCGACAGGCCGGGGAAGGCTACCGCGTGCTCCACACCCGGCGTCTTCAGCGTGATGTCGGTCATGCGGCGGATGACGTCCTCGGTGCGGTCCAGCGTCGCGCCGTCGGGCAGCTGGGCGAAGCCGATCAGGTACTGCTTGTCCTGGCCCGGCACGAAGCCACCGGGCACGGCCTTGAACAGGCCGGCCGTGGCTGCAACGAGCACGAGGTAGACGACCATCATGAAGGCCTTGCGCGACATCAGCGTCTTCACGCCACTGCCGTACTTGGCGGAGCCGCTCGAGAACAGCCGGTTGAAGCCGCCGAAGAAACGGCCCAGCACGGCGTCCATGCCGCGGGTCAGTGCGTCCTTGGGCGCGTCGTGGCTCTTCAGCAGCAAGGCGGCCAGGGCCGGCGACAGGGTCAGCGAGTTGATCGCCGAGATCACCGTCGAGATGGCGATGGTCAGCGCGAACTGCTTGTAGAACTGGCCGGTCAGGCCGCTGATGAAGGCCAGCGGCACGAACACCGAGATCAGCGTCAGCGCGATGGCGATGATGGGGCCCGACACCTCACGCATGGCGCGGTAGGTGGCGTCGCGGGGCGACAGGCCCGAGGCGATATTGCGCTCCACGTTCTCGACCACCACGATGGCGTCGTCGACGACGATGCCGATGGCCAGCACCAGCCCAAAGAGGCTCAGCGCATTGATCGAGAAGCCGAAGCCGTGCATGACGGCGAAGGTGCCGATGATGGACACCGGCACGGCCAGCAGCGAGATGATGGAGGCGCGCCAGGTCTGCAGGAACAGGATGACGACCAGCACCACCAGTGCCACGGCTTCGAGCAGCGTGTGGATGACCGACTCGATGGACGCGCGCACGAACTGCGTCGGGTCGTAGACGATGGTGTATTCCACGCCTTCGGGCATGGCCGTCTTCAGGTCTTCCATCGCGGCGCGCACATTGGCCGAGATGTCCAGCGCATTGCCGCCCGGAGCCTGGAAGATGGGCACGGCGACGGCGGACTTGTTGTCCAGCAGCGAGCGCAGCGCGTATTCGCTGGCGCCGAGCTCGATGCGGCCGAGGTCGCGCAGCCGCGTCACGGCCCCATTGGCGCCACTCTTGACGATGATGTCGCCGAATTCCTCAGCGGTCTGCAGCCGGCCCTGCGCGTTGACGGACAACTGCAGGTCGATGCCTTGCAGGCCCGGTGAAGCGCCAACGACGCCGGCGGCGGCCTGCACGTTCTGGCCGCGGATGGCGGTAACCACGTCACTGGCCGACAGGCCATGCTCGGCGACCTTCTGCGGGTCCAGCCAGACGCGCATCGCGTAGTCGCCCGAGCCGAACATCAGCACCTGGCCCACGCCGGGGATGCGCGCGAGGCGGTCCTTGACGTTGAGCAGCGCGTAGTTGCGCAGATAGGTCATGTCGTAGCGCTCGTTGGGCGAGGTCAGGTGCACGACCATGGTCAGGTCGGGGCTGCTCTTGACCGTCGTCACGCCCAGGCGCTTGACCTCCTCGGGCAGGCGCGCCTCGGCCTGGCTGACGCGGTTCTGCACCAGCTGCTGGGCCTTGTCGGGGTCGGTGCCGAGCTTGAAGCTGACGGTCAGCGTCATCAGGCCGTCAGTCGTCGCCTGGCTGCTCATGTAGAGCATGTCCTCGATGCCGTTGATGGCTTCCTCGAGCGGCGTGGCCACCGTCTCGGCGATGACCTTGGGGTTGGCGCCGGGGTATTGGGCGCGCACGACGACCGAGGGCGGCACGACGTCGGGGTATTCCGAGATCGGCAGCGCGCGGATCGACAGCAGGCCGCCGATGAAGATCAGCAGCGACAGCACGCCCGCAAAAATGGGGCGGTCGATGAAGAATTTGGAGAGATTCATGTTGGCTCCAGACAGCACGCCCCCCGCGGGCCGGCTGAACCGGCCCGCTGCACGGGGCTTGCGGTGGGATGGGGGGCTAGGTCAGGAGATCTTTGCGGCAGCTTGCTGGGCAGCCAGTTCGGGTTTGGCGTCCATGGCGACGTCCTTGGGTGCGAGCACCGACCCCGGCCTCACGCGCTGCACGCCGCCGACGACGATGCGCTCGCCGCCCTTGAGGCCGCTGGTCACGACACGCAGGCCGTTGACGTTGGCGCCCAGCGTCACACCGCGCCATTCGGCCTGGTTGCCCTGGCCGACGACGATGACATAACGCTTGTCCTGGTCGGTGCCGACGGCGCGCTCATTGACGAGCAGGGCCGCCTCGTTCTTCGCCTGGCCCATGCGCAGCTTGGCAAACTGGCCGGGGATCAGGCCGCCGTCCTTGTTGTCGAAGACGGCGCGTACGCGCAACGTGCCGCTCCTGGCATCCACCTGGTTGTCGACGAGTTGCAGGCGGCCGGTCTGGCTCTTGTCGCTGCCCGCCAGCATCTCCACGGGAATGCGCTCCATGCCTTTGCGCTCGGCGCCGCCGCCGGGCAGCGAGGCGAGCGCCTCGCGCACCACCTTTTCGTCGGCATCGAAGCTGGCGTAGATCGGGCTGACCGACACCAGCGTCGTCAGCACCGGCGCACCGGCACCCGCGGCGACGAGGTTGCCCTGCGTCACTTCGATCCTGCCAACGCGGCCCGCCACCGGTGCACGCACCTGGGTGTAGCTCAAGGACAGCTGCGCCGATTGCAGCGCGGCCTGAGCGGCGCGCAGGTTGGCCGCACCTTCACGGGCGGCGTTGTCCTTCTCGTCGAACTCGCGGCGCGCCACGGCGCGCTCCTCCAGCAGGGACTTGGCGCGTTGGGCCTCGCTGAGCGTGTACGTGACGCGGGCCTGGGCGGCGGCCACCTGTGCTTCCAGGCGCTGCACCTCGGCCTGGTAGGGCGCGGGGTCTATGGTGACGAGCAGGTCGCCCGCCTTCACGAGGCTGCCCTCGCGGAAATGCACGGCCTGCACGGCGCCCGACACACGGGCCCGCACATCGACGCGCTCGACGGCTTCCAGGCGGCCCGAGAACTCGTTCCAGGCCGATACATCCTGGCTGACAACCTGGGCGACGGACACCGGTGTGGCGGGCGGCGTGGTGGGGCCGGCGTCGGCCTGGGCTGCGCCCGAGCCGAACTGGGCGAAGCCCACGGCGCCCAGGGCGACGAGAGCGACAGCGCCAGCGATCAGGCCGGCACGACGATTGAGACGAGGGTTGGACTGCATTTCTATTTCTCTCCGAAGGTCAATCAGGCAGGAATCAGGCGGGAAGGGACAGCGCGCGGCGGGCCGCTTCACGCAGGAATTCGTGGATGGGATTCAGCGCATAGCCCGGCGCGATGGCGGGCAGCGTCATCTCCTTGGCGGTGCCGCCTTGCTCCCGCAGTGCAACGGCATAGCGGCGCGACTCGTCGCTCAGCGGGTGGCCCGCGGCGCTGAGGATCAGCGCGGGCGCCAGGCCGCTCAGCCGGCTGGCGTTCAGCGGCGCGGCATAGGGGTGGTCGGCGCGCGTGCTGCCGCCCAGATAGGCCTGCCAGCCCTTGGCGTAGTGGCATTCACAGCCGCCGCATTCGCCGTCACGCATGGAGGCGCTGCCGAGTTGCGGGTCCAGCATGGGCGCAATCAGCAACTGGCCAGCGAGCTTGGGTGCGTGCTGGTCGCGCGCCATCAGCGCGAGCGCCGCGGCGAGGTTGCCGCCCGCTTCCTCGCCGGCAACGAACAGGGCGGTGTGCGGGCTGCCGGTCAGCCTGGCCGGCTTGGCGGCGAGGGCCTGCAGGGCCTCGAAGGCGGCGCTCAGGCCGCTGGGGAAAGGGTGCTCAGGCGCCAGCGGATAGTCCAGCGAGACGACATCAGCGCCCGCGTCGGCGAGCATCTCGCTGCGCGCCCGGCTGGCCTGGAGTGAGCCGTCCGTGAAGCAGCCGCCGTGCAGCCAGAGCAGCAGCGCGCGCCCGTCGACGTCCAGTGGCCGGCGCGCCGTGTAGACCTGGGCCACGAGGCCCGGCGCAGGGCCGAGGCGCAAAGTGGCAGGGGAGGCGATCTTGTCCATGGACCGAAAGATAGTGATCAACGGCCTAGGGATAAACGGCCTTGAAAGTGACTCACTTTTCCTTGCCGTGGAACAATGAAGTCATGGACCGACTCTCCGCGATGCAAGCCTATGTTCGGGTGGTCGAGGCCGGCACCTTCACCAAGGCGGCCGATTCCCTGGACCTGCCCAAGGCCACCGTCACGCGCCTGATCCAGACGCTGGAAGGCCATCTGCGCACCAAGCTGCTGAACCGCACCACGCGGCGCGTGACAGTGACGCCGGATGGCGCGGCCTACTACGAGCGCGCCATGCGCCTGCTGGGCGACCTGGAGGAGCTGGAAGGCAGCATGAACCAGGCCCGTGTGACGCCGCGTGGCCGCATCCGCATCGACGTTCCCGGCGTGGTGGGGCGCGAGATGATCATTCCGCACCTGCCGGATTTCTACGCCAAGTACCCCGACATCCAGATCGAGCTTGGCGTCAGCGATCGCACGGTGGACCTGATCAGCGACAACATCGACTGCGTGATCCGTGGTGGCGAGTTGACCGACCAGAGCCTGGTCGCGCGGCGCATCGGCGAATTCCGCTTCATCACCTGCGCGACGCCCGAATACCTGCGCCGCCATGGCGCGCCAGCCCATCCGCTGGAGCTGACGCAGGCGCCACATCGCATGGTGGGTTATTTCTCGGCACGCAGCGGCAAGGTCATGCCAGACACCTTCCGCCGCGGCGAGGAAGAAATAGAGGTGGCGGGCAACCACATCCTGGCGGTGAACGATGCGAATGCCTATCTGAATGCCGGCCTGGCCCACCTGGGCGTCGTGCAGGTGACCTGCTTCATGGCCGGCCCGCTGCTCAAGAGCGGCGAACTGGTGCGGGTGCTGGAGGAATGGGACGCCGACCCGGTGCCGGTCTACGTCGTCTACCCGCCCAACCGCCATCTCAGCAGCAAGCTGCGGGTGTTCGTCGACTGGGTCGTCGAGCTGATCGGCCGCGAGGCGATGGGCGGGCTGAAGCTGCGCTGTACGACGAGCTGAGGGCTCAAGCCTCGTCGGCCGCGCTGCTGGCGACCACGGCCGCCGGACCGAAGTCTTCGGCCGACGGAGCTGGGGCGCTGATAGCCAGCAACATGCCCGCCGCCAGCGCTGCGACTGCCGTCGCGGCGGTGATCAGCGTGGAAATGGATCGGGTGTTGTTCATGGTGACTCTCCTGGTCGGCCACCGCCGAGCGGGGTGTGCCGATAGGTTGTCACTGTAGGAATTGCGCGCCGCGAGAAAAAGCGGGGCAGAGAGAACGGCGAGTTGCTGCCAGCGGAACAATCCGCGGCTTGAAAACCGGTCAGCTCTTGCGCGGCGCACCCCGCCCGCGTTCCTCCAGCCAGGTTTTGGCCGTCGAGAAATGCCCGCAACCGATGAAGGGCCGCGGCGGCTTCAGTGCCGACAGCGGCGAGGGGTGGTTGGCCTTCAGCACCAGATGGTCCTGGCGGGCCGCCTCGATCAGCGGCGCCTTGGCCTGGGCATAGCTACCCCACAGCATGAAGACCTTGGGAGCCGGGTCTTCAGCCGCGGCCTTGATGAGGGCGTCGGTCAGCACCTCCCAGCCACGGTTGGCATGGCTGGCGGGCTGACCGTCCTCCACCGTCAGCACGGCGTTCAGCAGCAGCGTGCCGCCCTCGGCCCAGCGCACCAGGCTGCCGTTGGGCGGGAAGGACTTGCCAAGGTCGCGCTGGATCTCCTTGAAGATATTGCGCAGGCTGGGCGGCAGCGGCACGCCGGGCGGCACGCTGAAGGACAGGCCCTCGGCCTGGCCGGGGCCGTGATACGGGTCCTGGCCCAGGATGACGACGCGGGTGCTGGCCAGCGGCGTCAGCGTCAGCGCGCGCAGCGGCTCGGGCGGGTAGATGGTGGCACCGGCGGCGGCGCGCTCTTCCAGGAAGGCTTCCAGTTTCTGGCCAACGGGCGAGGCGGCCCAGGCTTCGACGACGGGGCGCCAGTCGGTGTCGGGGAGTTGCAGCGGCAGCTTCATCCGAACAGGGTCGCCAGCGCCTGGCCCGGGTCGGGCGCGCGCATGAAGGCCTCGCCGACGAGGAAGGCGTTGACGTTCGCCTCGCGCATGCGCTTCACGTCCGCCGCGCCGAGGATGCCGGATTCGGTCACCAGCAGCTTGTCGGCCGGCACGCGCGGGAGCAGGGCCAGCGTCGTGTCCAGCGTCACGTCGAAGGTGCGCAGATTGCGGTTGTTGATGCCGACCAGCGGCGTCTTCAGCTGGAGGGCGCGGTCGAGCTCCTCGCCGTCATGGACTTCAACAAGAACGTCCAGCCCGAGGGCATGGGCCGCCGCCTCGAGGTCGGTCATCTGCGAGTCGGCCAGGCAGGCGGCGATCAGCAGGATGCAGTCGGCGCCCATCGCACCGGCTTCCATGACTTGGTACTCGTCCACCATGAAGTCCTTGCGCAGCACCGGCAGCTCGCAGGCGGCGCGGGCTTCGCGCAGATAGTCGGCCGAGCCCTGGAAGAAGCGCTCGTCAGTCAGCACACTCAGGCAGGCCGCACCGTTGCGGGCATAGCTCTCGGCGATCTGTCCGGGCTCGAAGTCCTCGCGCAGCACGCCCTTGCTGGGGCTGGCCTTCTTGATCTCGGCAATGACGGCCGCGTGGCCGGCCGCGATGGTGGCGCGCAGCGACCGTTCGAAGCCCAGGCGTTCACCCTTGCGGGCCTCTGCCTCCTCACGCTGTGAGGCCAGCGAGCGCTTGAGCTTGGCCGCCGCGATCTCTTCCCATTTGACCTCGACGATGCGGTTCAGGATATCGCTGCTCATTTGTGCCCCTCGTCCTGTGAATACCCCGGCCGATCCCCCAAGGGGATGTGGGCCGGCTCGGGAGCGGCCCAGCGCTCGGCCCTCACGCTTTTCCTCCCAGCCCCCGGGTCTGCTTGACGAAAGCATCCAGCTTGGCGCGCGCGGCACCGCTGTCCAGCGCCGCGCGGGCGCGGCCGATGCCGTCTGCCAGCGTCGGCGCCACGTTGGCGGCGTATAGCGTCGCGCCAGCGTTCAACAGCACGATGTCGCGCGCTGGGCCGGGCTTGCCGTCGAGCACACCGACCAGCATCTCGCGCGACTGTTCCGGGTTCTCGACCTTGAGGCTGCGATTGCTGGCCATGGCCATGCCGAAGTCCTCGGGATGGATCTCGTACTCGCGCACGGCGCCGTCCTTCAGCTCGCCCACCAGGGTGGTGGCGCCCAGCGAAATCTCGTCCATGCCGTCCTTGCCGTAGACGACGAGCGCGTGCTCGGCGCCCAGGCGCTGCAGCACGCGCACCTGGATGCCGACGAGGTCGGGGTGGAAGACGCCCATCAGGATGTTGGGCGCGCCGGCCGGGTTGGTCAGCGGGCCCAGGATGTTGAAGATGGTGCGCACGCCGAGCTCGCGGCGCACCGGCGCGATGTTCTTCATCGCCGGGTGGTGATTGGGCGCGAACATGAAGCCGATGCCGCACTCGTCCAGGCACGCGGCCACGGCACGTGGCGAAAGCTGGATGTTGGCGCCGAGGGCCTCCAGCACGTCGGCGCTGCCGGTCTTGCTGCTGACGCTGCGGTTGCCATGCTTGGCCACCTGCGCACCCGCTGCCGCCGCGACGAACATCGAGCAGGTGGAGATGTTGAAGCTGTGTGCGCCATCGCCACCGGTGCCGACGACGTCGACGAGATGCGGCAGCGGCCCAATCTCATGCAAGGGCACCTTGTTGGACAACTCGCGCATGACCTGCGCGGCGGCCGTGATTTCGCCGATGGTTTCCTTCTTCACGCGCAGGCCGGTCAGCAGCGCCGCCGAGATGACGGGCGACATCTCGCCGGCCATGATGCGGCGCATCAGCGTCAGCATCTCGTCGTGAAAGATCTCGCGGTGCTCGATGACGCGGGTCAGGGCTTCGGTGTCGGTGATGGGCATGGCTCAGCGCTCCAGGAACTCGCGTGCGGCGGCAATGGCGTGATCGACGCCGGGAGTGTCGACATCGAGATGGGTCACAAAGCGCAGACCGATGAGGCCGGTGGCCAGCACGCCGCGTGACTTCAGGTGCTCCAGCAGGGCCGGCGTGCGGCCGTCGCTGATCTGGGCAAAGACGATATTCGTCTGCGGTGGCGTGACCGTGACACCCGGCAGCGCGGCCAGGCCCTCGGCCAGGCGCTTGGCCAGCGCGTGGTCGTCGGCGAGGCGGTCGACGTGATGGGTCAGCGCATGGTCGGCGGCGGCCGCCAGCAGGCCGACCTGGCGCAGGCCGCCGCCCACCATCTTGCGCACACGGTGGGCGCGGCCGATCAGTTCGCGCGAGCCGACCAGCATCGAGCCGATGGGCGCGCCCAGGCCCTTGCTGAAGCAGATGGAGACCGAGTCGAAAGGGCGGGCCAGGTCGGCCACGCTGCGGCCCGAGGCAACCGCCGCGTTGAAGAGGCGGGCGCCGTCGAGATGCGTGGCCAGGCCACGCGCATGAGCCAGTTCGCAGGCCGCGTTGGTGTACTGCGTGGACAGCACATTGCCGCTCCAGGTGTTCTCCAGCGCCAGCAGCCGCGTGCGTGCGAAGTGCGGGTCGTCGGGCTTGATGGCGGCGGCGATGTCTTCGAGCCTGATCGTGCCGTCGGGCTGGTTGGTCAGGGGCTGGGGCTGGATGCTGCCCAGCACCGCCGCGCCGCCGCCTTCGTAGCGGTAGGTGTGGGCGAGCTGGCCGACGATGTACTCGTCGCCACGGCCGCAATGGGCCAGCAGGGCACAGAGGTTGCTCTGCGTGCCGCTTGGCATGAAGAGAGCGGCCTCCTTGCCGAGCAGGGCAGCGACGCGCTCCTGCAGCGCGTTGACGGTGGGGTCGTCGCCGAAGACGTCGTCGCCAACTTGTGCCGCTGCGATCGCTGCGAGCATGGCGGGCGTCGGCTTGGTGACTGTGTCGCTGCGCAGATCCACGACCTTGCCGGTGGCGGCTGCGCCCGATCCGGGCGCGTAGTCGGTCATTGGTGCACCCTTCGCGCTTCGCGCTGTCCCGCCACGCGGGAATGAGCCCCTTCGGGCGGCCGTGCGGGGCTCATGCCTTCAACTCCAGGAAGTTGCGCAGCATCGCGTGCCCATGCTCGCTGAGGATGGACTCGGGGTGGAACTGCACGCCCTCGCACGGCGTGGCCGTGCCGGCCAGTTCGCGGTGGCGTACGCCCATGATCTCGCCATCCTCGCTGCGCGAGGTGATCTCCAGCACCGCCGGGCAGCTCGCTTCCTCGATGACGAGGGAGTGGTAGCGGATCACCGAGAAATCCTTGGGCAGGCCGGTGTAGACACCGCGGCCATCGGTCGTGATCGTGCTGGCCTTGCCGTGCATCTGGCGCTGGGCGCGGATGATCTTGCCGCCCAGGGCCTGGCCCATGGACTGGTGGCCCAGGCACACGCCCAGCAGCGGCTTCTTGCCGATGAAATGCTGGATGGCTTCCACGCAGACGCCGGCTTCGTTGGGCGTGCAGGGGCCGGGCGAAAACACGATATGAGCCGGGTCCAGCGCCGCCATCTCGGCCACGGTGATCTCGTCGTTGCGCACCACCTTCACGTCCGCGCCCAGTTCACCGAAGTACTGGACGAGGTTGAAGGTGAAACTGTCGTAGTTGTCGATCATCAGCAGCATTTGGACTCCCGCCGGGCCGCCCCAAGGGAGGCCATCCCCCTTGGGGGGCAGTGAACGAAGTGAACGTGGGGGCTCATCAAAATCCCTCCTCGACGAGTTCGGCGGCGCGCAGCAGAGCGCGTGCCTTCGCCTCAGTCTCTTGCCACTCCAGTTCGGGTACCGAGTCTGCGACGACGCCGGCCGCCGCCTGCACATAGAGCATGCCGTTCTTGATGATGCCGGTGCGGATGGCGATGGCCAGGTCCATGTCGCCGGCAAAACTCAGATAACCGCAGGCGCCGCCGTAGATGCCGCGTTGCACGGGCTCCAGTTCGTCGATCAGCTCCATGGCCCTCACCTTGGGCGCGCCGGTCAGCGTGCCGGCGGGGAAGGTGGCCTTCAGCACATCGAGCTGGCCGACCTCGGGTCGCAGCACACCCTCGACGTTGGAGACGATATGCATCACATGCGAATAGCGCTCCACGGCGAAGGACTGCGTCACCTTGACGCTGCCGACGCGGGCGATGCGGCCGATGTCGTTGCGCGCCAGGTCGATCAGCATCAGGTGCTCGGCGCGCTCCTTGGGGTCGGCCTGCAGCTCGGCTTCCAGTTCCAGGTCGCGCTCCACCGTCGCGCCGCGCGGGCGCGTGCCGGCCAGCGGGCGGATCGTGACCTTGCGGCTGCCGTCGCCGGCATGTTCTTCACGCACGAGGATCTCGGGGCTGGCGCCGACGATCTGGAAGTCGCCCAGGTCGTAGAAGTACATATAGGGGCTGGGGTTCAGCGCTCGCAGCGCCCGGTACAGCGCGATCGGCTCGGCCTTGTAGGGCTTGGAGATGCGCTGGCCGACCTGGACCTGCATCAGGTCGCCGGCGGCGATGTAGTCCTTGGCCTTGGCGACGGCTTCCAGGTAGTCGGCCTTGGCAAAGCCGCGCGTGACTGGGTGGGCTTCACCGCGCGGCACACGGGGCACGCTGACGCTGTAGGTCAGCTTGTCGCGCAGCTGCGACAGCTTCTTCTTGGCGCGGAAATAGGCCTCCGGCTGGCGCGGGTCGGCCCAGACGATGAGGTACAGGCGCCCGGAGAGGTTGTCGATGACGGCGACTTCCTCGGACAGCAGCAGCAGGATGTCCGGCGTGCCCAGGCTCTCGCCTGCGTGATCGCGGTCCAGGCGCTTCTCGATGGCGCGCACGGCCTCGTAGCCGAAGTAGCCGGCCAGGCCGCCGCAAAAGCGCGGCAGACCCGTCGGGATCTTGGGCTTGATGCGTTCCTGGTAGGCGGCGATGAAGTCCAGCGGGTTGCCTTCGTGCGTCTCGACGATGGCGCCGTCGGTGACGACTTCGCAGAGCTGGCCCGTTGCGCGGATCAGCGTGCGGGCCGGCAGGCCGATGAAGGAGTAGCGCCCGAAGCGCTCGCCGCCGACGACGGACTCCAGCAGGAAGCTGTTGCGGCCCTGGCCAGAGCCGGCGCAGAGCTTGAGGTACAGGGACAGCGGGGTTTCGAGATCCGCAAAGGCCTCGCTGATCAGCGGGATGCGGTTGTAGCCCTCGGCAGCGAGGCTCTGGAATTCAAGTTCGGTGATCACGGTCAAACCTTGAAAAGACAGTTTTCAGGGCTTGGCGTGCAGCCCGATGGAGAACGGGCAACGCGAGAAAAAGCGCGTCAGGGCGCGCCAAGCAGCATCAGTCGGCGGTGAACCAGCGACGCCAGGGCCAGGCTCCCCGGTCGCTCGACCCCGTGATGTACTTCCGCGTGATGAACATGATCGGATCAGTGTATCAGCGGGTCTTTGAGCCTGACACGCCATACTTCGGTTCACGAAGATGCCGCCATCGCGGCACAGCAACGGAGCGAGACATGCGCGCATTCATCGTCGCGGCCCTGGTGGCCGTGGGCAGTCTGAGCGGGGGGAGCGCCTGGGCCGAGACGGTCGAGGTGGCCAACGTGAAGTACGAGACGGCCATGGACCTGGCGGGCCAGAAGCTGGTCCTCAACGGCGCCGGCGTGCGCTACAAGTTTGTCGTCAAGGTCTACACGGCGGGCCTGTACCTGACGCACAAGGTCAGCACGACGCCCGAGGTGCTCGCGGCGCCCGGCCCCAAGCGCATCCATATCCAGATGTTGCGCGAGATCGACGGCAACGAACTCGGCAAGCTTTTCACCAAGGGCATGGAAGCCAACGCGCCGCGCGACGAGTTCGTCAAGTCCATCAATGGCGTGCTCAAGTTGAGCGAAGTCTTCGCGAGCCGCAAGCAACTTAACAGCGGCGACAACTTCACGGTCGACTATGTGCCCGGGCTCGGGTCGACGCTGCTGGTCAACGGCAAGTCGCTGTTGAGCGAGCCGATCAAGGAGCCTGAGTTCTTCACGGCCCTGCTGCGCATCTGGCTGGGCGACAAGCCGGCCGACGATGCGCTGAAAGAAGCCCTGCTCGGCATCAAGCGCGAACGCCGCCGCTGAGGTCTAGCGCGTCGAGCCGGCCCAGGTGCTGCAGGGCCGGCACGGCGCGGATGTCCTCGCCATGGTTGTAGCCGTAGGTCATCAGCACCAGCGGGCAGCCGGCCGCGCGCGCGGCCTCGGCGTCGTTGCGTGAGTCGCCCACCATCCAGGTGGCCGCGGGCGGCGTGCCCAGCGCCTCGCAGGTCTTGAGCAACGGCAGCGGATCGGGCTTCTTGCGCGCGAAGTCGTCGCCGCCGAAGACGTGGGTGAAGTAACCATCCAGCCCCTTGCGCCTGAGCAGTTCGCGCGCCGGCGCGCCCGGCTTGTTGGTCAGCACGGCCAGCGGCAGGCCCAGCGCTCGCAGTGCTTCCAACCCTTCGACGACGCCCGCGTAGACAGTTGCTTGCTCGCCATTCAGGCCGGCGTAGTGCTGCTGGTAGAGCGGCCAGGCTTGCTCGAACAGCGTCGGCGCGCCGCCCACCTCGGCCAGCGTCGTGCGCACCAGGTGCTCGCTGCCGCGGCCGATGGTGTGCTCGACGAAGGCCGACGTGACCGGTGGCAGGCCGAGATCGACCAGCACGCGGCCCAGCACGGCAACGAAGTCGCCCAGCGTGTCGATAAGGGTGCCGTCCAGGTCGAGGATGAGGGCTTGAGGTTTCATGTTTTCAGCTGGCCATCGGCCTTGAACATCGCCTTGATGCCCCGCACCGCCTGGCGGATGCGCGACTCGTTCTCGATCAGCGCAAAGCGCACATGGCCGTCACCGTGGTCGCCGAAGCCGATGCCGGGCGATACGCAGACCTTGGCCTTCTCCAGCAACTGCTTCGCGAACTCCAGCGAGCCGAGCTCGCGGTAGGGCTCGGGAATAGGCGCCCAGATGTACATGCTGGCCTTGGGGCAGTCCACCACCCAGCCGGCCTCGATGAGGCCCTTGTAGAGCACGTCGCGGCGGCGCTGGTAGCTGGCGGTGATGTCCTTGACGCACTGCTGGTCGCCCTCCAGCGCAGCGATGGCGGCGACCTGCAGCGGCGTGAAGGTGCCGTAGTCGTGATAACTCTTGATGCGCGCCAGCGCCGCGACGAGATCCGGATTGCCGACCATGAAGCCGACCCGCCAGCCGGCCATGTTGTAGCTCTTGGAGAGCGTGAAGAACTCGACCGCCACGTCCTTGGCGCCGGGCACCTGCATGATGGATGGCGCGACGTAGCCGTCGTAGACGATGTCGGCATAGGCCAGGTCGTGCACGACGAGGATGTCGTGCTTCTTGGCCAGCGCCACGACGCGCTCGAAGAAGGCCAGGTCCACGCACTGCGCCGTCGGGTTGGACGGGAAGCCGAAGACCATCATCTTGGGCTTGGGGTAGCTGCCGCGGATGGTCTTCTCCAGCTCGGCGAAGAAGTCGACCTCGCTGCTGACCGGAATGGCGCGGATGTCGGCGCCGGCAATCACCGCGCCGTAGATGTGGATGGGGTAGCTCGGGTCCGGCACCAGCACGGTGTCGCCGCGGTCGAGTGTGGCCAGCATCAGATGGGCCAGGCCCTCCTTGGAGCCAATGGTGACGATGGCCTCGTGGTCGGGGTCGATGGCGACGCCGTAGCGGCGTTCGTACCAGTGCGAGATCGCCCGGCGCAGGCGCGGGATGCCCTTGCTGGCCGAGTAGCCGTGGGTGTCGGGCCGTTGCGAGACTTCGTTGAGCTTGGCGACGATGTGTGCCGGTGTGGCCCCGTCGGGGTTGCCCATGCTCATGTCGATGATGTCTTCGCCCCGTCGGCGAGCCGCCAGCTTGAGCTCGGCGGTGATGTTGAAGACGTAGGGCGGGAGACGGTCGATGCGCGCGAAGCGGCGCTTGCCGCTGGAAGCGGAAGAAGAGGTCATTGGCAGTGTTCACGTGAGCGCCCGGAACCGTCCGAGCGACGTGGGCGGCGTGGCGCCGCACCGCGGGCGACTCTAGCGCACTAAGCTGGTGACCATGAGCACGCCTGAGTCCCTCACGCTGACCGTTGACGATCAAACCACGGTCTCGGCCTTGTGGCTGCAGCCGCCACAGCCGCGTGCGACCTATGTGTTCGCCCACGGCGCAGGTGCCGGCATGCACCACAGCTTCATGGCGGCGTTGTCACAGGCCCTGTTCGACGCGTCGGTGGCGACCTTGCGCTATCAGTTCCCCTGCATGGAGCGCGGCTCCAAGCGCCCCGACTCGCCCGCTGTGGCGCACGCCGCCGTTCGCGCTGCGGTGGCGGCGGCGCGCAAACGGTTGCCCGACACACCGCTGTTCGCGGGCGGCAAATCCTTCGGCGGCCGCATGACGTCGCAGGCGCAAGCCGCCGAGGCGATGCCGGGCGTGCGCGGGCTGGTGTTCGTGGGCTTTCCCTTGCACCCGGCCGGCAAACCGGCCATTGACCGGGCGGCGCACTTGGCGCAGGTCGCCGTACCGATGCTGTTCCTGCAGGGCACGCGCGACGAGCTGGCCGACCTGGCCTTGCTGCGGGGCGTTGTCCAGGGCCTGGGCGACCCAGCCACGCTGCATCTCGAGGAGGATGCGGACCACGCCTTCCATGTCCGGGCGCGCAGCGGGCGCAACGACGCGCAGGTGGTGCAGGCCTTGGCAGCGGCGATGGCGGCATGGTTCCTAGCGCAAGCCCCGGGGGGCGCGCGGCGGGTGACTTCCTAGAATCGAGCAATGAATACCTCCGCCGCCCCCATTGCCTGCATCGGCGGCCTCAATATCGACCGCAAGCTCAGGCTGCTGTCCAACTCCCTGCACGGGTCGTCCAACCCCTGCGAGTCACATGAAACTCCTGGCGGCGTCGTGCGCAACGTCGCCGAAAACCTGGCGCGGCTGGGCCTGCCGGTCGCGCTGGTTGCCGCGGTGGGCGACGACGCCGGCGGGCGCATGCTGCTGGAGCAGGCCGCCCAGGTCGGCATCGACACGCGCGCCGTCATCCGGCTGCGCCGCCACGCCAGCGACAGCTACACCGCGGTGCTCGCGCCAGACGGCAGCCTGGAACTCGGCCTGGCGTCGATGCCGCTCGTCGAGAGCCTGAACCCCTGGGCGCTGGCGGCCAGCAAAGCCTTGCGCGCGGGGGCCGCCCTCGTCGTGGCCGACGGCAACCTGCCCACCGACGCCTGGCCCTTGCTGCTCGGCGAGGCGCGCGCCAGCGGCATCCCATTGGTGGGCGTGGCGGTGTCCGAAGCCAAGATGGAAAGACTGCCGGAGCGCCTGGACGGCCTGCACCTGCTCGTCATGAATGCCGGTGAACTGGCCACCATTGCGGCAGAGGCGAACGAGGCCTTCGATGCATTGCACGCACGCGGCGTCGGCTGCGTGCTGGTCTCCAAGGGCGCCGACGGCTTGCTGCTCAGCACGCCGGGCCGCGCACCACGCCACTGGCCGGCGCCGCAGGTGCATGTCGTGGACGTGACCGGTGCCGGCGACGCGCTGTCGGCCGGCGTCTGCGCTTCGCTGCTGCGCGCGCCCGACGACTTCGACGCCGCCGCCCGCCTGGGCCTGGACCTCGCTGCACTGACGCTGCAGACCGAGGACAGCGTCCACCCCGAACTGAACCCCAGGTTCCTGGAAGAACGATAGATGAACGAACTGATCCAGCTCTCGCCCGAAGTCGCCGCCGCCCATGAGCAGGGCCGGCCGATCGTGGCCCTCGAATCCACCATCATTGCCCACGGCATGCCGTGGCCGCAGAACCTGCAGACGGCGCGCGAGGTCGAGGACGTCATCCGCATCGAAGGTGCCGTGCCGGCGACCATCGCGGTCATCGGCGGGCGCATCCGCGTCGGCCTGACGGACACCGAACTGCAGCAGCTGGCCCAGGCGCCCGACGCCATGAAGCTCAGCCGCCGCGACCTGCCGTTTGCCATCGCCACCGGGCGCCTCGGTGCCACGACGGTGGCGGCGACGATGATCTGCGCCCACCTGGCCGGCATCGAGGTCTTTGTCACCGGCGGCATCGGCGGCGTGCACCGCGGCGGGCACGAGAGCTTCGACATCTCGGCCGACCTGCAGGAGCTGGCGCGCACGCCGGTGGCCGTCGTCTGTGCGGGCGCCAAGTCTATCCTCGACCTGGGCCTGACGCTGGAGTACCTGGAGACCCACGGCGTGCCGGTGCTGTCGGTCGGCCAGGACAACTTCGCCGCCTTCTTCACCCCCGACAGCGGCTTGAAGGCGGACTTCCGCATGGACTCGGCCGACGAGCAGGCCCGCTTCATCCGCGCCAAGTGGACGCTGGGCCTGGCTGGCGGTGTCGTCGTCAGCAACCCGGTGCCGGCAGCACAGGCCATGCCGCGCGAGGAGATCGACGCCATCACGGCCCAGGCTCTCGCGGAAGCCGACGCGCAAGGCGTCGCCGGCAAAGCCATCACGCCCTTCCTGCTCGCGCGCATCAAGGCGCTGACGGGTGGTCGCAGCCTGACGACCAACATCGCCCTCGTGAAGCACAACGCGATCGTCGGCGCTCGGCTGGCGCGCGCGCTGCAGAACTAAAAGCGAAAAACGCGCAAGCTGGTGGTGGCCAGCAAACTGCGAGCAAAACAGGCCGGTTAAGCTGATCTGTTTCCTGAGTCAATCCCCATTACTTTCAGCAGGCTTGCATGCGCGCGACCTCCCCCGTGATTCTTTGTGGCCTGGTGCTGGCCGTTCTGGCGGGCTGTGGGCGCAAGGACGATACAGGCGGCGCGTCGGCCCCGGCGGGGGTGGCGAGTGCGCCGCCGGCGCAGAACGTCGGTGTCGTCAAGGTCCGGCAGGCCGACGTGCCCATCACCGTGGAGGCCAGCGGCACCGTCACCGCGCTGCAGAGCGTGGACCTGCGTGCGCAGACGAGCAGCATCGTCGCCCAGGTCCTCGTCAAGGACGGCCAGAACGTCAGGAAGGGTGACCTGCTGTTCCGCTTCGATGACCGCGGCGACCGCGCCGCGCTGGAGAAGGCACGCGCCCAGCTGGCCCGCGACCGCGCCAGCCTCACCGACCTGGAGCGCCAGCTCAACCGCGCCAAGGAACTGAAGGCGCAGAACTTCATCGCCCAGAACGCGGTGGACACCGCTCAGGCCAACTTCGATGCCGGCCAGGCGTTGATCCGCAGTGACGAGGCCGCGATCCAGGCGACCCAGGTCACGTTGGGCTACAACGAGTTGCGCGCGCCCATCAGCGGGCGCGTCGGCATCGTCAGCGTCTACCCGGGCAGCCTGGTGCAGGCCAATGCGACGGCGCTGCCGCTGGTCAACATCGCGCAGCTGGACCCCATCGCCATCAGCTTCACGGTGCCTGAAACCCAGCTCGGCTCGCTGCTGAGCGCCACGCGTGCCGGCGAGCTGGATGTCGAGGCCCTGCCGCCGCCGGGCTCGGCGCGCGGCGCAACCTCCATCAAGGGCCGCGTCACGGCGGTGGACAACCTCGTCGACAGCGCCACCGGCACGATCAAGGTCAAGGCCGAGTTCGACAACAAGGCCCAGTCGCTTTGGCCGGGCCAGTACCTGCGCGTGCGCGTCACGCTGCGCACGCTCAAGGGCGTGACCGTGGTGCCGCAGGCCGCCATCATCATGCGCGGCAACGAGCGCTCGGTCTACGTCGTGGCGCCCGACAACACCGCCAAGCTGGTGCCCGTGCAGCTGCGTCAGGCCATGGGCGAGCAGGCGGTGGTGGAGGGCCTGGATGCGACGGCCCAGGTCGTCATGGAAGGCAAGCAGAACCTGCGGCCGGGCACGCCACTGCGCATTCAAGCCAGCGGCGGAGCGGGCGCCGCATCGGCCCCAGCGTCTGCCGCTTCGGGCGCTGACAAATGAGGCTCACCGAGCTGTTCATCCGGCGGCCGGTCATGACCGTGCTGCTGAACCTGTCACTCGTCATCGCCGGCCTGGCCGCCTGGAGCCGCATCCCGGTCGCGGCGCTGCCGTCCTACAACACGCCCATCATCAACGTCGGTGCGTCGCTGCCGGGCGCATCGCCCGAGACCATGGCCTCGTCCGTCGCGCTGCCGCTGGAGAAGCAGTTCTCGACCATCGCCGGCCTGTTGACCATTTCGTCGACCAACACGCTGGGCAACACCTCGCTGACGCTGGAGTTCGACCCCTCCCGCAACATCGACGCCGCCGCCGTGGACGTGCAGGCGGCGCTGTTCCGGTCTTTGCGCGCGCTGCCGGCCGAGATGACCTCGCCGCCGAGCTACCGCAAGGTGAACCCGGCCGATGCGCCGGTGCTGCTGGTGGCGCTGACCTCGCCCTCCATCGACCTGACCGAGCTGAACGACTACGCCGAGAACCTGCTGTCGCCGGGCCTGTCCACCATCGACGGCGTGGCCCAGGTGTCCATCTTTGGCCAGAAGCGCTATGCGGTGCGCATCAAGGTCAAGACGGACCTGCTCAACCAGCGCAACATCACGCTGGACGAGCTGCAGACGGCGGTGCGCGCCGCCAATGCCAACACGCCTGTCGGCGTGCTGGACGGCTCGCGCCAGACACTGACCATCCAGGCCAACCGCCAGCTGCGCAACGCCGCCGAGTTCGGCCGCACCGTCGTCGCCTCGCGCAACGGCGCGCCGGTGCTGCTGCGCGACGTGGCCGACGTGCAGGACAGCGTCGAAACCAGCAAGACCTACTCCACCTACCAGGGCGAGCGCTCCATCGTGCTGGCCATCCAGCGCCAGCCCGACGCCAACACCGTGCAGGTGGTGGACAAGGTCAAGGCCCTGCTGCCGCGCTTCGCGTCGCAGATGCCGGCGTCCATCCAGATGAGCACGCTGAACGACCGCTCGGTATCCATCCGCGAGTCGCTGCACGATGTCTACGTGACGCTAGCGCTGACGGTCGGCCTCGTTGTGCTGGTGATCTTCATCTTCCTGCGCCGCGCCGTGGCCACGTTGATCCCGACGGCCTCGCTGCCAATCTCGCTGATCGGCGCGCTCACGCTGCTGTTCGCGCTCGGCTACTCGCTGGACAACATCTCGCTGCTCGGCATCACGCTGGCCGTGGGCCTGGTGGTGGACGACGCCATCGTCATGCTGGAGAACATCGTCCGCCACGTCGAGGACGGCATGAAGCCCTTCGACGCGGCGGTGCGCGGCGCGCGCGAGATGGCCTTCACCATCCTGTCGATCTCGGTGTCGCTGGTGGCGGTGCTGATCCCGATCTTCTTCATGCCGGGCGTCATCGGCCTGCTGTTCCACGAGTTCGCCGTCGTCGTCGGCCTGGCCATCCTCGTGTCGGCCGTCGTGTCGTTGACGCTGGTGCCCATGCTGTGCAGCCGGTTGTTGAAGGCCGACGAGCACCATGAGGATGGACCGATGGGGCGCCTGTTCGAGCGCGGCTTCACATGGACGCTGGACACCTACACCCGCACGCTGGATCTGGCCCTGCGCCACCGCAACTGGGTGCTGGGCGTGGCGCTGCTGAGCTTCATCGCGACGGTGTGGTTCTACATGACCATCCCCAAGGGCTTTTTCCCCGAGGAGGATATCGGCCAGATACAGGCCAGCACCGAGTCTGCCGAGGACACATCCTTCGCCGCGATGACCCTGCTGCAGGAGCGCGTGGCCGCCATCGTGCGCAACGATCCCAACGTTTTCGCCCTGAGTTCGGCTGTCGGCGGTGGGCCCTCGGGCAGCGCCACCAATACCGGCCGCATGTTCATCAACCTGAAGGCCCGCAATAGCCGCGAGCCCATGCCCAAGGTGCTGGAAGGCCTGCGCAAGAAGCTGCGCGCAGTGCCCGGCATCCAGGTCTATCTGCGCCCGGTGCAGAACCTGCAGCTCGGCGGCCGCCAGAGCAAGAGCCGCTACCAGTACACGCTGCAGTCGGTATCCACCGGCGAACTCAACACCTGGGCAACCCGGCTGCAGGAGAAGCTGCGCGGCGATGAGCGCTTTCGCGACATCACCAGCGACTCGCAAATGCGCGGCCTGCAGGCCAGCCTTGTCATCGATCGCGAGCGCGCCGCCATCCTGGGCGTGCAGATGCAGGACTTGCGCAATGCGCTGTACGGCGCCTTCGGCGAGCGCCAGGTGTCCAGCATCTATGCCGAGAGCAACACCTACCAGGTCATCATGGAAGCCGGCGAGGACGACCGCAGCAGCGAAGCCGCTTTCGACAAGATCTACCTGCGCGGCAAGAACGGCGCGCAGGTGCCGCTGACGGCCTTCGCCACCGTGCAGCGCACGCTCGGGCCCACGGCGGTCAATCACCAAGGCCAGCTGCAGGCCGTCACGATCAGCTTCAATCTCGCACCCAACGTGCCGCTGGGCGACGCCACCAAGCAGATCGACACCTTCACGCGCGACATCAAGCTACCACCCAGCGTCATCACCAGCTACGGTGGCGATGCGGCCGTGTTCCAGGATTCGCAGGGCGGCCAGCTGCTGCTGATCGGGCTGGCAGTGGCCGTGATCTACGTGCTGCTGGGCGTGCTCTACGAGAGCTACATCCACCCACTGACCATCCTGGCCGGCCTGCCGTCGGCGGCGGTGGGCGCGCTGATCACGCTGCAGCTGTTCGGCATGGAGCTGACCATCATCGCCACCATCGGCATCGTCATGCTGATCGGCATCGTCAAGAAGAACGCGATCATGATGATCGACTTCGCGCTGGACGTGCAGCGCAGCCAGGGGCTCAAGCCGGCCGAGGCGATCCGCCAGGCCGCGATCCTGCGCTTTCGGCCCATCATGATGACGACGCTGGCGGCGCTGATGGGCGCGCTGCCCATTGCGCTCGGCCTGGGCGCGGGGGCCGAGCTGCGCCAGCCGCTGGGCCTGGCCGTGGTGGGCGGCCTGATCCTGTCGCAGGCGGTGACGCTCTACATCACGCCCGTGATCTACCTGGCGCTGGACCGCTTCAGCGGCACCGGGCCGGACGTGCGCGAAGTGGCGGACTTCGCCAGCAAGGCAGCCTGATCAGCTCAGTTTCAGGCGGCCTTCGCGGCTCTCGGTGAGCAGCCGCTGGGCCGCGCGCTCCAGCATGCCGATGACGGCGTCAAAGCCTGCGACCGGGCCGAAATAGGGGTCGGGGATGTCCTGGCCGGCCAGCTCGGGCACGAAGTCGGTCAGCAGCAGGATCTTGGCGTGGTGCTCGGGCGCTGCCTTGGTGCGCAGCGCGTCGACATGCTCAGCCTCCATGGCCAGCACGAGGTCGTATTGGCCGAGCTGCTCAGGCTCGACGCGGCGCGAGCGCCATTTGCGGTCGAGGCTGTAGTTGTGCCGGCCCAGTGCCGCTGCGGCGCGGGCGTCCACCGGGCCGCCGCGCGGGTCAGCATGCACGCCGGCCGAGGCAATGGTCTTGAACACGTCGCCGAGCTTGGCCCTGAAGATGGCCTCGGCCATCGGCGAGCGGCAGATGTTGGCGGTGCAGACGAGCAGGATGGCGGCCATGTCAGTTACTCAGTTGCGCGGGACGAGCGCCGGGCCGCTCCCAAGCCGGCCCGCAATGGTGATGTGCTTGCCGGTCGAACCGGCAAGCATCGCCGTCCCCGCGGGGGACCGGCCAAGGTAATCCTTGGACGAGGGGCTCACGATCTCGCAAGTTCCGTGCGCATCGCGTCGACGACGGCCTTGTAGTCGGGCTTGCCGAAGATGGCCGAGCCGGCGACGAAGGTGTCGGCGCCCGCCGCGGCGATCTCGCGGATGTTGTCGACCTTGACGCCGCCGTCGATCTCCAGGCGGATGTCCCGGCCGCTGGCGCTGATGATCTCGCGCGCCTTCTTCAGTTTTTGCAGTGCCGACGGGATGAAGCTCTGGCCGCCAAAGCCGGGGTTGACGCTCATCAGCAGGATCACATCGACCTTGTCGATGACCCACTCCAGCACGTCAAGCGGCGTGCCCGGGTTGAACACCAGGCCGGCCTGCTTGCCCTCGGCCTTGATGAGCTGCAGCGTGCGGTCCACATGGGCGCTGGCCTCGGGATGGAAGGTCACCACGTCGGCGCCGGCGCGGCAGAAGGCCTGGGCCAGGCTGTCGACCGGTTGCACCATCAGGTGCACATCGATGACGGCCGGCGTGCCGTCGGGCTTCACGGCGTGCTTGCGCAGCGCCTCGCAGACCATCGGCCCGAAGGTCAGGTTGGGCACGTAATGGTTGTCCATCACGTCGAAGTGGATCCAGTCGGCACCGGCGGCGAGCACGTTCTTCACTTCCTCGCCCAGGCGGGCGAAGTCGGCGGACAGCAGGCTGGGGGCGATGCGGTATTGCGGTGCGGCGGGCATAGCGGGTGATTCTAGGCAGCCCGCTTGCCCCGCTTCAGCGGCCCGGCCGCTTGAAGCTGTCGCGCGCCTGCTGCGCTTCTTTCCAGTGGTGGCAGCCGGGCTGGTGGTCGTTGATCAGGCCCATGGCCTGCATCAGCGCATGCATGGTGGTCGGGCCGACGAATTTCCAGCCGCGCTTCTTCAGATCCTTGGACAAGGCTTCGGAGGGCGCCGAGGTGGCCAGGTTGTGAGCCACCGAGTTCTTGGGCGGCTCGAAGCGCCACAGATAGGCGGCCAGCGAGCCTTCTGCAGCCACCAGCTCCACGCAGCGCCCGGCGTTGTGGATGGCCGCCTCGATCTTGCCGCGGTGGCGCACGATGCCGGCGTTGGCTAGCAGGCGGTTCGCGTCCTTCTCGCCAAACTTGGCGACCTGGTTGTAGTCGAAACCCGCAAAGGCGGCGCGAAAGGCCTCGCGCTTGTTCAGGATGGTTCGCCACGACAGGCCGCTCTGGAAGCCCTCCAGGCACAGCTTCTCGAACAGGCGGAAGTCGTCGGCCACGGGCCGGCCCCATTCCTCGTCGTGATAGCGCAGATAGAAATTATCGCCGGGCGCGGCGGCGCACCAGGCGCAGCGTGGGCGGCCGTCGGGCGGCAAGTAGAGGGGGCGGGTCGGCATCGGGAAGCTGCTCCTTGCGAAGTGCCGAGTGTCGACACACACGAGCACTGACGTGTCAGCTGCACACTCGCATTTTGCGGGCCGAGCGCCGGGCCGCTCCCTAGCCGGCCCGCGCTGGCGATGTGCTTGCGGTTCAATGCCGCAAGCATCGCCGTCCCCTCGGGGGACCGACCAGGCGCGCCCGCGTTCAGCGGGGCGGGACTGGGCGAGGGGCTAACGGTACTTTTCGGCGAGTTGGCGCAGCGTGCCATCCTTCTCCAGCTTGCGCAGCGCCTGGGTCAGGCGTTCCTCATGGGCGGCCGGCAGGTCGGCGCGCAGCGCGAGGAACTGCGGCTCCTCCTGGAAGACGGTGCGGCCGAACCTGAGCTTGTCGCCCAGCTTGCTCTGTGCCACATGGCGCTGCAGGTTGATGTCCTGGCCGTAGATGGCGTCGGCGCGGCCCATGACCAGCATCTGCAGGGCCTCGCGCTCGGAGCTCACCTCGGCGACAGCCACATTGGCCGCCACCAGCCGGCGCGCCAGCGCCGTGCCACGCATGACCAGCACCGGCTTGCGGCGGCTCAAGGCGGCCAGTTGGGCCAGGGAATCGGGGTTGCGCGGGTCGTCGGCGCGCTGCACGACCACGTGGCGGACGATATACAGCGCCACCGGCGCATAACGCCATTGCTTCTCGCGCTCGGGCGACTTCAGCAGGCAGAAGAAGGCATCAATGAGGCCGTCGGCCAGCAGGCGTTCCACACGCTTGAGCGGCACCTGCTGGGCCAGGCCCGTGAAGTGCAGGCCTGCGTCCTGCCGCTCGACGGCGCGCAGGATTTCCAGGCAGAGACCGGGCTTGAGCGGACTGCCGTCGGGGTCGTACTTCACTGTCGAGCTGGCCTGCTGGACCGTGCGCAGCGTCAGCTCCTGGGCCGGCGCCGCCAGGCTCAACAGCGCAGTCAACAACCAGGGCCAGCGCAGCACTTAGGATCACACACCCCGAAGAACATGCGGCGAGCATAGCCCCCGAGACGGACAATCACCCGATGGCCAACCCCCGTTTCAGTTGCAGCGTCACCGTGCAGACCCTGCCCGAGCAGACCCATCTCGAGCAAAGCCTGTACGCCTTCAGCTACACGATCACGATCGAGAACACCGGCGATGTGCTGTCCCAGCTCATCGGCCGGCATTGGGAGATCACCGATGCGCGTGGCCAGATGCAGGTCGTCGACGGCCTGGCCGTCGTCGGCCACCAGCCCGTGCTCGCCCCAGGCCAGAGCTTCCAGTACAGCTCCTGGGCCCAGATCGGCACCCCCCAGGGCACGATGCGCGGGCGTTTCCTGTGCGTGACCGAGGGCTGCGAGATCTTCCACACCGAGGTCGACGAATTCCTGCTCGCCGACAGCGCTTCTCTGCATTGACCTGGGATCTCACAGCTCTCCTGAACGCGGCCGACCCGCAGGCCGCGCTCGCCGAGCGCAATCTGTGGCTGGTGCGCCTGCTGGAATGGCTGCGGCACGCGCCGCGTGAAGAGGCCTCATCGGGCACGCCGCTGCCCATCGTGCGCCTGAAGCACCTGCTCAATGTGCTGGAGCGCCACCCCGAGCACGCCTGGGCGTTTGCCAATGTCATCGGCGGCGTCTGGAACGACGTCGATGCGGTGGCGCTTTTCGCCGAAGTGGGCTTCGCGCCGCGCATGGCGCTGTGGCATGAATTCCTGGGCCGGCTGCGCCGCCGCCTGTTGCCGGCCACGACCGACACGCGCGACCTCGCGGCGCTGTTCGAACTGCTCTTCCCCGACGAGGCCGACGAGGACTGGATCGCCGCCATCGACGATGAGCTGCTGGCGCGATTGGGCCTGCTGTTTGCCGCCACGCCCGACGACGGCTGGCGCGTCGAGGCCAACGCCGCGATCACCGTGCTGGTCAGCAGCGTGCATGCCGCCGGCCTGGCCGGCCCGCTGCGGGTGCGCATGGATGCGGAGTTGGTGCAGGACAAGCCCTTCCACCAGCTGCCCGCCGCCTGGGCGGCCGTCGAGCGCGCGCTGGCCGGCGCCGATGACGATGCGGCCGCACTGGGGTCGGTCATGCAATACCTGCACGCGCTGCTGGACCGCTGCCGCGCTGCTGCGCTGACGGTGCCCGAGCATCTGGAAGTGCATGGCGTGTCGGTGGATCTGATGTTCTCCGTCGAGCAGCTCACCGCGCGGCTGGACCGCATCGATGCGCTGCTGGCCTGCCTGCTGTCCCACGAACCCCAGCGCGAGCTGCTGCGCCTGGTGTCGGGCCTGGTGCGCGTCGTGCACGAGCGGCGCAGCCTGCGCACGCTGTTCGCGCGCCACTACTCGCTGATGGCGCGCAAGGTGGCCGAGCGCAGCGCCGAGACGGGCGAGCACTACATCACCCGCAGCCGCGAGGAATACCGCGACATGCTGCGTCGCGCAGCCGGTGGCGGCGCTGTTTTGGCCGGCACCACCTTCCTGAAGTTCGGCATCGCCCTGCTCGGCTTCACGGCCTTCTGGGGCGGCTTCTGGGCCGGTGTGAACTACGCGCTGTGCTTCGTCCTCATCCACCTGCTGCACTGGACGGTGGCCACCAAGCAGCCGGCGATGACGGCCCCGGCCATGGCCGACAAGCTGCTGCACATCGACCGCGACGACGCCATCGTCGGTTTCGTCGACGAAGTGACCCATCTCGTGCGTTCACAAGTGGCCGGCATCATCGGCAACCTCACCGTCGTGGCGCCGCTGGTGCTGGCGGTGCAGGGCCTGTGCTGGCTGGCCTTCGGTGCGCCGCTGGTGGGCGTGCGGGATGCCGAATACGTGCTGCATTCGCTGAGCCTGTTCGGCCCCTCGCTGCTGTTTGCCGCCTTCACCGGCACGCTGCTGTTCGCGTCCAGCATGATCGCCGGCTGGGTGGAGAACTGGTTCGTCTTCCACCGCCTGGACAGCGCCATCGCCTGGAACCCGCGCATCGTCGCGACGCTGGGTCAGACGCGCGCGCAGCGCTGGTCGCACTGGTGGCGGGCCAACATCTCCGGCCTGACGGCCAACATCAGCCTGGGCCTGATGCTGGGCCTGGCGCCGGCGCTGTTCGGCTTCGTCGGCCTGGGCCTGGAGGTGCGCCACGTGACGTTGTCCACCGGCCAGCTCGCCGCCGCCGTGGGGGCGCTCGGTGTCGGCGTCATGACGACCTGGGCCTTCTGGTCCTGCGTGCTTTGCATCGCCGGCATCGGCATGCTCAATGTCGGCGTCAGCTTCTTCTGCGCCTTCAAGGTGGCGATGCGCTCGCGCGGTGTGCGCCTGGCCGACCGCAAACGCGTCTACGCGGCTATCCGCGCGCGGCTGCGACGCCAGCCCTTGAGCTTCCTGATTGCGAGGAGTTAGTCCTCGCGCCGCTCGCCCTTCTTGCGGCCCGAGAACATGGTCCACCAGATGATGAAGACGAAGATCAGCAGCGCGCCGAGGGCTTCGAGGGCGAGTAACAGCATGGTTTGGTGCGCGCGGTTGGGGCTGGCCGCCATTCTAGGAAGCCTTGCCGCCTGCTCCTCGCCACCCCTGCAGCCGCCCGAGCCGGCGCCGGCCGTGCCGGCCGCGCTGCGGCCCGCGCCGCAGCGCTGGGTCGCCGCCGACTGGAAGGATCTGCCTGGTTGGGGGAGCGATGACCTGCTGGCCGCCTGGCCGGCCCTGCTGGCCAGCTGCCAGCGCCCCGCGCCGGGCTGGGCCGAGTTCTGTGCCCGCGCCGCGCTGCAGGCGCCCGCCGACCCGCTGGAGGCCACGCTGTTCCTGATGAAGCATCTGCGCCCCTGGCGGCTGCAGGGCGAAGGCGGTGAGGCCGCCGGGCTGCTGACGGGCTATTTCGAGCCCCAGCTCGCGGCCAGCCGCACGCGCCAGGGTGCCTTCCAGTGGGCGCTGCATGCGCTGCCCGCCGATGCCGCGCTGCGTCGCACGCCGCGCCGCGACATCGACACCCATCCGCGCTTCACGGCGCTGGAGCTGGCCTATGTCGACGACCCTTTTGCGCTGCTGCAAATCCAGATCCAGGGCTCGGGCCGTCTCGTCGTGCGTGATGCGGCTGGCGCCGAGCGCATCAGCCGCGTCGCCTACGCGGGCCACAACGACCAGCCCTTCCAGTCCGTCGCGCGCGCGCTGCTGGACCGTGGCGAGGTGGGCGACGCGACACCACGAACCCTGAGCGACTGGGCGCGCCGCAACCCGGCCAAGGTGCGCGAGGCCCTGGCCGTCAACCCGCGCGTCGTCTACTTCCGCGAGGAGCCCCTGCCCGATGTGAACCAGGGCCCGCGCGGCGCCCAAGGCGTGCCGCTGACGCCGGGCCGTTCCGTCGCCATCGACCGCAGCTACGTCGCGCTGGGCACGCCGCTGTGGCTGGACAGCACCGCGCCGCTGTCGACGACACCGCTGCGTCGCCTCGTGCTGGCCCAGGACACCGGCAGTGCCATCCAGGGCGCCGTGCGCGCCGACCTGTTCTGGGGCTGGGGTGAAGACGCCGCGCTGCAGGCCGGCCGCACCAAGCAGGCGCTGCGGCTGTGGGCGCTGTGGCCCGACGGATTTACTCCGAAACCTTGACGCCCTTCCAGAAGGCGTAGCGACCTTTGATCTCGGCTGCGGCGGGCAGCGGGTCGGCGTAGTACCAGACCGCATCCGGGTTCATTTCGCCGTTGACGAACAGGCTCAGGTACTGCGCCTGACCCTTCCAGGGGCAGCCGCTGCGGTGGTTGGAGAAGGTCGTGTATTCCTTCTTCAGCGCTTCGGCCGGAAAGTAGTGGTTGCCTTCGACGACCACCGTATCGTCGCTCTCGGCGATGGTTACGCCGTTCCACACTGCCTTCATCGTCTGCTCCGGGAGAATTGAGGGATGAGACGCTACCACTCCCACCTCGGCCGCGACATCGTCATCACCGGCGGCAGCGCCCGGGATCTCGACCCCGGGCAATTCGGCGTGCTCGCCATCGACGGCGGCGCGGGCGGCTGGGCGGTCGTGCACAAGGGGCCAGACGGCGAGGTCGTCGAACTCAACAACGAGATGCACTTCGAGACGCCAGAGGAAGCGCTGGCGTTTGCGAAGGAGTTGATCGAGATGCTCGATGCCTGAGCCGATGCGGGGCGACGTGATGACCGGGCGCATGCGTTACGCGCCGGTCAAGTCGCTCTGGCTGGTCGCCATGCTGATCGGAGCCGTCGCTGGCGGCATTCCCACCTTGGGCGTGGCGACGTTCACGCTGTTCGTCGGGCTCACGCTGCTGACGCTGCTGCTGGGCCACACGCTGGGCAGCCATCGCAAGCTGATCCACGACAGCTTTGGCTGCCCGCGCTGGCTGGAGATGGTCCTGGTGTGGTGGGGTGTGCAGGTGGGCCTGGCCGGGCCACTCGGCCTGAAGCGCCAGCATGACTTGCGCGACCTGGCCCAGCGCCGGTCCGATTGCCACCCCTATCTGCGCCACGGCCAGCCGTTCTGGAAGGATGCCTGGTGGCAGTTGCACTGCGACCTGGTGCTCGAAGACCCGCCGCCGCTGGGCGACCCGCGTGGCCTGCTGCAAGACGCCGTGCTGCGTTGGCTGGAGCGCACGTGGATGCTGCAAGTGCTGCTGACGGCGCTGCCGCTGTGGGTGCTCGGCGGTTGGGGCTTCGTGTGGTGGGGCTTGTGTGCGCGCGTGTCGGCCTGCGTGCTGGGGCACTGGCTGATCGGCTACTTCGCCCACAACCATGGCCGCCAGCCGGTGTTGCTGCCGGGCGTGGCCGTGCAGGGTCGCAACCTGCCATGGCTGTCGCTGATCACGATGGGCGAGTGCTGGCATAACAACCACCATGCCGACCCCGGCTCGGCCCGCCTGGGTGTGCGGTCGGGCGAGTGGGATCCGGGCTGGTGGTTGTTGCTCGCGTTGGCGAGGTGCGGGCTGGTCTGGCGCCTGCAGCGCCCCGGCGCGACCCTGCTTCAAGCCGCCCCCAGCTCAATCTTGGAAACTTCGACCGATGGACGCCCTGCCTCCCTTGCCTGAATGGGCCAGAGTCCAACCCGGACGACCTAGGACCAAGCTGCCGTTTTCCCGCGCGTGGCCGGTGGTCGCTGGCGTCCTGTTCGGCTTGGCGGTACGCCTCCTGGCCGAGGCCCGCCTTCCTTTCGGCCTCTATCCCATGATGTTCAGCTTCATCGTCATCGTGCCCTTCGCCGTGGGCGCAGTGACCGTCTATGTGGCGGAACGCAGCGAGCGCAGAACGGCGGGCTACCACTTCCGAGCGGGCTTTCTGGCCAATGTCTTCCTGGTGCTGGGCACGCTGGCCATCCTGCTGGAGGGTCTGATCTGCGCCATCCTGATCGTGCCTTTGCTGGCGCTGATCGGCGGCTTGGGCGGCTTGGCCATGGGTTGGGTGTGCCACACCATGAACTGGCCCAAGTCGAGCGTGGGCGCAGTGGCAATCCTGCCGTTGCTGATGGCCGCCGTTGAAGCGCCCATGTCATTGCCGGACCGCTTTGGCAGCCTGCAGCACGAGCGCCTGATCGCGGCGGCGCCCGAGCAGGTCTGGAAGCAATTGATGGACATGCCGGTCATCCGGCCCGATGAGATGAAGGACGGCTGGATGTACCGCATCGGTGTGCCACCGCCCGTGTCCGGTGTGACGCGGCAGGACGGCGGGACGCTGGTGCGCCACGTCGAGATGGGTCGGGGCATCCGTTTCGACCAGGTCTCGACGGACTGGCAGCCGGCGCGCCGCGTGCGCTGGACCTACCGCTTCACGGCCGACTCCTTTCCGCCGCGCGCGATGGACGACCATGTCCGCATCGGGGGGCGCCATTTCGATCTGGTCGACACCGTCTACACGCTGGAGCCCGAGGGGGCCGGCACGCGGCTGAAGGTGGCCATGAGCTACCGTGTCAGCACGCAGTTCAACTGGTATGCCGAGCCCTTGGCACGTTGGTTGATCGGCGATTTCGAGACGGTGGCGTTGCGGCTTTACGCGCAACGGGCGGAAGAGATCGCGCGCCGGCAACAGCGTGGAGGCGAGACGACATGAGCGCCATCGAAACATCTGGGCTGACGCTGTATGGCGCCGCGGCCTCCGGCTCCGTCGCTGTCGAAGCCGCATTGACGCTGCTCGGGCTGTCCTACACGCTGATTGAGGGGGCCACCTGGGCCGAGTCCTCGGCCCGCGAGCGCGTCGCGCCGACCAACCCCATGCGGCAGATCCCGACGCTGCTGCTGCCCGATGGCGAGGTCATGACCGAGAGCGCAGCCATCCTGATCTACCTGGCCGACCTGCATCCCGAGGCGCGGCTGGCTCCCTCGCCCAGCGACCCGCTGCGCCGACAGTTCCTGCGCTGGATGCTGTACGTGTCGTCGGCCATCTATTCGCTGCACTGGATCAAGCCTGACGTGAAGCGCATCGGTGCGCCCGAAAGCTCGCGAGACGCCGTCATCCATGCAGTGCATGAGCGCATCGCCTTCTGCTGGTCCAACATGGACCGGCAGCTGACGCCTGGACGCTATCTGCTAGGCGAAGAGCTGACCGTGCTGGACCTCTACGTCGCCGTCATCTCCCGCTTCGGGCCGTGGCGAGAGCGGTTCTATGAGGTGGCGCCAGCGATGACCGCGGCAATTCGGCGCGTCGACGAGGAGCCGCGGCTAGCGGCGCTCTGGCGTGAGCGCATTCCCGAGCATTGAGGGCAGGCATCCCTTCATTGCAGGGGCTTTCGGGTTTGTCCCGGCCAGGCCGCTGCAGGCCCACTTTAGGATGCGCCCCTTGTCAACTGGACAGCATCGTCCAGGGAGGAATTGATGACCGCTCCTGCTCGCGCCCGAAGCGCCTCGCTGGCTGGCTTGATGGCTGGCTTGTTCGCTGCCTGCGGCTCGGCCCAGGCCGCCGTCCACCTGGACATCCAGCGCGTCGACGCCACCCACGTGCTCGTTACCGGCTCGGGCTTCATCGATGCCGGCACGCCAGCGCTCGGCGAAAACCATGCGCTCTTCGTCTATGACCTGTTCGCCGTGAACCCGGCCCATCTGGTCAACAGCTGGCTGCTGTGGCAGAACGACTTCAAGGTCGGCAACGTGTCCATTAACTTCGCCCATGACGCGGGCACCGGCTATGGAACGCCGCGGGACAACGTCGTCTATTTCGGCATGAGCCTGCCTGGCGCGCCCAATCCCTTCCCGGCGCTGCCGGTTGGGGCTCCCTTGTCCGGCTCGATGCTGTGGACGCTGACCGACGGTAGTCAGTTTGCCGCCGCGGGAAGTTCCGGCCTGTTGCGATGGGGCATGGACACCACCACCGACCCCTTCAACTTCGGCTTGGGCCCTTCGGTTGGCACCTGGAACATGGTCGCCGCGCCTGTGCCCGAGCCTGCCTCTGCGCTGCTGCTGGCGGCTGGCGGCCTGCTGTTGGCGAGCGCCATGCGAGGCCGCACTGTGAAGGCGAAATCGCGCTGATCGAGCCGTCTGGCGGTCTCCTCAAACCTGCCCGCCTGCCTTCGCCCCCTTGCCCTGCAGCACCGGCGCGTCCGACATGCCCAGCAGATCCGCCGCCAACGCTTCGGCGACCTCGATGCCGTCCACACCGGCGCTCATGATCCCGCCCGCGTACCCCGCACCTTCTCCGGCGGGGAACAGCCCGCGCACATTGACACTCTGGTAGTCCCGCCCGCGGTTGATGCGCAGTGGTGACGACGTGCGCGTCTCAACGCCGGTCAGCACCGCGTCCGGCCGGTCGAAGCCGCGGATCTGGCGCGCAAACGCAGGCAAGGCCTCGCGGATCGCCTCCAGCGCATACGACGGCAGCGAGCCGCGGCCCTTTTGCTGCAGGTCGGTCAACGTCACGCCCGGCTTGTAGCTCGGCGCGACGTCACCGAATTCCTTGCTGACCTGCCGCTTGACGAAGTCCCCCACCAGCGAGCCCGGCGCCAGGTAGCCGCCGCCGCCCAGCTCATAGGCGCGGCTTTCCCAGATGCGTTGGAAGGCCATGCCGTCCAGCGGGTTCACGGGGCTGCCGTCGCGCTTGCCGTCCTGGCGGTAGTCCTCGGGCGTCAGGCCGACGACGATGCCGGCGTTGGCATTGCGCTCGTTGCGCGAGTACTGGCTCATGCCGTTGGTGACGACGCGGTCGGGCTCGCTGGTGGCAGCCACCACGGTGCCGCCGGGGCACATGCAGAAGCTGTAGACCGAGCGGCCGTTCTTGGCGTGGTGCACCAGCTTGTAGTCGGCCGCACCGAGGATCTCGTTGCCGGCGTGGACGCCGAAGCGGGCCGCGTCGACCAGGCTCTGGGGATGCTCGATGCGGTAGCCGATGGAAAAGGGCTTGGCTTCCATCTGCACGCCGCGGGCATGCAGCATCGTGAAGGTGTCGCGGGCGCTGTGGCCCAGCGCGATGACGACGTGGGTGGTGGCTATCTGCTCGCCGGATTCGAGCTGCACGCCACGCACCGCGCCGTTTTCGATCAGCAGATCGGTCATCTTTTGCTGGAAGCGGATCTCGCCGCCCAGCGCCTCGATGTCGGCCCGCATCTTGATGATCATGCTGACCAGGCGGAAGGTGCCGATGTGGGGCTTGCTGACGAACAGGATCTCGTCGGGCGCGCCGGCCTTGACGAACTCGGTCAGCACCTTGCGCGTCAGGTGGCGCGGGTCGGAGATCTGGCTGTAGAGCTTGCCGTCGGAGAAGGTGCCGGCGCCGCCTTCGCCGAACTGCACATTGCTCTCGGGGTGGAGCTTCTGTTCGCGCCACAGGCCCCAGGTGTCTTGCGTCCGCTCGCGCACGGCTTTGCCGCGTTCCAGCACGATGGGCTTCAACCCCATCTGCGCCAGGATCAGCGCGGCGAACAGGCCGCAAGGGCCGAAGCCGACGACGACGGGCCGCGGGCCCGTGAAATCGCCGCGTTGAGCGAGGAAGTGGTAGCCGGTGTCGGGCGTGGGCCGGATCTGGTGGTCGCCGGCAAAGCGCGCCAGCACGGCGGCTTCGTCGGTGCCTTCGCTCAGCGTGCAGTCCAGCGTGTAGACGAGCTGGATGTCGCTGCGCTTGCGGGCGTCATAGCCGCGGCGGAACACCTGGATGGTGGCCAGCTCGGTGTCGGCGAGCTTGAGCCGCGCCAGCACGGCGGGTCGCAACGCGTCTTCGGTATGGCTGAGCGGCAGGCGGAGTTCGGTGATGCGGATCATGGTGGTCAGGATTTAGCCGACAACAAAAACAAACAGGCCCCGCAGGGCCTGTGTGTGGGGAAGATCGTCAGGCGATCAGCCCGTCAATCAACCCGAATGCGGGCGCTTGCCCGGGTTCTTCTTGGAGCGGGTGTGCGAACCGCGCTCCAGGCTGCTCAGCTGGCCCTTGCCGGCGGTGAAGGTCACGCCCTTGGGGGCTTCGGGACGGGGGGTGGCGCGGCGAGCCGCTTCGGTGATGATCTTGTTGCCCATGATGGCTCCGTAAACAAAAGCCCACAGCAGGGGCGAAACGCAAAACAGCGACGAAAGGCGCGGATTTTAGCCTGTTCGGCCCAACCAGGCTTCAAAGTCCGGTAGATCCATCGGCCGGGCCAGCAGATAACCCTGGATGAGATCACAGCCGCAGGCCGTGATGCAGTCCAGTTCGGCGGCGTTTTCCACCCCTTCGGCGGTCACCTTGAGGCCCAGGCCCTGGCCAACGCCGACGATGGATTTCAGCAGGGCCTGGCGGCGTGGGTCGCCGTCCACGTCCTGCACAAAGCTGCGGTCGATCTTGAGTTCGTCCACCGGCAGGTGCTGCAAATAGGCCAGCGACGACTGCCCGGTGCCGAAGTCGTCGATGGCCAGGCTCACGCCCCAGGCCTTCAGCGCGTTCAGCACGGCGATGGGATCGGTGCCGCTGGACATCAGGCCGGTCTCGGTGACCTCCAGCTGCAGCTGGCCGGGGTCGACGCGGTATTCGGCCAGCAGGGCGGCCAGGCGGGCCGGCAGGGTCTGGTCCTGGATGTCCAGCGTCGAGATGTTGACGGCAATGCTCATGGGCTCGCGGCCCTCGGCCTCCCAGGCTGCCAGGGTGCGCACGGCGCGAGCCAGCATCCAGTCGGTGATCTGGCGGATGCGGCCGCTGCGCTCGGCAAAGGGCACGAAGTCGCCCGGTGGCAACCAGCCGCGCTGCGGATGCTGCCAGCGCACCAGGGCCTCGGCGCCGGTGATGCGGCCGGTCTTCAGACAGCGCTTGGGCTGCAGGAACTGGCGCAGCTGGTCCTGCTGGATGGCAGTGGCCAGGTCAGACAGCAAGCTCAGGTGCAGGGCGCGCGAGGCCTCGGCGCTGGGGTTGAAGACGGCAACGTCCTGGCGCAGGCGCTTGGCCTCGAACATGGCCTGCTCGGCACGGCGCAGCAGGGCCTCGGTGTCAGCGGCATGCTCCGGCCAATGGGCTACGCCGAGCGACACCGACAGGTCCAGCGACTGGCCCTGCCAGCTGAGCTTGTGCTCGACCTCTTCGCGCAACTGGGCGGCCAGCGCGTTGGCATGGTCCAGCCGTGCCACGGGGGCGAGGGCCGCGAAGGTGCCGCCGGCCAGACGCCCGTAGGCGGCGACGCCTTCGAACAGGCCCTCCAGCTTGGCTGCCGCACCGCGCAGCAACGCGTCGCCCGCGTCAAAGCCCAGCACGCTGTTGACCGCCTTGAGCCGGTCGACGTCGATGCAGATCAACACGGCCAGCTGCTCGCGCTCGGGCAGGTTGGCCAGCAGCCGGTCGCCGTCGGCGATGAAGCGGGCGCGCTGGGGCAGGCCGGTCAGCAGGTCGATGTCGGCCAGGCGGCGCAACTCGGCCTCGCGCTCGCCGACGGCTGCGGCCATGGTGTTCATCGCCGCGGCCATGTGGCCGAGCTCGTCGGCCGAGTCCACCTCGATGCGGTGGCCGTACTGGCCCTGCGCGATCAGCTCGGCGCCGTCCTCGGCGCGCTTGAGCGGGATGACGATGGAGCGCGTGACGCCCACCGCCAGCAGCGCCCCGGCGACGAGGGCGCCGATGCACAGGGCCAGCACGCCGGTGCGGTCGACGTCGATCTGGTCGCGCAGCTCACGGGCCTGGGCCGTGCCCGCACGCTCCTCGCTGGCCGCGAGCTGGTGGATGGCGCTGACAAAGAGGGACAGGGCCGATTCGGTGTCACTGCCCAGCAGGGCGCGGGCGGCCTGGAAATCGTCGCGCTCGATGAGGTTGCGCACGTCGACATAGCTGGCGCGGTAGTCGGCCAGGCGCAGGCGCACCTCGGACAGGCGATCGGTGCGGGGCCCCAGTGGCAGCACCATGGCCAGACGCTGCATGGCGTCGTCGAGCCGATTGTTGGCCGACGCGATCTCGGGGTAGGCCGACACGCGCAGCTCGGCGTCGGGGCTCATCAGCACCAGCAGCTTGCGGGCGACGGCCTCGGCATTGCGGTTGATCTCGTTGACCGAGTCGCGGATGACGGCCTGGTCGTCGACGATGCGGTTCAGCGCATCCGACAGCCCCGTGAGGCGATAAACCGACAGGGCGGCGAGGCCCATCAGCAGCAGCAGCAGCAGACCGAAGGCCAGGCCCAGGCGGGTGCGTATGCGCAGCCGCCGCGACAGCCGGCTCAGGGGCCTGTCGAGGCTGCTCATGGGGCCGACGGCATCTCAGGCGTCATGCAGCGCTCCAGCGCGTCAGCAGCAGCCGCGCGGTGGCCACGTTGGTGGCGCAGGGCACGTCGTGCACATCGCAGGCGCGCACCAGGGCGTTGATGTCGGGCTCGTGCGGCTGGGGTGTCATGGGGTCGCGCAGGAAGATGACGCCGTCCAGGTCGCCCACCGCCAGCCGCGCGCCGATCTGCAGGTCACCGCCCATCGGGCCGCTGAGCACGCGCTCGATGGTCAGGCCATGGGCTGCGTTCAGCCGGGTGCCCGTGGTGCCGGTGGCCATCAGCTGGCAGCGGCGCAGCAGCGGCAGGAAGTCGGCGACCAGGGAGATCATGGCGTCCTTTTTGCCATCGTGGGCGATCAAGGCAAGCTTCATGGTCGGAAAGGCGGGGAGTTCTGCAAAGGATTGACGTTACACGCAAGACGTGACCATAAACGCGCAAGACTTGGCACATTGCCGGTCTGGCGGCACCTGTTACTCGATGTACCCGCCGCCGGCCTGCTGCCATGGTCTGGCAGCGGGGCTCGGCAGCATCGCCAATCTATCTCGCCAACCCCGCAAAAGACACCATGAACTTCCGCCAGCTCCACCAGGGCCCCGGGCTCCTGAAGATCGCCAACGTCTGGGACGCCGGCAGCGCCGTCCTGGTCCAGGCCTTGGGCGTGCCGGCCCTGGCCACGACCAGCGCCGGCCTGGCCTGGGCCCTGGGCTACCCGGATGGCAACCACCTGCCGGTCGACGAGCATGCCGCGGCACTGCGCCGCATCGCCCGCGTCGCCCGCGTGCCGCTGTCGGCTGACAGCGAGGCCGGCTACAGCGACGACCCGGCGGTGGTGGCCGACAACATCCTGAAGTTCGCCGAAGCCGGCGCCGCCGGCATCAACATCGAGGACGGTGCCGGAGCGCCCGCCCTGCTGTGCCGCAAGATCGAGGCCATCAAGGCCGCCGCGGCGCGGGCCGGTGTCGATATCTTCATCAATGCGCGTTGCGATGTCTGGCTGAAGAACCTGGCGCCCGGCCGGGCGGTCGAGGAAGTGCTGCTGCGGGCGCGCGACTATGCAGCGGCGGGCGCCGATGGCCTGTTTGCCCCTGGTGTGACGGCCGTGGCAGACATCGAGGCCCTGGTGGGCGGCCAGCCCCTGCCGTTGAACGTGATGGCGCGGCCGGTGCTGCCGGGCCTTGACGAACTCCAGCGCCTGGGTGTGCGCCGCATCTCGGCCGGCAGCGCCATCGCCGAGGCGGCCTGGGGCCGGGCGCAGCGTGCGGCGACGGGCTTCCTTGAGCATGGTGCTGGCACTGAGCTGTTCGACGGCGCCGCGCCCTATCCGCAGATCAATGGCGCCCTGGCTTCGGCTCAAGGCTGAAGCGACACCCGCAGCTGCAGTTCACGCTCGGGCCGGCCGGCGGCATCCGCGCTGCTCAAGGTGCCCTTGGGAGCGGGGGATGCCGCGCTGCCGCTGCGTGCGACGGTCTGCCAGCGGTCCAGCGCCAGCTGCAGCGTCGACTGGAAGGCGTGGTCGTCCTGGTCGATGTCGAACTCGACCTGCACCGGCGCCTTGCCGCCGGGCCAGGTAGGCGTCACGGTGAAGCTCTGCACCGAGCGGCGCTCGGCGCTGCGCGGGCTGGCGTAGACGCGTTGAGGCGTGCGGGTGGTCGGGTCGAGCTCGACGACGGCATCCACCCACTGCAGAGGCTCGCGGGTCGTCAGGCGCAGCATGCCGCGTTGGCCGTTCAGCACGTTCAGGCGCTGGATCTGCTGGGGCGCTGGCGCCGCGGTCGAGGTGACGATGCCGGCGCCGCGCGGCGAGATCGAGCCCGCCGTGCCGACCACGACCGCACCGTCGCGCACGGCGGCCTGTGCGGCGGGCGGCAGGTTGGAATCCACCCAGCGCAGCTCGACGATGAGCTGCACGGCGGGTGGGGCGGCGGTGGCCCAGGGCGCAACCAGGGCCAGCAGGAGCAGGAGGCGGCGCTTCATGCGCCCAGCTTATTCCTCAACGGCCTTGGACTTGGCCGCCAAAAGCCGCGGCCCGAACAGGTTGATCGCCAGACCGGCCAGCACCAGGGCTGCCGCGATGAGCTTCCAGGCCGGCAGCGGCTCGCCGAGCAGCACCGCGGCCGAACCCATGCCGAACACCGGTACCAGCAGCGCCATGGGCACGATGCGCCCGGCCGGGTGGCGGGCCAGCAGCCAGCTCCAGACACCATAGCCGAACAGCGTGTTGCCGACCGACTGCCACAGCACCGCCGTCCAGGTGCCGAGGTCCGACGCCGCCAGGCCCGCGGCCATCTGTTGCGGCCCGTCGATCAGCAGTGCCAGCAGCAGCAGCGGCGGCACTGCGAAGGCGCTGCTCCAGACGACGTAGGCCAGCATGTCGATGCGGCCGGCACGCTGCGTCAGCAAATTGGCGCAGGCCCACGAGAAGGCGGCCGCCAGCACCATGGCGATGCCCACCGCCGTGGTGGTGCCGTCGGTGTGCGAGGCGATGACGACGATGCCGCTGGCTGCCAGCACCAGGCCCAGCCATTGCGCGCCCAGCACCTTCTCCTTGCGGATGCGCACCGCCAGCAGCAGCGTGAAGAACACCTGGGTCTGCACGACCAGCGAGGCCAGGCCGGGCGAGATCTGGCTGCGCATGGCGAGATACAGCAGGCCGAACTGGCCCACGCCGATGAGGATGCCGTAGCCCGCCAGATTGCCCCAGCCCACCTGCGGCCGGCGCAGGAAGAAGCAGGCCGGCACCAGGGCGAAGCTGAAGCGCAGCACGGCCAGCGTCATGGGCGGCAGCGTGTGCAGGGCGTATTTGATGACGACGAAATTGCTGCCCCAGATCGCCACGACCGCCAGTGCGAGCAGGAAATGGCGCAGCGGCAGGGTCTGTGCGGAGGGGGATGACATGGAGGCAGTCTAGGCGGAGGCACTTCTACAATTTTTGCCATGGATTTCCTCGTTCCCGCCACGGCGCTGGCCGGCCTTGAAGCGGCCGCGCAGGGCGGCGAGGCGGCAGCGCTGGCCGAGTTGGCCTGGCAGCTGCGCCAGCGCGACAGCCGCCGCGCGCTGGCCCTGTGTGAGCAGGTTCTGGCCATGGCAGGTCTCACGCCTTCATTGCAGGCCCGGCTGGCGCTCTCGCGTTGCGAGATCGCCGCCCTGCAGGGGCGGCTCGACGAGGCCGAAACGCAGCTGGCGCAGGCTCGGCGCAGCGGCGGCGGGGCCACGCTGGAGGGTGATGCCTTGCTGGCCGAGGCCGTCGTCGCCAAGGCGCGCGGCCAGCGCGAGCGCGAGCTGGGCGCCTATGCCCGTGCTGCGGCCTGCCACGCACGCGGGCCTGACCCGCGCCGCCAGGCCATCGCGAGCGCCTGGCTGGCCTACGAGCAGTCCTTCGCGACGCCAGCCGATGCGGACGCACCCGCGGCCGAGCCCGCTGCGGCTGCCTTTGCCGACGCTGCGCTGGCGCTGCCGCTGTCCCGCCGCGACCCGGCGCGCGCAGCGGCGCTCTTCCTGCGTGCGGCCGATGCGGCCCGCCACTGGGGCCTGCTGCGGCACGCCCTGGTCTGCACCATCAATGCCGGTACGGCCCTGCAGGGCCTGGGCGAGTTTGACCGCGCAGCTGCCTGCTACGACCAGGCGACGCTGGAATCGCGCGCGGCCGGTTGGCCGGCCTTGATCGGCGCCTGCGAGACGCGGCTGGGCGCGCTGCTGAAGGAGATCGGCCGCCTCGATGAAGCGCTCGTGCTGCTGGGCGACGCGCTGGCCTCGCTGGCGGGCGTGCCGCCTGGCATCAACAAGGCCAACGCCTGTGCCGAACTGGCCCAGACGCTGCTGGCCCTGGGCCGCGGCGTCGAGGCGGTCGGCCCCATGACCGAGGCGATCGCGATGTACCGCGCGGTGCGCTCTACGGACAACCTGACGGTCAACCTGCTGGGCCTGGCGCGGGCGCTGTCGGCGGCAGGCCAGGTGGACGCGGCGCAGGCTGCGCTGGATGAAGCGGAGCAGCTGATCGCACGCCATGGCTTCAACGCGCTGGTCGTCGGCGTGCAGGAGGCGCTGACCGAGATCCACCGCCGGTACCCGCACCTGGCGCCGCCGCCCGGCCTGGTGTTGCCAAACGCGACGCTGCACCACGGCGAGGCGACGCTGGCCGAGGGGCTGAAGATCGTCGGCTGGAAGGCGCCGGCCTCCCTGCACGTAGCCCTGGCCGAGGACTGGGCCGCGGCCGGCGACATGGGCCGGGCCTATGGCCATGCCCGCCAGGCCCTGGCGCTGAAGGACGGCGAGACCGAGCGCATGCGGCTCAGCCAGACGCCGGCGGCGCTGCGCCGCGGCGCCGTGCCGCAGGGCGCGGGCGCAACGGCCGCCGAGCGCCTGCTCAGCCCCAAGGAGCGCGAGGTGCTGGTGCTGGTGGCGCGCGGCTACGCCAACAAGGAAATCGCCACGGCGCTGGCGGTCAGCGACGAGACGGTCAAGTCGCATCTGAAGAAGATCTACGCCAAGCTGGAGGCCGGCTCGCGCAAGCACGCGGTGACGCGAGCGCGGGCGCTGGGAGTCATCGGCGTGGCGGGCTGACCGGGTTTTTCCTCCCCGCGCTCGCGGGTCCCCCGCCGCGGGGGATGGGCGGGGTCGGGAGGCGGCCGCACAGTGCCCTCACCCCGGACAAGACGACCACGAGCCCGGGCCGGCGGCATGAGCGCGGGCCCTGGGTTGGCGGAGCGCTGTCCGCCCGCAAACCCAACCGCTTTTCGCCATGAACCGAGAACCCCTTTCCGCGCTGCGGCGTCTGGCCCTGCTGGGCGGACTGGCCGCCTTGCTGGTGCCAGCCGCGCACGCCACCCAGCTGGTGCACCAGAACCTCAAGCAGATGATCGCGGCCGCCGACGTCATCGTCAGTGGCGATGTCGCCAAAGTCAGTGACGGCATCGACCGCGGCGTGCCGTTCACGGAAGTGACGCTCAAGGTCAAGGGCAGCGTCAAGCGTGAGCTGGCGACGGACAGCAGCTACCGCTTCCGCCAGTACGGCCTGCTGAAGAACCGCCGCATGGCCGATGGCAAATACCTGCTGGCCACACGCATCGAGGGCCTGCCGGGCTGGACGGTCGGCGAGAAGGTGACCGTCTTCATGAACAAGCCCTCGGTCCGCACGGGCCTGACCAGCCCGGTGGGCCTGGCCCAGGGCAAGCTGACCGGCAGTGGCGCCAAGTTGGCCAATGCCTTCGACAACCGCGGCCTGTTCCAGGGCATGAGCGTGGACCCGGCGGTGCTGAGCTCGCTCGAGGCCGAGATGCTGACCCGCAACAGCGGCGCCGTCGACGGTGGCGTGCTGAACCAATTGGTCAAGCGCGCGGTGCGCGAAGACTGGATCGCCAAGGGAGTGATGCGCTGATGAACGCCTTCCTCAAATTCCCGCTGGCCGCGCTGTTCGCGGCGGCTTCCCTGGCCCAGGCCGCCGGCCCACTGCTGCTGACCGAGCACCCACGCAACCCGCAGCCGCTGCGTTGGGACACGAGCAAGCCCATCCAGGTCTACACCGACATCGGACCGCTGACCTACCGCGACAGCGGCACGGAGTTCCTCAGCAACGCCCAGGCCGACAGGATCACCGCCTTTGCGCTGAAGCAGTGGAGCGATGTACCGACCTCGACCTGGAAAGCCGTCACCGACCCGGCCAAGTTCAAGAAGTTCAGCCAGCTCGCGGGCGTCGGCGTGGACGTGAAGGACGGCGAGACCGCCAAGCGCGTCTATGGCCAGGCGCTGGAGGGCGGCATCTACGTCATCTACGACCAGCGCGGCCAGGTCATCGAGGAGTATTTCGGCGTGCCCAAGGACCAGGTGCTGGGCATCGCCTTCGCCGAGATCGCCGAGGACCGCGACGGCGACGGCTACCCCGAGACCATCGTCAAGGCCACGGCCGTCATGAACGGCTATGTCGTGCCGCATGAGCCGTTGGACCCAGACCAGCCCTGGATGCCGCCGCCCGACATCGACGGCAAGCGCATCGCCGGCGTGTTCACGCACGAGTTCGGCCACGCCATCAACCTGTCGCACTCGCAGGTCAACGGCACCATGGCCTATTTCAGCCACCCCTACTACTACGAGGCTTTCCCCGGCGTGCCCGGCTGCGTGCCGGCCCTGCATTCCTGGCGCGACGACGATCCGGCGGCGAAAAAGATCGACCCGAAGTACATCGAGACGATGTTCCCCTTCATCGACCCGACCTTCCCCGATGCCAACGGCCGCAACGCCGGTTACGAGCAAAGTACGGTGGACCGCAGCGACGACATGGCGGGCATCTCCGACCTCTACCCGAGCGCAACCTACCTGAAGACGCGCGGCTCGGTGGCTGGCACGCTGTTCCTGAAGGATGGCCGCACGCCCTATGGCGGCATCAATATCGTCGCCCGCAACGTTGCCGACCCGCTCGGCGACGCGATCTCGGCGATGAGCGGCGACAAGACGCAGGGCCTGGTCGGCCCCGACGGGCGCTTTCGCATCAACAACCTGAAGCCCGGGCAGAAGTACGTGCTCTACCTGGAGGAGATCGTCGCCGGCGGCTATCCGACGACGCCGACCGCGCTGGTCTCCGAGGCCGAGTACTGGAACAGCAACGAGCAGTCCAACGCGGCCAACGACCGCGCCTGCACGGCCAGCGCGATCACGGCCGAGGCGGGTGTCACCAAGACGGCCAACTTCTACTTCAATGGCTACAAGGACGGCGTGCAGTACACGCCCATCGTCTACGGCTTCCTGGGCAGCATGTCCAAGGACGGCGAGCGCGCGGCGGGCTGGATCGACAACAAGCCCTTCGTCTGGGACTCGCGCAGCGGTGTTGAATGGGCGCCGGACGGTGTCGCGGGCGTCAACACCAGCATCACGCGCGACGGCCGCAAGCTCATCGTGCAGGCCGACCTCAACGGCAACGTCATCGGCACCGATGGCGAAGGCCAGCCGGTGAAGACCAACTCGGCCACGATCTGGGACACCCGCACCGGCGGCCTGACCGACCTGGGCAACCTCAACCGCGACCGCTGCGGCGGCAGCAGCCAGATCGGCGTCAGCAGCAGCTACGGCTGGGCGCTCGATTCGACCGGCCGCACGGCCGTCGGCACGGCCTATGTGGACCGCAATGGCGATGGCAGCTGCGAAGGTGGCTGGTTCGGCGACGCCGCCATCGGCGGCGAGGTCATCCCCTTCATCTGGACGGCGGGCCGCGGCATGCGGGCGCTGAGCCTGGACGGCGTGGACCTGAGCGCCGAGCCCTGGCACCGGGCGCATGCGGTGTCGTCCGATGGCCGCGTCGTGCTGGGCAACAGCAACTTCATGAAGGCCTATGCCTGGATTGACGAGGGCAAGCCGATCGACCTCTACAAGGCCGTCGGTGCCATCGACGGCTATGCGATGACTCCCGACGCTGGCCGCGTGGCGCTGAACACGGAGCGCGACGGCGTCGTGTTCTGGAATGCCAACAAGGGCAGCAAGGCCAGCGCCTTCACGAAGTTCAGGCAGATGCAGTGGTGTGTGGACATGCCGCTGCTGGGCCTGGACGTGACCTGCGAGAGCGAGGGCGCCGCAGCCATCCAGCAGCAGTTCGGCGCCATCCCCGTGCAGGTGGCCGACATCAGCGACGACGGCAAGATGATGATCGGCTCGGCCGGTGTCTGGTTCAGCGGCCTGCGCGGCGTGCTGTGGCTGGAGGACATCGGCTGGATCCAGCTCAGCGACTTCTTCCGCACCCAGGGCGTGGCCGAGGCCTATCGCTACGGCCTGGACGGCCCGGCGTCGATGAACGCGGCCGGCAACGAGATCGTCGGCGGCATCCCGGGCTACCCGATGAGCTGGTATGTCGACCTGAAGAAGGCCTTCGTCTGCAAGCATGGCAACTCGACCGAGGTCGGTTTCCCGAGCGAGTTCGTCGACGAAGTGAAGCACGGCGCCCGCATGGGCCGCTGCGAGCATCTGCGGCACTCCGACCGCTAGTCGATGCAGGTGCGGTTGCGCCCTTCCGCCTTGGCCTTGTAGAGCAGGCGGTCGGCGCGCTCCAGGGTCTGGGCCAGGGTGTCGCCGCGGCGGTGCCCGGTCAGGCCGATGGAGACGGTGATCGCCACCTGCTTGTCGTCACCAATGTCGATGCGCAAGGCGGCGGTCTGTTGGCGCAACCTCTCCATGCCGGCCACGGCCGGCGGCATGGCGGTGTCGGGCAGCAGCACGAGGAACTCCTCGCCGCCCCAGCGCGCCAGCACGTCGGTGCCGCGCATGGCGGTCTGGCCGCCCTGGGCGAAGGCGCGCAGCACGGCATCGCCGGCCGCATGGCCGTGCTCATCATTGACGCGCTTGAAGTGGTCCAGATCGACGAGGGCGATGCAGAAGTCGTGGGGGTGGCGAAGCGATCGCAACAGCTCCTGGTCCATCAGCGCCTGCACCTGGCGGCGGTTGGGCAGGCCGGTCAACTCGTCACGCGTGGCGATGGCCTGCAGCTGGGCCAGCGCCCGGGCCAGCTCCTCGCGCTGCTCGGACAGGCGGCGACGGATGCGGCTGAGCCGCGCCGTCAGCACGGCCACGGCGGGCAGCATGCAGGCCAGCATGACGAAGTGGCCGAACTCGACTTCGGGTGGGTAGGTCGCTGGCTGGAGCCAGGCCATGGTGCCCATGACCATGGCGAACAGCGCGAGTGCAAAGAAGCTCAGCACATAGGCGCTGCGCGCGCGCAGCTGGAACATGCCGAACATCAGGATCAGCGTCAGCACCGGGAAGGCGCCACCGCGCAGCAGCCCGGCCTGCGCATAGCCCAGGGCCGCGCAGCTGATCGCGAAGCCGATCTGTACGCTGGTCAGCGAGGGGTCGGTGAAGCGCCGCGACCAGCCGCTGCGGATGGCGGCATAGATCAGCGCCATGCCCCCCAGGGAATAGCCCGTCCAGGCCCAGAGCAGCGGTCCGAATTCCCGGCCGCTGACGTCAACGGCGTAATACAGCATCACCGCACTGATGCCCATCAGCGCCATCGCGAGCGAGGTCTGGCGCAGCCGCAGGCGCTGGGCTGGTTCGCTGCCCAGCCACAGGTCGCCGAGCCGACGGAGGTGCGACATCGCCATGGCGCTAGCCTACCGCGCCGGCGGTGCCGGGCCTTGCCCGCCTGCGTCCTTGTTCGAGCCTTCAGCCCACGTAGCCGGTCTGCAACGCTTGCGCCCAGTCGGGCCGGCCGTTGCGCGCGGCCAATGTGGCCATCGCGCCGTGGTCATAGGGCACCGCGTGCTGGGCACAGTGCCAGGCGCCGTCGAGCTTCTCGACGATGGCGTAGGTCGCGTCGGGCGTGCCGCGCTCGACGACATAGCGCTCCGGCTCATCGTCCACATAGGCCTGCAGGCCGACGCTGCCGGGGTTGACGAGAACCTGGTTGCTGACCACGCGCAGAAAACGCGGCAGATGGCTGTGGCCGCAGGCGATGAGTGCGCTGCGTTGATCGCCCAGGCGCTCGGCGATCTCGGCGGCCGTGGCCAGGCCGAGTACGCCGCCGCGCGGGGTTTCCAGGAAGTGCTCGCAGTCACTGCGTGGCGTGCCGTGGCACAGGAAGATGTCCGGCGCCCATTGCCACATCGGCTGCAGGCTGCGCAGCCAGTCGAGCTCCGGCGTGCCGAGCGTGGACAGCGCATAGCCGTCGGAGGCGCCACCGGCATCGGGCTGCCATTCGAGGATCTGGCGTTCGTGGTTGCCGGCCAGGATGGGCCAGCCCGAGGCCATCAGGAACTGCGCCGTCTCGCGCGGCAGCAGCGGGCCGGAGAGGTTGTCGCCCAGGCACAGGATCTGGTCGACGCCACGGCGGCGGATGTCGGCGGCAACAGCTTCAAGGGCGGGCAGATTGCCATGGATGTCTGAGACGAGGGCGATGCGCATGGTCTCGAGACTAGCCGCCCAAGTGACCGAGAGGCAACACGCCGCTGGCCTTGACCTCACCAAGCGAGAAGCTGGTGTGGATGTCTTTCACGTTGGGCAAGTTCAGCAGCGTGTCGATGGAGAAACGCGAGAAGGCGTCCAGGTCGGTCGCCATGACCTGCAATTCGAAGGTGCCGGCGCCCGAGATGTAGTGGCAGGCGATGACCTCGGGCAGCTGGCGGATGGCGTCTTCCAGCGGCTTGGTGGCGGCGCCTGCGCTGCGCTCGGCGTCCACGCGCACAAAGGCCAGCACGCCCAGGCCGAGCTTCCTGCGGTCGATCTCGGCACGGTAGCCGGTGATGTAGCCCTGGTCCTCCAGCCACTTGACGCGCCGCCAGGTGGGCGCGGCCGACAGGCCGATGCGCTGGGCCAGTTCGGCGTTGGACAGGCGAGCATCGGCCTGCAACTCGGCCAGGATGGCGATGTGGTGGCGGTCGAGGGCTTCGGGAGTGGCGCTGGAATCGACGACTTGAGAACTCATGGTTTGCCCTGATCGGCGAAGTGGCGATGCAATTTGAAGCGAATTTGGCAGATTTGAGCAAGAAGATTGCGAGAGTGACTGGTTTCGAGCGAAATTGAGAAAGCACTGCTCACCCCCATTTCCCTACACTGATCGGTCCGGCCATACTGGCCCATGGCCCGCGCGCCTGCCTCACAAGGGCTGGCCTCTCGGGTCGCCATTCAGGAGCTCCCACTGATGAACGCCCCGCTGCCCGAACACATCCTGCGCGCGCTGCAGACTGTCTCCCTCGACGACAAATACGCGCTTGATAGCGGCCGTGCCTTCATGAGCGGCGTGCAGGCCCTGGTGCGGCTGCCGATGCTGCAGCGCACGCGCGATGCGATCGCCGGGCTGAACACGGCAGGTTTCATCAGCGGCTACCGCGGCTCGCCGCTGGGCACGTACGACCAGGCGCTGATGGCGGCCAAGAAGCATCTGGCCAAGCAGAACATCGTCTTCCAGCCCGGCGTCAACGAGGAACTCGGCGCGACTGCCGTCTGGGGCACGCAGCAGCTCGATCTCTTCCCCGAGAAGGCCAAGTTCGATGGCGTCTTCGGCCTCTGGTACGGCAAGGGCCCGGGCGTGGACCGCTGCATCGACGTGTTCAAGCACGCCAACATGGCCGGCACGAGCAAGCACGGCGGCGTCATCGCCATCGCGGGTGACGACCACATCGCCAAGAGCTCGACGGCCGCACACCAGAGCGACCACGTCTTCAAGGCGGTCGGCTTCCCGACCTTCTTCCCCAGCAGCGTGCAGGACATCCTCGACATGGGCCTGCACGCCTTTGCGATGAGCCGCTTCTCGGGCGTTTGGGCAGGCATGAAGACGATCCAGGAGATCGTCGAATCCTCGGCCTCGGTCAGCGTCGACCCGGATCGCGTCAACATCATCCTGCCGGAAGACTTCCAGATGCCGGCCGGTGGCCTGCACATCCGCTGGCCGGACCCGCCGCTCGAACAAGAGTCGCGGATGATGAATTACAAGTGGTACGCAGCGCTGGCCTACATCCGCGCGAACAAGCTGAACTACAACGTCATCGAGGGCCAGAACGACCGCTTCGGCCTCATCACCAGCGGCAAGGCTTTCAACGACACCCGCCAGGCGCTGCACGACCTGGGCCTGGACGACGACACCTGCCGTCGCATCGGCATCCGCCTGCACAAGGTCAACGTCGTGTGGCCGCTGGAAGCGCAGATCACGCGCGACTTCGCCAAGGGCCTGCAGGAGATCCTGGTCGTCGAAGAGAAGCGCCAGATCATCGAATACCAGGTCAAGGAAGAGCTCTACAACTGGCGCGCCGACGTGCGCCCCAATGTGCTCGGCAAGTTCGACGCCGGTGACGGCGGCGAGGGCGGCGAGTGGAGCGTGCCCAACCCGAGCGAGCACTGGCTGCTGCGCCCGCAGGCCGACCTGACGCCAGCCATCATTGCCCGCGCCATTGCCAAACGCCTGAAGAAGATCGGCGTGGACAGTGACATCGCCGCCCGCCTGGACGCGCGTCTGGCCATCATCGACGCCAAGGAAAACTCGCTGAAGGCCGAGGAAAAGACCGCCGGCGGCGCCGACCGCACGCCCTGGTTCTGCTCCGGCTGCCCGCACAACACCTCCACCCGCGTGCCCGACGGCTCGCGCGCCGTCGGCGGCATCGGCTGCCACTACATGGTCACGTGGATGCCCGGCCGCAACACGGCCACCTTCACGCAGATGGGCGGCGAGGGCGTGCCCTGGGTCGGCCAGGCGCCGTTCACCGACGAGAAGCACATCTTCTCCAACCTGGGCGACGGCACCTACTTCCACAGCGGCAGCCTGGCCATCCGCCAGAGCATCGCTGCGGGCGTCAACATCACCTACAAGATCCTCTATAACGACGCGGTTGCGATGACCGGTGGCCAGCAGGTCGGCGAGCGGCCCGAGGGCCACACCGTCATCCAGATCATGAACAGCGTGATCTCGGAAGGCGTGAAGAAGCTGGTCATCGTCACCGACGAGCCTTTCAAGTACGAAGGCGTGGCCTTGGCGCCGGGCGTCACCGTGCACCACCGCGACGAGCTGGACGAGATCCAGCGCCAGTTCCGTGAGCTCGAAGGCACCACGGTCATCATCTACGACCAGACCTGCGCCACCGAGAAGCGTCGCCGCCGCAAGCGCGGCAAGCTGGTGGACCCGGCCAAGCGCGTCGTCATCAACGAGCTGGTCTGCGAAGGCTGCGGCGATTGTTCGGTGCAGTCCAACTGCCTGTCCATCGAGCCGGTGGAGACCGACTTCGGCCGCAAGCGCCAGATCAACCAGAACACCTGCAACAAGGACTACTCCTGCGTGAAGGGCTTCTGCCCGAGCTTCGTCACGGTGGAAGGCGGCGAGCTGAAGAAGCCCAAGAAGGAAGCGCGCAAGAGCCCCTTCGATGCGGCGTTGCCACCGCTGACCATGCCCATCGTGCCCAACCCCGACAAGGCCTGGGGCATCGTCGTGGGTGGCGTTGGCGGCACCGGCGTCATCACCATCGGCCAGCTGCTGGGCATGGCGGCCCATCTCGAAGGCAAGGGTGTCATCACGCAGGACGCCGCGGGCCTGGCGCAAAAGGGCGGCGCGACCTGGAGTCACATCCAGATCGCCAACAGCCCGGAAGCGATCTTCTGCACCAAGGTCGGCACCGCCGAGGCCGACCTCGTCATCGCCTGCGACGCCATCGTCGCTGCCAACAAGGCCACGCTGGCCGTCATGCGCGAGGGCCGGACCTATGTGGCGTTGAACACGCATGGCTCGCCGACGGCGACGCTGGTCAATGACGCCAACTGGAGCTTCCCCGGCGCCGCCTGCGAGCAGGCCGTCGGCAATGCGGTGGGCCGCGATCACCTCGGCTCCTTCGACGCCGAGGAAGTGGCCGTCAAGCTGGTGGGCGACTCGCTCTACACCAACCCGCTGATGCTCGGCTATGCCTGGCAGCAGGGTCGCATCCCGCTGAGCTACGACGCGCTGATGCGCGCCATCGAGCTCAACGGCGTGCAGATCGACAACAACAAGATCGCCTTCGAATGGGGCCGTCGCTGTGCGCAGGACCTGAAGAGCGTGCAGGCGCTGTATGCCGCGCAGCAGGTCATCCAGATGGTCAAGCGCCAGGGCGTCGACGAGCTCATCACCAAGCGCGTGGACTTTCTGACCGGCTACCAGAACGCCGCCTACGCGGCCGAGTACAAGGCCTTCGTCGACAAGGTGCGCGCGGCCGAAGCCAAGCTGGGCGGCACGACCAAGCTGACGGAAGCGGTCGCGCGCTATCTGTTCAAGCTGATGGCCTACAAGGACGAGTACGAGGTCGCCCGCCTGCACACCGACATGGGCTTTGCCGAGAAGGTGGCCGGCATGTTCGAGGGCAACTACAAGCTGGTGCATCACCTCGCGCCGCCGCTGCTGGCCAAGAAGAACAACAAGGGCGAGCTGGTCAAGCAGCCGTTCGGCCAATGGATTCGCCCCGCCTTCGGCCTGCTGGCCAAGATGAAGGGCCTGCGCGGCACGGCTTTCGACATCTTTGGCCACACCGCGGAGCGCAAGATGGAGCGCCGCTGGATCGCCGACTACCGCGCCGGTGTCGACAAGGCGCTGGCCGGCCTGACGACCGAGAAGCTGGCCGATGCGGTTGAGCTGGCCCGCGTGCCGGAAGACATCCGCGGCTACGGCCACGTGAAGGAGCGCCACGAGAAGGCCGCCCGCGCCAAGTGGGATGCGCTGCTGGCCAAGTTCTGACCGCGCGCAGCGCTTTGCCGTTCAGGGCCTGATAGTGGAGTGCTGCAGCACGATCAGCCAGCGACCGTCGATGCGCTGATAGGCAAAGCTGTAGCGCGCCGGCCGCGTCTTGGTCTGGCCTTCGACCAGCTCGCTGAACTCGTATTGGCCCGACCGCACCGCCGTGTCGCCGAACAGCTGCAGGTTGCCAACGATCCAGCGCATGCGCGCCGTCGGCCGTTGCGCCATCTGCTCGAAGAACACCGGCAGTGCAACGCCGTCCAGCGGCACGGCCGTGTATTCGTCGTCGGTGATCAGCGCGCCCGGGGCATACAGCTGCTGGAGTCGCCGTGCGTCGCGGCTGTTGTAGGCGTCCTTCCAGTCTTCCAGTGCCTGAATCAGGTCGTTGGCGCAGTTGCTGCCGGGCTGGTCGCAACGCAGCGGCGGTGACACGACCACCGTGCGCTTCGTCGTGCAGCCGCTGCCGGCCAGCATCAGCAACAGGCATGTCGCCGCAGCGAGCACGCGGCGCATCTTGTTGATCATTGCCATGTTCAGCCCCCCTGCGTTGTGGTGCGAATTGTGAATCTGCCCGTCGCGGGGCAATCCCTGAACGGGGCCGCGTCCGGGGGTGCCTAGACTGCGCCCTTTCCAACAGGGAGAACCAATGAAGACGATGCTGCGCGGCCTGCTGGCCGCTGTCGGCCTGCTGCTGAGCCTGTCCACACAGGCCGCCGACGCCCCACCCGAGAACGCGGCCTGGACCGAGGCCAAGGCCGCGGCCAAGGAAGGCCCGGCCGACGTCGCCATCGCAGGGCAGGCCACGCTGCACCTGCCGGCCGGCCGCATCTTCATCCCCCAGCCCCAGGCCGGCAAGCTGCTGACCGCGATGGGCAACCCGGGCGAACACACCGAACTGGCCGGCCTCATCTTCCCCAAGGGCGACGGCGAATGGTTCGCCACGCTGCGCTACATCGCCTCCGGCTACGTGAAGGACGGCGACGCCAAGGAGTGGAAGGCCGATGACCTGCTGGCCAGCTACAAGGAAGGCACCGAGGCCAGCAACGACGAGCGCCAGAAGATGGGCGTGGCGCCCATCGAGATCACCGGCTGGGCCGAGCCGCCGGCCTATGAAGCGACCCAGCATCGACTCGTCTGGGCCATGAGCTCCAAGGAAAAGGGCGCGCCGGCCGACGCGGGCCAGGGCGTCAACTACAACACCTATGCGCTGGGCCGCGAGGGCTATCTGAGCCTGAACTTCGTCACCGACCTGAAGGAGCTGCCGGCCCAGAAGCCCGATGCGAAAGCCTTGCTCGGGGCGCTGGAGTTCGACAAGGGCAAGCGCTACGAGGACTTCGATTCGGCCACCGACCATGTCGCCGAGTACGGCCTGGCGGCGTTGGTCGTGGGCGTCGGCGCGAAGAAGCTCGGCCTGCTGGCTGTGGCCTTCGCCTTCGTCGCCAAGTTCGCCAAGATCATCCTGCTCGCCGTCGTCGGCTTCGGCGCGGCCATCACCAAGTTCTTCAAGCGCGACAAGCCGACGACCTGATGTTCAAGCTCATTGCGCTGCTGCTGTCGGGAGCCAAGCTCGGCAAGCTGCTGACCACCGGAGGGACGATGCTGATCTCGCTGGTCGTCTACGCCTGGATCTACGGTTGGCGCTATGCGGCAGGCTTCATCGCGCTGCTCTTCGTGCATGAGATGGGCCACTTCATCGCGGCGCGCTACAAGGGCCTGAACGTCGGCGCGCCGACCTTCATCCCCTTCGTCGGCGCCTGGGTCGAGTTGAAGGATATGCCGCATGACGCGCAGACCGAGGCTTTCGTCGGCCTGGCCGGGCCGATGCTGGGCACGGTCGGCGCCACGGTCACCTATCTGATGGCGCGCAGCTGGGGCGCCGACTGGCTGCTGGCCGTGTCCTACAGCGGCTTCTTCCTGAACCTGTTCAACCTGATCCCGATCTCGCCTTTCGACGGCGGCCGCATCACGGCCGTGCTGTCGCCGCGCATCTGGCTGCTCGGCGCGCCCATGCTCGTGGCGCTGTTCTTCTGGCGGCCCAGCCCGATGCTGATCCTGATGGCCCTGCTGGCCTGGCCCCAGCTCATCAAGGCCTGGCGGCATCGCAGCGACAGCCCCGAGGCGCAGACCTATTACGCCGTGCCCGCGGCCGTGAAGTGGGAGTACGCGACCTACTACCTCGTGCTGGCCGCCTACCTTGCCGTCATGTGCCACGACGTGCACGAAATGCTGGCCGTCGTGCGCGGCTGACACGAGCAGGCGGGTTGGCCTCGGGGCGCACTACGATCCAGCCGCACCCCGTGCCCGGAGTTCCCCATGACCCGCACCCGCCTGCTGCTGGCCTTGTGCCTGTCCGCCCTGCTGGCGTCACCAGCCAGCGCGGAACGGCAGCTGCGCGCCTGTGCCCATCCGGCCGCCCAGCCGATGAGCTGGGAGCAGCAGGGCCGGCTGCACGGCGTCTGCGTCGAGGTCGCGCGTCGCGCCTTCGCTGCCGCCGGATGGACGCTTGCCGTCGAACCGGTCGGGCCCTGGTCCCGCTGCCAGGCCCTGGTCGAGCGCGGCGAAGTGGACGTGATGGTCTGCGCCTTCGACACCCCCAAGCGGCGCGGGTACGCCGTGGTCGTGGAGCCGGCGCTGGCACGCAATGAGGGCGCACTCTTCGTGCGGCGGGACAACCCGCTGCGCTTTGAGGGCTGGACCGATCTCGCCGGCCTTCGCATCGGCGTGGGCCTGGGCGTCAGCCTGGGAACGGAGGTGGACCAGCAACTTGCCCATCATGCCCTGGTGGACAACGCGCTCAGCGAGGAGCTGAACCTGCGCAAATTGCTGCTGGGCCGCCTGGATGCGGTTGCCACGGCGCGCGAATCGGGCGAGCAACTGTTGCGCGCCGTGGGCTGCGAGCAGGAGGTGCGCGTGCTGCCGCGTGGCCTCGGCGCGGCAGGGCTGTACCTGCAGATATCGCGGCAATCGCCGGGCGTGTCGGCCGCCGCGCAGGTGCGGGACTATCTGCTGCAGCCCGGCTACGCAGCCGAACTGCAGCAGCTGCATCGCCAGCAGGCCGAGCTCTATCGTCAGCAAAATCCGCCGCGCGAACTGGGGCGCTGCGGGCGCTGAGGCTGCCGGGCAAGCGAGGCTTCACCAGTCAAGTGCCGTCGTCGCGCGGCGCCGGCCTAGACTGGGCCGCACCATGCGCCAGGATGATGCCGACCCCGCCGCCGCTCCAGCCCGCCGCTGACCGCCGCAGGTGGCTGGGCCTGCTGCTGGCGGTGCTGGGCGCCATCGGCTTCTCGGGCAAGGCCATCATCGTCAAGCTGGCCTATCGCCACGGCGTCGACGCGGTCACGCTGCTGATGTGGCGCATGCTGCTGGCCCTGCCTTTCTTCGTGGCGCTGGCCTGGTGGGCCGGCCGCGGCAAGCCGGTGCTGACGCGTCGCGACTGGCGCGACATCGGCGTGCTCGGCTTCACCGGCTACTACCTGGCGAGCTACCTCGACTTCGCCGGCCTGGCCTACATCACGGCCAGCCTGGAGCGGCTGATCCTCTACCTCAACCCGACGCTGGTGCTGCTGCTGTCGGTCGTCTTCTTCCACCACCGGCTGCAGGCGCGGCAGGTCATTGCGCTGGCCATCAGCTATGCCGGCGTCGTGGCGGTGTTCGCGCATGAACTCAGCTTCCAGGGGGCCGACACGGCGCTCGGGGCGGCCCTGGTGTTCGGCAGTGCCGTCAGCTATGCCGTCTATCTGGCGCTGTCCGGCAAGGTCGTGCAGCGCCTGGGCTCAATGCGGTTGGCAGGCCTGGCCAGCAGCGTGGCCTGCGTGCTGTGCATCGCGCAGTTCGCGTTGCTCAAGCCCGCCTCCGGCTTCATCGTGCCCGAGCCGGTGATGTGGCTGTCGCTGCTGAATGCCACCGCCTGCACGGTGGCGCCGGTGCTGATGGTGATGCTGGCCATCGCCCGCATTGGCGCGCCGCTGTCGTCGCAGGTCGGCATGGTCGGGCCGATGAGCACCATCCTGATGGGCGTCTTCATCCTTGGCGAGCCGATGAACGCCTGGATCGTGTTCGGCACGACGCTGGTGATGGCCGGCGTCTTCCTAGTCAGCGCCCGTAGAGGTAGCCCGGCAGCCACAGCGTCATCTCCGGCCACACGTACATGAACACCATGCACAGGATGACGATGAGCATGTAGGGCATCATGCCCGCGAAGATCTGGTTCAGCGTCACATGCGGCGGGCTCACCCCCTTCAGGTAGAAGGCCGACATGGCCACCGGCGGGCTCAGGAAAGCGGCCTGCAGGTTCACGAACACCAGCACGCCCCACAGCATCGGGTCGATCTGGAAGTGCGCCAGCAGCGGCAGGAAGATGGGCACGAAGATGACGATGATCTCGGTCCACTCCAGCGGCCAGCCCAGCACGAAGATGATGGCCTGCGACAGCAGCATGAACTGCAGCGGCGTCAGGTCCATCGACAGCACCCAGCGCTCCACCAGCGCCTGCCCGCCCAGCAGCGCGAACACGGCCGAGAACAACGCCGAGCCGACGAAGAGCCAGCAGACCATGGCCGTCGTCTTGGCGGTCAGGAACACCGCCTCGCGGGTCTTCTTGAAGGTCAGCGAGCCGGCCTGCCAGGCCATCAGGAAGGCACCTGCCGCACCCACTGCGGCTGATTCGGTGGCGGTGGTGATGCCGAACAGGATGACGCCCAGCACCACCAGCGTCAGGATGCCCAGCGGCATCACCGACGACACCAGCATGGTCAGGATCTCGTACTGCTCGGCGTCGAAGCGCCAGTAGTACCAGGCCAGCAGCAGGGCCGTCAGCACGCAGACGATGGCGAAGCCCGTGTAGAAGTTCTTCGGTACGGCCTCGGGTCGGGGTGCTTCGCTGACTGCGCCACCCATGCGCTGCAGCGGCTCGTCGGCGGCGGGCTTGGCTGCGCCCGGTTCGGCCAGGGCACCGGGCGGTTCCTGCAACCCGCCGCTGGCCCCTGGCGGTTCGGCCAGGCCGCCCGATGGGCTCGGCGGCTCCTGCAGCCCGCCGGGTGCGGCCGGCGCATCCAGCTTCTGCATCGCCGCGGGCGCACTGACCTCGGTCTTTTGCGTGTAGTCGGTGACGTACCACCAGGTCGTGCCGAGGCAGACCAGGGCCAGCCACACGGGTACCAGAGCGCGAAGCAGGCTGGCCAGCAGCCGGCCCCAGCCCATGGGTGCGCCTGAAGGGGACAGCACCGCCTTCAGCAGTGCCCACAGCATGCGCGGCGAATAGCGATCGGCCAGTGCGGCGATGGCCGGCGAGATCGGTGCGCGCTGCTGCTCCGGCGGCAACTGCGGCGCGACCTTCGGGTTGATCATGCACCAACCGATCACGTAGACCAGGTACAGGAAGGCCAGGAAGAAGCCCGGGAACATCGCCGCTGCGTAGAGCTTGACGACCGACTGCCCAGCCACGGCCGCGTAGACGATGATCATCACGGAGGGCGGGATCAGGATGCCCAGCGTGCCGCCGGCCGTGATGACGCCCGCGGCCAGGCGCGTGTCGTAGCCGGCCTTCAGCATGGGCCGCATCGCGATAACGCCCATCAGCACGACGACGGCGCCGACCAGGCCGCTGGCGATGCCCCAGAAGGTGCAGATGACCAGCGTCGTGACGGCCAGCGAGCCGGGCAGGCGGCGGAAGGCCAACTGCACGCTGTGGAACATCTTGTCCACCAGCGCGCCGCGCTCCATCACATAGCCCATCAGCACAAACAGCGGTATCGACAGCAGCGTGTCGTTGTTCATCGCGCCGTAGGCGCGCTGCACCATCAGGTCGAAGATGCGGTTGTCCAGCCAGGGCTGGCCGGGGTCGTAGAAGGCGACGAAGCCGAACAGCATGCCCAGGCCCATCAGCGTGAAGGCCGTCGGGAAGCCCAGCAGGATGACGACCACGATGAGGCTGAGCATGGTCAGGCCGAGGGCGGCGTTACTCATGCGGGTTGCCTCCAGTGGTGCTGCGCTGGCGCGCGATTTCGTCGATGCTCTTGGTCCGTTCGATCGCCTCGCGGGCCGCGTCGGCGTCGACGTGCGTGCTGGCCGCCAGCTGCTGCTCGACGACGTCGATCTCCTCGGCGTCGCGCAGCCGTGGCGTCCACGCCCCCGTGCGGATGCAGACGATGCAGCGCAGGATCTCGGACAGGCCCTGCAGCATCACCATCGCGCCGGCGATCGGGATGATGGCCTTGAAGGGGTAGACCGGCAGCGGCGTGGCGTTGAAGGTGGTCTCGTGGATGCGCAGCGAGTCGCCGAAGTAGGTCCAGCCGCTCCAGGTCAGCGCGCCGATGCCGGGCAGGAAGAAGACGACGTAGAGCACGAGGTCCAGCCAGGCCTGGGTGCGCGGCTGCATGCGCCCGTAGAGGAAGTCGCCGCGCACATGGCCGTCGTGGGCCAGCGCGTAGGCGCCGCCCATCATGAACAGCGTGCCGTAGAGCATGTTGCTCGCGTCGAAGATCCAGGCCGTCGGCATGTTCAGCGCGTAGCGCTTGAACACCTCGGCCACCACCATCAGCATCAGCACGACGATCAGCCAGGCGGAGGCCTTGCCGACCCACGTGCTGATGCCGTCGACGGTGTGAAGAATCTTCTGCAAAGACATACGAGCCTTCAAGCAATGACACTGTTTCCAGCGACCGAGCGAAGCCGGTGGATCCGGCTTTGCCGGTCCACCTGGCTTGCCCCTTGAGGGGCGGCCGTCAGGCCGTAGGGGTGGGCCTATTTCTTGGCGAAGTAGTGGTTCCAGGCCATCTTGAAGTCGACCAGGTAGTCGTTCTGCCATTGGCCGGCACGCAGGGCGAAGGCACGCTGGCTGTCCAGCACCTTCTTGAAGTGCGGGTTCTCGGCCGACTTCTTGGCGATCACCTTGTCCCAGGATTCGAGCTGGTTGCGCAGGATGGCGTCCGGCGTCTTGTAGAAGGCCACGCCGCCCTTCTTCATCTCGGCGTAGTCCTTGGAGTTGCGGTCGATGGCCTTCCAGCTCATGTCGGCGCTGGAAGCCTGCACCGCGTAGTCGATGATCTTCTTCAGTTCGGCCGGCAGCGCGTTGTACTTGCCCTTGTTGAACAGGATCTCGAACTGCTCGGTGCTCTGATGGAAGCTCTGCAGCATGCAGTTCTTGGCCACGTCGGGGAAGCCGAGGATGCGGTCGCTGGTGGCGTTGTTGAACTCGGCCGCATCGATGAGGCCGCGGTCCAGCGCCGCGACGATCTCGCCGCCCGGCAGCGGGTTCACGGCCGCACCCTGCTCGGTGTAGAGGTCCACCGCCAGGCCCACGGTGCGGAACTTGACGCCCTTCATCTGGTCCAGGTTGGCCACCGGCTTCTTGAACCAGCCATAGGGCTGGGTCGGCATCGGGCCGTACAGGAAAGACACCACTTCCATGCTGATGGACTTGTAGATCTCCTCCAGCAGGGCCTCGCCACCGCCGTAGTTGTGCCAGGCCAGCAGCATGTTCGGATCCATGCCGAAGCCCGGGCCTGAGCCCCACAGCGCCAGCGCCGAGTTCTTGCCGTAGTGGTAGGCCACCACGCCGTGGCCGCCGTCCAGCGTGCCCTTGTTGACGGCCTCGAGCAGCTGGAAGGCCGGCACCACCGCGTTGGACGGCAGCACCTCGATCTTCAGGCGGCCGCCGGCCATGTCGTTGACCTTCCTGGCGAAGTCCTGGGCGTACTCGTGGAAGATGTCCTTGGCCGGCCAGGTCGACTGGAAGCGCAGGCTGACGGTCTCCGCTTTCGAGATCATGGGGGCTGCCAGGGCGGCGCCCCCGGCCGTCGTGGCCGCGGCCGTCTTGATGAAACGACGGCGAGCGCTGGGTTTCTGGGTCATGGGCTGTCTCCAATGGATGTTTTGAATGCGCCTCCAACAGAACCTGCGGCCGGGCGCGTGCCGCTGAGGCTGAGTCTGGCTGGGCGCAGTCGGTGCGCAACTGGGTCAAACCCACGGGATTGCACGCACCACCCCCGAGCCGTTCAAAATCGCTGAACATTGGCGACAACGCCAATGAACCGCTCCCCCCTCTGCCGGGAACACACTGCGAACCCATATGAGCCCTGCCACCCGCTACACCCCCATCGCCATCGCGCTGCACTGGCTGCTGGCGCTGGCCATCGTCGGCGCCTTCAGCGTGGGCCTGTACATGACCAGCCTGCCGTTCTCGCCGACACGGCTCAAGCTCTACAACTGGCACAAATGGGCCGGCGTCACCATCCTGACGCTGTCCGCCTTGCGCCTGCTGTGGCGCCTCACCCATCGCCCGCCAGCCGACATCCCCATGCCGGCCTGGCAGCTGCGCGCCGCCCATGTGACGCACAACCTGCTCTATGTGCTGTTCTTTGCCGTGCCGCTGTCCGGCTGGGCCTACAGCTCGGCGGCGGGCTTTCCCATCGTCTGGTTCGGCGTGCTGCCGCTGCCCGACTTCGTGGGCAAGGACAAGGAACTCGCCGAGACGCTGAAGCTGGTGCACCACTTCGCCGCCTACGGCCTGGGCCTACTCGTCGCCGGCCATGTCGGCGCCGCCCTCAAACATCACTTCATCGACCGTGATGGCCTGCTTGCCCGCATGGGCCTGGGTCGCAACTGAACCGCACCTGAAAGGACTTCATGAAACGCCTGATCTCCGCCCTGCTGATCGCCACCAGCGCCCTGGCCGCCCAGGCCGCCACGCTGCAGCCCGAGAAGAGCGACCTCAGCTTCACTTTCAAGCAGATGGGCGTGCCGGTGGACGGCAAGTTCAAGAAGTTCGAAGCCCAGCTCGATTTCGACACCAAGAAGCCCGAGGCCGGCAAGATCGCCTTCACGGTGGACCTGGGTAGCGTGTCCCTGGGCGACGCCAGCTTCGACGCCGAGCTCGCCAAGACGCCCTGGTTCGACACCAAGCGCAACGGCAAGGCCACATTTGTGTCCAGCGGCATCAAGGCCACCGGCCCCGGCAAGTACGACGTGGCCGGCAAGCTGAGCATCAAGGGCGCCAGCCGCGATGTCGTCGTGCCCCTCACGCTGGCCTCTGGCGTGGCCAGCGGCAGCGTGGCCATCAAGCGCCTGGATTTCAAGATCGGTGACGGCGAATGGGCCGACACGTCGATGGTCGCCAACGACGTGACCGTGAAGTTCAAACTGTCCTTTTCCGGCATCTAGCCGGCCTGTAACCTCCCACCCCTCTCTTCCCACCCCCCGGAGACCTTCACGATGAAGAATGCCCTGTTGCTTGCCACCCTGATCGCCGCCGCTGGCGCCGCTCAAGCCCAAAGCGCCACCTACGCCATTGATCCCAGCCACACCGCGGTCACCTTCGAAGCCAAGCATTTCGGCACCAGCACGCTGCGCGGCCGCTGGGACAAGAAGGAAGGCACGGTCACGCTGGACAAGGCCGCCAAGACCGGCAAGGTCGAGTTCACCATCGACATGGCCTCCCTCACGACCGGCACGGCCCCGTTCGACGGCCACCTGAAGAGCAAGGACTTCTTCGCCGTCGAGGAGTTCCCGACGGCCAAGTTCGTCGGCGACAAGTTCAGCTTCAACGGCGACAAGGTGGCCAGCGTCTCCGGCGAGCTGACGCTGCGCGGCAAGACCAACCCGGTCACGCTGACGGCCACCAACTTCAACTGCTACGAGAACCCGCGCCTGAAGCGCGAGGTCTGCGGCGGCGACTTCGAGACCACCATCCAGCGCAGCCAGTGGGGCATCGTCTATGCGATGCCGGCCGTCACGCCCGACGCCATCCGCCTGCTGGTCCAGGTGGAGGCCATCAAGCAGTAATCTGCCTGCCGACGCCCTCTGCAAGCCCGCCTCTGGCGGGCTTTTTGCTGTGTGATCCGTGAACTATTGCCGGGGCCTTCGCGGCCCTGTCTGTAATGGGTACGCGGCCTGTCGCCCTCCCCTGCAGTTCGTCCCGTGACCGCGCCGGCGCGTCGCTTCCGCCCCACAGGGCGCCGAGCCCCTGCGTACAGTGACTCCCAACGACAGACCCCGGCCATGACTCCCTCCTTCTCCCCCAGCCCCCAGCAAAAGCTCTGGATCGAGCGTTGGCAGCGTTTTTCCGCCACCGTGGTGCGGTATTTCCACATCTACGCCGGCTGGCTGGTCGGCATCAGCTGGAAGCGTTTCGTGCTGCTGTCGCTGGCGCTGCTGATCGGCGTCAACGTGCTGAAGAACCTGCCTCCCTTCACCTGGCGCATCAGCGAGCAGGTCGAGGAGCATGACCACGGCGCCGTGCGCCGCCAGGCCAAGCTCGAGGCCGAGGCAAAGAAGGCTGCCGACCAGGCCCGCAAGGCGGTCGACAGGGCCGAAAAGGGCGGCAAGAAGGTGGCCGACAAGGGCGTTCACTACGAGGTCAAGATCGACGAGCGTGGTGTGCGCATCCAGCCCGTGCGCTCCGCAGCCTCGGCAGCCAGCGCCGCCGAAGGCGACGACGGCGAGCCCAAGGCCAACGAGGCCCCGGCCATTTCCATCGACTTCCCCAAGAGCGCCCGTCCCGAGGACATCCGCGCCGCCATCGACCAGGCCAAGGAGCAGCTCAGCCAGCTCAAGCAGGAGGCCGAGGAGGTCAAGGAAGCCCAGGAAGCCGCCGCCGACGCCCAGGCCGCCCTGCAGCAGGCCGCCGAGGAAGCCAAGGACGCCCAGAGCCGCAAGCGCGTCACCATCGTGCATGCCGGCGACTCCCTGGTCGACCTGGCCATCCTGTGGATTCTGGCCTCCGCCGTCATCAAGGCCATGTACAAGGGCCGCATTCAGGCCGAGGTCAAGGCCGCCCAGGCGGCCGAGAACGCCGAGAGCGAGGCCCTGAAGCGCCAGGTCATCGAGGCCCGCATGGCCGCCATGCAGGCCCAGGTGGAGCCGCACTTCCTGTTCAACACGCTGGCCTCCATCGACCACCTGATCGAGACCGACCCGCCGCGTGCCAGCCAGATGCAGAAGAACCTCATCGCGCTGTTGCGGGCCTCCATGCCCACCATGCGTGAGGCCAACGCCACCGCCACCCGCGACCTGGGCCGCGAGTTGGCCGTCATCAAGCCCTACCTCGAGATCCTGAAGGTGCGCATGGAAGAGCGCCTGCAGACCGAGATCGATGTGCCCGAGGGCCTGCTGTCGGCCGAATTCCCGCCCATGATGATTCAGGGCCTGGTCGAGAACGCCATCAAGCATGGCCTGGAGCCCAAGGCCGAGGGCGGCACGCTGAAGGTCAAGGCCGAGATCGTGCACGGCAAGCTGGCCGTCACGGTCGCCGACACGGGCCTGGGGTTTGGCCGGGCCGCCACCTCGGGCACCGGCGTGGGCCTGGCCAATATCCGCGAACGCCTGCAACTGCTGCACGGCAACCGCGCCAGCGTCACCGTCACCGAGAACCAACCCAGTGGCACGGTCGTCACGATCACCGTGCCCTATCGCAGCCGCAACGACGAAGGAGCCACGGCATGAAAACCCTGTTCAAGATTCTGTTCATCGGCACCGCGCTGATGGTCCTGATGGCGATGTTCGGCGGCTTTGCGCTGCTGCACCATGGCGGCCCCGACATGCACATCGTGCTGGACGACGGCGAGTTCTTCCTCGGCGGCAGCGATGTCGGCGACTGGCTGGGCGCGACCATCGGCCTGTTCGTCGCCGGCATCATCTGCGTCATCGTCGTGCCACTGGTGCTGCTGCTGGGTGTGGCCCTGCCGCTGCTCATCGTCGGCGGCGTGCTGGCCCTGGTCGTGGCCAGCCTGCTGGGCGTCGGCGCCGTGCTCGGCTCGCCGCTGATCCTGCTCGGCCTGCTGCTCTTCGTCGTCATGCGCAACCGCCGCCGCGCGAACGCGAGCAGGTCGACGCCGGTCTGAGCTAGTAGCATCGTCGGCATGAACACTGCAGCACCCATCCGCGCCGTTCTGGCCGACGACGAAAGACTGATGCGCGAGCAATTGCGCGCCCGATTGACCGAGGTCTGGCCCGAGCTGGACATCGTCGCCGAGGCCAAGAACGGCCTCGAGGCGGTCGAGCTGACCAAGGAGCACAAGCCCGACATCGTCTTCCTCGATATCCGCATGCCGGGCCTCACCGGTGTGGAAGCCGCCCGCCAGATCGCCCAAATGGGAGATGAGGGGGAGGGCTCGGGGGACGACGACTGGCTGGTGCCCGAGATCGTCTTCATCACGGCCTACGACCAGTACGCCGTCGAAGCCTTCGAGCAGGGTGTGGCCGACTACGTGCTCAAGCCCGCCGAGCGCGAGCGCCTGCAGCTGACGGTGGCTCGCATCAAGAAGCGCCTGGCCCAGCGCGAGGCGCCCTCCAACGACTTCAGCGACAGCGCGCCGGTGCCGCTGCAGCAGCTACTGCACAAGCTGTCGGGGCAGATGAACCCGGCTGGCAAGCCGCAATATCTGCAGTGGATCCAGGCCACGGTCGGCCAGGCCATCCAGATGATCCCGGTCGAGGACGTGCTGTTCTTCATCAGCGACGAGAAGTACACCCGGGTGCAGACAGCCAAGGTCGAGGCCCTGATCCGCAAGCCCATCAAGGAGCTGGTGGACGAGCTGGACCCGCAGGTCTTCTGGCAGATCCACCGCTCCACGCTGGTGAACGCCCGCGCCATCGACGGCATCACCCGCGACTTCCGCGGCCGCCAGCTGGTGGGCGTGCGGGGACTGACCGAGAAGCTCGAAGTCAGCCGCAGCTATACGCACCTGTTCAAAGGGATGTAGGTCCAGGCGCCTGCGAGGAACGTTTGCGTTGCCTTGCGGGCCGAGCGCCGGGCCGCTCCCAAGCCGGCCCGTCTGGCGATGTGCGAGCGGCTCAATGCCGCTTGCATCGCCGTCCCCTCGGGGGACCGACTGGGCTTGCCCGCGTTCAGCAGGGCAAGACCAGGCGAGGGGCCCCCTACTTCTCGACGAAAGCGCGCTCGATGACGTAGTCGCCCGGCGTCGTCGTGCTGCCTTCCTTGAAGCCGCGGATCTCCAGCATCTCCTGCATGTCTTTCAGCAGCGCGGGGCTGCCGCACAGCATGATGCGGTCGGTCTCGGGGTCCAGCGGCGGCAGGCCCAGGTCGGCCTGCAGCTTGCCGGTCTGGATCAGGTCGGTGATGCGGCCCATGTTCTTGAAGGGCTCGCGCGTGACCGTCGGGTAGTACAGCAGCTGCTCGGCAGCGAATTCGCCGAGGAATTCGTGCTGGTGCAGGTCGACCGTGAGGTGGTCGTGATAGGCCAGCTCGTTCACATGGCGCACGCCGTGCACGACGACGACCTTCTCGAAGCGCTCATAGGTCTCGGGGTCGCGCGCGACGCTGATGAAGGGTGCCAGGCCCGTGCCGCTGCCCAGCAGATAGAGGTTCTTGCCCGGCAGCAGATAGTCGATCAGCAGCGTGCCCGTGGGCTTGCGGCCGACGATGATCTTGTCGCCCGGTTTGATGTGCTGCAGCTTGGAGGTCAGCGGGCCGTCCGGCACCTTGATGCTGAGGAATTCCAGCTGCTCTTCATAGTTGGCGCTGACGATGCTGTAGGCGCGCAGCAGCGGTTTGCCCGTCTCGGTCTTGAGGCCGATCATCGTGAAGTGGCCATTGGAAAAACGCAGGGCCTGGTCGCGCGTCGTCGTGAAGCTGAACAGGCGGTCGGTCCAGTGGTGGACGGTCAGGACGGTCTCTTCGTGGAAGGCACTCATGGCGGTCGTTCTTGCGGACGGTTGGGCGGACGGTTTGGCGGGTTAACCCGGGTATTTTCGCCGGGAAGTGCTCACCCGCCGTCGCCAAGGGGTCAAGTCGCGGTTTCGATGCGCAGAAGCCTCGCTCCGGCACCCTCACTGCGCTTGACGTCCTGAGGGTTGTAAAGGGCACAGGCCTTCAGCGACAGGCAGCCGCAGCCGATGCAGCCCGTCAGCCGCTCACGCAGCTGCTGCAGGGCCGCAATGCGTTCGTCCAGCAACGGTGCCCAGCCGGCCGACAGCCGCGTCCAATCCGCCTTGGTGGGCGTGCGGCCCTGGGGCAGGGTGGCCAGCGCCGCCTTGATCTGCGGCAGCGTCAGCCCCACCACCTGGGCTGCGCGGATGAAGGCCACCCGGCGTAGCACGTGGCGCGGGTATTGCCGGTGCCCGCCAGCGCTGCGGCCGCCGGCGATCAGGCCCTCGGCCTCGTAGAAGCGCAGTGCGCTGGCCGCCACGCCGGCACGCTTGGCCAACTGGCCGATGGTCAGCGGTGCGGCGGGCTCCATGGCACTTGACTTCAAGTCCACTTGAACTTCGAGCATGGCGCCATGTTCCCACAGCCGACATTCGCCATGCTGACCAAGACCGCCACACCCGCGCCCGCCACGCTGGCCCAGTTGCACCATCTGCTCGACGCCGGTGCGGCGCTGGCGCCCACCTACCGGGGCCGACTGAGCAACCACCTGCCCATGGCCCAGCAGGCCTTGCTGGAGCTGGGCGCCTCGGCGGCGCGGCTGCAGGCCTGGACCGAAAGCTACGAAGTCCACCTCGAACCACGCGTCGCTGCTCGCCCGGGCAGCGTCACGGTCGAGCGCGACCTGGGCCGACCCGACAGCGAGACCGCCTGGCATGCTCACTTCGCGGCGCGCATTGCGGAGATCGGTGCGGCCGGCACGTTGCGCAAGGCTCTGTCCCTGCTGCTGCCTGGTGTCGGTGCCATCGCCTTCCATGGCCTGATCCGCACCGGCCATGCGGTGCTGGCCGGCCACGAGGGCGAGCTGGCCGCTGGCCTTGCGCACTGGGCGGCCCACTTCCTGCCGCTGCCGACCACGGCAGACGGCCCGCCGCTGGAACTGGCCGATTGGCTGCCGGCGCTGAGCAAGCTGTCGCGTCCGGCCTACCCGGCAGGTGCGCTGATCCACGGCCGCATGCAGGCCTGGGGCGAATCGCCGGATTTCGCCGCAGTCGCCGGGCGGCTGCGCCATGGGCCGGACGCACTGCGCGACCTGGCGCTGCTGGCGGCCCGCACCTATGCGGCGACCGGCAACTTCACCGTGCTGCATCTGCTGACGGCCAGCCACGCGATGGTGGTGCTGGAGCCCTGGTGGCCGGCGCCCCAGCTGGCGCGGGGCTTCAGCGTCGCCGCTGCTGCCGGCCTGCTGGCCAGCGGCGCCGAGCCGGCGCTGATGCTCGACCGCCCACCCAGCCGCCCCTGGCCGGCGCTGATCGCGGCGGCCTGCGAACAGGACGATGCCCATGTCATCAAGCTCACCCACGCCGCCTGGCGCCTGGGCCGGCGCTGGCCTGACCCTGCCTGGCGCCGCGCCGTCGAACGCGCAATTCCATTTTGATGGAAAACAAATTCCAGTAAACTGGATGAATGGATATCACGCAACGCATCGGCCGCCGCCTGCACGAACTGCGCTCGGCTGCCGGCCTGTCGCTCGACGCACTGGCCAACAAGAGCGGCGTCAGCCGCTCCAACATCTCGCTGATCGAGCGCGGTCAGAGCAGCCCGACGGCCGTGGTGCTCGACAAGCTTTCGTCGGCGCTCGGCGTCAGCGTCGCGTCGATGTTCGAGGCTGGTCCGGCACCGACCACACCCTCGCCGCTGGCGCGTGTAGCCGAGCAACCCGTCTGGGACGACCCGGCCTCGGGTTACCGCCGCCGCAATGTGTCGCCCGCCGGCGTGTCGCCACTGCAACTGGTGGACGTCATCTTCCCGGCCGGCCAGCGCGTCTCCTTCGAAACCTCGGAGCGTGATGCCGACATCCACCAGCTCGTCTGGATGATCGATGGCGCCATGGAGATCGGCCACGGCAGCGAGCAGTGGCAGCTGAACCCGGGCGACTGCCTGGCGATGCGGCTGGATGCGCCCATCCGTTTCCACAATCCTGGAAGCAAGCCGGCGCGCTACCTCGTGGCCTTGAGCGGGGCCAAGTCATGGCGCTGAACCTCGTCACTGTCGCTCCGGACCACACTGACGCGCGCTTGCTGCTGGACGAGTTGTCCGCTGCACTGCAGGCGATCACCGGCGACAGCGGGCGCAGCGGTTTCGCGGCCGACGACGTGCGCGGGCCGCGCAGCCGTTTCGTCATCGCACAGGACGAGGCCGGCGCGGCGCTGGGTTGCGGCGCCCTGCGACCGCTGCAAGATGGCGTGGCGGAACTCAAGCGCATGTACGCCCGCCCCGGCTCGCACGGTGTCGGCGCGGCGTTGCTGACTCATTTGGAGTCATCTGCGAGGCACTTGGGCTACCGCGCCCTGTGGCTGGAAACACGCGCCGTGAACACCCGCGCCGTGTCGTTCTACGAGCGGCATGGCTACCGGCGCATCGACAACTTCGGCCGCTACGCAGGCAACGCGGCGGCGGTGTGTTTTGGCAAGGAACTAGACATGGCCGTCACGATCAAAGAACTGGATGCGGCGCAGGCCGAGGCGCGCATGGACGAACTGGCCGTTGTGCTGCTCGACTGCGTGGCGGGTGGCGCCTCAGTGGGCTTCATGGCCGACCTGTCGACCGAACGTGCTCGGGTGTTCTGGCAAGGCGTGGCAGGGCAGGTGGCTGACGGCAAGCGGCACCTGTTCGTGGCGCTGGATGACGCCGGGCGGGTGTGCGGCACGCTGTCTCTCGTCGTCGACATGCCCGACAACCAGCCGCACAGGGCCGACGTGTCCAAGATGTTGGTTCATCGCAGCGCGCGCCGGCAGGGTGTGGCCGAACACCTGCTGCGGGCGCTGGAGGTAAAGGCTCGTGAGTTGGGCAAGACGACGCTGGTGCTGGACACCGTCACCGGCAGCGATGCTTCGCGGGTCTATGAGAGAACGGGTTGGCAGCGAGCGGGCGACATTCCGAACTACGCATTGATGCCGGAAGGGCCGTTCTGCTCGACGACCTACTACTTCAAGCCGCTCTGAACCCGATGCCTCTGCGTTCGCGGACTTCAGGCTTCGCTCGATGCTCCGCCTCCAGTTGAGCCAGGAACTCATCCGGCGTGAATGCCTCGCCGAGGATCTCGACCTGGTTGCGCACGGCCGCGAAGTCGCCATGCGTCAGGCAGTCCATCGCCACCAGCCGTGAGCGCTGCTCATCGGCCGGGGCGGCGCCCGCCTCGCGCTCGAACATCGCCACGCGCTGTTCGGGCTTGAGCGCCTTGAAGCGGATCTTGAACGCGAAGCGCCGCAGCGCCGCCTCGTCGAGGTCGTCGAAGAGGTTGGTCGTGCAGATGAAGAGGCCGCTGAAGCGCTCCATGCCGGCCAGCATCTCGTTGACCTCCGACACCTCGTAGTTGCGCTCGGCATGCTTGCGGCTGCGCAAAAAGCTGTCGGCTTCATCCAGCAGCAGCACGGCGCCTTCGGTCTGGGCCGTTTCGAACATGCGCGCCATGTTCTGCTCGGTCTCGCCGACGAATTTGCTGGCGATGTCGCTGGCGCGCCTGACCATGAGCGGCCGGCCCAGGGCCTGGGCGATGTGCTCGGCCAGGGCGGTCTTGCCGCTGCCGGGTGGCCCGTAGAAGCAGAGTTGACCCGCGCCCTTGCGGCGCAATGCCTCGACGATGCGCGGGATCTCGAAGCGGCTTTCGCAGTTCAGCAGATCCAGTGCGTAGCTGGTGACGCAGGGCCGGGCCATGCTGCTGCCGTCGTCGCGGCCCAGGGCCTTGTCGGCGTTGAGCAGCTGGCGCTCGATCAGTTTCTCGGCGTCGTCGGCCGAGCCGGCCAGCTGGGCGAAGCGCACGGCTGTGCGGATCTGCGCGGGCGTCAGGCCCGGGCGTTCCGCCAGCTTGGCGATGAAGCCTTCGCTGACGGGCACCTCGCCCAGCGCCTTGGCCACCAGCCCCTTGCGGGCGCCGGGCGGCGGCGACTTCAGCTCCAGGTGGTACTGGAAGCGGCGCCGGAAGGCCGGGTCGATCTGCTCGATGCGGTTGGTGACCCAGATGACCGGCACCGGGTTGGTTTCCAGGATCTGGTTGACCCAGGCCTTGCCGCTGACCGAGTTGCCGACCCCGCCTTCGCCGCTGGCGTCCAGCCGGTTCAGCAGCGAGGCTGTGTCGCTGGACAGCGGCGGGAAGACGTCCTCGACCTCATCGAACAGCAGGGCCACATTGGCGCTGGCCTTCAGGAAGACCTGGCTGATCTGCAGCGAACGGTAGCGGTCGCGGCCCGACAGTGAGTTGCCATCGCGGTCGGCATACTCGACCTCGTACAGATCCAGCCCCGCAGCTGCGGCAGCCACCTTGGCCAGCTCCGTCTTGCCCGTGCCCGGCGGGCCGTACAGCAGCACGTTGACGCCGGTCGCGTGCGTGGTGACGGCCTGGCGCAACAGGCCTTGCAGCAAGCCCAGGTCGTCGCTGACGAACTGGAAATCGCTGGCGCCCAGCGTGCTCAGCGTGGCGGGCCGCGTGAAGACGGCCATCAGGTCATGCGGGCCCTGGTATTCGCGCATCAGCACCGGCGGCAGCTGGTCGCTGACTTTCATCAGGTCGGCCAGGTCGGTGATGTTGTGCTCGGAGATCAGGTTCTCGACCATGCCGATGCGCTCGAGGCGTGAACCGGCGCGCAGCGCCTCGGCGACCTCGCGTTCGTCCACGCCGGCAACGGCGGCGATTGCCGCGAAGGCTTCCTGCGCGGTGTTGACCTTGAACTCGACCAGCGCCCCGCGCAGCTCACGCTGGTAGCGGGCGAGGGTGCCGTACAGCAGGATGGCCCGCTCGGCGGGGTTGAGCTGCAGCAGCGTGCCCAGCGCAGCGATGTTCTTCTCGACCAGCGTCGACTCGCGCTTCAACTGGCGGTCCAGGTACTCGCAGGTGGTGGCCAGCAGGGCCATCATGTCCTTGGGCGCATCCTTGACGTATTCGTCGAGGTAGAAGAACAGTGTGGCTTCCGAGAAGGGGCCGCTCCATTGGCCGAAGCGGTCGAGGAAGGCCTCGTCACTCAGCGCATCGTGGCCGCGCCACAACTCGTTGCCGGCGCAGCGCTGGCCCAGATAGCCGCGCAGCCTTTGCAGCACACGCGTGGGCCAGACGAGATGGCGGCCCGTGAAGGACAGCAGGCCGTTGAAGTCGCGCCGCAGGTTGAAGCGGCCGGCGTGCCTGACGGTCAGCGTCAGCACGAACTGCGAGCACATGCGGTCCAGCACCGGAGCGCTGTCCAGGCCGGGCGAGGGCAGCAAGCGGGCAGATGCCCGGGCGGCTGTCTCAGCGGCGACTCGCTTCACCATTCGATGGGCTCCTTGCGCAGCCTGCAGCGGCGGCGCGGACCCATCTTGTATCAGGCTTGGCGGCAGAGCAACGTCAGATCGGCCCCCTAAACGTTCAGTGCATCACGACCGGTTGCTGGCCCATCACGGCATAGCGCTCGATGAAGGCGTCCAGTTCGTCCTCGGAAGGCTCGCCATCGTCGATGAGGGCCTGCACGCCTTGCTGGAAGGATTCGGCCAGGGCGCCTTCGATGAAGATTTCCTTGCGGGCGAACTTGTCGACGATCTCAAAACCGCCTCGGTTCAGCTGCGGGCCGGCCTCCACCGCCTGGAGCTCGGCGTGTGGGACGTCGAACTGGACGACGATGAAGCTGTCGGAGTTGTAAAGCATGTGCATGGAGTTCTCCTTAGGGCTTCAGCTGCGGGTGAGGCCTGGTGTTTCAAGCCCCGCTTGGTTCAGATACTGGCAGAACGCCCCGCTGTTCGGGTCATCCCATAGCCCAGCAACGTGTAGGAAGCGTCAGGAGTTCACGTCGGACAGACGGATCTCGAAACCGCGCGTTTCGGGGTCGCCCTGGCGCAGGCGGACCGGCCAGTAGCCGCGGTTGGGGTCCAGCCACAGCTCCACGCCAGGGTCTCGCTCACCCAGCGGCAGGCGTCGCAGATGCAGGCTGCCGGCGTCTTCAGGCGTCGCATCCACGGTCTCGAAGCTCCATTCGCGCAGTTCGCCGCGCAATCCGGCCACCCAGACACGCCAGCGCCCACCCGGTGTCGGGGCGGCCTGCACCAGGGCGGCGAGTTGCAGCCACCAGGACAGGCGGTCCTGGGCGCCCTCGGGCAGTTCGAGCTGGGCGGGGTTGGCCGAGAAACTGACACGCCGCCCTTCGGCATCGAAGTTGATGGCCTGGCGGTCCTGACCGCCGCGCTGCAGCGCGAAGCGTTCGGGGGCCAGGCCCGCACTGCCGGTATGGCCCAGGCTTTCCAGGGCCGGCAGCGCGCGCTCGCCGATGCGGCGGGTCAGGCGCAGGCTGTAGCGGCCATCGGCTTCGGGGCGCCAGTCCAACAGCGCCTCGCCGTCCTGGCCGCTTTGGCGCAGCCGGTAGTGCCAGGCGGCTGGGCCGGCCAGGCGCAGCGGCGGGGCCTCGGGGGCGGCGATGGGGGCTTCAACGGCGGGCATCGGTGGCCTGGCGCTGGCGCGGGGCGAGCGGGCCTGAGGCAAGGGCCGGGTGGATGGGGTGGGCTCGGGCAGGGCCATGGGCAGCGTCGGCGGCTGCAACAACGCGATGCTGACGGCCCGCGCCGGCCGAGCGGCGCTGTCGTCGCGCACCCGCTCACCGCCCAGCAGCAGCGCGTGGGCGAGCAGGCTGGCCGCCAGTGCAACCGTGGCGGCGCGGGGTGAGGGCAGGGCGGCGCGCATCGCACAATGCTGCCATCACCCTGAACTCCCGCTCATGAAACTCGCCAGCTACGCCGACGGCTCGCGCGACGGCCACCTCGTCGTCGTGTCGCGCGACCAGACCCAGGCGCATTACGCCACCGGCATCGCCACGCGCTTGCAGCAGGTCCTCGATGACTGGGGCTTCCTGTCGCCGCAGCTCGAAGACCTGGCCGTGCAGCTCAACCACGGCAAGCTGCGCCACGCCTTCGCTTTCGAACCCGAGAAATGTGTCGCGCCTCTGCCACGCGCTTATGGCTGGGCCGTTGCCGACGCCGAAGGCGGCGTGCGCCGCGAAGCTGGTCAGTTCCATGGCGCGCATCAGCCTTTGAGGGCGCCGGCGGCCTGCGAGCCGGCCCTTGCCGTCATCACGGGCGACCTGGCGGCAGCGAGTGATGCCGCCTCGGCACTTGATGCCATGCGTCTGCTGACTTTTGCCGTGGACTGGCGCCTGGACGGCGAATTGATCGCCACCCACTGCGCGCCGTTGGCCGTCACGCCTGATGAGTTGGGCGAGGCCTGGGGCGCCGGCCGTCTGCAGGCCCGCCTGGTGGCCCTGCACAACGGCGCCAAGCTCGATCCGCGCGACGTGGCTGCCCTGCCCGGTGACGCACTGGCGCGTCTGGCCCGCTTGCGGGCGCTGCGCGCCGGGCAGTTGGCCGGCTCGGCCCTCGGCGCGCTGGAGCTGCCGCTCGCGCCCGGTGACAGCCTGCGCCTGGACCTCAAGACCGCCGACGGCCAGCACAGCCTGTTCGGCGCCATCGACATCGATCTCGCACCGCCACCCGCATCCGTATGAGCCAAGCCATCATCATTGACACCGACCCGGGCCAGGACGACGCCATCGCCCTGCTGCTGGCCGCTGCCAGCCCGGAGCTGGAACTGCTCGGCGTGACCACGGTAGCCGGCAATGTGCCGCTGGCGCTGACGACACTGAACGCCCGCAAGGTCTTGGAATTGGCCGGCCGGCGCGACGTGCCCATCTGCGCCGGTGCCGACCGGCCGCTGGACGTGCCCCTGGTCACCGCCGAGCATGTGCATGGCGACACCGGCCTGAACGGCGTCGAGCTGCCCGAGCCGACGCTGGCCCTGGACCCGCGCCATGCGGTCGACTTCATCATCCAGACCCTGCGCGAGCGCGAGGCCGGCACCGTGACGCTGTGCCCGCTGGGGCCACTGACGAATATCGCCCTGGCCCTGCGCCAGGCGCCCGACATCGCGGCGCGCATCCGCCGCATCGTGCTGATGGGCGGCGGTTTCTTCGAGGGCGGCAACGTCACGCCGGCCGCCGAGTTCAACATCTATGTCGATCCGCAGGCGGCCCATGAGGTGTTCACGAGTGGCGTGCCCATCACGATGGCGCCGCTGGACGTCACCCACGAGGCGCTGACGACGTCGGCCCGCATCGAGGCCATCCGCGCCTTGGGCAACCGCGTTGGCGGCGTGGTGGCCGCCTGGATGGAATTCTTCGAGCGCTTTGACGAGGAGAAATATGGCCAGGACGGAGGCCCGCTGCACGACCCCTGTGTCATCGCCTGGCTGCTGGCGCCTGAGCTGTTCACCGGCCGGGACTGCAATGTGCGCGTCGAGACCCGGAGCGAGCTGACGCGCGGCATGACGGTCATCGACTGGTGGGCCGTCACCGGCCTGCCTGCCAACGCCCAGGTGCTGCGCCATGTCGATGCCGACGGCTTCTTCGCGCTGCTGACCGAGAGGCTGTCGGCTCTGCAGTGAGTGCGTCATGAGCGAAAGCCGGGATGGTCCGGCAGGGCAAGATCCGGAACTCCATTAGTACGCGCTTGACGCATAGATGATGTGCAAACGGGTATCGACATCATTTATATCCGGTGAGACACTGGCCACTGGGGGGACACCGCAGCGCCCGGGGTGGAAGAGGCGCATCGTCGCGCGACGGCGCGTCGAGGAGACATCGATGCCGACCAGAGACAAGCTGCTGGAGGTCATCGCATTGCAGACCGAGGTGGCCGGACTGGGGCTGGACCTGGACTTGGACCTGGGGCGCCTGCTGGACCGCGTCGTCAAACGCACCCTGAGCCTGGTGGATGCGGACGGCGCTGCCCTGGAGATGGCCGAGGGCGACGAGATGGTCTACCGCGCGGCAGCCGGCATGGCGGAGGGCAGCCTGGGCCTGCGGCTCAAACGCAGTCACAGCCTGTCGGGCCTGTGCGTCGCCCAGGGGCGGGCGCTGCGCTGCGACGACGCACTGCTCGATCCGCGCTGCGACCGCGCCGCCTGCGAGCGCCTGGGCCTGCGTGCCATGGTCGTCGTGCCGCTGCGTCATCACGGCGTGACGGTGGGCGTGCTGAAGGCCATGTCCAAACGCGAGGGTCATTTCGCTGACCGGCATCTGTCCCTGCTGGGGCTGGTGTCCCAGCTCGTCGCCGCGGCCATGTATTTCGCCACCCGCTATGCGCCCGCCGAACTCTTCCACAAGGCGACGCATGACGGACTGACGGACCTGCCCAACCGCTCCCTCTTCCTGGATCACCTGCATGCCTCGCTGGCCCAGGCCATGCGGGACGGCCAGCCGCTGGCCGTCATGATGCTGGACATGAACGGCCTCAAGCGGATCAATGACGGCTTCGGTCACCGTGCCGGCGACGCGGCGCTGTTGGAGTTCGCGCGCCGCCTGGTTGGCGGCCTGCGCCAGTCCGACATGGCGGCGCGGCTTGGGGGTGACGAGTTCGGCGTGCTGCTGCGGCCGCTGGCGGCCGACGGCGGCCTGGAGGCGACGATGCAGCGGCTGGCGGCGCATCTCGACGGCGGCTTCGAGTTCGAAGGTCGGCTGCTGCAGGTCGGTGCCAGCATGGGCACGGCCTGCTTCCCCGAGGATGGGATGGATCTCGGCCGGCTCATCGAGCTGGCCGACCAGCGCATGTACCGCCACAAGCGCGGCCTGCAGCACGCCCACGCCTGAGCCGGTGGCAAGATGGCGCTCCGTCTCACCGGAGCCCGCCATGCAACGCCGCCTCGTCATCGCCAGTGCCCCCGCGCTGTTCCTGCTGCGCCCGGCCTGGGCACTGAACCTCAGCGAGGGTGATGCCAACGCCGGCATCCGCGCGGCCCTGGAGCGCGGCGCCAATTCGGCGGTGTCGCTGCTGGGGCGTCCCGACGGCTTTCTCGGCAACCCGCTCGTCAAGATCGAGCTGCCGGGTTATCTGAGGGACGCCGCCAAGCTGCTGAAGGCCACCGGGCAAGGCAGGAAGCTCGACGAGCTCGTCACAGCGATGAACCGCGCCGCCGAAGCCGCCGTGCCGGCGGCCAAGCCGCTGCTCGTCAAGGCGGTGAAGGACATGAGCGTCGAGGACGGGCTGAAGATCCTCAGGGGTGGTGACGACTCGGTGACGCAGTTCTTCGCCGTGAAGACGCGCGAGCCGCTGGGCCAGCAGTTCCTGCCCATCGTGACCAAGGCGACCGAGAAGGTGTCTCTCGCCGACAAGTACAACGCCGTCGCCAGGAAGGCCGGTGGCTTCGGCCTCGTCAAGGGCGACGAGGCCAACATCCAGCAGTACGTGACGGCCAGGGCGCTGGACGGGCTCTACCGCATCATTGGCGAGGAGGAGAAGAAGATCCGGCAGGACCCGGTCGGCACCGGCAGCGCCATCCTCAAAAAGGTTTTCGGCGGGCTGGGCTAGGGCCTGTAGTGCGCCTTGTGCCACTCGGCCAATGACATGTCGGGGTACTCGTCAAAGCGCGGGTCCCGAGGCGAGCCCTCCACCTCGACCCAATCCGCCTTGGAACCCACCATGCAATGCACTTGCTCGGGTGGCGTCGGCAACGGCGTGTCGATGGCGCTGGCATGCGGGTGCACAAGCTCCGGCCAGGTCGGGTCCCAGAGCCACAGCGCGCTGCCGCACTTCATGCAGAAGTAGCGCCGCCCGCTGCTCTTGTGCCGGCCCTTGCCTTCCTTGTTCGGCAGCTTGGCGCGGTAGATGCGCAGATGCCGCTTGCCCTTGACCTTCATCGTGTGCGTCTGAGCGCCGAGGTTGATCGCATAGCCGCCAGCGCCAGCCGTCTTGCGGCAGATGGAGCAGTAGCAGCGCATGAAAGGGACGGGCGAGTCGGCCTCGACCGAGAACTTCACGCTGCCGCAATGGCATGAGCCTTCGAGGTGCATTTGCTGGCCTTTCTGTGGGATGGCGTGCAGGAGCCCATGATGGCCGACAATCCCGGCCCTTGCCTGTTTGCTGCCGCTTCGACGGCTTTGCGATGAATTCCGATCTTCCTGATCCCGTCACCCCGTCCGAAGAACCGGCAGCCGCTGTGCCCGCACCCGTGCCTGCGCCTGAGGCCACACCGGCGGCCGCACCCGAGGCCGCGCCCCAGATCGAGAGCGCGACAGAGGTTTCCGCCGACGCCGCGCCGGCTGCTGCTGGCTCGCCCGCTGCGCCGGCGGTAGATGCCACTGCCGAGCTCAAGGCCCTGTTCCCGGCCCTGTTCACCGGCAAGCCCAAGCCTGTCAAGCTGCGCGTGCAGGCCGACATCCAGGAGCGCGCACCGGGCAAGTTCAGCAAGGCTCAGCTCAGCGCCTTCCTGCGCCGCCACACCGGCAGCACCGGCTATCTGATCGCGCTGACCCAGGCCAAGAGCCGCTTCGACCTCGACGGCAACCCCGCCGGTGAGATCACGGAAGAGCATCTGAATGCCGCCAAGGAAGAGCTGACCCGCCGCCGCGGCCTGAAGCAGGAGCGTGAGCAGGTGGAGCAGGAGCGCCACCAGCTCGAGGCGCAGCAGCGCCGCAACCGAGCCCAGCTGCTGTGGGACTTCGAGCGCACGACGCTGACCGAGGCCAACTTCTGCGTGCTCAAGGGTGTGGTGCCTGAGGAGCTGCCGGGCCTGCTGGAGATCGCTCGCAAGGAGCGCGCCGAGGCGCCGCCGGCGCCGCCGCGGGAGGT